>DATKZY010000148.1:0-19902 GCA_035527715.1 Planctomycetota bacterium | reverse complement strand
TCGCGGCTTGGGTCGGCACCGACTGGCGGCAGCCCCTCTCCCCCATCGTCCACACGGAGCCGGTTGACGTGGTTCCGCCCGCGCTCGCCGCCAAACGCCGCGCGGCCAGGGCCGAGCAGAAGGCCGCCGCAGAGGCGTTCCTCAAGCCCCTCGGCCCGCTCCCCGCCGACAAGTATGCCATCGCCCTCCTCAAGGACGAGAAGCTCCCCAACCACGACCCCAAGCTGGCCGACGAGTTCGCCGAACTCCTCCGCAAGAACGGACACGAGGTGACGCTGGTCAACGCCGACCAGCTCTGCAACCCCTTCGCCATCACGACCGACCGCTTCGACATGCTGTTCCTCCCCGCCTGCCACACCCTGCCCGGCGAGGCGGGGCCGGTCATCAAGGCCTACTGCGACAAGGGCGGCGACCTCGTCGCCCTCGGCACCCCCGCCTTCCGCACCACGCTGGCGAAGGTTGGCGGCAAATGGCTCTCGCAGGCCGACTGGCGCAAGCTCCTCGACGCCCAGCCCACCGCCCACATGCTCTTCGACTTCGACGCCGAAGACCTCTCCAAATGGCATCGCCACACCAACGCCCCCGCCTCGCCCATCACCCGCGAGCTTGTCCCCGGCCGGCAGGGCAAAGCCCTCCGCGTCCTCATCCCCAACATGACCGGCTGGGACGGCTTTGCCTCGCCGAAGCTGTATGGTAAAACCTTCCCCGACGGCCACACCCTCACCTGCCTTTGGGCGAAGGGTGTTGGTGAGATCGACCGCCTGATGCTCGAATGGCGCGAGAGGGACGGCTCCCGCTGGATCGCCACGTTCCGCGTCGGGGCAGAATGGCAGCGAATCGTGCTGGCCCCCAGCGACTTCAAGTTCTGGCAATCGGTCAAGACCCGCGGCGGGCCGGGCGACGGCTTCAAGCCCGAGAACGCCGAGCAGCTTGTAATCGGCGTCGCCCACACCCACACCGGCCCCCGCTCCGGCCGCTACGAATTCCTCATTGACCAGCTCGGCACAGCCCCCGCGCCTCCCGGCCTTGCATCGCCCCAATTCCTCTCTCCCCCCATCCTCGAAAACTTCAGCCCGACCTACAAGTTCTACCAGGTCAGCAGAGCCAGAGAGCTTTGGCGACAGGTGACTCCACTGCCCATATATGAGCACCCATTCTACCGGCAAGTTCCCGACATCATGTACGCACATCACCCCCGGCCGGGAGTGAGAGGCATTCTCAAAGGCCGGGCCGGGCGTTGGGTCCCCGTGTTGGAGGCCATTGACGAACCTTGGGCTTGGAGGGGGGCGCCGGTCTCACTATATGTCGACTTCCCGACGGCAAGTGTTCGCTTGGCAATTGGCGTGCCTGCCAATGACTGGTACCGCGGCGCGTGGTCCCGAGATGTGCTATCTGACGCGGTCGAGCTTGTGGCAAAGGGCCTATTCCTGCTGGAAGCAGGGACGCCACACTTCACGTACCGAATGGGTGAAGAGGTGCGCTTGGGTGCTTCCGTGGCCAACCTGTCGCGTCTATTCACGTCGGGCCTCGCGGTGCGCTTCGAGATTGCGCACAGTGATGACGACCCCAGGGCTCCATGGGAAAGCGAGGGAGGCTCCTTCTGTCTGCGCCCCGGGGAGAAACGCCACCTGAGTGCAGACATACCGATCTCGCTCAAGCGGACGGATCAGCAGGACAAGAGCGTAAGCGCTGGGATGGGGCCATCCAGGGACGAGTTGTATTCTCGCCGCCTAGCGGACGGGTTCCCGCCGCCCACAGCAAGAGACACATACGGGCGGGATGGGCTCAGCCACCGTGTTGGCGTGTTCATCCCAACATTCAGCAAACAAAGGCTGTTTGTGACGGCCCGCGAAGGAGATTTCTGGCTCGATGGGAAGAAGTGGTATCCGCAGGGGGTGAACTACATGCCCTCGACGGGGATCGGGGTCGAGGATAATGAGTATTTCGAGTACTGGCTCGATGCGAAGCCGTACGACCCGGAGTTCGTGCAGCGCGACCTGGAGCGGATCAAGGCCATCGGCTTCAACAGCGTCTCGATTTTCATCTACCATCGGTCGCTGGGGGCGAACAATCTGCTCGATTTCCTGCGGCGGTGCGATGAGCTGGGGCTGAAGGTGAATCTCTCGCTCCGCCCAGGCACGCCGATGGACTACAAATGGGACGAATGGAAAGAGATCATCGAGAAGAATCGCCTCTGGGAGCAGGACGTCATCTGGGCCTACGACATCGCCTGGGAGCCGTTCTTCGGCACCGAGGCCGAGAGGAAGCGATACGATCCCCTGTGGCGCGAGTGGGTGGTCAAGAAGCACGGATCGCTCGACGCGGCGAGGAAGGCGTGGGGGGCATTCCCTGTGGGCGGGGGCTCTGTCCCCCGCGAGGAGGAGAAGAAGACGCGGGGCACGGAGGCCCCGCCCACAGAGATTGCAGGCCCGAACGGCTGGCAACTCACGCACGATGGGGAACACCGCACGTTCGTGAGCGACTATCGCCGCTTCGCGGATGAGCTGGTGCACGAGCGCTATCTCGATGCCTACAAGAAGATCAAGAGCATTGACCCCAACCACCTCATCAGCTTCCGCATGACGGTGACAGGCGACCCGACGTTCAACTCGGCCCACAGCATGCCCTACGATTTCAAGGGCGTGGCGAAGGCGATGGACTTCCTGGCTCCCGAAGGCTACGGGCGCATCGGCGACTGGGAGCGGGTGAAGGCGGGCCTCTTCACCGTGGCCACCGCGCGAATGTGTGCGCCCGACAAGCCGGTGTTCTGGGCCGAGGCCGGCGTCTCGGCCTGGGACAACGAGGCGATGGCCGCAACGCCCGAGAAGCTCGACTTCCAGGCCCGCTTCTACCGCGACTTCTATCGCATGATGCTCGCGTCGCACTCGAACGGCGTGGCCTGGTGGTGGTATCCCGGCGGCTACCGCGTGAACGAGCGGAGCGACTACGGCATCATCAACCCCGACGGCACGGACCGCCCCGTTACGAAAGTCATCCGCGAGTTCGGCCCCAAGCTCACCGCCGAACGCGCCATCCCCAAGCCCGACGTGTGGATTGACATTGACCGCGATGCCGACGCGCGGGGGCTGTTCGGGGTCTACGAGAAAGTGAAGGGCGAGTTCTGGAGGGCGGTGGAGGTGGGGAAGGTGGTGGGACTTAGACGCGTGACGCGTGACCCGTGACGCGTGACAGGAGAGGCAGCCGCCAGTTCATCTCTTTCCACGCGTCACGCGTCACGCGTCTACGGAGCACTCAATGTCGAAGGACACACCCACGAGATCAGGAACGGGCGTCGTTTACCATCCCGACTATTTGAAGCACACAATGCCCTCGTGGCACCCGGAGCGGCCGGAGCGCCTGGCGGCGATTGTGGAGCATCTCAAAGCGACCGGGCTGTGGGACCGGGTGGCCCACATTCCGCCCCGCCCCGCGAGCGTCGAGGAGGTGGCGCTGGTCCACACTACCGACTACATCGCGCAGGTGCAGGAGGTGTGCGAGAACGGCGGCGGGATGCTCGATTGGGGCGACACGCCCGTGGTGCCCGCCTCCTACGAGGTCGCCCTCCTGGCGGCAGGCGGCGTGCTGGCAGCGGCGGACGCCATCATGGGGAATGGGGAATGCGGAGTGCGGAACGCCTTCTGCCTCGTGCGGCCGCCTGGGCATCACGCGCGGCCAGGAAACGGCATGGGCTTCTGCGTGTTCAACAACGTGGCCATCGCGGCACGCTATCTCCAGAAGCGCCGCGGCCTGGAACGCATCCTGATCGTGGACTGGGATGTGCACCACGGCAACGGCACGCAGGAAGCCTTCTACGCCGACCCGAGCGTGCTCTACGTGAGCGTCCACCGCTACCCATTCTACCCCGGCACGGGCACGGCCGAGGAGACGGGCATCGAGGCGGGAAAGGGCGCGAATATCAACCTGCCCATGCGCGGCGGCACGAGCGGGGCCGACTACGTGGCAGCTCTCCGCGACGCCGTTGGGCCCGCCGCGGAGCAGTTCCGGCCCGACTTCGTGCTCGTCTCGGCCGGCTTCGACGGGCACCGCGACGACCCGCTGGGTGGCATGCGGCTGTCGGACGCCGACTACGGCGAGTTGGCCCGCCTCTGCCGCGGCATCGCGGAGAAGCACTGCGAAGGCAGGCTCGTGGCCACGCTCGAGGGGGGCTACGACCTGGGGGCGCTGGGGCGGAGCGTGGCGGACGTGATCAACGTGATGCAGGAGGCATGACGCGTGACCCGTGACGCGTGATGTAGGGGCGGCCCTGCGTGGCCGCCCTCTTGCTACCGGTGCACCCGGGCAACTCCGGGGCCAAAGAGGGCAGCCACATAGGGCTGCCCCTACTCACGCACACGCCACGTGTCACTTCTCCGCGTTGTCCATCTCGAACAGCCGCCCATCGTGGAGCAGCACGAGGAGGTTCTGGGCCGGGGCGGGGCCTTCGGGGATGCGGCCGGGGGCGGCGGCCGCAATGTCGGCTACGGCGAAGGGCAGCTTCTTGTCGCCCGTCGCGTGGAAGTGCATGTGCAGCGTGTCGGTCGCCAGGAACGAGCCGTAACCGCGATTCACGAGCGCCAGCCCGCCGCCCTCGGTGAGGAGCAGGTAGTCGGCCTTCTCGTTGCCGTCGTAGTCGAAGGCTACGGCGACGAGGGGCTTGAGCGGCTTGCCGCCGAGGCCCTTGTACGCGCTGAACGCCATGCCCGTGAGGCGCTCGAAGTTGGCGGCCGCGCCACTCCTGGCGCCGGCGGCGTAGCGCGCAACGCCGCTCTCGCGGACGACGAGGACGCACAGCTCCCCGTCCTCGCCCCAGTCAGCGGAGAAGGCGGCGGTGAGCGGCGCGTCCAGGTCGCGCCACAGGGTCCTCGGCGTCGCCGGCCAGGGCTTGTCGGGCTCGCCAGGGTTCTCGGCGACGAGGAGCTGGCCCGACTTGAGGAGCACCAGGGCGTCGGGCCGCTTGTCGCCCGACGCATCGGCCAAGGCGGAAGCCACCCAGTCGCTCTCGGGAGGCAGTTGGGGACCAGCCTTCGCCGCGACGAACTTGCCGCCCGCATTGAGGTAGAGCGACCTGCCGAGGAGCAAGTCGGGCTTGCCGTCGCCGTTCACGTCGGTCGCGGCGCAGAAGGCGGCGGACACGCCTGCCAGGCCCCAGGCCTCGGTCGCGTCGGCGTAGCCCTTGGCGGCGGCGACGAAGAGCCTCGCGCCGCCGGACGTGCCGACCAGCAGGTCGAGCTTCTTGTCGCCGTTCACGTCGGCCGTGACGAGCCACGTGGGCTTCTGGACGGGCAGCTTCGCGACCTCGGCGGTGCCGCCGAGGAAGGCGTCGGGGTATTCCTCCTTGGCGGGCACCTTGCCGGCCTTGAGGGCCTTGATGAGGGCGACGAGGCCGCGCGTGGTGCCGGGGAAGCTCGCCGCGGCGTCGGGCTTGGTCTGGACGACGCGCCAGGCCGTTGTGGGCGTGCCGCCAATGCCCTCGGCCAGCAGCCACGTGTCGGCCAGGTGCACCACGGCCACGGCCTTCCCCGCGTCCTCGCCCGCGAAGAGCACGGCGGGCTGGCCGACGGCGACCGACGCGAAGAGATTCGGCGGCGCGGCGACCTGGATGCGGAGCTTCTCGCCCGGCGCCTGGCCCTTGAGCGCCTCGGCCACCTTCACGTCGGCCACGCAGTTCGCCGGGCTCACCGCCGTGATGGTGCCGACGACGACGGCCTTCGACGCGCCGTAGATCTTCGAGACCGGGAGGTCCACCTTGATCACCGCCGCCGCGGGCGCGGCCAGCAGCGCCAGCACCATCCCCACGCCCATCGCTCGAACCAGCCCATGCCGCCTCATCGCCTCGTTGTCCTCCAGGGTGTCCTGTCGGCCTCCCGCTCTCAGTATACTGGAAGACGGCCGGGGCGTTCAAGGGCGCGGCTTCTGTTCCCAGGTACCCCCACTTCGGGCATCGTCGTCGAATGGGTTCGTGTTTGGGAAGCCCAGGAGTTCGACGACGACGACGAGCACGACGAGAGGGAATCCATGGTCGGAAGCTACTCGCGGCCTTCAAGAAAGGTTGTCCTTGACAACCGGCCCCGCGTAGGATACTCTCTTGCGTGTTCCCCTCCACCTCTCCGCTTCCCCGCAAGGATGCGCCATGGACATTCCGCCCGAAGACATCCACGCCGTGTTCCAGACTTACGACATTCGGGGCAGGTTCCCCAAGCCCCTCTCGCCCCATCTCGTCTACGCGGTCGGGCGCACGCTGGCCGCCTACCTGCACGAGGCGATGCGGGTGAAGACGGGCCGCGTGGCGATCGGCCGCGACATGCGCCGGGGCTCCGACGAGTTGGCCGCCGCCGTGGCCGCCGGCCTCCAGGAGGGCCGCGTCGCCCCCGTGGACCTCGGGCTCGTCTCCACCGACATGGTCTACTTCGCCGCCGGCGAGTATCCGACGACGTACGACGGCGCGGTGATGATCACCGCCTCCCACAACCCCCCGCACGACAACGGCCTGAAATTCGTCCTCTCCTGCTCCCGCTCGATTGACGCGAACACGGGGCTGAACATCATCCGCGACATGATGCTGAGCCGCAACGCCCCCGTGCCCGACGACTTGCCGCCCCTGACGGCCGAGCGGCGCGACGTGGCGGATGCCTACGTCGAGAAGCTCTTCTCCATCGCCCCCGGCCCCTTCGCCCCCGTCAAGGTGGTCGTGGACGCCGGCAACGGCATGGCGACCGCCATCTTCCCCCTCTTCGCCCGCCGCCTGCCCTGCGAGATCATCCCCATCCACTTCACCCTCGACGGCGGCTTCCCCGACCGCGACCCCGACCCGACCGTGCCCGGCGCGCTCGACAAGCTCCGCGCCGCCGTCCGCGAGCACCACGCCGACCTCGGCCTCGCCTTCGACGGCGATGCCGACCGCGCGCTCATCGTGGACGAGCAGGGCGAGCGCGTCAGCGGCTCCCACCTCACCGCCCTCTTCGCCCAGGTCTTCCTCCGCACGCGTCCCAGGCAGCCCGTCCTCTTCGACCTCACGTGCAGCCTCGCCGTGCGCGACTGCATTCTCGAGGCCAACGGCACGCCGATCGTCGCACCTGTCGGCCACTCGCGGATCAAGGAGCGCATGTACGACGCCGCCGCCCTCTTCGGCGGCGAGGAGAGCGGCCACTACTACTTCCGCGACTTCTACTGCTGCGACAGCGGGATGCTCGCCTCGCTCGTCCTCCTCCAGCTCCTCGCCGCCACGGGCCAGCCGCTCTCCGCCCTCGTCCGCCCCCTCGCCAGCCGCTACCACCGCGTGGGCGACGTGCGGCGCTTCGGCACCCGCGAGGAGGCCATCGAGCGCGTCGCCCGCGTGGACGCCGAGTTCCCCGCCGCCGGCGCCGAGGCCACCCGCATCGGCCCCGACGTGCGGAAGGACTTCGCCGACTGGTGGTACTGCGTCCGCCCCTCCGGCGCCGAGCGGGGCCTCCTCCGCGTCACCGTCGAGGCCTGCGACCCCGCCGTCGCCGCCGCCCGCCTGGCCGACATCCTGGCCATCATTGACCGCTGACGCCGCCCCGGGCGCCTACCGGGACCTCTCCTCCATTGTGTGGCATCCCCGCCCCCTGGACATGCCACACAATGCACGGCTATGGCGCGACCTCGTAGAGTTCGGCGGAGACCCGGCTGGCCGGGCGGCCGTCGGGGCTGAAGGCGGCGAAGCGGAGTTCCCAGAGGCCGGGCTTGTCGAGGATGATGGGCTTGTCGTAGCGCGGCGACTCCGCCGTGGGCGAGAGGCCGTCGAGGCTGTAGCGGACGACCGTGCCCGGCGGCGCCGAGAGTGCGATCTCGACCTTGCCCTTGAAGACCCCGCCCGCAGGCTTGGCCACGACCGCGACCGACCCGGTCTGGGCGGATTCGAGGGCGATGTCGTCAATCCAGGCCTCGAAGGCCCCGCCACCCGCGCGGCTGTCGTAGGCGACGAGGATGGCGGCAATGGCCTTGCCCGCGTGCGTCTGGCCGAGCGGGATGGCGAGCTTCGTCCACTTCCCCACCTCGCCCTTCGGGTTGCCGGGGTGGACGCCTTGGCCGTCGGCGGTCTTCGCCTGGGAATCGCGGAGGACCGAGCCGTCGGCGAACAGGAGGTCGAGGCCCACGCAGCGGCCGCGGTCGTTCGAGGGGCGAATCCAGTAGCTCAGGACCGAATCGGCAGCGACGCCAATCGCCTCGCCGAAAAGCTTGAAGTAGACGTAGGAGTAGGCCGGGTCGTCGGCGACGCCGGCGATGCGCAGCGCGCGCTTGCCGGATTGTGGGCGGGGCGTCCCTGCCCCGCGAACATCCGTCGCGGCCACGCGGCATTCGGGCTTGCTCACGCTCTTGAGGCCGCCGCCCTGCTGGGCGACCGCGTTGGCCGCGCCCTGTGGCTCGCCGTCCTCGAAGCCCGTCTTGAAGGTGAAGCGGTTCGCCGCGGGCGGGATGGCGAGGGAATTGCAGCGGGCGTAGAGACGCGGGACGGGGACGTCCCGCCTACAATCAATCTTCAACTCATTCGGCGCGAGGTTGGCGATGAGGCGGGCGCTCTCGACCGTCGGCTCGACGCGGATGTGCACGGGCAGGTCGCGAGTCCAGTGGGCGTTCTCGATGGTTACGCGGCCGCCCTTGAGGATGAAGGGGCCGGTGAGGGTGTTCACACCCTGGATCAGGACGTCGCCCTGGCCGCCGATCACGCCGCTCACGGAGCCAGCCCACATCTGCGTGTTGAAGAACGACACCTTGCCTTTGAAGGAATCGGCGACGATGATCGCCCCCTGCTCATGCGGGCCGTAAGGGACGAGTTGGGCGTTGACGAACGTGATGCCCTTGTCGCCCGCAGCCTCGATGACGGCGCCGCGGCTCCCCGTGTCGGTGCCGTGGTTGATCACCGTCGCGTTGGCGCCACCCCCATCGTCCCGGAACGCGATGCCGTCGTAGGCGGCGTAGAGGAACGTGCCGCGCACGTGCTCGTTCTCGCAGCGGCCGAAGATGATCCCCTCCAGGTTCGCCCGCTGGTAGGCGATGACCTTCTGGATGTCGCCGCGCTCGGTGTGAGGGCTTTTCAGGCTGGGATGCACGCGAACCGAGTAGTGGGGGTTGAACTGCACGTCCTCGACCCACCCGTCGCCCTTGCACTTGGAGACGAAGAGCCCCCGCTTGAACACGGCGCCCGCGAGGTAGCGGATGACGTGGCCATCGCTGGGATGCGTCCAGAAATCGGCCCCCTGGTAGGCGTTGCCGAGCGTCACGTCCACGAGCCAGCACCCCGGCCCCAGGCTCTGGATGGCCCAGGGATAGGGCTGGATGTTCCGCAGGTCCTGCTCGGGATACCAGATGGTCAGCCCCCGCAGCCCCGACTTCGCTTCGAGGCGGATGAACGGCGTGCCGTCGGCCTTGCCCTTGCCGCTCGTCGGCATCAGCACCGACCCGCCCGAGACCGTGTGATGCGGCACATCGAAAATCCCGCGAAGCTCGACACCCGACGGCACCACGATCTCCCCCGCAAACCGATAGTTACCGGCCGGCACGTACACCGTCCCCCCGCCCGCCTTCCGTGCCGCGTCCAGCGCCTTGGCGAACGCCGCCGTATTGTCCTGTTCGGCTGCCGAGGCGCCGAAGTCGGCGACGAGGAGGAGAGCCTTGCTCGCCGGCATCGGCGTGGTGGCCGGGTGGTGACTTGCCCAGGAAGCAGGCGGGCACTTCAGGTTCGACGCGACCATCACGTCGCCCCGGCTCGCGCACTCCACGCGGGGGGGCTGGTCCGACCAGTCCCCCAGCACCCGCGCGCGCCGAACCCCCTCACCGAGGCGGGCTGCCACGGGTTTCGTCCACAGCGTCGTGGCGAGCACCGACACGGTGCCCCTCCGGGCGTCCACCGAAACGCGATCCTCCCCCTGGCCCCCGAGCAGATGGCCGTGACGGAACATCAGCGTCCCTGGTCCTTCCAGGACCATTCTGCCCGACATTCACCCGTGGCGGAACTGGGCCGTGGAGTTGAAGCTCGCGGGCGCATGCACAGCGTAGTC
Organism: Planctomycetota bacterium; assembly: GCA_035527715.1. GTDB lineage: Bacteria > Planctomycetota > PUPC01 > DSUN01 > DSUN01 > DSUN01. The sequence continues at coordinate 9,883 of DATKZY010000148.1, read as the reverse complement.
GCTCCCATAGAGACTGGTGCCCGTCACGGAAAGTCCGATCTCGTTGAGCCCCTCCAGAAGCAGCGCCGTGCCGCCCCCGAGACTCGACGAGCAGAGGACCGCATTGGCCGTGCCCTGCTGGCCGGGTCGGGCCACGAGGCCCACCGCGTAGCCGTGCGCGTGGATGCCGTAGAAATACTCCCAGTCGGAGCGGCGCATCTCGTAGGCCACGCCCTCGCCGCGCAGGAAGTCGCCGAGCGTCCTCTTCGCCTCCGCGGTCGCTGGCGAGCCCGCCAGGCCCGACTCCTCCCAGCAGCTCGGGCCGAAGTCCACGTCAGTGACCCGCCCAATGTCGGTGCAGGTGTCAATCCAGATGCCGGCCTTGAGCGGCGTGCCGTGGACGTAGCGGATGGTGTGAAGCTCGTTCCACTCGGGGCCGATCTTGATGGCCTGGTAGGGGTTGACCAAGGCGACGTTCTGGATGGTGATGTTGTCGCCCGTGGCCTTCTCCGAGGTGCGGATGCTCCAGGGGTAGGGGACAATCTTCATCGGGTCCTGGTCGGGATACCAGATGGCGAGGTTGCAGAGGCCGGTGCCGCGCTCCATCGTGATCGCCGGCGGGGCGTCGGCGTTGCCCTTGTCGGCGGTGGGCATCAGCATCGTGCTCTTCGCGGTCTCCTTGGTGCTCCGGTCGCCTCGGAGGGTGACGCCCTCCTTGAGGGTGAGGCGGCCGGCGAGGCGGTAGCGGCCGGCGGGGAGGAAGACGACGGCGCCGCCCGCGGCGGCCGCCTCGTCAATCGCCGCCTGAATCGCCCCCGTCGCGTCGCCCACGCCATCCTTCGGCGCCTCAATGACGAGAGAGGCAATCACCACGTCGTCGGTGGGGAATTTGGTTTCAATGACGCGGGGCTTCATGGCGGCGAATCCCTCCACGGCAAGGGCAAGCGTGAGTACGATGGCGGCGGCTAGCGCCCGCATGGTGGCTGCCTCCAGTGGAACCCAAAGCGGCGACTTCGTCGCCGCACTCCATAGAAATCCCGCGTGCAAGTATGCACGCCCTACCATCCGTTTCTGGCACGCGTCACGCGTCACGCGTCAGGAACCCCTTACTCCGCGGCAATCGCTTTGAGCGCCGTCTCCGCTGCCAGCTTGTGCCCCGGCTCGCCCAAATGCGTCTTGTCGGAGCAGAAGAGCTTGAGGCGCGCCGCCTCGTCGCCGCCAGCCTGCTTGAAGGCCATGGCCACGTCGGCCAGGCCTGTTCTTTTCTTCATCGCGACGATGCGCACGGCGCCCGCCATCTCGTCCATTTCGTCCCAGCGGGCGAAGGCGGGGCAGGTGGTGATCAGGAGCACCTCGCTCTTGCCCTTGGTGAGCCGGCGAATACGGTCCACGGCGAAGGCGAGCGTCTCCTGGAACCGCTCGCCCCGCATCCCGTCGCTCCAGTCGTTGTAGCCGTACCACACGGTCACGAGGTCGGGCTCGGGCGCGTCGCGGAGCCACGGCGGCATCTGGAGCAGGCCGTGGGTGAGCTGCGAGCCGCCGCGCGAGACGTTGACCAGTTTCACCTCGGAGCCGTAGGTTTCCTTGAGCTTCGCGGCGAAGACCTCGGCCCAGACGATCTGGCGGTTGGCCCAGTGGCGCTTGTCGGTGAGCGAGTCGCCCATCGTGACGATGGTGACGGGCCGCTTCGCCTTGAGCTTGGCCAGCAGCTTCGGTCCCCCGCCCTTCGCGGGCGTGTAGTCGGTCGCGTCAATCGCGATGTCGGATTCGAGAGCAACCTGGTCAATGGTGAACGAGTGGGCGGGGTAGTCGCGCCAGGTCCACCACTTGCCGAGCCACAGGTTGCCGAAGCCCGAGGGGGCATAGCCGTCCTTCGTGCCGGCGAGCTTGGCCTTCGGCAGCTCGGGGATGAGGTCGCACCAGGGGATGGCGATCTTCCGCCACTCGGTCGAATCGAGCGGGAATGCGGCGGCGTAGCGGAGCGCGTAGTCGGAGCCGTCAATCAGCTCGATGCCGCCCCAGTTCTTCGAGCCATCGCCCTTGAGCCAGAAGCTCAGGCCCGCCGCCTTGTCCCACTGGGGCGTCGCCCGCACGCTGGCGACGAAGAACCCGCCCGACGCGCCCTCGGCGAACGTGAACTTGCACGCCTTGCCCACCTTGCCCTCGACCAGTTCCACCGTCCCCGCCGGCTTCTTCTCCTTGCCGAAGGGGATCGGCTTGTGGCGGACGGTGTCCATGTCGAAGATGACGGTCTCGCCGCCCTCGCCGCCGCGGGCGGTTTGCAGGGCAACGCACAACGGAAGAATCAGCGCCAGGATGCTTCGACGCGTGTGCATGTGTTTCTCCAAGGGGTCTGGTTGCTTCCGGCGACAGAATACCCCGCGCCGTCAGGCGAGTCAAACTGTGTGTCGGCGGGGTAAGGAGGGAGAGTACTGGCCGCTGCGAAAGTAATGTGCCGGCGGGGGATCCGCGCGACCCTGGTGGTGTAGCCCACGAAGTGGGCGACCGGACCGTAGCCCAGGGCGACCGCAGGGAGCCCTGGGAAACGCGGCCTACACACGCATAAGCCCCCAAAGGGGGCGATTCTCGGACTTCTGAATCGCCCTCTTCGGGGGCTCCCCGCGGGGGGGCCCTACTACCCAGGGCTCCCTGCGGTCGCCCTGGGCTACGGCTGGGTCGCCCCGTTCCGGGGCTGCCCGCCGCACATTGCTCTTGCAGGAGTCAACAGGTCGCCCAGTTCTCGACTTGGATGCCCGGGACGCGTCGGAACTCGCGCTCGTTGTTGGTCACGAGCGTGTGCTCGGCGGAGAGGGCGTGAGCCGCGACAAGCAGGTCCAATGGCCCGATCGGCTGCCCCTGTCGCTCCAGGAGGGCGCGAAGCCAGCCATACGCCGGCGCCGCATCGGGGCCGTAGGCGAGGATCGTCATCGGCATGAGGAACTTGACCAGGGCAACGCGGTTGCGGGTCGGGTCGGAGCTTTTCTCAAGGCCGTACTCCAGTTCGCTGAGGGTGATGGTGGAGATGGCGACGAGGGACGGGTCGGACTCGAGCACGGCGGTGAGCCGCTGTGTGACTTGGGGCGGCCGCCGCTTGATGGCGTAGATACAGGTGTCCGTGTCGAGCAGGTAGGCCATCAGAAAGGCTCCCGCTCGTCCGGTTTCCCCTGCTCCCGTTTCTCCATGAAGTCCGGGGTGAACAGGTCCAGGCTCTCCCTGAAGGAATCCAGGAGGGCAGACTTGGGCATGAGGATGACCATGTCGCCGATGCGATTGACGTAGACCTCCTTGCCGCGGAAGCGGCAGTCCTTGGGGAGCCGCACGGCCTGGCTCCCGCCGTTCGTGAAGACCTTGGCGGTGTGCATGAGGGTTCTCCTTATACCTATTCGAGTATATACTTCCTGCCCTCACAAGTCAATCGGGCTCATGCAAATGCCAGCCGGGGAGAATGCGCTTGACTTTTCGGGGGGGGGGGGGGACTACAATGCTGCGCGACGCCGGAGTATCGGCACGGCGGCTTTACCTATTGTCGCGTATGCCGCCAGACGGCAGGCCAGAGATAAGGAGGCCGGGGATGAAAAGCAGTGGGGGCCTCATCTTCTTCTTGATGCTGGCGCTTTGCGCGGCGGCACAGGCTGTGACCATTGACTGGGTGACTGTGGGCGACGCGCCGAACGCGCCGGACGACACGGGCTACGGCGCTGTGGCCTACGAGTACCGCATCGGCAGATACGAGATCACCAACGCGCAGTACCGCGAGTTCCTCACCAACAAGGCAGCGGTCGGCGACCCCAACGGGCTATACAACACCGACATGGCCGGCGCGTATGGCGGGATCAGCCGTAGCGGCTCAGGGACAGGCGGCGCCCCGTGGGTATACGCCGCCAAGGGCGGGGACGCGAACTGGAACAGCCGCCCGGTGAACTACGTGAGCTTCTGGGACATCGCTCGCTTCGCCAACTGGATGAACAACGGGCAGGGAGGCGGCGACACGGAGACCGGCGCCTACACCGGCATCGGCAACCAGGCCACCTTCGCGCGCCAGCCCGGTGCGCTCTTCTTCATCCCCACGGAGGACGAGTGGTACAAGGCCGCCTACTACGACCCGAACAAGGGCGTGCCGGGATACTGGACATATCCCACGATGAGCGACTCGGCGCCAAGCAATGACCTGATTGACCCCGACCCCGGGAACAACGCCACTTACTACAATGGCGACTACACAATCGGCAGCCCTTACTGGATGACGTTGGTGGGCGCTCACGAGAACTCCGAGAGCGCCTACGGCACGTTCGACCAGGGCGGGAACCTGTGGGAGTGGAACGAGACGGCGATTGGCTCGTCCCGCGGCCTTCGGGGCGGGTCGTGGTTGAGCCTTGCGATCTCCCTGTCGGCCTCGTTTCGGTTCAGCAGCGAGCCGTCGGACGGGTACTACGACACCGGTTTTCGTCTCGCAGGTTCCCTGGAGAGTACAGAGGTACCTGAACCTGCTACGGTGAGCCTGCTTGGCATCGCTGTTGCCGCGTTGCTTCGCAGGAGAAGGCGCCGGGCCTAAGCCCTTCGCGCCCTCCTTGCGGCCCCACCTCCCGTCACGTGCGGCAGCCTGTTGGAGTGCGGTCGCTTGAGACCGCTGTGGGTTGCCGAAGCCCCCGCGCCAACAGCCTCCGTCACCCTTGTGGATCACATCGGCCCCAGGTAGCGCGGCTCTCTTGGGCCACGCGTCGGCTAAGCCAAAAGCGGCGTCAAGCCGCCGCACTCCAACAGGCTGACGCATGCACCCAGTGGCCGCCGCGCGACCGAAGTCGTACCGTACCACAGGCCCCCTCTTCGCCTCGCAGGCCCCCAGCGGGCCTTCGGCTTCGGCGCCTGACACCCATAAGCTCCGTGGCAAGAAGCGGGTAGGCCTCTATTGGGGTCGGAATGGGGCCAATCTCTGTTCGTGACTCGGCGGGGCCGGTTGGCGGCCTGTCGGCTGTCGTTCGGCGTCCAGCAGGGCGGGCACGCAAGTTGGCCATCTAGCGCAGCGCGGTTCGGGCCGCTGGAACACTATAACGCATTGCGGGACAAGTGCTTGGAGGAGTGGGCATGGAGCTGATCATGTGAAGAGGGTAAAACCTCCCCTCAGGGCTGCCGAAGAAATGGCGTAACACGCTATGGAACCAATACTTATGGCTCCCATCGCGGAGGGGAGGGGAACGGTTCACATGATCAAATCCGCAGGCGGGGGAATTGATCATGTCATCTGAAGTCTAGCGGCCTGCGGCGATATGGGTCCTCCGCGACAGGTTCCAGCGTTGTAGCGCTAGTGGGCGCCTGGCGTGGCGCGCGGCTGGATGGCCCAGAGGGGATCCTTGGCCATGGCATCACGCGGCTTCGAGAGGTTGGCGTCGAGCCACTGGAGGGCCTCGCGGGCCTTGGGGAAGCCGCCGTCTATGCCGCAGATGACGGCGGCACGGGCGGAGTAGGAGTAGCCGCCGCCGTAGTTCGTGAGGCCGGGCTTGCTGAGCCTGGCGTTCTCCTCGCCGAGCTTCTTCCAGTCGTCGTAGAAGCGGACGGCCCCGCCGGGACCCTTCTCGCCGACGACCATGCGGTAGGGCGTGGCGAGCATGGGGTCGAAGTCGGGGGCGTTGGTGAGAGAGCCGACGCGCCAGCGGAGTTCGTAGTCGCGCAGCTTCGCGGCGTCGGGCCAGCCCAACTCGACAAGGTGATGAAAGCTCCAGATGAGGTAGTCGTGCTCCCAGGGGGCGGTGACGATCCAGTTGGGGTTGGCGGCGTTCTGGATGCGGGCGTCGGGGATGGTTCGCGGCCCCCAGAAGCCGAGCTTGCTGAACTCGGGCGGCCCGTACATGCGGCGGATGCGGTCGGCGATGTTGTTGCGGAGCTTCTCGTCGAGGTAGCGGCCCTCGGGGGCGTCGGTCGGGGCGATCCAGGCGGCGTCGGCGATGTTGCGGAGCGCCCAGGCGTCGCCGCGAATCTGGCCGGCGATGATGCCCTTCGCGCCCCCGCGCGGCGAGGGCCAGGTGGCGATGAGGCAGTAGCCCGCCCAGTAGTACGCCTCTTCGAGGTAGTAGAAGTCGCCCGTGAGGAGGTAGGGCACGTAGGCGAACGAGCCCTGGTGCGCGAGGTCGGGCGAGAGCTTCGGCTGCTTGGGGCCTGTCCTGAGCGAAGTCGAAGGATCAGGCGGCGTGCGGTCGGGCTTCCAGGCCGGCTTGTCCTTGCCGCGGCCGTCGAGCCAGAAGTCGGGGCGGTCGTCAATGGTCATGATGCGGCCGGTCTTGCGGGCGCGGACGTGGATGGGCCAGGAGCCGGCCAGGTCGCCGTTGGCGAGCACGAGGTCGCGGCCCCGCGGGTCCTTGTGGAGCAGGTAGCGGACGGTCCAGGCGGGGTAGGGGCCGATCTCGGGGCGGCCGCCGGTCGTGGGCATGTAAGCGGTGAGGGAGCCGTGGCCCATGATCTCCCAGAGCGGGCCGGTCAGGCCGAGGTCGCGCTTCATCTGCCAGTCGTGCGGCGTTGCGGGCAGGGTGGTGTCGTAGTTCGGCAGGGCGCCCGTGGCGGCGAGACGGGCGAGGTCGGGCACGACGTGCACGGGCGGCTCTTCGCCGCCCCACCAGAAGACCTTGCGCCAGCGCGACAGGCGACGATGGTCTACGGCCTTCGCGGCGAAGACCTCCTTGCCGCCCAGCGACACGGCGGCGTCGTAGCGGATGTTGCCCGCCCACGTGTCCCAGCAGTTCTCGACGACCACCGACACGCGGACGCGCTTGCAGCCCGCGTAGGCCCGCACGTGGAACTGCACGCTCAGGTCGTCGTCGGGCTTCCCGTCCTTGTCGGCGGGCGGCCCGGCGACGAGCCACTCGGAGGCCACGGGGCCGCCGAGCCACATCCTGGCGCCATCGCTCGCCTGTTTGAGCATGGCTCGCGCGCTGGCCGAGCGAGCCGTGCCGTCGGGGAAGGTGAGCGAGACGGCCGCATCGAAGTCGGTCTTCAGGAGCTGGTCGAGCATGACGGGCGGCAGCGCCGGGCTCGGGGCCGCCGGGCCGGCCACCAGCTTCAGCGTCGCCGAGCCGTTGGCGGGCAAGCTGGGCAGGAGCGCGGAGACGACGGCGAAGCGCGGCGAGCCATCCTCGTGGACCCGCTTCACATCAACCTGCGCCCGGCCATCGCCGACGGCGCAGTGGAGCATCTGGCCTTGCGGAACGTCGCCCTTTCGAAAGGCCAAGCCGAACGTGACGGGCACGTTCTCCAGCGCCCGGCCGCTCAGGTTCCGGACCTCGACGCTCGCGACCTCGCCCGCCCAGGCCGGGAACGCGAACGCCACCAACAACAGGCCCAGCCTCCACGCAGGCAATCGGCAGGTGTTCATGACATGGCCTCCTTCCTCCCGGTGACTGAGGCTTGATATACCAAGAACTACGCGGTAGAGTCAAGGAAGGCCATCGGCCCGTTCGTAGTCCCGCCTTCAGGCGGTCTTTTCTGGAGAGGAGTGCCCGTGCGTATCGTTCGCCGCGCGGCGTTGGGCGCAGGGTTGTGGGTCCTGCTCGCCTCGAGGCTGGCGGCGGCCGGCGAGGGTTTCAATCCCTTCGTCTTCATCCACGCCGGCGACCCGGAGCTGAGGAAGCCGGACGTGAAGAGCACGGCCGAGCGCTTCGCGCTCCTGGCCCAGCGGGCGAACGCTATCGGGGCCGAGCTTGTCGTCGTGGCCGGCGACCTCACGCGCAATGGCGCTGACGAAGAGCTTGAGGCGTTCCAGGACTGCCTGAAGCTGTTCAAGATGCCCGTGAAGCTGGTGCCGGGCAACCACGACGCGCCGCGGTGGTTCGAGAAGCACTTCGGCCCCCGCCGCTACGTCTTCACCCACAACAACTGCGACTTCATCTGCCTGGACTCGAACGACTTCATGGCGCACCCGGACCGCGACGACCCAAAGGGCCAGGAACTATGGAAGTGGCTGGAGGCGGCACTGGAGGACGCCCAGCGGCAGAAGCGCACGCACACCTTCCTCGTCATGCACCACACCCTCGCCGCCCGGCCGCCGATGGACGCGGTTCTCGCGAAGCACCGCATCGCCGCGGTCCTCTGCGGCCACGAGCACACGACCCGCGAGCTGCCGGGCAAGGGCTTCACCATCTACGTCTCGCCCGGCACGGCCCGGTTCCGCGACGACAAGGGCCTCGGCTACCGCCTCTTCAAGGTCCTCGAGGACCGCATCGAGCAGGAAGCCGTTCCCCTCGAGAAAGAGGTCGGCCGCGTTGTGCCCGGCACGCCCCCTCGTTGACATGAGCAGCCCTACACTTACCGGGTCTCTTGGCAGTTGCCCAGAAGGCCCCGACCACCGACCACCGAACACCCAACACCCGGCAACGACAACCAAGACCGCCTGAAGGCGGAACCACCAACACGTGCGACCCCGCCGCGTCAGATGGTCCACGGGGCGCGTTTGGGGCGGTCGAGCCAGCGGTTGGCCTCGGGGTCGCCGACGAATTCCTCTTTGACGGGGTCCCACTTGAGCGGGCGGTTGAGGCGGTAGGCGAGGTTGCCGAGGTGGCAGACGGTGACGGAACGGCAGCCGACCTCGACGTCGCAGATCGGGCGCTGGCGCGTGCGAATGCAGTCCACAAAGTTGCCCTTGTGGCCGTTGGTGACGGTGTAGAGGTGGACTTCGTCGGGGCCGAGGGGCTTTTTCATGATGCTCTCGGGCCAGGACTGGAGCGGCCCGCGGTCCACGGCGATCTTGCCCTCGGTGCCGAAGAAGACGACGCCTCCACCGCCCCCGCCGCCGTGGTAGACTTTCACCCCGTTGGCGTAGACGTAGGTGAGGCGGTTGGAGAGTGTGCCGGGCGGATGGATTTCGACGGGGCCGGAGTTGTCGGCGTCGAGGGCCCACTGGGCGATGTCGAAGTGGTGGTGGCCCCAGTCGGTCATGCCGCCGCCCGAGTAGTCGCGCCAGGCGCGCCACCGGCCGCCCATCACGATGCCGGAGTTGTAGGGCCGCCAGGGGGCGGGGCCGAGCCAGCGGTTCCAGTCGAGCCCCTCCGGCACCGGCTCCTCGGGCAGATAGCAGTCCACGGAGGGGCCGCCGACGTTGCAGTTGATCTCCTTGAGCTGGCCGATGCGGCCCGAGCGGACCATTTCGCAGGCAAAGCGGAAGCAGCCGCCGTAGTCGGAGCGCTGCTGGGAACCGGTCTGGAAGACGCGGCCGTACTGGCGGACGGCATTGACCATGGCCCGGCCCTCGCGGATGGTGAGGGTCATGGGCTTCTCGCAATAGATGTCCTTGCCCGCCTTGGCGGCCTCGATGGCGGGGATGGCGTGCCAGTGGTCGGGCGTGCCGATGTAGACGCAGTCAATGTCGTCGCGGGCCAGCAGCTCGCGGAAGTCGGTGTAGACCCCGAGGTTCTTGTCGTCCCTGCGGCCGCCGATCTTGTCCTCGCGGACGTCGCAGACGGCGATGGTCTGCGCCCCGCCGCCGCCGCTGCCGGCCGGTCCGCCGAGGCCGATGATGCCCGCGGTGATGCGGTCGTTGGCCCCGAAGGCGGAGGAGCGGACGAGGACGGGCGCGGCCAGGGCGGCCGCCGCGGCCCCGCGGAAGAAGCTCCGACGCGTCGTTTGCGCTTGCCGTGTCATGTGCGGGTCTCCTGTCTCCCTGTCTCGACGGATGCCCCGTCTACGCTACCGGCCCTGGCCTCGGATTGCAAGCGCGAGTGCGCCCGGTGGGTGCGTGTAATCTCCTACGGTCAAGGGTGCAACGTGAACGCCCGTAGGGCGTGGCGGAGCTCTCCAGCCGCTTGAGGCTCCGCCGCCCCCTTCGGGGGCTGGGCCACGGGAGGTCGTCAACCCACGGCTCCCCGAGCATCGCCGTGGGCTTCATTCCCTCGCCTCCTTCGGAGGCTGAAAACGCGAACGCCTG
>DATKZY010000147.1:0-13556 GCA_035527715.1 Planctomycetota bacterium | reverse complement strand
CCCCCACCATGTGGGGGAAAGGGGGTGGTGTGTCCGTTCCGGTGCCGTCTGCCCTCCCGAACTCCACCCTCACCCCAATCCCTGTGAACCCATGCCCCTATAGGGCTTCAGGAGGGGAGTGGTGAGAAATGCGGGCTAGTCAGAACCTACGACGCTGGCCCGGCCCTCCAGGTCCGCCTTCCGGCCCTCGTCAAGGTCCCCACCCCCCGCTCTGCGCCCAATCCCAGAGCGGGGCCCCGCTGAGAAGCGGCCCATCGCGCAGACGTTGACAAGCGGCGGCTTGGGCGGTGTGCTACCGTCAGATAGGAGAGCGACATGGCAACGACAGTTGGGGAGATGACCGCGCGCGAACTCCAGCAGATCGTGGAGGCTGCCGTCGAACGGAAGCTCGCGGAGCTGCTCGGCGACCCGGACGAGGGGCTTCCCGTGAGGAAGGCCCTGCGCAACAGGCTCCTTCGCCAGAGGCGCGCGGTTGCCGCGGGCGAGCGCGGGAAGCCGCTCCAAGATGTCGTGAGGCGGCTGGGGCTGGTTTGACCATCGTCTTGCCGCTCAGGGATGCTGAACGCTCTTGACAAAGTCCTGGACCGCCCATATCCAGGGGAAGCGCGGGCGGAGCCGCAGGATGTGCGTATCGCCGCTGATGAGATCCATTCCGCGCGACTCCGCGAGGTTCACGTAGGCCGCGTCGTAGGCGGAGAGCTGAAGGCCCATTGCCGTGCCGAGGACCGCGGCCTCTCCCTGGGATTCGATGGACACGATCTCCCTTGGGATGATCGCGATGGCATCGAGCGCCCCTCTCGCATCGCGCTCCTCCAGCCGGCCCCGCAGGACCGCCGTGCGCAGGAGGTTGAGGATCTCATAGGACCATATCGCGGGTGCGACCAGCGTCAGCGTCCTGCTCGCCACCCATGCCAGGAGCCTGTCGGACTCAGGCGTCCGCACGTCCTCGAGCACCCATGCCGCGGCAGCGGACGCATCTACCACGACCTGGCGGCTCATCGCTTTCTGCCCTCCTCAATGAGGTCCTCCGCCCGCAGCCGCGGTCCCCCCTTCTTCTGGCGTGCCCGGATCGCCTGTAGCTCGGACACCACCCACTTCGCCCGCTCCGCATCCGAACGGGCCACGGCGTTCCGGGCCGGCACCAGCGCCGCGACATCCTTCCCCCTCCGCTGGATCACGATCGAGCGCTGCGTCCGCTCCACCTCCGTCAGAAGCTGGGAGAAATGCGTCTTCGCATCGAACGCGCCAACTCGCTTCATGAGACAACTCCTATCAACCAGTCCGTCCGACTGGTTGCTTATACCGCTTCGCCAGAAGCCAGTCAAGACGAAACGGCCGGCCCAGAACAACAGAGGAGGGACGGGAACCGTCCCGACGCAGAGCATCGGGACGAAAAAGTGATCACTTGGGGATTGGCAACGTGACCCCGCCCAAATGAAGATGCCTACCCTCCCGCGGGTGTGGGAGCCCGCGGGAGGGAGGACTGTTCTCTGAGTCACGCGTCACGGGTCACGCGTCACGCGCCCTACCTCTTCGGCGGGGCGGCTTCGCGGACGACGGCGCCGTCGGTGTCGCTGAGGACGAGGAGCGAGAAGCGGTCCACGTTGTCTATCTCGTTCGTGCTCAGCGAGGCGTAGTCGAAGCGGCCGCGCAGGTCGGTGTAGCCGTCCTTGTAGAACTTCGTGTGCCCGTCCTTCATGCGGGCGTAGACTTTGACGTAGACGCGGGACAACGGCTTGGCGGTCTTCTCATTGGTGACCTTGACCTGGCCATAGGTTTCGATGACCTGGAGTGCCAGGGCGTTGGCGTAGTAGGCCTGGGCCTTCGTCTCGCCGCCCGCGATGATCTCGACCATGACGTTGCTGTTGTGGAACTTCTCGGGCAGGTCGAACGTGAGGGCGGTCTTGGCCGGGTCGAGCTTGAGGACCGTCGTCTCGTTCGGGCGGATGTAGGCGAACTGCCCGGTCTCGGCCTGGACGAACGGGTTGCGCGAGAAGAGCAGCTCGACGTCCATCAGGTAGTAGTTGACCTGGGCCTCGGGGACGTTCTGGTAGTTGAGGGCGACCTTGCGTGCCTCGACCTTGAAGTCGAAGCTGGCCTCGGTGGCGGCGAGGGCGGCCTGCTTCTGGGCCGCGTCGTCCTTGTCCACGACCTTGGCGCCCTTGCCCTCCAGCTCGTCGAGCTGGGCGGCGACGTTGGCGAACAGGTTCCGCCAGCGGTCCACGGGGTAGTCGGCGTACTTCGTGGCGAGGGCGCGGGCGACCTTCGGGGCATCGTCGTAGAAGTCGAGGTAGGCCGCGAAGTAGTCGTGCTGGAGGCCGGTCGCCAGCTTCTTGGGGTCCACCTGGGCGAAGAAGGCCAGGCCGTCCTCGATGCGGTCCTGGAGGAGCAGGTAGTAGGTGGTGCTCATCAGGTCGTCGTCGTCGGGCTTCGGGCGATAGCTCAGCACGGTGAGAAGGCGCAGGTATTGCTCGAAGAAGCGGTTGTTGAGGATCTTCCGCTCCTTGCCGAGGCGGTGGGCGCGGGCGTTGACGAGCGGCCAGTACTCCATGTGCTGGTAGCTCTTGCGGACGACGGGGTCAATGGTCACGAGCTTGCAGTCAATGTAGGCGCCGCACTGGGCGAGGAAGCCGTCGGCGTGCTGGAGGAACTCGCGGGCGGCGGCCGTGTCGTCGTGCTTGAGGCTGTAGCTCCAGAGGGTGTTGTGGTAGACGTGGCGCTGATCGAGCAGGGCGAGGGTGCGGCGGAAGAAGGCCGGCTCCTGCACGCGCCAGGCGATGCGCTCGAGGTTCGTGCGGCCCAGGTTGTTCGCCTGCATGTAGGCGACCACCTGGTCCTCCGTGCCGTGCTGGGAAATGTAGTCCCACGACTCCGTGTCGATCTTCGTCGGCTTCTCGACGACGTTGAGGGTCACGGGCTCGGCGGAGGCGATGAGCTTCTCGTTGCGGGCGACGTGGACGGGGTAGTGGGCGAACTGGCCGGCGGCGGGGAAGTAGAAGAAGTAGTCGAGCGTCTGGGTGCGGTAGGGCTCCAGGTCCACCCGCAGGCTGCGGGTGTACTGGCCGTTGAGGACGGGGATGGCGCCGCGGGGGATCTGGAGCAGGATTTCGAGCTTCTGGCGCGACGAGGTGGGATTGGTGATGACCACGTGGCAGCCGTAGACGACGTGGGTGAGGAACTCGTCGCTGACGTACTTGTCCACCTGCTCGTTGCCGACCTGGCGGTATCGCTCGCCGTGGCGGTAGAAGTTCTGGCTGACCAGGATCGGGGTCTTCTCGGCGTCGGGCTGGGCCTCCTTGATCTCCTTGTGGAAGATGACCATCGGGCTGCCGGCGGTGACGGTGAAGCGGGCCTTCTCGGCGGCCGTCTTGTGCTCGGCGGCGGTGAAGGGCAGGTCGAGGACGGCGAGGGCGAACATCATTTCGGTGAAGTTGCGCGAGGCTTCGGCGAGGTTGCGGGAATAGAAGTCGCTCTTGCCGTCGTGCTGCGCGTAGTCGTTCCAGAAGGCGTTCACGGTGACGAGCCCGGCGTTCTGGACCTCGATGGGCAGATGGTAGTAGTTGTTCTCGACCCACTCCTGCGTGGCGTCGAGCTTGCGGTAGAGCTGGCGGACGGCTTTGCGGCGGTCGGCGTCCTTGGCGAAGTAGCCGTTGGCGGGGGCCGCCTCGTCGGCGAGTTCCATGTCGGACTCTTTGCCCTCGCCCTTGGCGTCGGCGCGTGCCTTGTCGCGCGCCTGCTTGGCCGGGACCTTGAGGGCGGCGGTGGTGGGCGCGGGGCCTGGGGCCGGCGGCGGGGCCGCTGGCTCGGCGGGGGCTTCGGCCGCGGGGGCGTCCATGCGTCGGCCTGCCTGCTGGAGCTCGGCCAGCTTTCCGAGCGTCTCGCCCGCCTTGAGCTTCTTGGCCTGTTCCTTCGCTTCCCCGATGCCAAGGTCGCCCGAGGTCTCGAGGGCGCGGCCGCGGAGGGCGGTCGTGAACAGGTGGTTGAACCGCTCGATGTCGGGCGGGATCAGGTCGAAGAGGTCCTTCACGTGCCGCGCGGTGTGCGGCGGCTCGCCCTTGAGGCGCTGGGCGAGCAGGATGCGCTCGACCGTGTTGAGCTGGCCGAAGGCCCAGGGCTTCAGGTAGCCGCTCAGGTCGTCGCTCAGCAGCCAGTGGTCGAGGAACGTCTTGTCCTTCTTGTTCTTCAGGTAGGGCAGAATCACGGTCTCGAAGAACTTGGGGTCCTTCTTGTAGAGGAAGAAGCTCAGCTCGTGGCAGGCGTATTTCGAGTAGAGTTCGCGCTGCTGCTCGGGCTTGAGCGTGGGCCAGCCGAGGACGAAGCCGAACTCGACGAGGGTGGGATTGTTGCTGAGGGTGGCGTAGAGGACAAAGACGCGGTCGAGGCTGTCGTAGCGCTCGAAGTCAGAGGTCGTGATGTCGGCCAGGACGAATGGCTCGCCCTTCTTGACCACGCTGATCTGCTTCTGCTCGGTGAAGTGCTTCTTGGGGTCGAGGCCGTCGGCGAGGCGGAGGTCCTCGAACTTCATCGGCACCTCGGGGAGCGAGACTTCGCGGTACGCGGTGTTCTCGGGGTCCACGGCGACGATGCGGAGCTGCTGGTGGGCGCCGAGGTCGGCGCGCTGGATCGTCACGACGCCCTTCTCGTCGGGCCGCACGTTGACGAGCACGGCCGCGCCCTCGCCCAGGAAGTCGAGGTTCGAGAAGAAGGCGCCTTCCCGTCCCGCCTGGGTCGCCCGCTTGCCGTGGGCAGCGCGGCCGCGTCCGCCGTAGGCCCGGCTGACCCGGCGCTCGAACTCCTCGCCCTCCAGGGCCTCCTGCGTGGTCGTCTCGGTCTTGCGGATCGCCCAGGGGTTCAGGAGCAGGCTGGGACGGGTGAGCATGTTGCCGGGGAACTTCGTCGCGTACTTGCGTTCGAGGATGTAGCGGTACTCCTCGCCGATGTCGCGGCCGACGACGTAGAGCGAATCGGTCTTGGGCACGGCGACGGCGAACGGCTCGGGGTAGCTCGCGTCCAGGCTCGCGTAGGCCCCGTACTCCGGCAGGTAGCGGGTGCCGAAGACGTGGACGCGGGCGAACTTCGAGGCGTTCTCGAGGCGGATGGTCAGCGATTCCTTGTCCGCTGTCACGGCGGCGATCTGGAGGGGCTTGGCGTTGCGGACCTCCAGGTGGCGATTCGCCGAGAGCACGTGGCCCTCGGCCTCGGCGCCCGCCGTCACCCGCACCATGACCCGCTCGCCGCTGTCCTTCAGCAGCAGGTCGTAGTCGCCGGCCGGGATGTCCTGCACCTGGAGGAAGCCGCCCTTGATCGAGAGCGCGCCGAAGCGGTCGGCGAGGAACGTGTTGCCGCGCCGCTCGAGGAACGACACTTCGGCTCGGGCCGGCTTGGCCTCGGCGCCCATGTAGGGCACGAGGAGCACGTTGCCCACCTTGCCGTGGAGGCTGCGAGGATAGCTGTGCTTATCGTCGTCCAGGGTCCACGTCTTCGTGACGCCTTCGGGGCCGGTGGCGCTCACCTGCGCAATGTCCGCCAGCGCGCCCAGGGCGATGCGGCCGCGGGCGTCCGACTGGAGCGACATGTGCGCGGGGTCCGTGAAATCCCTGTGCTTGACCACGAGGTTCACAGGGCGGTCGGGCTTGACCTCGCCCGTCTTGCCGAGCACCTCGATGATGTACTGGCCGGCGGCGTGCTTGAGGTGCAGGTCCTCGATCTTCTCCGTGGCGTCCATGCTGTTCAGGTGGAACGTCTCGCCGTCGGCCACGTCGTCCTTCTTGTTCTGGCTCAGGTTCTGCACCTTGGCCCGGAGCGCGAAGGCGAGGCGGGCCAGGTTCGCGGGCACCTGGAACTCGTAGGTGGCCTCGCGGTCCTCGAAGAGCTTGAAGTCCTTGATCTCCTTCGTCGTGCTCACCCCTTCGCGGTCCACGGAGGTGAGGACCAGGGTCGGCTCCTCGAGCACCGAGAGGGTGACGGGCGTGCCGTTGAGGCAGAGCACGGGACGGATGAGGACGGTGGCCTTCTGGCGCTTGAGGAGGGCCTCGCGGTCCACGTAGAAGCCGGCGGAGAGCTGGTACTGCTCGGCCTCGTGCTGGAAGGAGTCGAGGCAGGCGAACTCGCCCCGAGTGAGGATGACGGGCTGGCGGCCCGGCTGGTTGGTGAAGGGGACGGTGATGAGCCCCTCCTTGTCGGGCGTGTACTTGTGGCCGGCGAGCCAGAGGGCGGCGTCGTTCACCCGCTTGTTTGCCTCGTCGAGGATGGTGAAGACGTGGCCGGCGGTGCTGGTGCGGGCGAGGAACTGGAGCCTGCCGCGGCGGACGACGGCTCGGCTGCTCCTGCCGTTGCCGATGAACTCGACGATGTAAGTGCCGCGTGGCTTTAGATTTGGGAACTCGAAGGTGCGCTTCACCCGGCGGAGCGACGGCTCCTCGTAGGTGTAGGTCTCCTCGCCATTGGCGACGAGGCCGTCGAGGTTGACCGCCGTGTCCACCTCGCGACCATTGGTGCGATAGTAGTTGAAGGCGTTCAACTCGTAAACCTTCACCAGCAAGGTCTTTACGTTCTTCACGTAGATATCCAGGAGCACCTTGTCCTCGGGCGCGAAGTGGGTCTTGCTCGTGTGCTCGAAGTCGAGGTCAATCCGCTCCTTGAGCGCCTGGTAGGCGGAGGCGGGGAGCATCGAGTACCACTGCTCCATGTCGCCCAGACCGTTGACGATCTTGGTCTCCGCGAAGCAGTGCTTGAGGTAGATGTCGTTGATGTACGTGTCGTAAGGCTTGATGCTATCAGCTTTTAGGAAGAAGTGCATCAGGTAGCTGCGGACCAGCGGCTCGTCGTTCCCGATGGGTGGGAGGAGGGTGAACTGCCGGTAGTCGGCATTGGTGTCGGCGGTGAACCGCCGCCGCTCCTGGTCCTCCATGTAGCGCGGGCTGATGTAGCCGACGTTTCGGGGGAGCTGGATGTAGGCGAGGAAGCGGTCGGCGTCGTAGACCCCCTTGGCGCGGTCGTGGACGAGGCGGTGGTAGAGGAGGTGAGCCTTGAGGGAGTTGTGGGATGGGTTGAGCTTCGACACAAATGCCCACATCCTATCGAGATACGCCTCGCGCTCCTTCTCGTCGCTCTCCCAGTCGGCGTCGGCGCTCGGCCGCAGCTTGGCCACGTAGGCGTTCACGAAGTGCGTCTGGTTCAACAGGTCGGCCTTAAGTCTCAGGCACTCCTCGAGCTGGCTGAGGAGCAGGAGGCGGTGGATTTCGTGAGAGCCGAAGCCGCCGCTGTGCTCGTAGTTCAGGTCGTCCACGACGAGCTTGGGCAGGCTCTGGTAGTCGGGCCGCCGCAGGCGGTTCAGCAGGTGGCGGCGACGGGCGGGGTCGAGATTCACGTCAACCAGCCAGTCGAGCGCCCGGTCATCGAAGCCCTGGAGCGAGCCGGGATGGCGCTGCAGGGCCACCTGGGTGAGGGTAGCGCGGCTGATGAGCTTCTGGTCGAGGCTGGTGGGCAACTGCGGCTTCTGGCCGAGAAGCTCGCGCTGATGGTTGAACTGGACGCCGAGGCGCCGGCGGATGTATTCCAGCGACCCCTTGGGGTCCTTCTCGTATTTCAGCAGGGCCTGGCGGTTCTCGATCTCGACGACGCGTTGCGTGCGGTCATAGCGCTTGATCCAGGCGGTCAGCATCGCGTCCACGTCGGCCAGCTTCCCCTGGTTTTGCGCGTGGAGGCAGTGGTAATAATAGTAGTCCTCGGTGCCTGGGATGAGCTGCTTGAGGGCCTCGGCGCGGTCCTTGGCCAGCGCGAAGTCCTCGATGAAGCCCACCTCGCCCGCCCGAGCCGCCGACGCGACGAGCAGAGCGCACGCGAACAGCCCCAGGTGCAATCGCCTCATGATCAGTGCCTCCAAGAGTGTGCGGCGACACCGCCGCTGCTGGACCAGCCGAATCGGCCGGGCGGGTCAACGGAGACTTACCCGTATGTACTTAGACGCGAAATGGCCGCCGGCAGTTCCCTCACGGCCGGAGCAGGAGGACGAGCGCGACACCGGCAGCGGCGAGCAGGACGACGACCAGAAGGGTCAAGACCAGGGTGCGCCTCCGCTGACGGGCTCGGGCCAGGCGGCGCTCCTCGGGCGAGGCGGGCAGGGGCGGCGCGGCGGGGCGCCGACTCCGCTTCGCCGCCTTCGGGGCCTGGGGCGGCGGCGCCTCGCGGCCCTCCAGGGCGTCGAGCAGCTCCTGCGCGGTCTGGTACCGCTTCGCCGGGTCCTTCGCCATCAGGCGCTGGATGACGTGGCGCAGGAGCGGCGGAACGTGCGGGGCCGCCGTGTCGAGCGGCGGCAACTCCTCGTGCAGGATTTTCATCATCACCGCCGCCGTGCTCGGGGCATCGAAGGGCGAGCGCCCGGCCACCGCGTGATAGAACGTGGCGCCGAGCGAGTAGAGATCGCTGCGCGCGTCGGCCGCCTGGCCCTGCGCCACCTCGGGCGGCATGTACAGCGGCGTGCCCAGGCGCGAGCCGGGGGCCGTCACGTCAATGTCCACCCCACTGCGCTTGGCCAGCCCGAAGTCGGCCACCTTGGCCGCCCCGTCGGCCGCGAGCAGGATGTTGCCCGGCTTGATGTCGCGGTGGACGATGCCCAGCCGCTGCGCGGCGGCGAGCGCCGACGCCGTCTGCTTCAGCAGGTCGAGCGCGGCGGCGGGCGGCAGCGGGCCCCCGCGGGCCAGGCGCTTGCTCAGCGTCTCGCCCTCGACGTATTCCATCACGATGAAGCTGTAGCCCTTGTCCTCTCCGACGTCGAAGACCTGGATGACGTTTGCGTGGTTGATGGCGGCGGCGGCCCGGCCCTCGCGGCGGAAGCGTTCGACGAAGCTCGGGTCGCGCGCGAACGCCCGCGGCAGCACCTTCAGCGCGCACACGCGGCCCAGCGATTGGTGTTGGGCCTTGTACACGGCGCCCATCGCCCCGCGACCGATGAGGTCCTGGATCTCGTACGGTCCCAGGGTTTCGCCCAGCAGGGCATCGGGCTTCGCGCCCCCCCCCGCCGCGGCGGGCACGCGCAGCCGCGCCCCGCACCGGGGGCATGTGACCACCCCGTCGGCCGACGGGCCGCACGCGAACCGCTCGCTGCACCTTGGGCACTTCGCCATCAGCTTCACCATGTGCCTGTGGCCTCCAATCCGCTGAGGCTTCCGACAGCCGGCCCGTGGGGCCCGGGCGTCGTTCCTGCGCCCCCTATCATACGCAACTCGCGGCGTTGCGCAAGAGCGCAAGCAGCGCTTGCGCGGGGAGCCGCCCACGCGCTACCCTGGGCGCGGGAGAGAGAGGCCGGAATGGCCGACGCTGCGTACTCGAGAGCGTCATGACCAATCGCGAGTGGGTCCAGCGAGTGCTTCGGCACGAGGCAGGCCTGCCCGTGCCCTATAACCTGTCCCTCTCGCCGCCCGCGCGGCGGAGGCTGGCCGAGCGCTACGGGCAGGGGGAGATCGAGGATATCCTGGACCTGCCGCTGCGCATGCGGGGCACGAACTCGGTCAAGCCGCTCTATGCGTCGCCGCACGAGTTCGGGCCGACGGCCCGGGACGAGTGGCACGTGGTGTGGACGACGAGCGAGATTGACCGCGGCTCGCCCATCGGCCCGCCCATCACGAGACCCGACCTCCGCGGCGTCGTCTTCCCCGACCCCGCCGCGCCCCGTCGCTTCGAGGGCCTCGGCGCCTGGTGCCAACGGCACGGCGACAACTACACGATCCTCTGGATCGGCGACCTGTGGGAGCGAGCGACGTTTCTGTGCGGCATGGAGAACCTGTTGCTCTGGCTCGCCCTCGAGCCGCGCTTCGTCCACGCCTTGCTCGAAGGCATCGCCGACTTCGTCCTGCGGACGCTGGAGATCCTCCTCGGGCGCTTCGCGTGCGACGGCGTGGCGTTGAGCGACGACTATGGCACGCAGCGGGGCATGCTGATCAGCCCCGAGGCCTGGCGGCGATTCGTCCGGCCCCGCCTCGCCCGCATCTTCGGCCGCGCAAAGGGCGCGGGCAAGACCATCTTCCTGCACTCCTGCGGCAACATCCGGCCCCTGGTGCCCGAGCTCGTGGACCTCGGGCTCGGCATCCTCCACCCCATCCAGCCGGAGGCGATGGACATTCTTGAGCTGAAACGCGAGTTCGGCCGGCACCTGAGCTTCTGCGGCGGCCTGGGCACGCAGGAGCTGATGGTGCGCGCCGCGCCCGACGCGGTGCGGGCCGAAGTGCGACGCCTCCAGCGCACGATGGGCGCGGGCGGCGGCTACATCCTCGAGTCCGGCATCACCCTCCAGGACGATGTGCCCCTCGTCAACATGGCGGCGATGGTCGAAGAGGCCCGCGTTGACAGGCGGTAGGAGCTATTGCTATAATCCGCCTCGGTTCGCACGAGACCCATCCGCACGCCGTGTCGGCAATGGAGTGACGCATGAGCGACGAGCCGGAACGGGCGGAGAACGCCGCGTCCGAGGACACGCCCGCCCCCTCCCCCGCCGAGCCCGAGGCGAAGCAGCCACCCGCTGAACCCACGGCGGACAAGGCCCTCGCCGACGATGTCCCCGGCGAGCCGGCGGACGAGGCGGCCGCCCCTGCCGCCGAGGAGCCCTCGCCGCAGGAACCCGCGAGCGAGTCCGCCGAGGAACCGTCCGACGGAGCCGCCCCGGCCCAGGCCGCCGACGAGGAGCCCTCTGAGGAGCCGGAGCCGCCCGCGGAGGAGAAGCCGTCCGAATCCCCCGCCCCGACGCCCGCGGCGAACTACGACGGGCTCGACAGCGGCCTGGCCTGGCTCGGCCCCGAGCGCTTCGACCCGCCCGCGCCCGTGGGCTACGAGCCGCTGCCCCAGGAGGCCGCGAAGCCGGCCAAGGAGCTTTCCACCGAGGAACGCCGGCGCATCCACGGCCGCGCCGCCGCTCGCCGCCAGGAGGTGGAGACGCAGAAGAAATGGTATCAGAAGATCCCGATAGGCGCCCTGAGCATGGTGCCCATCCTCGTCATCCTCCTCGTCGTGGCCCTCGTCTACCCGCCCTGGGCCGGCCGCGCGTTCCCGGACTCCAAGGAGCCGCTCGACGAGGCGCTTCTCTCGGCCACGCCCCTTGCCAACTCCGACCAGGCCCTTCGCGCGCTGGGCGTGCAGGACGCCTCGCCCAAGTGCTGGCGCGTCCTGCCCGGCGACATCCTGATGATGACCGCGGCCGAGGCCACCGCCAAGCTCAGCTTCACCATCCCCAGGGGCCTCCCGCGGCTCGAGGTCGCCTGCGACCTGTGCGTCCTCGAGCGCGACGCCAATGCCTGGGGCGTCAGCATCGGCATCGAGGGAGCCGTCGGCATCACCCTCCAGGCCCACCCCAGCAAGCCCGGCGAGGACTACGTGGCCGGCCGCCGCGCGGGCGCCAGCCTGGCCGGCTACGCACACGCCATCAAGCTGAAGATGTGGAACAGGGTCACGATGACCGTGGATGAGGCCGGCACCCGCTACACCTTCAACGGCAAGGCGCTCAAGGCCACGGCCCCGCGCCCGGGCCGCCTCAACAAGGTGGACCTCACGACCTACAACACCCGCCTCCTCATCCGCAACTGGCGCATCCAGGAGCCGCAGTAGGGACTACCCTGCGTTCCCCACCAGCTGGGGGCAGACGCCCAGACACGGGTCATTCTGAGCGGAGTGGAATGGAGCGAAGAATCTCTCAGGGGAGGTCGCTCTGTTGACACAGCGTACTCCCGGGGCGACAGCTTCCTCCTTCGGGAGATTCTTCGCTACGCTCAGAATGACTGCCTCTCGGCGCCGCGCGGCGCGAACTGGTGAGGAATGCGGGCCAGCGTGAGGCACTGCAGGCAGCTGCCCCGCGCCCCTCAAGCAGGCCCCCGTCGCTCAGTACTCCCACTTGTAGGCCGGCTGGCCCATGCGGGCCACGTAGCAGACCTTGCCGAGGGGGTCCCACGCGCAGTTGAGGAACCAACCGCGAGTGTTGAACTCCTTGAGCGGCGAAGGCGGGGCGATCTGCTGCCAGGTCTTCCCGCCGTCCGCCGTCTCCTCAAAGCCCTTCTTGTCCACCACGACGAAGTGATTCTCGTCCTTGCCGAAGTAGGGTCCCCAGACGGCGCCGGCCGCCTCGCCGACCTGTTCCCAGGTCTTCCCCTGGTCTTTGCTCTTGAGGATGCCCTTGTCGGCGAGCCAGTAGCCGACGCCTTTGAAGGCCGTCATCACGCCGATGGGCGAGGCGTCGTTCACCTGTTCCCAGGTCGCCCCGCCATCGGTCGAGCGGTGGATGCCGGCCCACTTCGGCTCCTTGCCGCGGCTGGCGACGAGAATGGTGTCGCTGAAGACGCCCACGGCGCCGAAGCCCTGGTCCTTGCCCAGATCCTTCCACGTCTTGCCGCCGTCCTGGCTCACGATGGCGATGTCGTGGTTCTCGTGGGTGCGCTCGAAGAGGGTCTTGGGCTCGCCCTCGGCCCAGAGCACGGCCCCCCAGTCGGGGCCGCGGCCAATGTTCTTCACGGGCAGCCACGTTTTCCCGCCGTCGAGGGTCATGGCCGACTTGCCGTCGAGCATCAGGCAGGCCATTCGCTTGCCGTTGGGGTCCACGCACAGCGAGTAGCCGGTCTCGCAGCGGCCGCCGACGGCCCCGCCGTCGCAGCGGGCGAAGGTCGCCCCCTTATCGGCCGTGCGCCACACGCCGAGGCCGGGGACGATGACGAACGCCTCACCCGTCGTGCGGTCCACGGCCACGCCGGTCGTCTTCCCGGGCCAGGCCACCTTCAGGCCGTCCTTCTCGATTTGCGCGAGCAGGCCGTCCGAGATGCAGACCCATTCGCCCGCGAGAGCAGCGCTCGCCGCCAGCGCCACGCCAACTGCGGTAACTAACGCAGGAATCCTCATGTCTGCTTTCTCCTTGTCTCAAGCGCAGCGCCCTCCCGCAGGTTCCAATACCTGCGGGAGGGTAACCGGGGGCCAGGGACATACCCTCCCGAAGGTATTGGGACCTTCGGGAGGGGAGCACTACTTCTTGCCGATGCAGAAGAGGGACTTGCGGCCTTTGAGGAAGATCATCCCGTCGGAGAACGCCGCCGACGAGTGATTGGTGTCGCCCAGGTCACTCGTGCCGACGACTTCGAGCGTCGGCCCACTGCGGATCACGGTGCTCTTGCCGGGCGAGGCGAAGTAGATGAGGCCGTCGCCCGTCGCCACGGGGCTGACCCACGAGTGGACGCTCTGAAGCTGCTCGGAGTAGGCTTTCTCGCCGTTCTCGAGCTTCAGGCAACTCAGCCACCCGTTCCCGCCCAGGCGGTACACGAGGTCGCCGGCGATGGCCGCCGAGGAGAGCTCCATGTTCACGCTCGGCAGTTGCCACTTGAGAGCCACTTCCTTCGCGCCCACGGTCTTCGCCAGCTCGAGGCAGTAGCCGCCCCCGCCGCGGCCGCTGTCGCAGTAGACCATCCCTGAGCCGATCGCGGGCGAGGCCACCTCGCCGTCGCCGGGCGCCGACCACAGGAGCTCGCCCTTCGCAGGGTCCACGCCCAGAATGCCGGCGGAGCGGCGGTTCACGCTCAGCACCAGAATCG
>DATKZY010000146.1:0-10355 GCA_035527715.1 Planctomycetota bacterium | reverse complement strand
GCCGTGCGCCGCTCGGTGGAGGCCGCCGCCCAGCAGCAGGCCGAGCGCGAGGCCAAAGCCGCGGTGGCCGCGGCGCATCCAGGACTCCTGTCGCGCGTCCGCGGCGTCCACGTGGCCATCGCGGCGTGCGTGCCCGTCGTCGCCATCGTGGTCGCCCTGGCGTGGCCCGACCCCGCGGCGAAGCGGGTGCTCGTGGCCTACCTGGAGAGCTGCGACGAGGCCGCTGTCGCCCCCGACGCGTCGCTGGCCCTCGCCAGCCTGGGCCTGGCGGTCCGCGAGTTCGGCGACATCACGCTGCTGCCCTCCGCGCGTCTCGACTACTCGGAGGAGTTGGCCGCCTTCGCCAGGCAGGGGGACCTGGCCGACGACTGGTGGGAGCTGCTGGCGACGGTCCCCATGTCCGACGCCAAGTACGACGCCCTGGTGCTCCTCGTGGGCGCCTTCCCCGAGGGGCTCACGCCGCGGAAGATCGGCGGACTCCAGGCCACCGAACAGCCCGCGGTGTGCCGCATGGTGTCCCGACAGCGCGGCATGAGCATGCTCTCCGACGGCCGGTACCGCTTCGTGCTGCTGAAGGCGAGCAGCCCGACCTGGCGGTGCGACTGGAAGGTGGCGGCCTGCGAGCTGGCTGCCGTGGTGAAGTAGTGGCCGCCCCGGAGAGCGGGGCGTCGTGCGCGCCCGCGCGGGCCTGGGTGCGGCACCGGCAGTTCTCCCCACGGCCATGCCGCCCCGCTGCGGGGGCGCGGGCCGGCCCTGGGCGCCCCAACCCGCGACGGGGCAGGGGTTTAGAAGCGGGCCGATTTGCACTTGAAATTTGGTGCTCGATCTGATAGCTTCTCGTGAGTTGGCGGTTGGAGCGCAACGCGGAGTGTGGCCGTGCCCGAGGGACCTGTCCTGGTCGGCATCCAGGGTTTCGTGCAGGGCGAGGAGTACCCGCTCTGGCGCGGGGCCACCGTCGTCGTCGGGCGGAGCCGTGGCTGCGACATCTCGCTGCGACGCTGCAAGGCGTGGCTGGCGCTGGAACCCGACAAGCGGAACGAGCAGGTCGACTTCAAGACCGTCTCGCGCAAACACGTCCGCATCAGCTACAACGACGAGGACAATATCGAGATCGAGGACCTGAGCTCGAACGGGACCTTTCTGGACGGGCAGCGGGTCACCCGCGTGGTCGTCCACAACCTGCGCGAGCGGAGCCACGAGCTGCTGCTGGGCACCCGCGAGAAGCTCCGCCTCGAATGGAGGTCGCAAGGCTAGGCGGCTCCCCCCGGGCCGCGGCCGGCATGAGCATGATGGACACGTTTTCCTATCGAGGCGGCGAGCTGGCGTGCGAGGCCTGCGGCGCGACGGACATCGCGCGCGAGGTCGGCACGCCCTGCTACGTCTACAGCCGCCAGGCCATCGAGGGCAACTACCGGGCCCTCGCCGAGGCCTTCGCGCCGGTCGCCCCGCTCGTGTGCTACTCCATCAAGGCCAACAGCAACCTCGCCATCCTCAAGCTGCTGAAGGACTTGGGGGCGGGGTTCGACATCGTGTCGGGCGGCGAGCTCGCCCGCGCGCTGCGCGTGGGCGCCGACCCCTCCAGGATCGTCTTCGCCGGCGTCGGGAAGACCCGTGCCGAAATCCGCCAGGCCCTCCAGGCCGGCATCCTGATGTGCAACGTCGAGTCCGAGCCCGAACTGGCCGCCATCCACGCCGTGGCGAGCGACCTGGGCACCCAGGCCCGCGTGGCCCTGCGGCTGAACCCCGACATCGACCCCAAGACCCATCGCCACATCACGACCGGCAAGAGGGAAACGAAGTTCGGCATTGACCTCGAGACGGCGCGGGGCCTGGTCGCCAGGATGCCCCAGTGGCCCGCCGTCCGCCTCGTCGGCTACCACGCCCACATCGGCTCGCAGGTCACCGACCCGCGTCCCCACGCGGCCTCGCTCGCCAAGCTCATCGCCTTCGCCGGCGAGTGCGCGCCGCCCGGCGGCGCCATCGAGTACGTCAACATCGGCGGCGGCTTCGGCATTGACTACGTGCCCGGCCAGGCGCCGCCGCCGTCGGCCTTCGCCGCGCTGCTCGTGCCCCTGCTGGCCCAGGCGGCCCGGCCCCTCAAGCTGATCATGGAGCCGGGACGGTTCATCGTCGGCAATGCCGGCCTGCTCCTCACCCGCGTGGTCTACGTGAAGCGGAACAGCGACGGCCGCCGCTTCGTGATCTGCGACGCGGCCATGAACGACCTCATCCGCCCCGCCCTCTACGACGCGCACCACCGCATCTGGCCCGTCGTCAGCGACCGCCCGTTCGAGAGCGACGGCCTCGGCCCCGCCGACGTCGTGGGGCCGGTGTGCGAGAGCGGCGACTTCTTCGCCAAGGACCGCCCGCTGCCCGACGTGGCCGCGGGCGACCTGTTGGCCATCTTCGGCGCCGGCGCCTACGGCTTCGCCATGAGCTCGAACTACAACACCAGACCCCGCGCCTGCGAGGTCCTGGTGGACGGCGACCAGCATCGCGTCGTCCGGCGACGCGAAACCTGTGAGGACCTGATTCGCCAGGAAACCCTGTGAGGCCCCGAGCCACCAAGGAGGATTCCGGGATGCTCACCCTTCGAGCACGTGCCGCGTTCGGTGTCGTCGCTGCCCTCGTCGCGGCAGGCTGCGTGGAGGTCGAAGTGCGTCGCACGCTCGCGCCCGACCACTCCGGCCGCCAGACCCTCACCCTGCGAGCGCCCAGGACGGCGCGCACCGATGCCTTCCCCGGCCTCTTCAGCGGCGCCACCTGCCAGCCCCCCACCACCCAGGCCGCGGGCGACGCCGTGGTGCACACGGCCGAGGTCACGTTCCCCGACGTCACCCGCTTCCACCACCAGGCCGGCTTCCTCTCGTCGCTTGCGACGGTGGCGACCGCGGCCGACGGCGCGGTGACCTACCGCGAGACCCTCACGAACAGCTACACCAGGAACCTTGGCAGGGCGCCCTCGGAGGAGGCACGCAAGTCCCTCGCCGCCGCGATGGAAGAAGCCAAGAAGAGCCTCGACGGCGCCAAGCTCACCTACACCATCCAGTTCCCAGGCACCGTCGCCAAGTCCAACGCCGACCGCGTGAGCGGCAGCGAGGCCACCTGGGTGCTCACCACCGACAAGGTGTTCGCCGGCCGCGCCGTCGAGCTCACGGCCGATTACCGCACGGGCCCGCCCCCCGCCGTCGCCGTGGCGGCCCCGCCGGCGGGCGTGGTCCCACTCGCCGCACCCGTGGCCCCCAAGCCGCCCGAGCTGCTGGCCCCGCTGGTGCCCGTCGCCCCCGTCGCGGCCCCGGCGCCCAAGCCCGTGGTCGCCGCCGCCGCGCCGGCGCCCAAGCCCACCGAGACGCCGGTGACGCGGCCAAGCTCGCGCCTCGAAGACGTGTTGCTCGCCCAGGCCGACGAGCCGGCCAGGAAGGAGGACGCCGCGGGCGACGCCCCCGCCGCGGAGCCGGCGCCCAAGGAGCCGCCCAAGAAGGCCCCACCCAAGGTCGCGCCGCCCAAGCGGCCCCCGGGAAAGGAAGAGCCGCCCGTCACGACCCTGCCGCCCGAGCTGATCAAGAAGACCCCTCAGGACCTCACCGAGGCCGCAGGCGACGACGCGACCACCGCCGAGGTGAAGAAGCTCTTCCGCGACGCCCTGGTCCACCTCGACTACAAGCGCTACGGTAAGGCCGCCGAGGCCCTCCAGAAGGCCATCACCCTCAAGCCCGATTCCGTCCTGATCTCCAACCTCTACGAGAGGGTGGTCGCCAAATTCCTCGATGCCGCCATCGAGAGCAACAACCCGGAGATGAAGGCCCAGGCCGAGGCCCTCCAGCAACTCGCCTACAAGGGCCGCATCCGCCAACTGCGCGACCCCAAGCGCGTCGTGGAGCTGGTGGAAGCCCTCCGCAAGGGCTTCCTGCCCCGCACCTTCGCCATCGAAGAGCTCACCCTCGCGGGCGACTACGCGGTGCCCCACCTGCTGAAGTTCATGATTGACCACACCGACGCCGAGCTGCGGGCCTACGCGGGCCACGTGCTCTCGCGCATGCGCGGCACCGCCGTGCCCGCCATCTGCGAGGCCCTCAAGCACAACGACCCCATGATCCGCCAGATCCTCCTGCTCGCCATCGAGGTCATCGCCGACCCGCGATCGGTGCCGACCCTTCTGTGGCTGGCCCAGGAGCCGGACGGGCACCCCCTCGTCGTGGCCGCCGCCCGGCGCGCCCTGGCCAGGATCGCGCCCGACCCCGCAACCCTCCAGACCCCGGCCGCCTCGGCATTCCTCGACCTGGCGAAGGACTATTACGACGGGAACCGCAAGGTGCTCCCAGCCCACGTCTACGAGCACCTCGTGTGGCGCTACGACCCCGACCGCAAGGAGCTGACCTCGGAGATCGTGCCGCAGCACCTCTACGCGCCGCGCATGGCCGAGGAGACGTGCCGCAACGCCCTGCTGGCCGACCCCGACTATGAGCCGGCCGTGCCGCTGCTGCTGTGCGCCTGCTTCGCCCAGCAGAACCTCATCGAGAGCTTCTACACGGTCATCGCGGGCAAGGAGCCCCTCTCGAAGGAGGAGCAGGAGGAGGCCGAGCTGGCCAAGCCCCTGCGCGAGCGCCTCGGCATGGCGCCCGCCATCGCCCAGGCCGCAGGCCAGAAGTTCGCCTACGCCGCTCTCCAGCGCGCCCTGCGCGACGGGCGCGCCGACGTGGCGCTCTCCTGCATCTACGCGCTCAAGGAAGTCGCCAGCCCCGCGTCCCTCCCCGGGCCGGCCCCGTCCGAGGAGGAGCTCAAGAAGGCCGAGGCCGAGAAGGCGAAGAAGGCGCCCGCCAGGCGCCGCCGCATCATGATCTGGTACGGCCCCGAGGAGAAGGAGGAGCCGCCTCCGCCGCCCCCGGTCGTCAAGCCCAACAGCATCCAACTCGACGGCTCCCCGCTCATCGACGCCTTGAGCTACCCCGACCGGCGGGTGCGCTACGCCGCCGCGGAGGCCGTCGTCGCCATCGCACCCATGCACGTGATCCGCGACGCCTCGAAGGTCATGAGCAACCTGGCCCAGGCCCTCTCCGAGACGGCCTACCACGTCGCCCTGCTCTTCGAGGAAGACGAGGGCCGCGCCGAGGAGCTGCGGCCCCTCCTGCGCGAGGCAGGGGTCCTGCCCGTCCTCGTGCGCGCGCAGACCGACGCGTTGAGCGCGGCCCGCGAGTCGCCGCCCAAGGACATCCTGATCCTCAGCGGCGAGCTCAAGCGGGTGGACGTGGCGGAGGCCGTCGCCAACCTGCGACGCGTCTACACCGTGGCTGCCGCGCCGCTCATCGTGGTCGCGCCCAAGGCCGACGAGGCCAAGCTGCGCGAGCGCCTGAGCAAGGAAAACGCCATCTACGTCCCACGCCCCCTCACTGCGGGCGCCGTCCGCGCCGCCGTCGAGGAGGCCCTCAAGAGCACGCCGGCGCCGAAGAACCAGGAGGCATCGGTCCGCTACGCCGCCTCGGCGGCCCGCACCCTCGCCTCCATCCACCCCGCGGCCTCCATCTTCCGCCTCGACGACGCGCTCGATGCTCTCTTCGAAACCCTCTCCGCTACGACGCAACCCGACGCCGTGCGCCTCCCCTGCTGCGAGGCCATCCGCCACGCCGCCAGCCCGCGGGCCATCCCCTACCTGGCCCAGACCTACCGCGACCCCAGGGCATCCAAGGATCTCCGCCTCGCCATCCTCCGCGCCCTCGGCGCCTGCGCCGGCGCCCAGCCCAACCTCCCCGAGGAAGCGGCCAGGCAGACGACGGAAACCCTCACGCTCGGCGTGACGGACGCGGACCCCGACTTCCGCCGGGCGGCCGCGCACGCCTTCGGCCTCAAGGGCGGCGCCAGCGGCAGCATGGTGGAGCTGGTGGACTGCCTCTACGGCAAGGCCCCGCAGCAGAAGCCTGCCGAGAAACCGAAGGAGGGGCCCCCGGCCGACAAGGCGCCCGTCACCATCCCCGCCGAGAAGGCGAAGGAGGAGTAGGGGCAGCGCAACAGCGGCCCTTGTCCCGTTCCCCTCGTGTCCCACACACTCGCCGCCGGCCACGCTCCCGTGGCCGGCGGCGTTCATGTTCTCACCCATTCGGCCTGCATGGGGACGCTGGGAACCCCGCCTTCCCATGCCCCCAACCCCCTGTGTGCCCCCGAGCGACTGCCCCCAACATGTGCCAACTCTCCCAGACTCGCCAGTCTCGCCGGCTCATGAGGTGCCTGGGGTCGGGTCTTCAATATTCAGTATTCTCAACCCCAACTCAGCCTCGCACCGGCCAATCCCCTCCGCCAGCCCCTTGTCGTGGTCACGTTGGCTGGCCACCATGCTCACCGCCGGCGCGCCGACCCCGCCGAGCCGCGCCCCAAGCTCCCTGCTCGTCATCCCCGTGCACTTCCGACACAGGCAGATTGCCACGGCAGGCGCCCTTGACACAGAGGCGAGACGGGATACAATGAACATGACTTCCCGGGGTTAACCGCCTAGCTGGATTTCCCGGTTGGGTTCGTCGGACAGTTAAGATAGCGGCCCAGGGGGCGGGAGGCCGGTGCAACCCAGCCCGAACCCGGACATGTTCGCCAAGACCCAAGCGAGAGTCCACGGAACCCGCTGGGTGAGGAGACCAGAGTGATTCCAGGAGATTTGAAGGCGGCCCTACGAGAGACGCTTTTCAGAGGCGGCTACAACCTTCTGCTCGGGTCTGGGGTCTCGCTTGATAGTCACAACGGTCTTGGCGAGAGTCTGCGCAGCAGCGAGCAACTGCGACAGGATCTCTGCTCCGTCACGGGCGCGCCCCCTACCACGTCTCTGACAAGAGCGTACGCCCTTCTCAGCACCCAGGATCGCGACCATCAACTCACTCATCGGTTCTCGGGATGCAAGCCTGGGCCCACCATCGCACACCTTCCACGGTTTCTCTGGCGGCGACTTTTCACCTTCAACATCGATGATGCAATTGAAGTCCTGTACGAAGGCGATGCAGCCCGAAAGCAGGTCCTCGTCCCTCTGAACTTCGACGCGGACTTTGAGCCCACACCCGATAGGATTGAACTTCAGGCAGTTCACCTCCATGGGTGGGTACGACAACCTCTGGCTGGCTACGTGTTTGCCCCGTCCGATTACGTTCGCGTGATGCGGAACCTGAACCCGTGGACGCACCTCCTTTCAGAGATACTTGCCACAGAGCCCTTCATCGTGGCCGGGGCATCCCTGAACGAGATCGATCTGGAGTACTACCTAAGCCGCCGCACCCCGGCATCGCCACGCCGTGGCAGAGGGCCGTCCCTGATCATTGAGCCGAATCCGGATGTCGCTACCCGAGCAGACTGCGAGCGCTATGGGCTGGTTCTCGTCCCTACGACATTCTGCGAATTCATGGAGTGGCTGTGCACAGAGTTCCCATGCCCCCCGAACTTGGCGGAACTCATCGTCCCGGACATTGCCACATTGTTCTCTGACCGACCGGAGCCGCGTCGGCTTGTAACGTTCTTCTCGGATTTTGAGTTGGTGCCAGCATCGGACTTGCCTCTACCTGCGGTTCCGAGTCCGTTCCACTACGGGCGCGAGCCTGGATGGCAAGACCTCCACGCGCATGTTGACATAGAGCGCCGGGACAATTCGCTGCTGGCCGAGGTACTGAGGGCAATGCTCAAGCCGCTCGCCGCGGATCAGCCGAATGTTGTCGTAGTTCTTGACGAGGCGGGCGCAGGCAAGAGCACAGTCATCAAGCGCGTCGCGCACGATTTGGCCCGGTCAGGGACGCCGGTGTTGAGCGTCTGCACTGCGTCCAGAATTGACACGGACAATGCAATAGATTGCCTCAAGCGCGTGGCGACGAAGTTGCTCTTGGTAGTGGATGGCTTGGCGGATCATGCCGAGCAGGTTGTGGAGTTGTTGGACGATCCGGTGGTTGCTCGGAAGATCGTTGTCCTCGCCGCAGAGCGATCCTACAGGAAGGAGTACCTCGATGTGGTCTTCGGTGACGGGGCGCGGGCCACGCGGCGGCTACTGCCCCTCACCACTGACGAGTGCCTGCAACTGTTCGAACGCTATCGCCGGTATGGCCTAATTGGCTCGGCTGACGCTGTCAGGAGGCCACTGGAGTTCGCTCACCGGCTTATGGACGACCCTGTTGCCGTCGCTGTGTGTCGCCTGATGAACGATTTCCGGCCTCTCGATGCCATTGTGGACTCGCTATGGGGTGCTGCCGACCCAGAAGATCGCCATGCCTATCTATGTGTCGCGCTCGCGCAGCACTGCCACAGAGTGGGCCTTCGGTACAGCATGCTCCAGGCGGTTGCTGGACCCTGTGTGCCGATCGCACGCCTCACCGATGCTGAGATCCCTCTAAGGCTTGCCTTCAGCGCGCTGGATGACGACTATGTCGTGGCTATGAACGCCATCATTGCTGAGCGGATCCTGCATCGGGCATCTCGAAGTGATCCTGATGTGGTGCTCACCGCTTTCGTGACGACAGCGTCCGAGCTTGCACCTTATGTGAATCGTAGGGCGATCATGCAACGCTCTCCGGAGGCCCGGCTGGCGGGGCGCCTGTTTGACGTAGACAAAGTCGTAAGGCCACTGCTTGGCGCCAAGGCCGAATCCTTCTACATCTCTGTCCAGGACCAGTGGGAGTGGAACTCAAGGTACTGGGAACAGCGAGCGTTGCTCGCGGCTGAGACAGATCTCCGCATGGGCCTGCAGTACGCACGCCATGCCGTGGCGATCGAGCTTCATCCGTTCCCTCTAACCACCCTCGGCAAGCTTCTCCTCAGGCAGATGGAAGTCGCTCCTGCAGAAATGCACCGTGTGTACGCCGAGGCATTTGAGAAGCTTTCCGCCGCGATTGAGACCGAGGCCAGACGCTCGAGGATAACGGTGCATCCATTTTCCACTTTGCTCTCAGGAACTGCACGGTACTGCGATCTTGGGGGAGAGTTGACCCCCGACCAACGGTACAGGATTGACGAGTATGCAGCGGAGGCACGCACACGCTTTCGTACGGATGCCCTGATTCATGCAGCACTTCGTCGTCTTGACAATGCTTTGGGGCCTTCCAGGTTGCCGTGAGAGATGGCTGGCGCCAAGTCTGAATTGACGGCGCCTCCGCTGGGAAGCTCTTTTGGATATTCACGGATCCGCTGATTTTGCGGAAAGAGCTTGATTCTGCGACCCAGGTCCGCCCATCCGCGCGCTTGTCGCGACAAGGCGGGTTGTTCAGCGGAATCAACGAGCAGTCATATCTAGCCCTAACTCGGCTTCGCACCGGCCAATCCGCTCTGCCAGGCCCTTGTCGTCGTGCAGTCGCCGGGCCACTTGGCTGGCCGCCATGCTGACCGCCGGCGCGCCGATCCCGCCGAAGCGCTCGCCGAGTTCCCTGGCCTTCATTGCGGTCCACTTGCGGCACAGGTAGAGCGCGGCGGCCCGGGCCTCGTTGCCCCATCGGTGCCTCTCGTGAAGCCGCTCCTCTGCGACGCCAAAGACCGCGCAGACCGCCTTCTCAATCGCCTCGACGCCAACCGTCCGCCGCAAGGCACGCGCGGCCGGGACGTCGAGCTTCGGCAGCTTGCCGTCGAGCCACATCTGCATCCGCCCCACGAACTGTCCCGAGCCGAGCACGACCGAGGCCGTGGCCGCCCACAACGGCGAGACGGGCGGCCTCTCCACGCCCTCCGCGAGGAACCGCTCGTAGGTTTCGCGCGCCTCCACCATCGTCGCCCCGTGTCCCTGCATCACCTCCCGCCACGCCAGCCACACGGGGGCAAGGGCCGTGCCGAGATATGCCTCACAGCTTCCGTATGGGTAATCCTGCGGACGCTTCACAAGCCCGGCCCGCACGGGGTTGAGATGAATGTGGCGGCTCAGCTCCCAGCAGCGGTAGCCCGGCTCGATCAGGATGGCCTTGAACCGCCCCCGGAGCAGCGGCCCGCTCCGCCCGTGGCGGCGGTTGAACGCGGCCGCGTAGCCCGAGTTCAGATCGTGCATCCCCGCCGACAGGTCGGCGTCGGGCGTTTCCAGGAACAGGTGGAAGTGACTCGGCATCAGCACGCAGGCGAACACCCGCCAGCGCCGGCGCGTGGCCACCGCGTCGAGCAGCCCGAACCACTTGCCGCAATCCGTCTCGTCGCGGACGATCCCCTGCCCTTCCAGCCCCCGGCTGGTGACATAGTAGACGCCATCGGGCACATCAATCCGCAGCGCTCGCGCCATGGCGCCAGACTAGCCCGCATTTCTCACCACTCCCCTCCTGAAGCCCTATAGGGGCATGGGTTCACAGGGATTGGGGTGAGGGTGGAGTTCGGGAGGGCAGACGGCACCGGAACGGACACACCACCCCCTTTCCCCCACATGGTGGGGG
>DATKZY010000145.1:0-18380 GCA_035527715.1 Planctomycetota bacterium | reverse complement strand
ACGGCGGGCGGGGAGGGGGTGAGGCTGAGGGGCGTACGCGCCGCGCCGTAGTTGTCAATCCTCGCTCCACCGAGGCAAGCTCGGTGGGGGCGAAGACACTGCGAGCATGAAGCAGTTCAGACGACTGAAGTGCTCCCCCGCGAAAAATGGGGCCAGATTGGGAAAATTCCTCGAAGCCGTAAGCAACGGCGGCTCACACACTTGCGGCTTTTCCGCGGCGGGCCGAAAATTTTAACCCAACATTTTCGGGGGGGAAAGCCGTTGTACATGTAGTGGGAGGGGACTCTCTGTGGGCAGTCGTCACGTGCATCTGACAGGAGGCCGAGTCATGTGTCATGTCGCAACTCATTCCGCCACAAAGGCTTGCAGCCGCTGCGGCAACACGAAGCCGATGGAGGACTTCCGCCTGTCGCCGGGCGGGCGGCGCCTCTCGCCCGTCTGCTGGGTCTGCCGCTACGCCGCGGCCACGACGGCTCGCGCGCGGCTGGCGGCCATGCCGCCAGGCCCGTTCGACACGTGGCGGGAGTGCGACCCCGCCGGCCCGCGTCTGACCCACGTGTGCCGCAAGTGCGGGCGGGAGAAGCCGTTGGCCGAGTTCCGTCTCCACTACGCTCGGGGCACCCGCCACTCCCCCTGCCGCGCGTGCAGCCGTGCGTACAAGCGGCGCTACAACGTCGCCAACAGGGACAAGATTCGGGCCTACGCCAGGCACTATTACATGCAAGAGGATCCCGACCGGCAGCGCGTCCGCTACGCCCGCTACCGGCGCCAGCAGCGGGAGATGATCGCCGTTCGCGCGCGCACCAACCGCCTGCGCGTGCTTGGCGTGCTCACCCTGGCCGACCATTGCGAGGATTGCGGCGGCCCGGCCGCCCTGATCCATCACGAAACCTACGGCGACGTGTGCGCCCTTGTCTCCCTGTGCCACCGGTGCCACATGGCCCGGCACTATCGCGTGTGGCGCAAGACCGGCGGCGGCTCCGTGCGCTATCCGCAGGAGTATGAGGAGGTGGAGGGCGGACAGGAGGGTGTGGGCCAGAATTGCAGGTAGGTCTGTTCTTCTCTGGAGCCTGAAAGGCTCGCATAGGATAGCCCAGGGCAACGCCCTGATCTTTGCCCACATCTCGGGCTCCGCAGCCCGCCGAGGGCGGGCGGCAGGTGGTAGCCCACGGCGTAAGCCGTGGGTTCGGGCGGGTACAAGGCCCAGCCCCCGCAGGGGGCGGTAGAAGCGTTGGCGGCCGGCGTGCTGCCGCCCCCTGCGGGGGCTGGACCGTGGGCCGACCAGTCCACGGGCTTACGCCCGTGGCTACCTTCTGACGCCCCTGACGGGGC
This sequence comes from Planctomycetota bacterium, assembly GCA_035527715.1. Lineage (GTDB taxonomy): Bacteria > Planctomycetota > PUPC01 > DSUN01 > DSUN01 > DSUN01. Next base: position 17,048 of record DATKZY010000145.1, on the reverse strand, counting down.
TGGGAGCACCCATCCGCAGAGATGTGGGCAGAGATGAGGGCAACGCCCTGGGAACAGGCGACCGCCCATGCACAGCCCTGTAGGGGCGTACTACGGTCGGCTTGGTAGTACGCCCCTTCAGGGCTGAACGTATGCCGAACACCGTTTCCCAGGGCGTTGCCCTGGGCTGCTATAGTACGCTCCTTCGGAGCTTCGGAACCCGAGCCCGACGCCAGTAGCGGGGGCCATACACACACTCGGGAGCATGCCTCGGTGGAGGGCATGAACGCGAGCGGGCTGGGAGCTTGTGGCTCCCAGCCCGCTGGGGAGATGAAGACGCGGGGCACAGAGGCCCCGCCCACAGGCAGTGGGTCAGACGAATTTGACGTTGAGCATGTGGACCGAGCAGGAGATGCAGGGGTCGTAGGTGCGGACGAGCATTTCGAGGCAGTGGACGATCTCGGGCTGGGGCTTGTCTATGATCTGGGGCGCCAGCACGCGGATGTCGTCCTCGATGCTGCCGTGGTTCTCGCAGGTGGGCACGATGCAGTTGGCGGCGGTGATGATGCCCTTGTCGTCGTAGGTGTAGTCGTGAATGAGGAGTCCACGCGGGGCCTCGCACACGCCGACGCCACGGCCGGCCTTGGGCTTGACCTGCGGCGGCTCGTGCCTCCAGCCCTCGTCGAGGAGCTGGTCAATCAGGCGCTTGGCCTCGTAGTAGCAGTGGACGGTTTCGATGAGCTGGGCGACGTTGTTGTAGAAGGGCTTGTGGACGACGGGCTTGAAGCCGACGGCGTTGGCGATGGCCGTCGCTTCCTTGTTGAGCTGGGCCGCGTTGTTGTTGCAGCGGGCGAGCGAGCCGACGGCGTAGGACGAGCGCTGCGACGAGGTCCACTTCGCCGTCGAGTGGGCGACGATGCGCTCCTTGATCACGTCCTTGTAGTTGCGGTGGTCGGTGACTTTCCCCGTGTCGGTGCTCCTGATGTCGCCGCGGTAGAGGGCGAACTCGTCGGGGTGGGTGAGCGAGATGAACTCGGTTTCGCGCTCGAAGTTCACCAGGTAGTCGGGGAAGAGGGGGACGACGCTGACCACGGTGTCCACCATCATCTTGATGTCGGCCTCGCGGGCGTCTACGTAGGCCTTGAGGTCGCGCATCTGCTTGACGGAGGGCAGGGCGCTGAAGCCGCCGGGCACCATGGCGACAGGGTGGAGCTTGCGGCCGCAGATGACGTCGGAGATCATGTTGCCCATTTTCTTCAGGCGGAGCGCCATCTTGACGGCCTCGGGATGGCTGGCGGCGAGGGGCAGGACGCTCGGGGCCTTGAAGGCGTCGGGGGCGACGAGGAACATGATGTGGAGGACGTGGCTTTCGAGCATCTCGCCGTGGTAGTTGAGGGTGCGGAACTTGAGGTCGGTGTCGTTGAGGGTGAGGCCGAATGCCTCCTCGGTGGCGCGGACGGATGTGGAGGCGTGGGCGACGGCGCAGATGCCGCAGATGCGCGAGCCGAGGTAGGAGGCGTCGCGCCAGGAGCGGCCGCGGAACATGGCCTCGAAGAAGCGAGGCGCCTCGGTCACCGCCCACTTGAGGTCCACGATCTCGCCGTTCTTCGCGTCGAGAATGACGTCGCCGTGGCCCTCGACGCGGGTGACCTCGTGGATGTGGATGTTCACTGTGCTCATCGGTTAGCTATCTCCGGATCAGAGGATGGTTGGACGAATGGATGATTGGAGGGATGGATGGTTGGAAGGCCGAACCGCCGTCTGACATTCATCCACCCATCCATACATCCATCCATCCCCTCGGCCCAATGCCGCAGCCTGTCATTTCGCCTTCGCCGGCGTGTCCTCGGCGTAGCCCTGGAACAGGCGGAACTCGCGCAGAATGTCGTCCACGGCGAGGCCCGCGTCGGCGAGGACCTCTTGCGCGGCATTCTTGTTGGGGTCGGTGACGAGGCCGCGGCAGCCGATGCAGCGTGCGCCCACGGTGGGGCAGGGCTGGTCGCAGCCGGCGCGGGTGACGACGCCGAGGCAGAAGTCGCCCTTCTGGAACAGGCAGATGTTCTCGGCGAGCTTGCAGTCCACGCACACCGGGTAGTCGGGCACGCGGGGCGGCCGGCCCTGGAGGAGCGCGCGGCACAGCTCCAGGATGTCCTTCTTCGAGGCCGGGCAGCCGTGGAGATTGAAGTCCACCTTGACGACTTCGCCGACGCTCTTGGTGGGATAGGTGTCGAGGGCGGGGAGGTTCCACTTATCGCCGTAGACGTACTTGCGGACGTCCTCGAGGGGCTGGAAGTTCTTGATGCGGTTGACGCCGCCGGTGGTGGCGCAGGCGCCGAAGGCGACGAGGACCTTGGCCCGCTCGCGGATTTTCTTCACCTTCGCCTCGTCGGCGGCGCGGGTGATGGAGCCCTCGATGAAGGCCACGTCGTAGTCGTCGCTGTGGTTGTCGATCGCCTCGCGGAACTCCACGATGTCCACATGGGGCAGGATGTCGAGGATCTCGTCCTCGAGGTTGAGGAACTGGAGCTGGCAGCCCTCACAGCTCGCGAAGCTGAAGAAGGCAAGGCGGGGTTTGGCCATTGTCAAATGCCCTCTCTGAGTTTCTTGACCTGCTCGTAGGTGAACACGGGGCCTTCCTTGCAGACGTAGACGTTGCGGATCTGGCAGTGGCCGCACCAGCCGAGTCCGCACTTCATGCGCCGCTCGAGCGAGCAGATGCAGCGGTTCTCTGGGATGCCGGCGGCCAGGGCCTCGAGGACGGCGAACTTGAACATGATGGGCGGGCCGATGATCACGGCCATGGTGGTCGAGGGGTTGATCTTGATGCGCCGGAACAGGGTGGTGATGACGCCCACGTTGCCCGTCCAGCCCTCGGCCGGGCGGTCCACCGTCACGAGGGTCTCCACGTCGGGGCGCGACTGCCATTCCTGGAGGTCGCTGCGGAACAGGAGGTCGCCCGGCGTGCGTGCGCCGACGAGGATGGTGACGCGGCCGAAGTCGCGGCGCCGGTCGAGGACGTATTGGATGAGGGAGCGGGCCGGCGCCAGGCCCAGGCCGCCCGCCACGAAGAGGAAGTCCTTGCCCTTGTGCGCGTCGGCCTTGAAGCCGTTGCCGAACGGCCCGCGGATGCCCAGGGTGTCGCCGACACCCAGGCGGTGAATCGCGTTTGTGACGGAGCCGACGGCTCGGACGCAGAGCTCGAAGGCCGGCTCGCGCGTGGGCGACGAGCAGACGGAGATGGGGGCTTCGCCGATGCCGAAGACGGTGACCTGGACGAAGCCCATCGGGGGATGGGCGAGCGGCTGCCCGTCGTTGAAGACGAGGCGGAGCCACTTCTCCTTGGGGGTGAACTGCTCCGCGGCCACGATGCGCGCGAGGCGCGGGGCGAAGGGGCTTTCGGCCACGGGGGCAGCGGTCTGAGAGGCGACGGCGGCGCTCATGCTTAGCGGCTCCCTGCAATCTGGTTATAGGTTTCCACGCTGCTGATCTTGGCCACGCACGCCCGGTCGCAGCGCCCGCAGCCGACGCAGCCCATGCGGCCGTAGTCTTCGAGGATGTACTTGCTCTTGCGGAACATCCGGTGCCGCAGCCGCTCGCTGCGCCGCTCGCGGAAGTTCTCGCCCGTCGCCACCTTGGCGAAGTCGTGGAGTTGGCAGGAGTCCCACCGACGAGTCCGCTGGACCGACTTGAGGTCCAGGGCGATCTCGTCCTGGACGTCGAAGCAGTAGCAGGTGGGGCACGTGATGTTGCACGAGCCGCAGGAGAAGCAGCGGCGGCCGATGGCTTCCCAGATGAGGCTGTCGTAGCTCTCATCGAGGATTTCCGGGAGGTACTTCACGTCGAAGGGGAGCTTGTGGTGGAAGTTGCGGGCCTTCTGCTCCTCGACCTCCTGGCGGGCGGCGAAGTCGTCGCTGGCTGCGGGGTGGGCCGCACGGGTCGCGCCGTCGAGCAGCGCCTTGCCGCGCCCGGTGAGGATCTCGACGAAGTAGCGGTCGCCGAGGTCGGTGAGGAACAGGTCGTAGCCCTCGCGTTGCGCCAGCGAGCCCATGTCGAGGCAGAACTGGTACTCGTCGCACGGCTTCTTGCAGTCGAGGCCGACTGCCACGCTGTGCGCTCGGCGGGACCGGTAGAGGGGGTCCACCTGGTCCTTCGAGAACACGGCGTCGAGGAGCCAGATGCCGGCCATGTCGCAGGGGTGAACGCCCAGGATGACGCCGGGTCGTGTGGGCAAGGCGAGCGGCTCGATCTCGACCGCGTCGCCCATCGTGTACCGCAGCACGGCCTCGGACTGGGGGAAGAAGTACTTCCTGGGACTCAGGAGGGTGATCGGGTAGTCCATGCGGAGGTCGTCGGCGGACGCGATTTCGTCGAAGACGAACTTGTCTCCCTTGGACACGGGGCCGACGACCGCGTTGTCCGCGAGGAGCGCCTCGACGAACGCCTTGAAGTCTCGTTTGGCTAGAACCCTCGGAAGCATACCGGGTCTCCAAAGACGCGATGGCGACACAATGACCAGACGGGGATCAGTGGGCAGCCGCCTTCTTGGCAAGCAACTGGTTCAGTCGGTTCACGAGTTCGTCTGGCTCGACGGGCTTGCTGAGAAAGTCCTCGACGGGGAGGTAATCCTCGTCCTGCGAGGGGGAGAACTTGAACCCAGTCTTCTGCTCGATGGCGGTGAGCATGAGCACAGGGAGGTCGCGGAGGGCCGGGTCGCGGCGGATCTCGTAGGCCACGTGGAAGCCTTCGGTCTCGGTGGTCATCATCACGTCGAGGAGCAGGAGGTCTGGCTTCCGCAGGCGGATCTTGCGGAGGCACTCCTGGCCGTTCGGCGCGCTGTCGACCTCGAAGCCAGAAGCTTCGAGGACAGTTTTGACCGCCTCGACGATGTCGGGGTCGTCGTCAGCGATCAGGACAAACTTGGTTCCTGCGTTCGCCATGCGGTGCTCCTGAGGAGGCCGTGATAGCTCGGCGGCCGGTTGTGAAATTTATCACAAGCCCGCTACAATAAACCTTTCTCCATACAGCACCCGCGAGTATAGCATGCGGCCCAGCGATTTGCAAGCGCTTTCATCCGGTTCTTGGAAGGTGATGACGCACGCAAGATGAGCAGCACCGCGGCGCCTGAGGGGCAGAGCAGCGTATTCGTAGACCGACCCGCGGCCGCCGAGATATCGCAGTGCGCCAGGACGCCATGCAAGGCCCGCACGACAGGGTGGCGCGCTGGTCAATCCCAGTGTTTGATTTTCTCCATATACTCGGCGCGGTCGTAGGTATCGGTGGTGCCCGCCTCGAGGCAGGGGCGGGAGGGCGTGTGGCAGCGGATGCAGTTCTCGCGCGATGGCGGCGGCCGCAGAAGCGGGTCGGTGCGGGTGGCGAAGCGGTCCTTGAGCGCGATGCCCAGGTGGTGGCGTGCGCCGCCATGGCAACACTCGCAGCCGACGCCTTTCAGGGGGTCCTGGCTGCGGAGTGCCCTGGCGCCTTTCGGTGCGCCGGCCTCCGGGGCCTTCGGTGGTTCGAAGGGCCTGTCGGGGTCGAAGCCGCCGGGCATCATGTGGCCGGTGGCGTGGCAGGCGAGACACGTCGGGTCCTGCTGCTTTCCCTTCTGGAGGAGGGTGACATATGCTCCGGCGTGGGTGGTGCCCTGCCAGGAGTAGAACTCCTTGATGTGACAGAGCTTGCAGACGTCGGAGCCGACGTGGGTGCTGGTGCAGGGCATCTTCGGGTTCTGCTTGGCGCCGGGGACTGGCTTCCCACTGAGTGCGGCTGTGAACTCGGCGATGATCGCCTGGAAGGCAGGGTCGGAGGGCACGCTGCTGTCGAGGAGTGCGACGCGGCCCGTGGCGGAGGGCAGGAGGCCCTTGGGGAACGAGCAGTCGAGGCAGGCGACGGTGCAGCCCTGGTCGCCCAGGTAGGAGACGATGCTCGACGGGGTGGCGCGGGGGCCGGCGACCTCGACGGGCGCCGACGTGACGGGCGAGAGGCCGCCCAGGAAGAGCTGGACCTCGGGGTGCTTGCGCGCGAGTTCGTAGATCTCCTCGGGGGGCAGGAAGGCGAGCACCACGATCACGTCGGCGGAGCTCTTGACGGTGTTGATGGCGGACCTGAGGGCTGCGGCGGGGCTGATGAGGCGGACGCCTTTGCCGGGGTGTTTGGGGAGGATGTCCTCGCGGAGGATGCCGATGATGGCGATCTCGAGGCCGCCGCGGCGCACGGTGTGGTGGGTGGGGAAGATGGGCGCGCGGGTCTCGGCGTGGACGAGGTTGGCGGAGATGAGCTTGAACTCGCGCTCCTTCGCGAGGGCGCGCAGTTCCTGGAGGCCCAGCGCGGCCTCGTTGTCGCCACAGTTGACGGCATCGTATCCGAGTCGATCGAGCGCCTTGAAGGTGAAGGCGTTGACGGATTCGGCCGCCTCGTGCGCGCTCAGGGTGCTGTTCCCCACGTCCACCAGGATCCGGTAGTCGCGGTCCTTGGCCCAGGTGCCGTACATGGTGGCCATGCGCGCGATGCCGCCGAGGGTGCCTTCCTCGCAGGTGTAGGGGGCCAGGCGCCCCTCGATGTCGCAGCTGTACAGGACAGCGAGGCGTGTGGTGGGGTCGTTGGGGTTGCCGCGCCGGGGGTCATTCGCGAGCGAGCCGCCGCGGGTGCCGCTGGGGCCGACGGCCCACCACAGGAGCGCGAGGATGCCGCCGAGCGCGCCCAGGAGCACGGCCCAGGAGAGGAGCATCCTGAGAATTCGTAGCCTGCGTCGCTTGTGGGGATGGCCTTTTGCCATGGGGTCACCTCGACGGGGGTGGCGGAGAAAGGGTTGCCTGGACGCACGTGAGCGCCACGACCTCCAGGATGTCCCGCGGCGAGCAGCCGCGCGAGAGGTCGTTCGCCGGCTTGGCGAGGCCCTGGAGGAGCGGCCCGTAGGCCTGAGCGCCCGCCAACCGCTGCACGAGCTTGTAGCCGATGTTGCCGGCGTCGAGGTCGGGGAACACCAGGACGTTCGCCCGGCCGGCCAGGGGGCTGTCGGGGCACTTGGTCGCGGCCACCTGGGGGACCAGGGCGGCGTCGGCCTGTAGCTCGCCGTCGAGGAGGAGTTGAGGCGCCTTCTCCCTGGCGAGGCGGGTGGCTTCGGCCACTTTGGCCACATGCGGCCCCCGCGCACTCCCCCTGGTGGAGTAGGAGAGCATGGCCACCCGCGGCTCGTCCCCCGTCAGGGTGCGGAAGCTGTCGGCCGCGGCGGTGGCGATTTCGGCGAGCTGCTCCGGGGTGGGGTCCGGCACCAGGCCCGCATCGGCGAAGACCAGGCAGCCGCCCGGCACGTAGGGCGAGCCGGGCAGGACCATGAAGAGGAAGCTGGAGACGGTCTTGGTGGCGGGTCGAGGCCCGATGATCTGGAGGTAGGCCCTGGCCACGTCGGCGCTCGAGCTGGCGCTGCCCGCGACGACGCCCTCCGCGGCGCCCACGCGCACCATCATCGCCGCGTACGAGAGGGGGTGCGCGACGGCGGCGCGGGCCTCCTCGATGCCAATGCCCTTGTGGCGGCGCAGGGCGTAGTACTCCTGAGCGTAGCGGTCGAGCTCGCCTGCTCGCGACGGGTCGTGAAGCTCGCAGCCTCGAGGGTCAATGCCTGCCTTCGCCGCCGCGCGGTGCACGGCGTCTGCTTCGCCGAGGAGGATGGGGTGGGCGAGGCCCTGCCGCGCCGCGATGGCGGCGGCCTCGAGCACGCGGGGGTCGTGCGACTCGGGGAGGACGATCCTCCTGGGCTGCTTGCGGGCGAGGGCCTCGAGGCGAGCCATGGGGTTCACGCGGGTGCTCCTGGCCGAACACCCTTGTAGGCTCGGCGGTCCATGCGGTACTTCTTGAGCTTCTCATAGATGCTGCGCTCGGAGAGGCCCGCGTGGCAAGCCGTGCGGCGCACGCTGCCGCGGTGGAGTCGGAGCACCTGGTCGAGGTAGGCGCGCTCGAGCTGCTCGATGAGGCCGTTGCGCACCTGCTCGAGGGGGAGCTGGCCGTTGAACTTCAGCTCGCCGTTGTCCCCGGGCAGGGCGGCGTCCTCCACGGGCAAGTGCTCGGGGAGGAGCGTGTCGCCATCGGCGAGGATGAGGGCGCGCTGGATGATGTGCTCGAGTTGGCGGATGTTGCCTGGCCAGGGGTGCCGCAGGAGCTTGCGCATGGCCGGGCGCGAGATGTCCTGGATGGCAGGGTTGATCTTGGGGCCGTGCCGGCGCATGAAGTGCTCGACCAGCAGCGGGATGTCGGCCACCCGCTCGCGGAGCGGGGGCAGGACGATGGGGACGACGTTGACGCGGTAGAAGAGGTCGCGACGGAATGTGCCGGCCTCGACTGCGGCGGCGAGGTCCATGTGGGTGGCGGCCAGAATCCGCACGTCGCAGGTCCGGGTCTCAACGCCGCCGAGGCGCTTGAACTCCATCGTCTCGAGCACGCGCAGGAGCTTGACCTGCATCGCGGTGCTGATGTTGCCGATCTCGTCGAGGAGCAGGGAGCCGCCGTCGGCGACCTCGAAGATGCCTGGCTTGACGGCCACGGCGCCGGTGAAGGCCCCCTCCTCGTGGCCGAAGAGCTCGCTCTCCAGGAGGGTCTCGGGGAACGCGCCGCAGTTGATCGCCATGAAGGGCATGTCGCGGCGAGTCGAGTTGAAGTGGATGGCCCGAGCCACGAGCTCCTTGCCGGTGCCTGTGTCGCCGGTGATGAGCACCGTGGCGTCGGTGGCGGCGACCCGCGCGATCGTGGCGAAGATGTCGCGCATCTTCGGGTCCTGGCTGATCATGCTCTCGAAGCGGTATCTGCCGGCCAGCTCCCGGCGTAGTTGGGCGATCTCGTCCAGCAGGCGCCGCTGGCCGAACACCTTGTCGATGACCAGGCAGAACTCCTCGGCCTTGAAGGGCTTGGTCACGTAGTCGCTGGCGCCGAGCCGCATAGCCTCGATGGCCGACTCCAGCGAGCCGTGGGCCGTGATCATGACCACAGAGGTCTGCGGGGAGCGCTCCCGGGCCTGCCGCAGGAGCTCGATGCCGCTGATGTCGGGCAGGCGGATGTCGGCCACCAGGACCGAGTAGCGCTCGCGCTCGAGTTCCTCGAGCGCCGCCTGGCCCGTGAGGCGGTAGGCGGCCTCGCAGCCGTGGCCGCGCAGGGCGCGCTGGAGGTACTTGCAGATCACCTCCTCGTCGTCCGCCACCAGCACGCGACGGCTCGCGGAGGAGAGCGGCGCGAGGTCTGCCGCCCTGACGGGTTGTGCCCGGTCGCTATCCATGGCGCCTCTTCTTGTGGGGCGTCGGGCAGGAGGCCCCAACCACACGGTCCCTCTCAATATTTAGCAGGTCCCACGGCAAAAGTCAAAAGCCGAACCACGCGGGCAAGTTCCCAGGAGACCGCGCCCGTGTGGCCAGGGAGGCCCCCTACGAGGCCGGCCCTTCCGCCGGCTGAGGCGTTCCTTCCCCAATTGTTGCCTTGCGCCTCACTCCTTGATCTCAACCATAGCCTCGTTCGACAGGGTCCAGCACTCCAGATAGCCCTCCTTGTGTGCGGCGACGGTGAAGTAGTGCCTGCCCGGCTTCAGGTTCCTGACCTCCGCAGTCGTTTCTCTGCCATGGAACGTCGGATTGAGGAGGCTATTGGGGCTTGGGCCATGGCGGATGATGTAGCCGACGACGTCGGAGTCGCTGCTGGCATCCCACGTCAGCTTGGCCGTGCCCGGGCCAGTCACCGTCGCCCGGAGGTCCTTGGCCGGATTTCTGGGACGGATGCAGGCGGCCTCGCCTTTCTCCTGGATCGCCCGGGAGTACTTCTCCAGGTCGATCAGGTTCCAGTTGCGGCGGTCGGTTGTGGAGAGGGGCTCGTACTTGTTCCCTCCTATGGTGGGTCTGCGGGCGTTCTCGTCCTGGGGCTGGACCAGCTCCTCGTTCTCCCATCGTCCGCCCAGTTTCTGGACGACCAGGGCGGGCGGGAACAGCTCCTTCTCGGTGAAGCCCTTCGGCACGCGGAAGGTGTTGTTCCTGATGATCAGCTCCCGCGAGGTCCACAGGCCCGAGACGCCGCCCTTGAGGAGCGAGATGTCGTTGCCCTCCATGATGAGGCTGGTGGCGAGGAAGGGGCGGAACAGGTAGTCCATGTAGATGAGGTTCCCGCGGAGGACGTGGTCGCGCGTGGCGCGGGTGGCGGAATGGTGTGCCTGGAAGCCGCTCCATCCGAAGCTGCTGCCGCCGTGGATCTGGTTCTCGGTGAAGATGCCGCCGTTGCCCCAGAGGTTGAGGATGCGCGAATAGCCGCCCCCGGTGGCGCCCAGGATGAGGTTGCGGTGCCAGTGGCCGAAGCCGCCGACGATCTGGGGCCGCGCATTGCCGGCCCGCCCCACGATGGGCATCACGACGAGGTTGTTCTCGACCAGGCCCATGCCGCCCGTGGCCATGGAGTAGCAATGGCCATTCGCATAGCCGCCGACCATTATGCAGTTGCGGATGGTTCGCCGCTGATGGGCGACGGACCACGCGAGCGCCGACTCGCCCGCCCCAGTCCGATCCGGGCCGTAGACCGTCAGCCCGTCGAGAAACGTGTCGGGCGTTCCCGTGGCCGGCTCGTAGGCCGTCCAGTTCGGGCCGATGATCAGCGCGTCGCCGCGCGCCTTCGTATAGTCGCGGCGGATGCGGGTCTCGAAGTGGCGGTGATGAGGCCGGCGCAGGTCCTTGAAGCGATCGCTGATGTCATCGATCCAGTTCTCGCGGAAGCCGTGAGGCAGGAGGACGGACTCGGTGACCCCTGGGTCGCGCCGCCACCCGTCCTCGTCGAACCCGCCATACACGCTGATGCGGTCGGTCATGCAGAGCTGCTCGCCGCCAAGGCTGTAGTCGCCGCCGGCAATGTAGACGTCCGCGTTCTTCCGCGGATCGTTCTTGCGGATGTAGTCCATGGCGTGGAGGATGCTGCGGAACGGCCGCTCCTCGGTGCCGGGATTGGCGTCGTCGCCCTGCGGGCCGACGAAGTAGCGGCTGCTCTTGTCCTCCCAGGCACGCACGACCAGGCGCTTCTTGCCGGCCTGGTCCTCGAAGACAAGCGTGCACACCTGGTCGGGAATCGCTCCCAGAGTCATCCCGCCCGATGCGTGCAGCGTTGCTTTCGGTCCGGCGACCTGTTTCACAGGACCCTGGAAGGGGATTCGGATTCGGCGCTGGATCGTGAGGGTCGGCTTCTCCAGGTCCGGCGGCTGGCCCGGCACCTCCTTGCACACCGCGATGCGGCGCAGGGTCGGGTCCTGTGGGTCCTGCCATGCGCGCACGGCGACGCGCTCGTCGCCTTTGGCGAACACCCACCCGCCCTCGTCGTCCGGCAGCTTCGCCCAGACCCACCACACTTTGGTCTCGCCCTTTCGGATGGGAAAGGTCGTGACGGCCTCTGCGCCGGAGCCCGAGACCAGGTCCATCGCGCCGGAAGTGGCCTCGGCCGATACGTAGACGGGAAGCGGGATGTATGGGGAGTACATGCTGACGTCGGTGACCGTTGTGTCGGGCGGGTCCGCGGACTTCCGCCAGGCAGCTTCCCTGTCTGCGCCCGTAGCGGAGGTCCCGATGGCCAGCAACAAGACAGCCAGGGCGGGCGTCACAGCCGTTTGGCGTGCTCTTCTCATTTCGGAGGGCCTCCATTGCCTTTGGCCTTCGGCTCGGGCACGAAGCGGAAGGCGTGCCAGTAGATCCTGTAGTTCTCGCCGATCCCGATGTAGTAGGCCAGGTCGCTCACGGGGTCGTACTGAAGGCCGCAGGAGACGCCGCCGTACACCGGCGGCGTCGCACCCTCCGCCGCCTTCAGGACGATTCGTCGGAACGTGTGGTCCGCGGCGTCGAGGGTCCAGACGCGCGGCTCGCCCTTGTGCGCCAGCGGCGTGCTCTCGATCATGAGGAAGACATCGTGCTTCGGGATGTAGGCGGTCTCGCGTCCAGGCAGTGGCGGGTCGCCCGCGGCGACCTTGACTTCGAGCGGTGTCCACTGGGGGCGCTCCGCCGTGAGGTCCAGGGCGAAGAGGCCCGCCTTCTGCTTCGGGCCGCCGTAGTAGAGGACACGTGTGCGCTTGGTGTCGTACATCCAGCACATCCCGCCGTCCCAGTCGAACTGGTACGGGAGCGGGCCGGTGCTCGGCCACATCTGCTCGCCGTCGCTGGTCCGCTGCCACACGCTGGTGGTGGGCTTCGGGTTGTAGCGCGTGCAGGGGCTGATGTTCACCAGGCGGTCGGGCGCGCCGGGGACGAGCCACTGGTTGTCCTTCAGGCTCGGCAGCAGGGGGAGTTCTCTCGCCCACAGGCCGGTGTCGGGGTCGTACTCGACCCACCCGGCCTTGTCGGCTGGGACCTGTGCGGTGGTGTCGGCCTGGCCGGAGGCCCTGCGCCAGAGCCGCTGCCGCAACGGGTTGTAGAGGAGATTGTACTTGTAGGTGTGGAGCGCCCAGGGCGCGAGGGCGAAGGACCGGCCCCAGCAGAAGTACGAGCCCATGGGCCAGGCCGGCTCGTCGCGGCGGTCGGAGCGGAACCAGCGGCCGGTCACGAGGTCGTAGTGGTCGGTCACCGCGCCATGGTAGCTGCCGTGGCCGCCGTCGCGGTAGTAGATCTGGAGGCGGCTGGGGTCGTAGACGATGCCGCTCCACGAGCGGCCCTGGTTCGGGCGCCCCGTGCCGTGCATTGGCACGGGCACCCAGGTGTTCGGCGGCACGCCCCTGGCCCACGCGTCGGTCTCTGCCCGCCACTTCCGCAGGTCGGCGACGGTCGCGGCGTCGCGGAGGACGTAGGGGCCGTCGCAGGGGAGCCACGCGACCTCTGGTACCTCGTTCGCGTTGGCGGCCTTCAGCGTCGCAGGGTCGAGTCGCAGGAGCGCCATCTTCGTGAGGTTCTGGCTGAGCGCCACGAACACGCCAGCGGACGGCTCGTAGAGCAGCCAGAAGGCGTCGGGCGGCGCGGGCAGGGCCGCGAGCCGCCATTCGTTGGCCCCCGCGTCGTAGAGCCACATCTCGTGGAGCACGCGGTTCCACGCCACCTGCTGATGGCGGAGGAGGAGCGTCGTCCCGCTCGCCGGGTCGCAGGCGATGGCCCGTGCGGGCGACGGCGGGGGGTGAACCTTCGGGTGCCGCCGCTCCCACCAGCGGCCGTCGCAGTGGTAGACCCAGGTGTCGCCCCACGTGCACCGCAGGCCGTCGCCGCCGAAGCAGACGATGAGCTTGTTCTTCGGGTCGTAGACGAGCCGGGCGCTCATCCGCCCCTCCGGCGTCACGGCCAACTCCGCGAGCGCCTGCTCGACGCCCTCGAGCGCGGGGACGACGCTTTGGCGGTAGAGAGCCTCGAGCTCCTCCGGGGCGCCCGCCCTCACCTTCGCGTCGAGGCCGCCGAGCTTTGCGGCCGCCTCATCGAGGAGCGCTGCTGCCTTTGCGAGCCGATCCCTGTCGTATGGCCGCTCGGCCTTTGGCGCGCTCTGCTTCGCAAGGTCGGCGAGACGCTTCAGGTCGCCGAGGAGCAGGGCGGCCTCTCTCACCAGCGCGTCGGCTTTCGAGCGGTCGTCGAGCCGGTCGTCGCGGGCGGTCGCGCGGAACTCGAGGTTCTTCCACAGGAGCCAGCGGAGCGCGAGGAGGCGGTCCCGCGCCTGCGCGAGTGGCAGGCGGACATCGTTCACGGCCTTCGGGCCGTCGAGCCGCCGCCACTGCTTCCGGGCGCCGTCGTAGAGCCAGGTGCCGTCGGTGCCGCCGACGAAGCTGTAGCCGCCCGTGGCGAGGACCACCTCCCGGTTCACCGGGTCGTAGCAGAGCGAGCCGGCCGTGACCCCTGGCGGCGCCGGCTCTGTGCGTGCGACCGCCCATTTCTTCGCCGCCGCGTCGAACTCGACGGTCGCGCCGCGGGCGAAGCCGACGAGGACGTTCCGCGTCGGGTCGTGGCAAACCTGCATCCCGTGGTAGTCGGCGTTGGTGGGCACCTCGCGCCCGTCGGCGGCCTGGAACGTGCGGAGCGGCGACCAGTTGTAGCCTGTGTCCCCGCCCTTGGCTGGCTCGGCGGGCGCGAACTCCGCCCACTCGCCCGTCGCCAGGTCGAGCCGCCACACTGGGGGCGGCCCGCCAAGGAACCCGCAGGCCAGCAGCCCCACGCCTGGCACGCAGGCCAGCCCCTGGGCGAGTCCGCCGGCATTCGTCACCGACTGGCCTTTCAGGCCACTCGTCGCCCGCTCCACCCACGTGTTCGGCGGAAGGTCAGCAAGCGCCGGGCTGTTCCGTTCGGCCGCCAGGGCGAGCGCGTGACTGGCCAGAACCGCCGCTACGCCCATTGCCTTCATCGTGGTCATCGGCCATTCCCCTTGGGCTCAGGGACTCCAGTGTCGCACGCCTCGCCGCATCCTACCCTTTGTCGTGGCAGGGTTCAAGCGGGCGCTCCGCGCGGCACTTGCGCCGCCTGTGCCAAAGGCGTAGGCTTGAGGCCGTTGACGCGCCGCGAGGCTGCCGACGAGATGAGGAGAGGAGCATGGGCAAGCAAGCAGTGGTTTGTGCCTTGCTGGCGGTGGTGTGCCTCGCCCCTTCGTGGACGATTGGGGCGGCCGCGCGGGTCTGGGCCGTTGACGACGGGGTGAGGATCGATCCGCGGACAGGGAAGGCCATCGAGGACAATGCGATCTACCCCGAGGCCCTGCGCATCAAGCCAGGCTACCGCGAGAGCAATTGGGTCTTCAGCGGCGAGAGGAAGCAGGTCGCTTTGGCAGGGGCGAGGAACGAAGTGCTTGCGTTCCAGCTCCAGGTCGAATCCGCGGCCCCGCTCGCGAGCGTCAACCTGGAAATCTCCGACCTGAAGGGGCCGGCGCCGTTCCCCGCGCGGGGCAACGTTCGGCTGTTCAAGGAGTGGTACGTCGAGGTGAGGCAGCCTTCCCAGGGCGGCGCCACGCCCGTCGGCTTCGACTGTCTTGGGCCTGGGTGGTATCCCGACGCCCTGATCCCGCTCGACGCGCGAATCAAGCCCGAGTTCGGCATGCCGTTCGACCTCCCCGACAAGGCGAACGCTGTGCCCGACCAGAAGGTCCAGGGGGTCTGGGTGGACCTTTACGTCCCGCGGGACCAGGTGCCCGGCGTCTACGAGGGCACGATTCGGGTCACCGCTCGCCAGGCAGACAAGTCGGTGGACCAGTCGCTCTCGCTCAGGCTCGACGTGTTCCCCTTTGCTCTCCCGGACGAGGATCACCTGGGGATCAGCCTCAACGACTACGGCTCGCTCAGCCCGCGCCGGATGCCGAAGGAGAAGCTCTGGCAGTTCTACCAGATCTGCCATCGCCACCGGTGCGTGCTGGACGTGCTGTACAACGGCCCCAAGGCATCGGGCACGGGCGATGCGCTGGAGCTCGACTGGAGCGAGTACGACGCCGCGTTCGGCCCGCTCCTCGACGGGAGCGCGTTCACCGCGCGCCACGGCTACCGTGGGCCAGGCGAAGGGGTGCCGGTCAAGCGGCTTTACCTCCCCTTTGAGAGTAGCGGTGGCCACGCGTGGCCCCGCCCGGCCGCGGAGATGGAGACCGAGCCGTACGAGCAGGCCGTCAAGAAGGCGCTGCGCGAGTTCGAGAAGCACTTCCTGGAAAAGGGGTGGACCCGCACGAAGCTGATGATGTTTTACAACCGCTACGACGAATCGGGCCGCGTCAAGGAGATCTCCTACTTCGCTCGGCTCCTGCGGGAGGCGGGGCTTCGAGAGCCGCGCCGATTCCTCTATCGGGTGGACGGCGGCGGAACCAACGTGGTCCGCGGCGTGGGCCTGGAGCACATTGGCGTCTGGTGCGTCAACGGGAACGTCCGCTACACCCACCTGGAGGAGCAGCAGCAGATCGTTCGCCACGGCGGCGAAGTCTGGATCTACTCCAGCAACAGCGCCCGCGAGCCGTGCATTGCCGGCCCGTACATTGACACCGAAGTCCTGGCGCTGCGGACGTGGGGCTGGATCCCCTGGAAGTATCGCGACAGCGTCACGACCATGTGCGAGTGGGGCACCTTCTACCACGGCGACGGGAAGAGGTGGCGCGACCCCAGCCTCGCCGCCGCGCTGGGCGGCAAACAGGTCCTCAACGGCGACGCCCTCCTGATCTACCCGGGAGAGTTCCTGGGCCTCGACGGGCCGGTCCCCTGCATCCGCCTGAAGGCGCTGCGGCGGGGAAGCCAGGACTACGAGTACATGCGGCTCGCCGCCCAGAAGGCGGGTGGCGCGCGGGCCGTTGACGAGGTCGCCGGCAGCGTGCTGTTCCGCGCGATGCACGAGGCGCTGAAGCCGGGGCAGGACTACTGGAAGGCGCGGGAGCCGGACAGTCGCTCTCACGACCCCGAGCAATGGGACAAGGCCCGCCGCAAGCTGGCGGAACTGATGCTCGACGCCAGCAAGTGACTGGGGAGCGCGGCGCGTCTATGGCCCGCCGTAGAAGACGAGATGGTCGTAGGTTCGCTTGTCGGCGCGTTTCCGTTGGTGCGCGGCCAGGGGACCGTCGTATTCGCAGTGGAAGAAGCGGCTGTCGAAGATGGGCGGGGGCAGGAGGGCCTGCTTGCCGTCGAGGGCGGCGGCGAGGTGGAGGAGGGCGAGCGGGGCCTCGTCGCCCGTTCGCGCGTAGGCCCGCCCCGAACGCGGGAAAAGGCCGCTCCTGGCCTGGGTCTTCAGCAGGTTCTCGCCCACGCGGCGCGCAAGGCCCAGCAGCGCCGCGTCGCCCGTGGCGCGGTGGAGCTCCAGGAGCGGGTAGATGAAGCGCCAGTCGCTCGCGCCCGTGTCGAGGCGCAGCGCCCGCTTGCCGTCGGGCCGGCCGATGTCGCCGAGGTCCAGCGCCTGGGCGATCTGGCGCGCGGCGTCCCAGTGGGCCGCGTCGCGCGTGAGGCGCCAGGCCAGCGCATAGCCCCAGAGCAGCATCCCGTCGGGCTTCTGGGGGGCGAAGGACTCGGGCACGTAGTAGCCCGTGCGGGACTCCTGCCAGCGGATCGGCGTGCCGTCGGTCATGAGCGCGACGAAGGTGCGGGTCTTCGGGTCGTAGCAGTGCCGGGCGTAGACCTTCAGGTCGTCCGAGGCCCACTGGATGAATTCGCGTCCGGC
>DATKZY010000144.1:0-71443 GCA_035527715.1 Planctomycetota bacterium | reverse complement strand
GGAGAGGGGTTCGGAACCCCCCTCCCTTCAAGGGAGGGGGTAGGGGGAGGGTCGAGGCCCGTGAACGCGGCAGGCCAAAGGGACCAGGGGCCATACTCGGGCCGCGTGGCTCACCCCGGCTGCCAGAGCTTCGGGAGTGATCGGCTGGGGGGGCTCCGGCCGCGCGAGAGACCAGAAGAAATCGCTTGACTTCTGGGTTCGGGGGAGTATACTGCGGGGGTAACAGGGGGGCAGCGAGGAGATTGTGCACAATGAGGTCTCCATCGTTTGCGGCGGGGCGGTGGGTGTTGAGCCTGGCGGCGACGATCGCGGTGGTCGCCGCGGCGTTCCTTGGTGGGCCGCGCGACGCGGCGGCGGCACCCATACTCCTCGGGACCATCGGTGGGGGCAGCCACGAGCAGGGTATTCCCAGCACGCTCGTTGAGATTGACCCGGCCACGGGCGGGCTGCTGCGGACCATTGGCGGGGTCGGCTACACTGTCAACGGCCTCACCTACGACCCAACCTCAGGAATCCTCTACGGCTCCACTTCATGGCATGACCCGAGTTACAACGGCCTGATCACGATTGACCTCACGACCGGGGTGGGCACGCCCATTGGCGTTGACGGGTGGGGCTGGGGGGGCATCACGATCACCTGTATCACCACCAACTCGGCCGGCCAGATGTTCGGCTGGTCCGAGGATCACGATAGCCTCATGAGCATAGCCACGGCGACCGGCATCGCGACGTGGGTTGGCGAATCAGACCTTAACACCAGGGCTTACGGCCTCTCATTCGACAACTCCGACGTGCTGTGGTTCGTCAACGAAGGGTTTGAGAACCCCGCCTACTACACGGTTGATCCGACCACGGGAGCCGCGGCCTGGCAGGGCTGGCTTGCATCCTTAGCGCATCACGGCGATTTCGACCCCGTGAGCGGCATGTACTACGGCATAGATAACGCTTGGGAGAATCCAAGGAATATCCTGGCAATCGACCTGTCCACAGGTTCCATCATCTCGACGCTGCCCACCGTTAATAACTTGCACACCCTCGCGTTCGTGAATGTGCCGACTACGGCGATTCCCGAGCCGACCACTCTGGCCCTTGCCGGCCTCGGTGCGCTCGGCATGGCCATGCGTGCCCGCCGTCGGCGCCGGCGCACCTGAGCCGCGCGACACCTCGACCAATCTGCCGTGTCTTCCCAAGCGGGCGACTCCTTCAGTCGCCCGTCTCGCTTTCCGCGGCCGTGGGTGTCACATCCTGGCAACCAGCCCGCCACAGCTCCGCTTGCATTACCCCGGCTGCCAGTAGAACTCCAGGTCGGGCGGGACGAGGGTTTTGGTGTTGATGTCCTGGAGGAGCGTGAGGTAGAAGAAGAGCAGGCTGTCCGGCCCCGTCCGCGCGACGCGCGTAGGGGGCGGCTGGTCGGAGAAATCCGAGGTCCAACCCGCCGAGCCGCCGGCACGGTAGATCACCGCCTTGTCCAGGATGCAAATGCAGTCCACCCAGAGCGACGGGTCGAGGTCGCGTTGGATGTCCTCCAGGGCGTGGAGGAGGCGGGCGGGCGGGTCGCTCTCGATGGCGAAGATGGCGCTGAAGACGGGCGGGTTGCTGTGGGGCTGGACGCGGGTCGAGCCGTCCACGTAGGGGCGCAGGAGGGCCGTGCGGGGGAAGGCTTTGACGGAGCGGAGGTTGGCCGCGGCCTTGTGGAGATCGGCGATGCGGAGCTTCGGCTTGACCTCGATGGCGGCGTAGACGCTCTCGACGGCGAGGAGGGCCGAGGTGTCGGTGGCCAGGAGCGTGGGGGAGCAAAGGGCGTCGTAGATCAGCACGTCGGCCTGGTTGCTGCACTCGGCGGTGGAGGCGATGACTTCGCCGCGTGTGACGCCGTAGCGGGTGGGCAGGTGGGCGCGGAGGAGCTCGATGAGGGCCATCTCGCGGCGCTGGCCCTTTTCGGCGGGGTGGCGTCCGCCCAGGCAGGCCTCGAAGCGGGCGCGCAGGCTGAGGCTGAGGCCGCGGAAGCCGACCGAGAGGTCGAAGGCCGGGCCGCTCGGCCGCTTCCGCGGCACGCGGCAGCGCCGTCGAAGGGTGGGGCGGGCGGCGCCCGCCCGCCGGCGGCCGTGGTAGACGCGCAGGCCCGCCAGGTCGCGCTCGGCGAGGCGGAACTTCATGCCCTTCCGCTGCTCATTCCAGTCCCACAGGCCGGCGTGGGCGAAGAGGGCGCACAGGTGCGCGGCCATGCGGGCGCACACGGTGCCCCAGCGCAGCTCGGCGCGCCCGAAGCCCTCGATGCTGCGTTCCGACTGGGGGCCGAGCGCGGTCTCGGTGTGCTGCGTGGCCGGGTGCCAGGCGTGGTCGGCCATGAACTCCTGGAG
Source organism: Planctomycetota bacterium (assembly GCA_035527715.1). Classification (GTDB taxonomy): domain Bacteria; phylum Planctomycetota; class PUPC01; order DSUN01; family DSUN01; genus DSUN01. The sequence goes on along the minus strand of DATKZY010000144.1, from coordinate 69,083 downwards.
ACGCTCCAGGCCCTCGCGGGGGAAGCGGCGGGCGTCCACCTTGGCCGTCCCGACGCGGATAGCCACGTTGCCCTGCGCGTCGAGCGTCCAGGCGAAGCGGCTCCCCTTGATCCCGAGGGTTTGCTCGGCGACCCACTCGCTCGCGGCGGCCTTGGCTCCCACGGCTGCTCCTCCGGCTCCCCAGTGTGACATCCAAGCGTACACGGGGCCGCCCATTTGTCAAGCCGCCGGGGTCGAAGAACCGACCATCGCTTGACCCACGAGCCTGACTGGTGTATAGATATGCAGGTCGGCTCTGCCGTTGCCAGGATTGCGCGTCAGCCTTCTTGAAAGGGAAACGACGATGACAAGACAGGGGCAGTTGACCCGGCGTGGGTTCATGGGCGGCGCGGCCGCGCTGGCGGCGGGCGCCATGCTGCCGAGTCGCGGGCTGGGCGCCGACGCGCCGGCAGGCAAGCCGAACTCCGTTTTCAACGGGGTGCGCATCGGGTGCATCACGTACAGCTATCGCGGCAGCGGCGTGAACACGGCCGAGCAGACCCTCAAGGCCCTGATTCAGGATGGCCTCAGCGAAGTCGAGCTGATGGGCGGGCCGATCCAGGGCTACATCCGCTCGGGGATCAAGGGCGGTGCGTCGCCCGACGCCGCGCGCGAGGCGCAACTGGCCAAGGCCCAGGAACTGCGAAAGATGTATAACGACGCGGGCGTCACCATCCACATCCACAAGATCGGCTTCGGCAAGTCGGACGAAGAGGTCGAGTTCAACTTCCTCCTGGCCAAGGCGCTCGGTTGCGTGGGCATCACCCTCGAGCGTTCCGACGCGATGGCCAAGCGGCTCGCCCCGTTTGCCGACAAGCACAAGGTCTGGGTCACCTTCCACAACCACACGGGCAACTACCCGGTGATGGACAAGAACGACCCGATCCTGGAGCACGGCCAGTACATCGGCTACAACTTCGACGTGGGCCACTACGTCGCCGGCACCAAGGGGAAGTCGCCGATCCCGGTGATCGAGAAGTACCACGACCGCATGGTCAGCCTGCACCTGAAGGACCGCACCGCGGCCGGTGGGAACCTGCCGTGGGGTCAGGGCGAGACGCCACTGAAGGAAATCCTCCAGCTCATGCGGAAGGAGAAGTGGACGTTCCCCGCCGATATCGAGCTGGAATACAAGGTTCCGCAGGGCTCGGACCCGGTGACGGAAGTCGGCAAGTGCGTCCAGTTCTGCAAGGAGGCGCTCGCCTGAGAGGCGGCGAGCAGCGGCCTCTGCCCGCGCCCCGCTCCTGCGGGTATGGACCTCGGCTGCCGTTCCATCCCCTATTGGGCACCGCACTCGCAGCAGTCGAGCGAGAGGGCCTCGGTCCATCGGAAGTTCATGGTGAAACTCCGCATCGGGCCGGGCGTGTGCTTGTCTTCGACCCGGAGCAGGATTCTGAAGAATGATCTCCTGCCCATCACATTCACCACGTGGAACGAAATGCGCGCCTTGATCACCTGGCAGTTCTCGTGATCCTTGTTATCGCACTCCGTCACTGTGGCTGTTGCTTGTGCGCGCGTAGTGTAGCTTCCCACAGCTTGCTCTGTCCAGTTCCAGTGGAATGGGATGTCGAGGAGTGTCCATTTCCTGACCGCCGGGCCGAAGTTGCTGCTGCTCGTGTAGCCCGGCGGCAAGCCACAGAAGCACAGCGACGCCATCCACGCTCTCACCGAATTCCTGACCCTGCGTACGCCGACACTGTTCATCATCCGCTGGGTCATCCTGCTGTCCGGCCCGTAGTCCATGCTCGTCGGGAGCGTGCCCCTCAACCACGCGGCGAACACGTGGAGCGGGTCGTTGTACACGCCTGGGGGGACCTCTCCCTCTGCATGCGGCGGAGCAGCGGCGCGGTGCAGCGCGCGGTGCGAGCAGCCCAGACAACCCAGCAATGCTGACGCCGCGATCAGCGCCCCAAGTCGCCGCATGGCCTCGGACCTCCTGGGTCTACCTGCCGGAGCCGACGGCGCTGGATACCTGCCAGGGCCGACGCGGGACGAGGGTTCCTGCGTTGATCTTCTGCTACCTCGCGGCGAGCTGGACGGCTGGCCGGGCGAGGCGGTTGACGAAGACGACGACGTTGCCGTCGAGCGGCTGGCGACCGAGCAGGTCGCGGGCCTCGGCACGGAAGGCACGCCAGGCCTGCCCGCCCACGCGGCGGCAGGCGAACGCGGTGAGCGCGACCAGATCGTCGCCCCGCACCTCGTTGCCCCGCCGGCAGACGAGTTCCACAAGCACCTTGGGATCGGCGTCGTTCGCCGACGCGAGGAGGGCCGCAGCCAGGGCCCGCCCGACCTGGAGGACGGACGAGCCGGCCGCTCCGCCCGTCGTCAACACGGCGTGTGCCCTGTCGGCGAGCGCCGCGTCGTCGCGGCACGCCAGGGCGGCGTAGAGGGCGCGGAAGAAGGCGGCGGGATCTCCCCCTGGCGACTTCGCGAGGTCGGCCAGCGCCGCCTCGGCGACCTCGCGGGCCTTGGCCCGCGCGGCGGCGGCCAGGGGAGCCAGCTCGCCCTCTCTGGGCAGCGCCCGCGCCGATTCCGCGATGGCCCAGAGCGCCCGCGCGGCCGCGACCGAGCGGCCCTTGAGCAGCTCGGCCATCGCCGGGTCGCGCCAGGCGATCTGGAGCTCCGTCAGGGCCTCGAGGTCGAGCGTCCCGCCCACCGCGGCGGCCAGGAGCGCCCAGCCGTGCGTCGGCAGGGTCTCGACGAGGCGGGCCTTGGCCTCGGCCGCCTCGCGGGCGGCGGCCGCCGCCTCGTGCTCGCGGGCGCGGGGCGCCGTGTCCTTGTAGAGCGCCGCCAGGTCGCCCTTCGGCTGGGAGTGGGGGCTGGCGAGCTGCGTGAGGAGGCTGCGGGCCGCGATGTGGGCCTTCGTGTCGCCGAAGACCAGGAGCTGGCCCGGGGCGAACCAGAGCGCCGTGTCGTCGGTGAGCTTCAGCTCGGCCTGCACGGCCTTGAGGAAGCGCCCGGCCGCGCTGCCCACCGCCTCGACCCGCTTCGGATACTCCTTGATGCCGTCGAGCTCCTTGGCCGAGGGGATGGCGATGGCGGAGACATTGTAGACCCAGGCCGATTCGCCGGCGGCGCGGCGGGCGCTGCCGACGACGGCCGAGCCCTTCGCCACCCACCAGCTCAGGCGGTTCGGCACGAGCAGCCAGTTGAGGGCCTGGGCGACGGTGGCGCGGCGCAGGTCGAGGAAGCTCACGCGGAGGTCGCGCTCGCCCACGAGGGCCGCGGCGTCCTGCACGCTGCCCACGATGGGCTTCACGCTGATGCCCGCGGCGCGGGCGATGGCCTCGAGGGCCTCCTCGACCGACTTGTCGCGGAGCACGAGGTCGAGCCGCTTCTCAAGCTCCGGCACGTCCTTTGTCCAGACCTTGAGCAGCTCGCGGTCAATCTCCTCGATGGCGGCCGCGGCCTTCGAGGCGGTCTGCCCGCCGCTCATTCCGCAGGCCTGGAGCGCGGCGTCGGCGAGGTAGGCGAAGGCGAAGCGGGACCGCGCGCTGTAGAGGTCGCCCTTCTTCCGCAACTCCTCGGCCTCGGCGAGGCGTTTCGTCGCCAACTCGCCGTGCTTGCCGAGCTGGGCGCTCAACGCGCGCCAGCCGTAGACGCGCCCGATGGAGGTCGTCTCGCGGTCGGCGTCGCCGGCCGGCCCCGCGCTTTCCGCCCTCTCTTCCAGCTTGTCGAGGCCGACCGCTCTGCGGTAGCCACTGCCGGCCCCGCCGTAGGCAAAGCCCCTACGCGAGCGAGCTTCCCCTTCCGTAGCGAGCGCGGCCCCGGCCTTTCTCTCCGCGGGCGCGACGGGCATGGCCACCGGCGGCGGGGGCACTGCGTACATCGGCTTCGCCGAGGCCATCGCTTGTTTCCTCAGAACGCGCCCGTTCGTCCTGGCGTAGTCATCCCAGCCATGTCCCGCCCCAAGTTGGTCGCCGAAGAAGCCCTCGTACCGCGTGCCCTCGGGGATGGGGATGGGGACGAGCATGCGCCGCGGCGGCCGGGCGGGCTCGACGAGCTTGCCCGCCTCCGCCTCGTCCACGGCGACGAAGCTGGTGTATTGGCTCATCAGGCGGTAGTCGAGGGCGAGCTGCGTCACCTCCTCCTCCACCTCGGGCGAGCCCGCGTAGAAGGTCTGCTGCATCAGCTCCTCGATCTTGTTCCGCGCCCACACCTGGGCGAGGACGCCGTTTTCGGGGGCGTTCGCCACGAACTTCACGGGCAGGGTCCACTTCGCCGGCTTGCCCTCGACGTCGCCGCTGAGGGTCAGGGTGGTCTGGCTGCCGCCGCCGTAGCGGCCGAAGAGGACGACGGGGCGGCCGGCCCACAGCTCGGGGACCTTGGCGGGATAGGTCTCGAACACGTCCGCCTGCCCCCAGTCCACGGTGATGTTTGCGAGCTGGGCGCGGTGGATGCGCTGCATGATTTCGACAGCCATCGGCTCCGTCTCGTCGTTGAGGCCGAGCACCTTGGCCATTCCGCCGCCCTGGCGGGCCACGCCGTCAATGAGGAAGCGATTGGGCGAGCTGCCGATGCCGATGGCCCAGAAGCGGATCTTGTCGCCGCAGCTTCGCCCCACCTCGGCGATGATCTCGGCCTCGTTGCCGATATAGCCGTCGGTGAGCATGATCACGATCCGCAGCCGCTCCTGGTCGAGCGGCTCGTTGATGGCCATCTTCACGCCCTTGAGCATCTCGGTGCCGCCGCCGCCCCGGAGGCCCTGGGTGAAGTTCACGGTCCTCTTGATGTTCTCCTCGTTGGCCGGCACGGGCTTCTCGAAGAGCTTCGCGGCCTGGCTGGCGAAGACGACCAGTTGCACCGTGTCGTTCGGCTTGCAGAGGCGGAGCAGCTTGGCCATTGTCTCGCGCACCTTGGCCGTCGGCTGGCCGCCCATCGAGCCCGAGACGTCCACGAGGAACACGATTTCGCGCGGGGGGCTGACCTTGAGCCGCTCGTCCTCCTTGGGCTGGACCATGAGCATGAAGTAGCCCTTGCCCGCCTCGTGGGTGTGGCACAGGAGGGCCATTTCGGGCTTCGCGCCGACCACGCCGTAGCGGAGGACGAAGTCCTTGTTCGGAATCGTGTCGCCACGCGAGAGAGCGACGGCGGCCTTCGCCACGCCGTCGCGCTCGACCTCGGCCTTGTGGTTGGCGACCTTGAGGTCCTGGATGGGCACGCCGGCGTTGAGCCAGACGGCGAGCGAGATGTCGTGGCCGTTGCGCACGCCGGGCTTGAGGACGGGTGGGGTGATGCGCGAGGCGTCGGGCACCCGCGTCGTGTCGGGCGCCCAGCCGGTGCCCTTCGGCTTGTCCTTGCCCTCGGGCACCTTCGTCTTGTCCAGCTCGCCGACCTTGCCCTTGAGCTCGGGCGGCACGGGGGGGATGCTCGACGTGGGCGACCCGGGGATGTAGCGGGGGCCAACGACCATCGGGAAATGGAACTCGTAGACGCCCATGTCGTATTCCAGCACGTCCACGTAGGAGATCTCGATCTTGACCTCCTGCTTGGGCGGGATGTTGCCGACCGATTGCGTGAAGATGTTGGGCCGCTCCTGCTCCAGGAGCGCGGCGGTGAGGCCGCGGACGAGGGCCTGCTCGTAGATCTCGCGTGCCGCGGCCCGCCGCTTGATGAGGCCCACGATGCGCCGCTCGCCGATGACCATCGTCATGTCGTCCACCGCCGCCTTGTGCGGCAGGGGGAAGACGTAGATCGCCTCGATCTTTTCATCGAGCGGGTTGTGGAAGGTCTGGGTCACTTTCACGCGGGCGATGAAGCCGGAGACGTCGGCCCGCACGTCGGTGTGCTTCAGCGGGCACTCGACGACCCCGCCCTCCTTCGTCACGATGCGCAGCGCCCCCTGCGTCACGTCGCGTTCGGCGGGGTTTCCTTGTGGCTGAGCCGCCTCGCCCGCCGCAAGCCAGGTCGAAGCCAGCGCGAGAATCGCCGCAATTGCCGCACACGTCCTCATCGTCGGACCCTCCAGGTGTTACAGCCCCCAGGCCAGGAATACCCCTCCCGTCATCCATTGAGACGCGCGCAGGGCGAGGCCGGTTCCCGCGCCACCGTGCGAGAGTGGTCGCGCTGGGAGCATGGCCCCCAACCCTGCCACGCAAGATGTTCAAGATGTTCAGCGCGCAACACACGGGGTGAACATCTTGAAATGGTCAGGCGCCTGCCACGCACGCCTCGCCGCAAGCTCAGTGATAGCAAGCACATGTGCTCGACGAGTGACAGGGTGGGGAGGCGGCGGCAAGATGTTCACCTCACTTCGCGGGCGGGGTGAGGTGAGCATCTTGGGGGCGCACGATGCCCGATCGAGCGGTTGAAGGAGTCGGCGGGTTCTGGTAACATCCTGCGCTATGTCGCTCCTCCTCGACATTGCTTATGCGGCTGGCGTGACTCTGGCCTCGCCGGTCCTGGCCTACAAGGCGCTGACGAGCCGGAAGTACCGCACCGGCTACCGCGAACGCTTCGGCGGCGTCGCGCCCAGGGAGGGCGAGGCCCCCTGCCTGTGGGTCCACGCGGTGTCGGTGGGCGAGATGAACCTCGTCCGCCCGCTCGTCGAGGCATTCGCACAGGAGCATCCCGACTGGGAGATCGTGTTCTCGACGGCGACCTACACGGGCCGCGCGATGGCGGAGAAGCTGTATCCCGGCCGCCGGGCGTTCTACTACCCGCTCGACTTCTCGTGCGCGGTGGCTCGGACGCTGCGCCGCATCCGCCCGAACCTGATCGTGCTGGTGGAGCTGGAGGTGTGGCCGAACTTCCTCGCGGCCGCCGCGCGGCGGGGCGTGCCCGTCGCCATCGTCAACGGCCGCCTCAGCGAGAAGGCGTTCGGCCGCTACCGCCTCATCCGTCCCCTGGCGGGCCGCTGGCTGCGGCGGATCGCGCAGTTCTGCGTGCAGACCCAGGCCTACGCCGAGCGGCTGAAGGCCCTGGGCGCGCCCGCCGAGCGGGTGACGGTGACGGGGAACCTGAAGTTCGATTCCGCCCCCCCCGCACCGCCGCGCGGCCTCGACGCCGAGCTGGCCGCCAGCTTCGGCCTCGGCCCCGACGAGCCGCTCGTCGTCGGCGGCTGCACGTGGCCGGGCGAGGACGAGGCGCTGCTCGATGCCTACCCGCGCCTCAAGCGGGAGTTTCCCGCTCTTCGCCTCCTCCTGGCGCCGCGCCAGGCCGACCGCTTCGGCCCCGTCGAGCAGCTCATCCGCCGCGCCGGCCTCCCCTGCATCCGCCGCACCGCCCTCAAGGACGGGGCGCGCGCCGAGCCCGGCGCGGTGATCCTGCTCGACACGATGGGCGAGCTGGCCCGGGTCTACGGCCTCGCCACGCTGGTTTTTGTGGGGGGCAGCTTGATTCCGCACGGCGGGCAAAGTACAATTGAGCCCTCTGCCCAGGCGAAGCCCGTGCTCTTCGGCCCGCACACGGGCAACTTCCGCGACGTGAACGAGCAACTGCTCGCTCACGGAGCCGCGCGGCGCGTGGCCGACGCGGCGGAGCTGGGCACGGCGCTCGGCGACTTGCTCGGACACCCCGGAGACGCCGCGGAGATGGGACGCCGGGCACGCCGGGTGGTCGAAGCGAATCGCGGCGCCACCCGCCGCACCCTCGAGGCACTGGAGCCGTTCCTCCACTCCAAGGGCAAGAAAGGAACTCGGACCCCATGAGCGGACGCAGGCATCTCTTCACGTCGGAAGCGGTCACGATGGGCCACCCCGACAAGGTGGCCGACCAGATCTCCGATGCCATCGTTGACGCCTACATCGCGGGCGACCCGGCGTCGCGCGTCGCGTGCGAGACCCTCGTGACCACCGGCCTCGTCGTCATCGCGGGCGAAATCACCTCGAAGACCATCGTGGACCTCGCCGCCGTCGCCCGGCAGACCATTGCCGAGATCGGCTACACCGACCCCAAGATCGGCTTCGACGCCAACTCCTGCGGCGTCGTCACCAGCGTCCACCGCCAGTCGCCCGACATCGCCCAGGGCGTGGACGAGACCTCCAGCCACGAGCAGGGCGCCGGCGACCAGGGCATGATGTTCGGCTTCGCCTGCCGCGAGACCCGCGAGCTCATGCCCGCCCCCATCTGCTACGCCCATCGCCTCGTCCACGGCCTCACACGCCTCCGCACCCGCAAAATCCTCCCCTACATCCGCCCCGACGGCAAGACCCAGGTCACCGTCGAATACGAGAACAACAAGCCCGTCCGCATCCACACCGTCGTCGTCTCCACCCAGCACCACGAGAAGGCCACGCAAAGGCGCATCAAGGCCGACTTCGTCAAGCTCCTCATCCCGAAGACCTTCCCCAAGGGCATGGTGGACAAGGACACGATCATCCACGTCAACCCCACGGGCCGCTTCGTCATGGGCGGCCCCCACGGCGACACGGGCCTGACGGGGCGGAAGATCATCGTGGACACCTATGGCGGCAGCGGCAGCCACGGCGGCGGCGCCTTCAGCGGCAAGGACCCCAGCAAGGTGGACCGCTCGGCCAGCTACGCCGCCCGCCACATCGCCAAGAACATCGTCGCCGCCGGCCTCGCCGACCGCTGCGAGGTGCAGCTCTCCTACGCCATCGGCATCGCGCGGCCCATCAGCATCAACGTCGACACCGAGGGCACCGGCCGCATCGCCGACGAGAAGCTCGAGGCCCTCATCGCCGAGCACTGGGACCTCCGCCCCCGCGCCATCATAGACTACTACAAGCTCCGCCGCCCCATCTTCAAGCACACCGCCCGCTACGGCCACCTCGGCCACTCGAACTACGACATCTACACCTGGGAGCGCACCGAGAAGGCCGCCGCCCTCCGCAAGGCCGCAGGGCTCTGATAAAGGGAGACACATGAAGTACGACGTCAAAGACCTGAAACTGGCCAACCAGGGCCGCGACAGGATCGAGTGGGCCGAGGAGCAGATGCCGGTGCTGCGCCTCATCCGCGAGCGCTTCGCACGGGAGAAGCCGCTCAAGGGCATCACCATCGCCGCCTGCCTCCACGTCACCACCGAAACCGCCAACCTCATGCGCACCCTCGCCGCCGGCGGGGCCAGGCTCGCGCTCTGCGCCTCCAACCCCCTCTCGACCCAGGACGACACGGCCGCCGCGCTCGTGCGCCACTACAAGGTGCCCACCTTCGCCATCCGCGGCGAAGACCGCAAGTCCTACTACGACCACGTCCACGCCGTCCTCGACGCCAGGCCGAGCATCTCGATGGACGACGGCTGCGACCTCGTGTCCACCATCCACTCCGAACGCAAGTCCCATCTGCCCCTCATGCTCGGCGGCTCCGAGGAGACGACGACCGGCGTCATCCGCCTCCGCGCGATGGAGGCCGACGGCGTGCTCGCCTACCCCATCATCGCCGTGAACGACGCCGACACCAAGCACCTCTTCGACAACCGCTACGGCACGGGCCAGAGCACGATTGACGGCATCCTCCGCGCCACCAACCGCCTGCTGGCCGGCTCGGCGTTCGTCGTGGCCGGCTACGGCTGGTGCGCCCGCGGCGTGGCCACCCGCGCCCGCGGCATGGGCGCCCACGTGATCATCACCGAGGTGGACCCCCTGCGCGCCCTCGAGGCCGTGATGGACGGCTATCAGGTGATGCCCATGGCCGAGGCCGCCAAGACCGGCGACATCTTCGTGTCCGTCACCGGCAACCGCACCGTCCTCACCACCCCCCACTTCCGCGTGATGAAGGACGGCGCCTGCGTGTGCAACAGCGGCCACTTCGACATCGAGGTGGACATCCCCGCCCTCAAGAAGATGTCGAAATCGGTCAAGCGCGTCCGCCCGAGCGTTCAGCAATTCACCCTCAAGGACGGCCGCCGCATCAACCTGCTGGCCGAGGGGCGCCTCGTCAACCTCGCCGCCGCCGAAGGCCACCCCGCCTGCGTCATGGACATGTCCTTCGCCAACCAGGCCCTCGCCGCCGAGCACATCGTCAAGAACCACGCGACCCTCGGGAAGCGCGTCTACGGCGTGCCGAAGGAGATTGACCGCGAGATCGCGCGCCTGAAGCTCAAGGCCATGGGAGTGACCATTGACACGCTCACCCGGGACCAGCGCGCCTACCTCACCTCGTGGCAGCTCGGCACCTGACCGAGCTCCCCTGGGACGAGCGCGCGTCGGGATCAGGACGGGGAGTTTTTTCCACGAGCGAATGCCGGCCATGCGACTTTATCTGATCAACCCCGCCAACCCGCTCGTCAGCATCGTCAACATCAAGGAGAGCCGCTGGAACCGCTACCGCGTGTGGAAGCCGCTTGGCCTCATGGTTCTCGCGGGCCTGACCCCGCGGGAGTGGGACATCACGATCGTGGACGAGAACCTGGGCGCGCCGGACTACGCGGCCCTGCCGCGGCCCGACTTGGTGGGCATCACGGCGTTCACCTCGCAGGCGAACCGCGGCTATGAAGTCGCCGCGCACTTCCGGAGCCTGGGTGTGCCCGTCGTCATGGGCGGCATCCACGCCACAATGTGCCTCGACGAGGTCGCGGAGCGCGTGGACTCGGTCGTCACAGGGGAAGCCGAAGGCGTGTGGGCGCAGGTCCTGGACGACGCCCGCCAAGGCCACCTGAAGCGCCGGTACGACGGCGGGCTCGCCGACATGAATGCCGTCCCGCTTGCCCGTCACGACCTGCTGCCTCCGCGATACGCCTTTGGGGCCGTCCAGACCACACGCGGCTGTCCCCTGAACTGCACCTTTTGCAGCGTCACGGCCTTCAACGGCGCCAAGTACCGGCAGCGGCCGATCCCGGATGTCGTGCGCGAGTTCACGGCGATTCGCGAGAAGCACGTGCTGGTGGTAGACGACAACCTCATCGGCACGCGACCCGAGCACATCGCCCGCGCGAAGGACCTGTTCCGCGCCCTGGCCCAGGCGAACCTGCGCAAGGAATGGGTCGGCCAGGCCACCATCAACTTCGCCGACGACGAAGAGCTCCTGACGTTGGCCGCGAAGGCCGGCTGCCGAGGCGTCTTCATCGGCTTTGAATCCCCCACGCCGGAGGGGCTCCGGGAGATCGGCAAGAAGTTCAACCTGCTGAAGGGACGCGACTTCCGCGCCTCCGTGCGGCGCATCCAGCGGCACCACATCCTGGTCGTGGGCTCCTTCATCATCGGCCTGGACGTAGACGAACCGGGCATCGGCAAATGCATCGCCGACGCGGCCACCGAGTATGGGGTGGACAATCTGAACACGCTGTTTCTGACGCCCCTGCCCGGCACGCGCCTGTGGGACGAGATGAGGTCGGAGAACCGCCTCGCCCTCGACAGGTTCCCGGAAGACTGGAGATACTACACGCTCACCTTCCCCGTGGCCCGGTACAAGCACCTGTCCCGGGCGGACATCATCGAAGAGATGCTCTCATGCGGCCGGAACTTCTATTCCCTGCCGCGCATCCTGCGCAGGGTGTGGGACAGTGTGTGGCGCCGCCGCCAGCCGCTGATCAGCCTGGTCGGCAATCTCTCCTACAGGAGCAACATCCGCGTGGACGGCAATGCCTACGCCGACTTCCAGCGTCACCTGGCCTCGAGACACTCCGCCTGCCAGACGGCAGGCACCGAGCTTGCCTCGGCCGGGGCGTCCACTTCAGACGGGTGAAGTGTTGCGGTGATGGGTGAGCGGTTCCCGGGTCGGATAGTCATGAAGACCAACGCCGCCCGCATCCTCGACCGCCTCGCCATCGCCTGTGAGCTGCGTGAGTACGAGGTGGACCCCGACGACCTGACCGCCGAATCCGTCGCCGCCAAGATCGGCATGCCCCCCGAACAGGTGTTCAAGACCCTCGTCGTGCGTGGCGACCGCAACGGCGTGGCCTTCGCCGTCGTGCCCGGCGACGCCGAGCTGGACCTCAAGGCCCTCGCCCGCCTCTCGGGCGACCGCAAGGTCGAGATGGTCCCCCTCCGCGAGGTCCAGCCCCTCACCGGCTACATCCGCGGCGGCGTGACGGCTCTCGGCGGCAAGAGGGACTATCCCGTCTTCGTGGCCGAGGAGATCGTCCTCCACGACCGCGTCGCCATCTCCGCCGGCGTGCGCGGCACCCAGCTCCTCCTCGCCCCCAACGATTATCTGCGCGCGACGAACGGCACGCTGGGGCCGATCGCCCGCGCCAAGAGCAAAGGAGACCCGCCATGTGGATGAGAAGAGCAACCCTTGCGGCCGCGGCCCTCACACTCGCCACCGCGGCCCGCGCGGCCGACGCCCCGGCGCCCGGCCCGTGGCGCGTGTTCATCCTGTCCGGCCAGTCGAACATGGAGGGCAAGGGCTCGATCAAACACCTCGAGCAGCTCCTCGCCGACGAGAAGACGGCCCCCACCTACCGCCATCTGCGCGACGGCGACAAGTGGGCCGAGCGGCCCGATGTCCTGATCCGCTACACGAACGGCGACAAGATTGACAAGAAAGGCCCGCTCACCGTCGGCTACGCCAACCCGCCCGATCGCTTTGGCGCCGAGCTTCAGTTCGGCCACGTCGTCGGCGACCGCCTCAAGGAGCGCGTGCTGCTCATCAAGATCTCCTGGGGCGGCAGGAGCCTGCGATTCGACTTCCGCCCGCCCAGCTCGGGCCAGGGCGACTTCGACGCCCAGTGGCTCGCCGACCTCGCGAAGAGGAAGAAGTTCGAGGGCGACCCCGCCAAGCTCATCGGCTACAACTACCGCGAACTCGTCCGCCTCACCCACGAGACCCTGGCCAACCTCAAGACACTCTTCCCCGAATACGACGGTTCCGGCTACGAAATCTCGGGCTTCGTCTGGTTCCAGGGCTGGAACGACATGCTCGACGCCGCGCACCACAAGGAATACGGGCCGAACCTGGCGAACCTGCTGCGCGACCTGCGCACCGACCTCGGCGCGCCCGACCTGCCCATGATCGTCGGCGAGCTGGGCCAGAGCGGCACCGAGCAGCAGATCCCCGAGCGCTACCGCGCCAAGCACATGAGCTTCCGTGCCCAGCAGGAAAGCGTGTCGAAGATGCCCGAGTTCAAGGACACGGTCCGCTACGTCCCGACCGGCCCCTACATGGTCTTCGACGGCCCGCAGTTCGACGGCGGCTACCACTATCGTGGCCGAGCCGACACCTTCTTCCGCATCGGCGAGGCCTTCGGCAAGGCCATGCTCGGCCTCCTCAAGCCCACCCCCACCGACCACAGCGCCCAGATCAAGAAGGCCTGCGACACCGCGAAGCAGAAATACGGCTTCGCACCGGCAGCGAAGGAGTAGGCAACACGCTCCAGGAAACCCAACCCAGGCACATCCGCGCCCCCCTGCCTCCCAGTTGGAGCTCAATCACCTATAGATGTCCCACCCCGCGGCTGGGGGGGGGGGAATCCAGCGTTGTAGTGCCAGGCGGCAGTGGCCCAGGGCGCCGGGTGAGGCCAGAAAAACTGAAAATTGAGGGCATGTTGCCCCAATGGGATTGCTCGCCCTTCACGGCGCCACCACGACTGGTTCATGCCAGACGCTCGTGCGGTATCCCCTGCCGCCCTTTGGGCGGGCCTGAGTCCCTTGCATTGGTGCCATTCGGGCGTGTCGGCGCGATATTGGGTTGACAGGGCTTGGCGAGTTGGGGATACTGCCAAGTGTTTGGAAGGAGGAATGCCGTGGATGCAAAGACCCAGGCACGCATGGAGGCCAGGGCCCGGATCGTCAAGGCCATGGCCCATCCGACGCGGCTGTTCATCGTGGACGCCCTCTCGCGGGGCGAGAAGTGCGTGTGCGAGCTCACCGAGATGGTGGGGGCGGACATGTCCACGGTTTCCAGGCACCTGGCCATCCTGCGGGGCGCGGGGATCGCGTCGGACGACAAGCGCGGCTCGCAGGTCTACTACGCGCTCCGCTGCCCGTGCATCCTCCAGTTCTTCGACTGCGTGGAGTCGGTCATCGCCTCGACGGCGCGGGAGCAGCTCGCTCTGGCCGGGCGACGCGGGGAGTGATCTGCGGTGTCGAGTGGCTTTTTCTTTGCGTGCAGGCTTGGCGAGTTGGCCGATCCGCCATCGGCCCGCCGCAAGCAGCGCGGGCCAGGCGATGTTCCAACATTCTGTAGAATGTGAGAATGTGACCCTCGCCGGCGCGGGCGGGGCATAGGAGACGAACGTGCGGAGAGAGCTGAAGACCCTGGCGGTCCTGGTCGGCATCTTCGTGTTCTTCTACTTCGTGCCGTTCTCGGACCCGAAGGTGTCGGGGGCAGTGCACGAGGCGTTTCGGCTGCTCCAATGGTACGTGCGCGAGCACACGCTGGCGTGCGTGGTGCCGGCGATGTTCATCGCGGGGGCGATCGGCACGTTCCTGTCGCAGGCCTCGGTGATGCGGTATCTGGGGCCGAACTCGAATCGCTTCCTGGCCTACACGGTGGGGGCGGTGTCGGGGGTGATCCTGGCGGTATGCTCGTGCAGCGTGCTGCCGATGTTCGCGGGCATCTACGCGATGGGCGCGGGACTGGGGCCGGGGAGCGCGTTCCTCTACTCCGGGCCGGCGATCAATGTGATGGCTATCTTCCTGTCGGCCCGCGTGCTGGGCCTGGACCTCGGCGTGGCGCGGGTCGTCGGCTCCGTGGCCTTCGCCTACGTGATCGGGCTGCTCATGGCCTTCTTCTTCCGCCACGCGGAGAAGAGGCGGGTCGAGGCGGTCATGCAACTCCCTGAGCCGCCGGCCAGCCCCCGCCGCCTGTGGCAGACGGCCCTCTTCTTCGCCGCGATGGTGCTGTTCCTCGTCTTCAGCGACTGGTTCAACACGAACGACGTGACGATCGTGATGCGGGACGGGCGGGCCTTCCAGGCCAACGTCCGCTACAAGACGACCGACGCGCTGGACGTGCAGGCCTATCTGCCCAGCGGTCATCTCGACCCCGAGGTGCAGCGGCTGGCAAAGGCCGACATCGCGTCGGCGAAACCCGTCCCCAGCTTCACGATGGCCGTCCACAGCATCAAGTGGCACCTGGCCGGGGCGATGGGGCTCGCCGTGCTGCTGATGCTCTGGCGCTGGTTCAGCCGCAAAGAGGTCAAGGAGTGGCTGGACGCGACGTGGACGTTTGGCAAGATGATTGTGCCGCTGCTGTTTGGCGGCGTGTTCATCACGGGATTCATCTCCCATCTCATCCCCGAGAAGAGCGTGGCGGCCCTCGTCGGCGACAACGGCCTGCTGGCGAACTTCGTGGCCTCGTTCGCGGGGATGCTCTGGTACTTCGCCACGCTCACCGAGATACCGATCACGCAGGCGCTGATGGACCTGGGGATGGCGAAGGGCCCGGCCCTGTCGCTGCTGCTGGCGGGGCCGGCGCTCTCGATCCCCAGCATCCTCGTGCTGCGGAAGGTGATGGGCTGGAAGAAGACGCTTGTCTTCTGCATCCTGGTGGCCATAATGTCCACAGTGGTCGGCCTGACCTTCGGTGTCCTTTGAGGAGAACGGCCATGGCAGATGATGTGAGGCGGCGTGCGTTCCTGGGCTTCGTGGGCGGCGCGGTGGCGGCTGGGGCCGCCCAGGCCCTGGCGGCGGAGGCCCCTGCGCCGGCGAAGGGCGTGAAGATCGTCGGCGTCGCGTGCAGCCCGCGGAAGGGCAAGACCACCGCGGCGGCCGTCCAGGCGGTCCTGGACGCCGCGAAGGCGGCCAGCCCGGCCATCGAGGTCGAGCTGATCGAGTTGGCGGACATGAACATCAACGGCGCCGTGGCCGCCGGCGTGCCGCTGCCGGCGGGGCAGGAGGACGATTTCCTGAAGCTGGCGCCGAAGCTCAGCGACCCGAAGGTGGGCGGCATCATCGTCGGCTCACCCGTCTACTTCGGCTCGATGAGTTCCCTGTGCAAGGCGTTCCTGGACCGTTGGGTGGTCTTCCGCAAGGCGAATTTCCCGCTCAGCGGCAAAGTGGCGGGCGTCGTGGCTGTGGGCGGCAACCGCAACGGCGGGCAGGAGCTGACGATTCAGTGCATCCAGGCGGCCTTGATGTGCCACGAGATGCTCATTGTGGGCGACGGCCGGCCGACCGCCCATCGCGGCGCGACCTTGTGGAACAACAAGGACGACATCAGCGGCGACGAGCTCGGCCTGGGCACCGCGAAAAACCTCGGCCGCCGCGTGGCCGAGGTCGCCCTGAAGATGGCGGGAATCGCCGGATGAGCCGGCGTACGTGCTTGGCGGGGAGGCGACCATCCCCCCTCTCCCTTGGGGAGAGGCTGAGGTGCGCATGCTGATCGAGGTGATCCCTCCAGTGCGTCGGGAGGCGCGGGGCGGCGGCGACGATGCGCCACGAAAGGCATACGTCGAGCTGACGACGGCGTGCAACCTCGACTGCGCGATGTGCCTGCGCCGCGCCTTCGAGGAGCCGGGCGGGGAGATGTCGCTGGCCACGTTTCGCCGCGTCGTCGAGCAGTGCGCCGAACTGCCGGGCCTGGCCACCCTGAACTTCAGCGGTTACGGCGAGCCGATGGCGCACCCGCTCTTCGTGGAGTTCGTCGCCCTCGCCAAGGGCGCGCGGTTCGCCGTCGAGGCGGTCACCAACGGCCTGCTTCTGACGCCCGAGGCGATGGAGCGGCTCATCAAGCTGCGGCTCGACAAGCTGATCGTGTCGGTGGACGGCTTGAGCGGCGACGCGAGCCAGAGCCTGCACGCGGGGACGTTCCCAGCCGTCGAGGGCAACCTGCGAGCGTTTCATCGCCTGCGCGTGCTGCACAACGTCGCGTACCCCGAGGTCGTCATCGAGTTCGTGGCCACGAAGCGCAACATCGGCGAGCTGCCGGCCCTGGTGCGGCTCGCGCCCCAGCTCGGCTTCACGGGCGTGCTGGTCACCAACCTCGTGCCGCACACGCCCGAGCTGGCGGGCGACATCCTGTACGACCAGTGGACCACCGCGTCGCGTCGGCACCTCATCACCCCGTGGGACCCTGCCGTGGACCTGCCGCTGATGGACCCGCGCTCCGCGGCGAGCGGGGTGGTCGAGCGGATGCGCGCCACGGGCACCCGGCTGCGGAGGAACGGTGCCGACGTTGCGGGGGCCGACCCCCGCTGCCCCTTCGTCGCCGAGGGGCGGCTGGCCATCCGTTGGGACGGCGCGGTGAGCCCCTGCCTGCCGTTGCTCCACTCGCACACCTACTACTTCCGCGATAAGGCGAAACGCGCCCGCCGCTACGTCCTGGGGAACATCCACGAGACGCGGCTCAAGGACCTGTGGCAGGGCGGCGAGTATCGGGCCTTCCGCGGGCGCGTCCGCGAGTTCGCCTTCGCCCCCTGCATCGAGTGCGGCGGCTGCGACCTGCGGCGCGACAACGAGGAGGACTGTTTCGGCGACGATTTCCCCCGCTGCGGCGAGTGCCTGTGGGCCGCGGGGATTGTGCAATGCCCATAGCTGAAGGTAACACTTCGCCCGACTGATGTGCACGCCCCCACTGGGCTTGCCCCAGTGGAGCGAGGGATTGGCAACTACTGTGCCGTGAGCCTCCCCCTCTTCTCCCCCTCTCCCCCCGCCCGCCGCGCGGCGGGCGGGGGGAGAGGGGGATGGGGGGGTGAGGGCCGCTTGGCGTAGTGGCCAATCCTTCGCTCCACCGACACAAGGTCGGTGGGGGCGGGCACTTCACTCGGCTGGAGTGTCACAACGGAAGGAGATGTCGAACGTGGCGTCGGAGGCCTGTGTCACGAAGCGGCCGAAGGGCCTGAGCGTTTTCGAGCGGTACCTCACCGTGTGGGTCGCCCTGTGCATCCTGGGCGGCATCGCCCTTGGGAAGGTGGCGCCGCGCGTCGCCACGGCCCTGGATGGGCTGGCGATCTGCGTGGGCGATGCGCCCGTCGTCTCCATCCCCATCGCCGTGTGCCTGTTCTTCATGATGTACCCGATCATGGTCAAGATTGACTTCGGCGAGGTGCTGAAGGCAGGCCGAAACATCAAGCCTGTGGGCCTCACGCTCTTCGTGAACTGGGTGATCAAGCCGTTCACGATGTACGCCATCGCCGTGTTCTTCCTCGGCACGCTCTTCCTGGGCTTCATCGGCCCGGAGGCGAAGGACTACGTAAAGATGCCGTTGGGGCAGAACCTGGACCTCGGGGCCACGTATGGCGCGGGGCAGGTGGTGCTGCACGACGGGGCGAAGATGCTCGAGGTGCCGCTGTGGCGGAGCTATCTGGCCGGCTGTATCCTCCTTGGCATCGCGCCCTGCACCGCGATGGTGCTCGTGTGGGGCTACCTGGCGAAGGGCAACGACGGCCACACGCTGGTGATGGTGGCGATCAACTCGCTCACGATGCTCGTCCTCTACGGCCCGCTGGGCGGCTTCCTGCTCGGCGTGGGGCGATTGCCCGTGCCGTGGCAGGCGCTGGTGCTCTCGATCGGCATCTACGTGGCGCTGCCGCTCGTCGCGGGCTATTTCTCGCGGAAGTGGCTCATCAAGGCCAAGGGCGACGTGTGGTTCAAGGAGAAGTTCCTCCACGTCCTCACGCCCGTCACCATCATCGCGCTGCTGATCACCCTCGTGCTCCTGTTCTCGTTCAAGGGCGAGGTGATCCTGGGCAATCCGCTGACGATCCTGTGGATCGCCATCCCCCTGTTCATCCAGACGAATCTCATCTTCTGGCTCGGCTACTGGTGGTCGAGGCCGCTGAAGCTGACCTATGAGGACGCCGCCCCATCGGCGATGATCGGCGCGTCGAACCACTTCGAGGTGGCGATTGCCACGGCCACGATGCTCTTTGGCCTCTCGTCGGGCGCGGCGCTGGCCACCGTGGTCGGCGTGCTCATCGAGGTGCCCGTGATGCTGATGCTCGTGAAGATCTGCCTGGCGACCCGCCACTGGTTCCCCACCGAGGAAAGGAGCAAGACATGAGGCAACGACTGCTTGCCACCCTGGCCGCAGCGGCCCTCGCGGCGCAGGGCTGCACCTACCTGCGCAACCGAGGACGCGACGCGGCCGAGATGTTCGACCTGGGGCTGACGTTCTCGAAGAAGCCGCAGTTCGGCCTCTACATGAACTGCCCGGTGATCCTGCCCATCGGGTTCGGCAAGGTGGACGGCTATTACGCGGGCGTGGGCCGCGGCAAGGTGGGCGTGATGGAGCACCATCAGCGGAATGCCGGCGCCCTGGTCTGGGGCTACGAGAGAAACACCTGGCAGGGGCCCGCGAAGGCCGGGGAGAAGGCCGGCGACAAGGCGGTGGAGGACCAGCCGGTGGGCCTCCTGGCCATCGCCCGCGGCGAACGGGGCAAGCAGCCCTACCGCGTCTCGTGCAAACACTACTTCCACCTCGGCTGGGTCGGCATCACCGCCAACATCTGCTGGCTGGAAATCCCCGACTTCTTCCTGGGCTGGTTCCTCATTGACCTCAGCGGCGACGACGTGAAGGGGGGCACCGCGCCCAACGAGCCGCCGAGGCCCGCTGCGCCCGAGGCCGAGCAGAAGGGGCCTCGTTGATGGCGAAGCGGGAGCTCAAGGTGCTGTTCCTGTGCACGGGCAACTCGTGCCGCAGCCAGATGGCCGAGGGCTGGGCACGCGCCCTGAAGGGCGATCTGCTCGATGCCTACTCGGCCGGCATCGAGACCCACGGGCTCAACCCCCGAGCCGTGCAGGTCATGGCCGAGGCGGGGGTGGACATCTCGGCCCATCGCTCGAAGCACGTGGACGAGTTGAGGCACATTTCGTTTGACTGCGTGATCACCGTGTGCGATCATGCGCATGAGAGTTGCCCGCTCTTTCCGGGGCGGGTGAGGACCGTGCATGTGGGCTTCGACGACCCGCCGCGGCTGGCGGCTGGCGCGAAGTCCGAGGAAGAGGCCCTCGCGCACTACCGGCGCGTGCGCGACGAAATCCGGGCCTTCGTGGAAACCCTGCCGGACGCGCTGCTGGAGAAATGAGATGAAGATTCAGGTGCTGGGCACAGGCTGCCCCAAGTGCAAGAAGCTCGCGGAGAACGCCGAGGCGGCCGCAAAAGCCCTCGGAGTGGACTACCAACTGGAGAAGGTGACCGACATCGCGCAGATCCTGGCCTTCGGCGTGATGATGACGCCCGCCCTCGTGGTGGACGGCAAGGTGAAGCTCGTGGGCAAAGTGCCCTCGTCCGACGACATCAAGGCCCTTCTCGCCTGACAGGAGTCCCCCTCGTGAAATGGAAGTGGCTCATCGCGGCGCCCCTCCTGGCCTTCGTGGCGGCGAGCCTCGTCACGCTCGTCGTGAAGGAGGTGCGGCCCGGCCCGACGGCGAGGGCCGAAGCCCAGGGGCCGTTCAATGGCATCAGCGTCTACTACTTCCACGGGAACAAGCGGTGCGATTCGTGCCGGAAGATCGAGCGGCTGTCGCGCGAGGCGCTCGAGAAGGGCTTCCCGCAAGAGCTGCGACAGGGGCAGGCCGAGTGGCACGTGGCCAACTACCAGGCACCCGGCAACGAGGGCTTCGAGAAGGCGTACGAGATCGCCGCCAGCACGGTCGTCCTCGTCGAGTTCCGCGACGGCAAGCCGGGGCGCTACAAGAACCTGGAGGAGGTGTGGGACTACCTGGACGACGGCCCGCGCCTCGTCGGGTTTGTGCAGGGGGCGGTGGGGGCGTTCCTCAAGGACGAGCGGGCCGCCGGCGGGGGGCCGCTGGCGAAGGGGCTGCTGCTCGCCGCGCTGTCGGCGCTGTGGCTGGGCATCCTGACCTCGATCAGCCCGTGCCCGCTGGCGACGAATATCGCGGCCATCTCCTTCGTCGGGCGGCGGGTGGGCAGCTCGCGGCAGGTGCTGCTCTCGGGCCTGCTGTACACGGTGGGGCGCACGCTCGTGTACGTGGTGCTGGCGGCGCTGATCGTGGGGGGACTGCTCTACAAGGCCCAGGTGGCCGCCGCGCTGTCGCGGTACATGAACCGGTTCCTCGGCCCGATCCTCCTCCTCGTGGGCATCGTGCTGTTGCGGCTCGTGGAGCTGAGCTTCCGCGGGTTCGCGCCGGGCGAGGCGACGCAGCGTCGGGTGGAGGCGATGGGCGTGTGGGGCGCGGGGCTGCTGGGCATCCTCTTCGCTCTGGCCTTCTGCCCGGTGTCGGCGGCGCTGTTCTTCGGCAGCCTGCTCGGGCTGGCGCTCCAGAGCCAGTCGAGCGTGCTGTTGCCGACGCTTTTCGGCCTGGGCACGGCGGTTCCCGTGGTGGCGGTGGCCGTGGTGCTGGCGTTCAGCGCGCAGTCCGTGGGCAAGGTGTTCCACCGGCTCACGCAGTTCGAGCGCTGGGCGCGCTGGGCGACGGGCGCGCTGTTCGTGCTCATCGGCGGGTACTTCTGCCTGGCCTACATCTACGGCGTTTTGTAGGCCCCGGTGGCCACGAAACGGCGGATTCTTACGGAATCACGATTTTCCCTTTGCTTTCCGTTACATTCCTGTTATACTCGTGCATCCTCGTATCTCCCCGTGTATAATCCATAGACTTTCGTGTTCCCAAGGAGCGGGACGGCTTCTCTTGGAGACTGGTCATGCGTAGTGGGATTGTTCACGGGAAAAGATTGTCCATCGCGGTTTGTGCGCTGCTGGTCGCCGGGGCGTCGGGCTGCACGTATCTCAGGAACCGGGGGGCCGACGCGAGCCAGATGATGGACCTGGGGCTCACGTTCTCGAAGAAGCCGCAGTTCGGGCTCTACGCGAACTGCCCGATGGTCACGCCGCTGGGGTACAGCAAGGTGGACGGCTATTTCGTGGGGATGGGCGGCGGCAAGCTGGGCGCCGGCGAGCACCACCAGAACAACTCCGGCTTGCTCTTCTGGGGCCACGAGGAGAATAGCTGGAAGGGCTTCAACGACAAGGACAAGGCCACCACGGAGAGCCACAGGGTCGGCGTCATCGGCATCGCCCAGAGCGCCAAGGAGGGCAAGACCAAGTACCGCCCCGCCTGCGTCCACTACCTCCATCTCGGCTACGTGGGGGTGATGTGGAACCTGAACTACTTCAAGATGGCCGACTTCTTCTGCGGCTGGTTCGGCTGGATCCCGTTCGGTGAGCGGAGCGAGGTGACCGAGACCCGCGTGGCGAAGGCAGGGAATACGACGAAGGTGGCCAAGGCCCCGACGGCGCCGAAGCCGGCCGCTGTGACCGCGACGCCGCCCGCGCCGGCCCCTGCTGCCGCACCCAAGCCGCCCGTTGTGGCCTCGGCGCCGCCCGCGCGGGCGGCGAAGGCCGACCGCGGGGAGAGGCGCTCCTCGCCATTTGAGTTCGGCCCGCCGGCCGAGGTCCCGTCGGCGTCGAAGCCGGCCACCCTGGCCTCGGCCGAGCCGACGCCGCCCCTGGCGCCCCCTGCGCCGCCCGCGCCGGCGACCGCCTCGGCCCCGGCGCCCAAGCCGGCCAAGGCCGAGCGGCTCGCCGAGGCGCCGCTGCCTCCGCTGCCGCCCGATGAGATCGCCCTCGCGGTCGCCCGCGACGTTGCCGCAGCGAAGGCCGAGTTGGCCGCCCTCCGGCAGGCCCAGAGCGCCGCGAAGCCGCCGAAGCTCGTCGCCGAGGCTGCCGATGAGGCCCCCGCCGCTCCGCCCAAGTCGCGCTTCCCCATCGAGCAGCTCGTGCCGTAGCCGCCCTTGTCTTCCGACGCCAAGTGCATTACACTGCCTCCTGCGGGACTACCCATCCGCAGGAGGCAGTCTCATGTTCAGCCTGCCTTTGGGCCTCCTCCTCGCGCTCTCGCTCGGCCAGGCGTCGGGAGCCGACTGGCCGCAATTCCACGGCCCGGGCCGCGACAACACGTCGGCCGAAACCGGCCTGCGGAAGGAATGGCCCGAGGGCGGGCCGAAGCTGCTGTGGACGGCCAGGGGCATCGGCCACGGCTTCGCCTGCGTGGCGGTTGCCCACGGCCTTATCTACATCACAGGCAGCGTCGGCAACGACACGCTTATCACCGCCCTCGACCTCGGTGGCAAGGTGGCCTGGACCGCGAAGAATGGCCCCGCCTACAAGCGCGAGCACCCCGGCACCCGCTCGACCCCAACGGTGGACAGGGGGCGCCTCTACCACGAGAACTCCGATGGGGACGTCGTGTGCCTGGACGCCAGGAGCGGCAAGCCCCTGTGGTCGCTCAACATCCTGAAGAAGTTCAACGGGCGCAACATCCGCTGGGGCCTCGCCGAGTCGCCGCTCGTGGACGGCGACCGCCTCGTCTGCGTGCCCGGCGGCGAGGAGGTCGGCATCGTCGCCCTCAACAAGCTCACGGGCGAAACAGTGTGGACGGCCAGAGGCATCGGTGAGAAGCCCGGCTATGCCTCGCCCATCCTCGTCGAGCACCAGGGCCTTCGCCAAGTCGTCACCCTCATGGCCAAGGCCATTGTCGGCGTGAACGCCGACACGGGGGAGTTTCTCTGGAAGGTCGAGCACGTGACGCCGTACGACGAGAGCATCTTCACGCCGCTCTTCCACGACGGGCACATCTACTTCGCCACGGCCCACGCCCGCGGCAGCCGCCTCCTCAAGCTCAACGTCGAGGGCAGGAAATGCTCCGTCGAGCTGGCCTGGAGCACTGACAAGCTCGACAGCCATCACGGCGGGGTCATCCTCCTCGACGGCTATCTCTACGGCTTCTGCCACGGCAACTACAAGCCGCGCTGGGACTGCCTGGAGTGGCAGACGGGCAAGCTCATGCACTCGGAGCCGACCGGCGTCGGCGGCTCCGTGACCTATGCCGACGGGATGATCTACGCGATGGACGAGCGGGGGCGGGTGATGCTCATCCAGCCCTCGCCGGCCGGGCGGCGGGTCGTCAGCCAGTTCCAGTTGCCGAAGGCCGGCCCTGGCCTCTTCTGGGCGCACCCAGTCGTCTCCGGCGGCCGCCTTTACCTCCGCCACAGCGACTGCCTGTCCGCCTACGACATCCAGGCACGATGATCCACTTCCCCGACTCGCCGTTTGGCGATTCTCGCCCTTCCGGCTCAGTCTCGCCGGGGGTTCTCCATTTTCGGCGCACCCATTTAGCCATTCTCGCACTTCCGGCCAGGAGAAACCCAGACTCGCCGGCCACCCGACTCGCGGATCGCCGATTCTCGGCCTTCTAGCCCAGAGTCGCCCAGACTCGCCAGACTCGACCACTTCTGCGCGCGCCAGGGTCAGGCCACAACTTAACAACTTAAGGCCTCGCCTCCCCGACGAGGGCTCGAACAGAGCGGGGGATCATCTCGCGGCCCGAAAAAGTGGCTCCCTGACGAGGACTCGAAGCCGAGGAGGGTGCCCAGCCCAGCTCACGAGGGCCACTCAATCGGTCACTTCTTCTCCATCTCCAGCATGGCCTCGGCAAAGGCCTTGCCGATCAGCGCCATGGTCTTGGCGCAGCCGAGGTAGTGGTAGCCGGCGTTGGAGGCGCCGCGCTGCCACATGGCTTCATCCTCGGGGGTGATCAGCTTGGCTCGGTACTCTTTCATATAGGCCTGCTGCTCCTCCTTGGTCATCTTGCGGTCTTCGGCCGGGGTATCCCAGTATTGTTTCCGCAGCAAGTAGGCTATCGGGTAATTACTGGACACCACCGCCCCCGGTACGCCCCCTTTCCTCAGGTAGTAGCTCACCTTCCCGATCTTGCCGTGCTTCGCCTCGATGTCCGCCAAAGGCTCGTCCCAGTATGGCGCCGTCTGGACTGCAGCGACATTGCCTTTGAACTCGGGCATCTCTGCCGGAGCAGCCATGGCAGGCCGGATATGGGCTAACCCGCCAGTGGCCTTATCGCCGTTCACGCCGATGACGCCGATGACAAAGGGCATCTTGGGGGCGTTGAGGTCCTTGCGGACGTCGCGAATGAAGTCCGCCATCCACTCGCTGTACTTGGCGTATCCGCCGGGCTTGCTGCTGTTGGGATACGTGCCAGGATCGCACATGTCGTTCCAGCCCTGGAACCAGACGAACCCGGCGATCTCGTAGCCCTGCTTGGGGTCGTAGTCCGGCACGACCCGCTTGATGTCTGCCAGGACCTTCTTCACATGGTCGGTCATCAGGCGATAGTAGTGTCCCGTCGCTTTCGCCTTGTCGGCTTTGACCTTTTCAATATCCTTGCCCTGCTTCTTGAGGCCCTCCAACTGCGCGTCATTGAATTCGTAAGGTCCGGCGCTCGGCGGGCGAAAATCGGTATGCAGGCTCTTGCCGCCCCACGCGGTCTTGATGATCAGGATCGGTCCGTCGGTCGCCTTTTCCATGGTGAGGCCAAAGGGGAACTCCGGGCCGATCTTGCCGCCGTCTTCGGCGGGGTCGCTGCGAGCCCCATACCCGGCCGTCAACTTGCCAAACCCTTCGCCGTTGCCGTCTCTAGATCCCGTGAGATAGGATATCCACACCTTCTCGCAGACGCGCGGCTTGCCGTCGGGGCCGCGCATGTCCTTGAGCAACGGCGCGGTGGCCGGGTCGTCGCCGATGTAGTCGAACGTCTCGACCTTGGCATGCCCCTGCATATTGGACTGCCCGGCCAGGATGTAGACCTTCAGCGGTTTGGCGGCGTCCGCCGCTGCATTGAAGGCGAATCCTGCTATCACCACGGCGACCAGGGCCCACACGGTTGTGCTTCTGTTGCTTGCCATCATGGTTGGGTTCTCCTTGCGAATGGGGGCGTGCGGTTACTTCAGCGGGCCCCAGAGTTCTTCCAGCAGATCATGCAGCACGGGATCGTGTTCCTTGAGTTCTGCCCGCACGAACGGGTAGAAGTCGTTGCGGTAGAAGTACGCCTCGGTCCCTTCGGCGAAGTACTCCTTGTGATTGGTCGCCGCATAATGGCGGACCTTCTGGCCGGTGTACAGCAGCACTTTGTCGTAGATGCCGGCCTTCATCGCTTTGTCGTACGCGGCCTTGATGCGCGGCTCATCGAAGCCGAGGACCTGGTCGTGGTAAGCGTGGGCCAACTCGTGCAGGATGACGGCCGGGTGCTTGATCATATGGTGTCGCTCCAGAAGCGACGCCGCCCGCGTGATATGCACCTTTTTCGCCAGCCGGGCATCGTAGCCTCGCGCGGTGAGCCAGTCAACGCTGGGGTGGTACGGCCCCGGTTCCGCATTGATATCGGGATGGTCGTACTCGATCCAGATCCCCACTTTCCGCAGCTCTTCGAGGCGGTCTGTCGGCATCAGGATTGCGATGCGTTGCAGGTGATTGGCGAGCATCGTCAGCGCCCGGGCCCCTCCCTCGGCGTGCTCGCCTTCGAGCAACTTCGGGTCGACGTGAACGGTCCAGCCCTCGATGTTCTTGATGACGGGATCGAAGTGGGCGTTTTGAGGCGCCTCTTTCCTGGCATCCGATTTAGCGTCGGCCGCGTACGCCCCGGCAGATAGGGCGACCCACGTCGTCACCATGGAGAGAAGCAGGCGTACGGCTGCAGTTCCGTCTCCTGCAATCATGTTCTTCTCCTTCCTAGGACCGGCCACGTGTCGGCGATCCGATAGCCTTCGGGCCACGGGTCGTCCGGGTCGAGCATGAGTTGATGCGTTCCCGTGACCCACGCCCGCCCCGAAACAGTCGGCACGATCGCATCCATCTTGCCCAGCGAAGTCAACGACTCGATGCCACATTCGAACTCGGAGCCAATGATCGAGCGCGCCCGATAGCGGCCCCCGACCTGCATGCGTCCCTGCGCATGCAGAACCGCCATGCGCGCCGAACAACCCGTGCCGGTTGGCGACCGGTCGATCTTGCCGGGGCGCACGCACACGGCGTTCGGCCCCACCAGCACGCCATTCTCCTCCGCAAGCGGGCCGGCAAACTGACAAAACGAGATGTGGTTCCACTCGGCATGCACGGGGTGCTGAAATCCGAGCTGCTCGTTGGCCGCGGCCGTGATCTTCATGCCGGTCGCGACAAGCTCGATGGCTTCGTCCGGCACGATTTCAAATCCCAACGCTTTCGCATCGACGATGACGAAGCTGTCGCCGCCATAGGCTGTATCAACAATGAGGGTGCCGAGCCCTTCCACTTCCAGCGGCGCCGCGAGCTTGTCGGCAAACGAAGGCACGTTGGTGATCGTGATTCGCTCCGCCTTGCCATTGCGACATTGTGCACGCGCTTTGACCAAACCGCCCGGCGCTTCCATCAGCAACTCTGTTTCCGGCTCGGTCATCGGAACGATTCCGGTGTCGAGCACCACGGTCGCCACGCAGATCGAGTTCGACCCCGACATCGGCGGAGTATCAGCCGGCTCCATGATGATCCAGCCGACCTGCGCACGGGGATCCCTCGGCGGCACCAAGAGGTTTACGTGCCGGAAGACGCCCCCGCGCGGCTCGTTGAGCACAAAGCGCCGCAGACGATCATCCTTCTCGATGAAACAACGCTGCTCCCAAATCGTGTCACCGGGCGGTGGCGCTACTCCGCCGACGATCACATCGCCAACTTCACCTTCCGCGTGGCAACTCACCACATGTACCACTTTGGATGTCTTCATCACTTATCGCCCGAGATTTCCCATTTGACTCGTGGGTAGCCCCGTTGGGCAGCCCTTTCGAGGATGATTGTAGCGCCCCCCCCACAGAATGCAAGCGGAGAGACGCGGCCTGTGTCCGCAGGGAACCACGGAGCCGCTGCAAGACTGCCGTACGGCTCGCGCTGGGGCCAACATGGCCAAGCCCGCCCCACGCGGCTCCGCGCCTCCTGCGGAGCCCACAACCAACTCATGGGTGTGAGGCACCGAGCCGCCGAACCGACGAACCGGGCGTCCTTGCGGCATCAGGGGGCGGCGGGAGGCTTGCCGGCCTCGTCGAAGCGCTTCTTCAGCCTCTCAAACCGCTTCTTGGCCTCCTCGGCACGGGGCACGGCGGGGCACGGGGCCTGTCGGGGCACGGTGCCTGTCACACCGCTGACATGCAAGTCACTACGGTGGCATAGATTATGGCTCGACATGTCATCGCACCCGTCCTGGGTCGCCCAGGCGTGGGCCGGAGGCGAACACACAAGCCGTCTGTGACAGGCACAGGTATGGCCTGGTCCCGTAGCCGCTCTTGCCTTTGAACGCCCTGTGCACTACACTGCCTCCTGCGGGCCGACCCGTCCGCAGGAGGTAGTGCATGCTCCCCCAGCGCCGTCCTCGACGCGACTTCCTGGCGGCGGCCGCCATCGCTCCCGCGGCGGCCCTCGCGGCCCGCGACGCCTTGGCGGGCGCCTCGGACCCGCGCCGCGACGCGCCCAGGGGCGACGGGAGCACAGGGAGAACCGAGCCGATGAAGCTTCTCACCGAGCGGGAACGCCAGACGCCCGTGGTCGCGGAGGTGGATGTCCTCGTGGCCGGCGGCGGGCCGGCGGGGATCGGAGCCGCGCTGTCCGCCGCGCGGGCCGGAGCCAGGACGATGCTCGTCGAGCGCTACGGCTCCCTCGGCGGCATGTGGACCACCGGCCTCCTCAACCCCCTCTTCGACCACGCCAACAAGGGCGGCATCGTCCGCGAACTGGTCCGCGCCCTCCAGGCGCGAAACGCCTGGCGCGACGATCCCCTCCACCCGGGGTTCCTCACGACCTTCGACCCCGAGGCCATGAAGTTCCTCCTCGACGAGTTGGCCGGGCAGGCGGGCGTCGAGCTTCTGCTCCACACCTGGGTGGCCGACACCCTCCTCGATGGCCCCAACATCCAGGGAGTCCTCGTCGAGAACAAGTCGGGCCGCGCCGCCATCCTGGCCAAGGTGGTGGTGGACTGCACGGGCGACGGCGACGTGGCGGCCCGCGCGGGCGCCGCCTTCGAGAAGGGGCGGCCCGAGGACGGCCTCATGCAGCCCCTGACCCTGATGTTCCGACTCTCCAACTGCCATTTCCTCCAGAAGAACTCCGGCCACCTCTATGGCCTGATGCAGCAGGCGGCCAAGGAGCAGGGCACCCAAGTGCCCCCCTTCTGCCGCCCCTGGATCATCAACCTGCCGGGGTCCGGCGACGCCGTGGTCCAACTCGTCCACGTCTACGAGGTGGATGCGACGGACGCCCGGCAGCTCTCGGCGGCGTGCGTCGCGGCGCGCCGCGAGGCCCGCCAGGTGGCCGAGCTGTTCCGCCACATTCCCGAGCTGCGCGACGCCCGCCTGGTCGCCACGGCGGAGCAGATCGGCGTGCGCGAGACCCGCCGCGTCCTGGGCGAATACGTCGTCACGCTGGACGACATGGTGGCCGGCCGCCGCCACCCCGATGGCATCTGCCTGGCGAGCTTCAACGTGGACATCCACCCCCTGCGGCCGGCCGACCGCGACCACGCGAGGCGCCCCGCCATCAAGCCCTACCACATCCCATACCGCAGCCTCGTGCCCCGGCGGCTGGAGCGGCTGCTCGTGGCCGGCCGCTGCATCTCGGGCACCCACGAGGCCCACGCCTCCTATCGCGTCACCGGCGACTGCGTGGCGATGGGCGAAGCCGCAGGGCTCGCCGCCGCCTGGTGCGCCACGGCGGGCCTTACGCCGCGCGCGATCGACGGGGCCAAGCTCCGCCAGGCCCTGAAGACCCGCGGCTCGATCGTGGACCGGTGAACTCGCGAGTCTTTTTTGACAGCCCGGCAGTTCGCATATACAATACGACTCTAGCGTGTGTCCGGCCCCGGGCCGCATTCAGGAAGCCTTGGAGGAATGAGATGCCCGCGCGACTGACCGTTTCCGGCTCGCTCCTGCTCCTCGCTGCATCCGTGCTCGCCGCCGACCCGCCCTATTACGTCAAGAAGGGCACATGGCAGGAGACGATGCTCGCCTCGCGCGAGGCGCTCCTGAAGCACGAGGCCGACCAGACGGCGAAGCCCTCTGTCGAGCCCTCGGCCAAGCCTGTCCCCAAACCCTCTGCCGGCGTCGAGCTGGGCACGTGGTACCTGGTCGGGCCTTTCTACCCGCCCAACAACCAGAAGAACTTCACGATGGCCTTCCCGCCCGAGAAGGAGGCGGCCCTCAGCAAGCACGACGACCTCTCCGCCGTCCTCGACGGCGCCGAAGGCGGCAAGCCGGCCTGGCAGGAGGCCATGACCAAGTCGTACGGCAAGCTCCGCTGGCAGGCCTGCCCGCAGTTCCAGGACGGCGTGCCCCACGACATGTCGGCCGGCACCAACGGCTCCACCTATCTCTACCGCATGATCAAGGCCCCCAGGGACATGACGATCACCGGCTACTTCGGCAGCGACGACGGCATGCGCGCCTGGCTCAACGGCAAGCTGCTGATCTCGAACGACACCCCCCGCGGCCACGCGCCCAACCAGGACACCGCGAAGCTCGAGCTGAAGAAGGGCGAGAACCACCTGCTGCTGAAAATCCACAACAACAGCGGCGGCCATGGCTTCTACTTCCACACCTCGCCGACCCCCGTCGCGGGCGCCGTCGCCTCCAGGAAGCGCGACCCCAAGCAAATCGCCCGCGACGAGCTGTGGAGCCTCGTGAGCCGCGACTTCCGCGACGGCTCCGCCGGCCGCGAGATGAGCTGGGAGCGCCAGGACAACCTCTGGGCCGCCGACTGGACGCCTGGCGACCTGGCCGCTCTCGCCAAGCGCTACGTCGCCGCCACCCGCATGCCCTCGATGGCCAAGGAGGCCGCGGCGGCCGCCGGCGACGTGAAGGCCCCCGCCGACCTCGCCAGGGTCCGCGAGCCCTACTACCGCTCGCTCCGCGTCGAGGAAGCCTCCGCCCTCGTGAAGAACTTCAACTTCAAGGCCCTCCGCCTCGCCATCGAGGACCTCGCCGACACCTATCCCACCCAGTACACGAAGGGCAAGGAGTTCCTCCAGCGCCTCGAGGCCCTCGAGAAGGCCGTGGTCGAGGTCGCCGAAGCCAAGGGCGACCCTGGCAACGTGAAGAAACTGGCCGACGTCGGCGACGAGATCCGCACGCTGCGCACCGAGGCCCTCCTCACCCACAACCCGCTCATTGACTTCGACAAGCTTCTGGTCGTCAAGCGTAGCGCCCGCAACCTCGGCCTGCCCCAGAACTGGGTGACCAACGCCTCGATCGCCAGCAAGGGCTACGACAATGAGATCGCCGTCCTCTCGCCCGTTCGGCCCGGCGCGCAGCTCACCACCCTCTACCGGCCGGCCAACGGCGAGTTCGTGGGCGACGTGGACCTCCACTGGGACGGCGACCGGATGATCTTCTCGTCCATCGGCGCCAACGGCCGCTGGCAGGTCTTCGAGATCAAGGCCGACGGCTCCGGCCTGCGACAGGTGAACCCCGGCCTGGAGCCGGACGTAGATAACTTCGACCCCTGCTACCTGCCCGACGGCCGCATCCTCTTCACCTCCACCCGCGCCTTCCACGGCGTGCCCTGCGTCGGCGGCGGCTCGCCCGTCGCCAACATCGTGCTCCTCGACCCCAAGACGGGCAAGGAGCGCGAGTTGTGCTTCGACCAGGACCAGAACTGGTGCCCGACCGTTCTCAACAACGGCCGCGTGCTCTACACCCGCTGGGAATACAGCGACACCCCGCACTACTTCAGCCGCCTGCTCTTCCACATGAACCCCGACGGCACGGAGCAGATGGAGTTCGCCTTCTCGAACAGCTACTGGCCCAACTCGACGTTCTACGCCCGCCCGGTGCCTGGCCATCCGACGAAGGTGGTGGCCATCATCTCCGGCCACCACGGGGTGCCGCGCATGGGGCAGTTGCTCGTCTACGACCCCGCCAAGGGCCGCCACGAGGACGACGGCGCGGTGCAGCTCATCCCCAGCAACAGCACGCCGACGGTCGCCACGATCACCGATGGCCTGGCCAACCCCGCCTGGCCCAAGTTCCTCCACCCCTATCCCCTCAGCGACAAGTACATCCTCGTCTCCTGCCAGATGAACGCCCAGTCGCCTTGGGCGCTCTGCCTGGTGGACACGTTCGACAACATCCTGCCGATCCTGGAGGTGCCCGGCTACGCGATCCTCGAGCCGGTGCCGCTCCGCAAGACCGCAAAGCCGCCCGTCGTCCCCGACAAGGTGGACCTCTCGAAGGACTATGCAACGGTCTACCTCAACGACGTCTACTTCGGCGAGGGCCTGAAGGGCGTGCCCCGCGGCACGGTCAAGAAGCTCCGCCTCCTCGAGCCACACTACGGCTACAACGGCATGGGCGGCCACATCCACATCGGCATTGACGGCCCGTGGGACGTCCATCGCATCCACGGCACCGTGCCCGTCAATCCCGACGGCTCCGCCCTCTTCAAGGTCCCCGCCAACCTCCCGATCGCGGTCCAGCCCCTCGATGCCGAGGGCAAGGCGGTCCAGGTCATGCGGAGCTGGTACACGGCAATGCCCGGCGAGGCCGCCAGTTGCGTCGGCTGCCACGAGCGGCAGAACACCACGCCGAGCCTGCGCCGCACCATTGCGGCCACGCAGAAGCCGTCCGAGATCGAGCCCTGGCGCGGCGCGGCCCGCGGCTTCAGCTTCCTCCGCGAAGTCCAACCCGTCCTCGACAAGCATTGCGTCGGCTGCCACGACGGCAAGCCGCGCCAGGACGGCAAGACGCTGCCCTGCTTCGCCGACACGGGCAAGGGCGACCGCGGCTTCGCCAAGTCCTACCTCGCCCTCCACCCCTACGTGCGGCGGCCCGGCCCCGAGAGCGACTACCACCTCCAGGTGCCGATGGAGTGGGACGCCTCGACCAGCGAACTCGTCCAGATGCTCAAGAAGGGCCACAACGGCGTGAAGCTCGACGCCGAGGCCTGGGACCGCCTCTACACCTGGATTGACCTCAACGTCCCCTGCCACGGCACGTGGACCGAGCACCGCGGGAACATCGAGAAGATCGTCCAGCGGCGGCTCGAGATGCGCACGAAGTACGCCAACCGCCCGGAAAACCCCGAGGTGTATCCCACGCCGCCGCCCGAGCGGCCGGCCTTCGTGAAGCCCGAGCCGCCGCCCGAGCGCAAGCCCTTCGCTGAGAAAGTGGCCGGCTGGCCCTTCGACGCCGCCGAGGCCAAGAAGCGCCAGGAGGCCGCCGGCCTGCCCGCCGAGCTGAAGATCGCCCTCGCCGACAACCTCGCGCTCGACCTCGTGCTCGTGCCCGCCGGCGAATTCGTCATGGGCTCGGCCGACGGCTATCCCGACGAGTATCCCCAGTGCCGCGTGAAGGTTGACAAGCCCTTCTACATGGGCAAGTGCGAGATCACCAACGAGCAATACGCCCTCTTCGACGCCGCCCACGACAGCGCCTACATCAGCGTCTTCAACAAGGACCACTCGAACCGCGGCCAGGCCGTCAACCGCGACAAGCAGCCCGTCCTCCGAATCTCGTGGAAGCAGGCGATGGACTTCTGCTACTGGCTGAGCCAGAAGACCGACCGCAAGTTCGCCCTGCCCACCGAGGCCCAGTGGGAGTGGGCCGCGAGGGCCGGCACCGACACCCCGCTCTACTGGGGCGACTGCACGGCCGACTTCGGCAAGCTCGCCAACCTCGCCGACAAGCGGCTCACCGAGCTGTGCATCCGCGACTCGCCCAAGTGGATCCCGTGCATTGCCGGCGTCAACGACGGCTCGATCGTCCCCGACAACGTCGGCAAGTACACCCCCAACGCCTTCGGCCTCCTCGACATGGCCGGCAACGTAGCGGAGTGGACTCTGACCGCCTACAAGCCGTATCCCTACGTCGAGGCCGACGGGCGCAACGCGCCGAGCGACAGCGGCCGCAAGGTCGCTCGCGGCGGCTCCTACTACGACCGGCCGTTCCGCGCCCGCAGCGCCGTCCGCTACGACTACGCCTCCTGGCAGTGCGTCCACAACGTCGGCTTCCGCATCATCTGCGACGCCGACGGCAAGAAGGTCGCCTCGGCCGACGCGAAGTAGGCGTGCCTGGGGCTTCGATGCTCCCGACGAGCGGATTCCGAGGGGCAGGCCACCCGGCCTGCCCCTCGGCGCTATGGGGAAGGCACATCAGGGCCAAGCCTTTCCGGTCTGCGAGACTCGCTATGCCCATATCCCTTCTCGTCGTTGCCGCGATGCTGTCAGGCCTTGCAGCCGGACCCCCTGAGGGCAATGGCTGGCAGCTCGTTTTCCGCGACGAGTTCGACGGGAAGACGGCGGACCTCGACAAGCAGTGGGACTTCCAGAACGGCCCCAACACCCACATCCTGTGCAGCCGCTGGCGCGAGAACGTCGTCGTCGAGGACGGCCTCTGCCGCCTGCTCAACAAGAAAGAGCAGCGCGGCGGGCAGGAGTGGACCTCGGGGAGCCTGTGGACGAAGCAGGCGTTTCAGCACGGCTACTTCGAGGCCCGCTACCGCTACGGCGCCGCCACGGGGCTGAACAACTCCTTCTGGATCACGACCCGCCTGCCCAGGGACGCCCCAGGCCGCTTCGAGATTGACATCAACGAGGGCCACTTCCCCGACCTCGTGAACATGAACATCCACAACTGGTCGGGCCAGCACTGGGCCAAGAGCAAGCGCTGGAAAGCCGAAGGGCACGAGCTGGCGAAGGAGTTCCACGTCTACGCCCTCGACTGGAGCGAGAAGGAGCTGGTGTGGACCTTCGATGGCAAGGAGATTCGCCGCGAGGCCAACACGGTCTGCCGCGGCCCGGCACACGTCTACCTCAGCTCGGCCATCATCAAGTGGGCAGGCCCCGTGACCGACGCGATTGACGGCACGGCGATGGAGGTGGACTACGTGCGCATCTACCAGCGCCCCGAGGCAGCGCCCTGACCGCGGTGTCACTCAGCCGCACTTGACTGCTGGCCCGCGACCCCGATAATGGGGCCACGGGCCATCGCACGCCCGGGCATAGGAGGCCAGGATGGAAGAGGCCGCTACGGTACGCCGCGACCCGCGCGCCGCGCTGCACTGGCTCATGCGGCTGAGAGAGGCCCAGGACGGGCTCGAAGCCGCACGCCGAAAGGCCAATCCCAAGAGCTTCGGCAACCGTGTCCTGCGGCACTTCGCCTTTGTTCTGGGTTTCCTCCTGTGTCTCATCCTCGGCATTCTTGTTCTGGCCATCCTCGGGGTGGATGTCAAGAACGTCAAGAACAACCGGGCGTACGACACGGGCATGACGGTGGTGTCGTTCGTCTCGCTGGCCGGGGGCGTGGTCATCGCGATGCTGTGGGTGAGGCGCAGGGCGGCGCAGCACAGGAGCAAGGTGCCGGAGCTTGAGGCCCAGCTCCAACGCGAAGCAGACGAGTTCGCTGCGTCGTTCCCCGACGTCGTGCGCGACCTGTTTCGGGCGAAGGACGACTTGCTCCTGCCCGGCCCCGTGCTCGAGGCGATCGCGTTCCTTCAGCGGCAGGGGCCGCTGACGTCGCCACCCGCTTCCGCGCTTGCGGCCGGGCCGGGAGCGGCGCGGGCACAGGAGCCGTGCGCGGGGCAGATGGTCGGCGGGTGCCGGCTCGTGCGCAAGCTGGGCCAGGGCGGC
The DNA here is from genome assembly GCA_035527715.1 of Planctomycetota bacterium. GTDB lineage: Bacteria > Planctomycetota > PUPC01 > DSUN01 > DSUN01 > DSUN01. The sequence continues at coordinate 33,870 of DATKZY010000144.1, read as the reverse complement.
ATGGGGGCCGTGTACCAGGCCCACCACGTGGGACTCGACATTCCCGTGGCCGTGAAGATTCTGCCGCCGGAGTTCGTGCAGCGCAGCGCCGACGCCGTGGACCGCTTTCTGGGCGAGGCCCGCGCCGCCGCGCGGCTCAAGCACCCCAACATCGTGGGGGTCTACAACGTCGGCTGCGAGGCCGGCATCTACTTCATCGTGATGGAGCTCGTCGAGGGCGGCAGCCTCCATGACCTCATCCGCGCGGCGGGCCAGATCGGGATTCGGCGCGCCGTCGAGCTGGCCGGCCAGATCTGCCAGGGGCTCCAATGCGCCCACGACAACGGCTTCGTCCACCGCGACATCAAGCCATCCAACATCCTGCTCGACGGCGGCGGGGTCGCTCGGATCGCCGACCTGGGCCTTGCCAAGCGGATGGGCGGCGACTTCGGCATGACCCAGTCGGGGATGACCCTCGGCACCCCGTACTACCTCTCGCCGGAGCAGGCCGCCGACGCAAAGCGCGTGGACCATCGGACGGACATCTACTCGCTCGGCTGCATGCTCTACGAGATGGTGTGCGGCAAGGTGCCGTACGAGGGCGACACGCTGGCCCGCATCCTCCTCGCCCACGCCCAGGCCCCCGTGCCCGACCCACGGGCAGCGAATCCCGCCGTGTCCGACCGCCTGGCCCGTCTCATCATGCGGATGATGGCAAAGGAGCCCGATGGCCGCCCCGCTTCGGCCAGAGAGGTTCTTGCCGAGCTTCAGCGTGGCGCTGGCTAGTCGGCCCGCTCCCTGCCTCGGGGCAACGCACCCGCGAGCAGCGCACCGCGGCGGAGATCACTGGGCGGGAGCGCGGCGGGTCAGCTTGCCATCCTGGATGACCCCGAAGGTGTCCGCGCCATCGCCGGGGACGGCGATGCCGGCGAAGGCGACGCGCGTCCCGCCGAAGCGCAGGACCTCGGCGGAGCGGGCCTCGGTGTCGTGCGCGGCAACGGCGAGATACGCATCGGAGTCGAGTCCCTCAGCCGAGCCGCCACCGACCAGGACGACCCAGACGACCTTTCCGTGCCGTCCCACGAAGGCATTCCCACCCTTCGGCTCGAGCACCACCCTCGGCGCCAAGGCGGTAAGAAGGGCCATCGGGCCATCGCTCTCCCGCACGATCCGCAAGCGGCGCACCGGCTGGCGGAAGGCGTAGCCGCGGAAGTAGACGTCGGACATTCCGACCTCGGCCTTCACCCCCGGCGTGAGAAACGCCACCTGGCAGCTCGCGTCGGGGAGCCTGGTAAAGGCGGCATCGAACGTCGCGTGCTGCCCCTTGCTTCTCTGGAACCCGAAGGCGGTGAAGCGGTCGGAGGGGCCGGGCGGCTCGACGAAGGCGGCGTGGAAGCGCCACTCCGCCTTGCCCCGGCCCTGCGTCTCGATGCGGTCGAAGACAAGGAAGTGGTCGGGCTTGAGCTGCACGAGGACCCGCGACAGCGCCGCGAGCTTCGCCTCGGGCGGGTAGGCGTCCCGAAGGTCGGCGCGGGCGACGCTCAGGAGCGCGCCGTCGGCGAAGAAGGCGATTCGCCCCACCTGGTCGAGCCGCAGCCGCGGGTGCCACACCTGCCCGCCGCCCCATTGGTCCGTGTCGTTCACCAGGATGCAGTTGTCGTTCCCCGCGCTCTTGCGGTACGTGCGGTCCCAGCCGGGCTCGTTGAGGATCGGGTGGGCGCCCTTCGCGACGGCGATGGAGCCTCGGTTGACGGGGCAGTGCGCCCAGTTGTAGCGGAGCGCGAGGGGCGTGCCCTGCTTCCCGAAGACGGAGCCTGCCGTCAGGCGCACGCGCAAGGCGTCGTCGGCCCAGCCCGACCGCAGGAACACCTGGTCGCAGTCGTCGAAGTGCCAGGAGGTCGGCGTCGTCTCCGGCGCCGTGCCTTGCGGGAGCGGGAGGTTCACCCCGTCGCGCGTGCCCTGGCCGGTAATGAGCGTCGGGATGCCGGTCTTGGGGAAGGCGGGGGCGTTGTGCAGGGCGTACCGCCATTCGTTGGCGAAGAAGGGGCCGGCGGCAAGGTCGAGGCCCGTGCATTGGAGGATGAGCTGGCGCGACGTTTCCCAGAAGCCGAGGCCATAGTCGCGCGCCTCGTTCATCCACTCCAGGCCGCCGTCGCGGCCGAGCAGTTCGACCCGCCTGCGGCAGACCATCACGGCCCAGTCGAGCCACTTCGCCGCCTCGGGCCCGTCCCACGCGAGGCCCGCGCCAAGGAGCGCCCAGATGGACTTCGAACTGTGGTTCTGGGCATAGCCGGTCGGGTGGTAGTTCCGCTGGAAGACGGCAAACGTGTAGAGCCCCTGGAACCGCTTGAGGAAGTGCTTGTCGAGTCCCCTCCTCGCCTCGGGCGTGAGACGGGAAACAAGGCGGTCGTATGCTCCGCAGGCGGCGAGGCCCTTCCTGCCCGCATCCATGTCGTTGTCCGAAGCCATGGACTCGGCGTCGTCGCTGTACTCCCACAGTGGAGCGCGGTCAGGGTCGAGGAAGAGCATCAGGTCCTGCACCCTCTTGTCGTCCGGCCCCAGGGGCTTCTCGACGTTCACAAGCTCCACCTTGCCGCTCAGGCGGGGGTGCTTCCCGACCAGCTCGGGCTTGAGGCGGGCGGGCTGGAGGGAGCGGACACGCTCGTCCACGCCGATGGCGATGGAGCCGATGTGGTGGGGCCGCAGAGGATTGGCGACACGTGTCACCTCGGGCTTGTCGCGCACGCGCCCGCCGGGCCGCCAGCGGGTGTGGCGCGGAAAGTCGTCGAAGGCGATGCGAACCGTGTGCTCGCCCGGCTTCCCGATGTCGAGGGCAAAGCTGGCGTAGACCCTGCCCGCCTCCTGGTCGTCCAGGCTCGGGAGGTCGAACCAGGAGGTGTAGACGTGCTGGCCGTCGAGGGCGACGCGCGCCGTGGGCACCTTCCACTCGCCGTTGAAGACCTCCCACGGCCCGGTGTGGGAGAGCCCCCTGGCCGGGTCGCCCAGGAGCTTCCCGATGCGACGCGTCTGGATCGAGTCGGGGTCCGGGCAGGCGACCGCGCCGTACTCGACGTAGAGGCGCCGCATGTCGAACTGCCCGTCGGCGGTCGTCAGGTCGAAGCGCCACACGTTCGCCTTGGGGAAGCTCCCCGTCACCAGCAGTGCCCGATCCTCTGCCTCGACCTTGAACGAGCCGACCCGGTCGCGGAACGCGGGCGGCTTCCCTGGCTCGGCCGTGTTGACGAGGTCGGCAATCGGCTCGACGCCGTCCCGGGCCAGCCACCAGGCAGCGCGCGACGGCTGCGCGCCCTGGGCGGCCGCACGGAGCACGATCATCGAGAGCACGACGAGGCACTTACTGGCCACTGCCCTGGCTCCGCAGGAGGATGTCGCCGTCGAGGGCGGGAACGGAATGCGTCTTCCCCTTCTTGCCGGTGGCTCGGCTGAGGAGGTCCTCGGCGAGCTCGATGGTTACCTCGCGGTTGCCCATGGGGTTGTAGAGGGCGAAGCCGCGGTCGAACTCGCGAAGGAACGAGCCATCGTCGCGCTTCCGGCCGGGGCTCTTGGGCTTGCCGAGGCCCTTGTCCCAGAAGGCATACCAGTCGTGCAGGTGGTCGGGGGTCGGCAGCGGATTGGGGTCGGAGAACAGGCAGTAGCCGTTCGAGTGCGTGAGGGCGAGGGCCGTGGTGGCCCGCATCAGGTGAAGGTCCTGGCGGGACTTGTGGAACCAGGTTTCCAGGCAGTTGACGCGCGGCTCGCGGAGATTGGCCTCCGCCCACGACAGGGTGGCGGCGATGTGCTCCCAGTCCTTCGCCGTGCGGGAGCGGGTGCACTCCATGAAGTAGCCGTTGAGGAACGGGGCGGTGCGGGGGGTCGTGCGGTCGTTGGCGTTGGCGAGGAGCAGGGCGTCGTCGCCGATGGCCGCGCGGACGGCTTTGGCGAGCGCCAGGCGGTCGTCGTCGTCGCCCCACCAATCGAGCATCACGCCGTCGAGCACACCCGTCTCCACGGCGGCCCTGGCGCGGCTCGCCACGTGGGCGCGGTACTCGGGGTTCGAGAAGTCGAGTTGGAGGAAGCGCCCCTCGTCCCAGCCGGGCACGACTTTGCCCTCCTTGCGGCGCCACCAGGGGTGGTCCTGGGGCAGCCAGCTCGCGGGGGCATCACGATAGCGGATTTCGGCGAGGAGGACAAGGTTCGGGTTGCGCTCGAGAAGCTCCCGCCGCTTCTCGCGGGCCGGCTCGAGCGTCTCAGGCCGGAAGCGGGTGGCGAGCCCGCGGGAAGCGCCATCCCACCGCAGGCCGAAGAACTCGGGGGCATGGAAGATCAGGTCGTGGCGGGCCGCCGTCACGAGTTCCGGCTCGTCCGCCAGGTTGTCGGCCTTGTTCCACGCCTGGAAGACGGAGGGGAAGGAGCGGCTCTGGACGCGGCGCGCCACGTCGTCGCGGCGGCTGCCGCCGAGCGTCGGCGTCGCGGCCGCGAGAGTGCCGATGGCGAGGGACTTCACTGCTTCCCGCCGGGTCATCCTGTGCTCCTTCCGCACACGGCTCCGCCTGCCATCCCAATGATAGCCGCCGGCGGCGGCAACGGCAAGTGGGGGCTCGCGTGCGACCTGCCGCTGCTATTGTCTTGCAATCCCTGCTTGGTGCGCTATACTACCCATTGGGGAGGCCGCATCGGGCCCCGCCAGGGAGTCTTTGGAGGCACAAACCGGCATGCTGCAACCTGGACGTGAATTGCGAGGGATGCCCGTGGCCGCTGGCGCGCTGTACCTGGCCCTTCTCGCGGCAGGCGCCGTGCGTGCCGCCGAAACGCCGGCCGGCCCCGAGGCCGGCTCGAAGAAGCTCGCCGAGCTGACCCAGCAACTCAAGGCGGATCCGAAACGCGCCGACCTCTGGCTCGCGCGCTCAAGGCTGCGGGTGCAGATGCACGATGCGGTCGGCGCCCTCGCCGACGCGTCGGAGGCGGTCCGCCTGGAGCCGTTCAACGCCGACCATCGGCTCGCCAGGGCCGAACTGCTGGCCGGCCAGGGCCGCTGGGCCGAGGTGGTGGCCGACGCAACGGATGGCGTGGCCGCGGCGCCGCGGCGGGCCGACCTGTTGCTTCTGCGGGCGCGCGCGCACCGGCTGCTCGGCCGCCCCGACGCAGCGCTCGCCGATGCCACCGGCGCGGTCGAGGCGAGTCAGGGCTCGCCCGAATCCCTGTTGGAGCGTGCGTGGATCCACGCCTTCCGCGGGGACTGGGAGGCCGTGGGGAAGGATGCGGCCGCGGCTGCTGCGAAGCGCCCGGAGCTCGCCGAAGCCGTCCTGCTCCAGGGCATCGCCCACCGCGAGCGCGGGGAGTGGGACCAGGCGGTCGAGCGCTTCACCCAGGCGCTCAAGGCCGAGCCGAAGAGCGCCCTCGCCCTCCTCAACCGCGGCCAGGCCCTCGCCCGCAAAGGGGCCGCCGCCGAAGCGCTTCGCGACTTCACCCTCGCCATCGAACGCAACCCGGAGTTGGCGGAGGCCCATCTGGCCCGCGCGCGGCTGCGGACGGACCGGGGCGAGCTTCACGGGGCCGTCGAGGACCTCGGGCGCGCCATCCAGTTGCGGCCGACACTCGCTGAGGCATATGTGCTTCGCGCCGTGGCCCGCGAGCGGCTGGGCGAGGTGGCCCTGGCCGCCGAGGACGGCCAGGTGGCGCTCTCCCTCGGCTCGAAGGACCCTCAGGTCTTCCTCGTGCTCGCGCGGGTGGACGAGGCGCGGGGGGCCTGGAGCGCCCTGCTCGAGCACGCGCGCCGCGTGCTCGACGCCAGCCCGAAGGAGGCGGAAGCATGCCGCCTCCTCAGCCGGGCACACCAGGCGCTCGGGCAGGACCGCGAGGCCCTCGAGGCGCTGAACAAGGCGGTCGAGGCCGACCCCAAGGACTGGCGCTCGTTCACCGAGCGCGCCGCGTTCCACAACCGGAAGCGGAACCCTGAGGCCGCCCTGGCCGATGTCACCCAGGCCATCGCCCTCGCGCCCAAGACGCCGTTCGTCTACACCCTGCGGGCCCGCCTGCTCCTCGGCCAGAACCGGTCGGCCGAGGCCGTGCGCGATTGCGACCGGGCGCTCGCGATCGAGGCCGACGACGCGATGGCGCTCCTCGTGCGCGCCCGCGCCTACGCGCAGATGGGCAACAAGTCGGCGGCGCTCGCCGACTGCGCCAAGGCAGCGAAGGCCGCCCCCGACTGGGCGTGGACGCACGCGACCCTCGGCCACGTGCTCCAGCGCGCGGGCAGGCACGAGGAGGCCATCCAGGCCCTCGCGCGCGCGCTGGCCACGGCCCCCAACGACGCCGAGGCCCACGCCACCCTGGGCCGAGCCTTCCTCGCCCTCCGGCGCTACAGGTCGGCCGCGCAGCACCTGGACCGCGCCGTCGAGCTCGACCCCCAGATGGCACAAGAGCTCGCCAAGGAGCTTGAGGAGGTGAAGAACCGTCGTGAATAAACTGCCCTTCTTCCGCTGCCCGGTTCTTGCGCTCACCCTGTTGGCGGTGCTCGCGATGCTATGGCCGGAGGCGGCCTCTGCCGCGAGCTACGGGTGCGGCATCTGCGGCCACCCGAGCTATCACCCTTGGCACTACTCGTCGTGCCGATACTACGGGCTGGGCCTGGGGTCCTCCGGCGGCAGCCGCCGCAGCTCCGGAGGCTCCGGCGGCGGCGAGGCGCTCGGCAACGCGGTGAGCGGGCTGATCGACGGGTTCTTCCAGCGCATGGCGGAGCAGCAACAGCGGGCGGCCGCCCTCGCTGCCGAGCGGCGCCGACAGGAGGCCCTCGCACGGGAGCGCGAGCGCCAGCGCCAGGAGCAGCTTCGCCGCGCGCGCATCCGCCTCGCCGCCCATCTCCGCGCGGACTGGGACCGCCGCGACGCCGAGATCAGCCAGCGCCTCGCCGGGGTCTTCGACGTCTTCGTGGACAGCTCGGTGGTAGACCTCCGCCCCGACCCTGTGCCCGGAGGCACCTCGTTCTTCGGCCTCGGCGGCTCCGAGCCGTTCGTGGACAGCTCGGTGGTAGACCTCCGCCCCGAGCCCACGCCCCAGCAGCGGCTCGAATCCCTGCTCCGCCTCGGCGGCTATGCCTACGACCTGCCGCCGGCAGTCGCCATCGAGGTTGGCATCCTGACCGGGCGCCTGGACCCGGCCTTCCTCGAGGCCCAGGAGCAACGAGCCGCGGCGACCGATGCCTTCGCCACCGAGAACTACGGCTTCTCGCGGGCCGCCCTCGGCGAGGCAGGCGCGGGCGACGGGCCTGGCGGCGAGATCGTGCGCGAGCTGCTCACGGCGACGGACAGCGAGGCCCTCGGAGCGAAGCTCAAGGCGCTCGGCTCGCGCGCCCTCGACGAGGCGGGCGATGCGGCGGAATCGGGCCTGGCCGCCCTGGAGAAGGGCGTCGCCAAGCTCCCGTTCGGCCTTCCGACTCCGACGGCGTCCGCCGCAGAACTGCCCGAACCGCGGCGCCGCACGCCCCCAGCCGACGGCCGGTCGGGGGGGGTGGCAGCCGACACGCGCAGCGGCGAAGCGACTTCCCCGTTTGGGAAGGGCTCCGTGCGCCGCGGCGAAGCCGGGACGGCCCCGCGGGCAGACCGTCCTGGCACCCCCCAGTATGGGAACGTTCGTGAGCAGCTCGATGGCGTAAGGAGATCTAGCAAGCAGGGCTGGCTGGCCCCCTCGGGCGCAAGCGCCAGCGACAGAGCGCAACTCGGGTTCGATTCGACTGGCGAGCGCGGGACATCGCAGGGGGCAGCCCCGGTTCCGGTCGTGACGGGGCATCCCATAGAGTCCAGCGATGTCTCGGTGCCCAAACGCTTCCGAGAGGATCCGGAGATCGTGCGCCTCACGGGGGAGAAGAAAGCCGCGGAGGAGAAATACCGCAAGCTTGAGAGCAAACTGGAGGTCATCAAGGAGAAGCTCACCAACAACGAAGGCAATGTTGGCAAGCTTCAGGTGGAGAGAGCGGAGGTCATGAATCAGATGAACGCCGCGAAGTCGGAGGCCGACACGGCGAAGGTCAACATCAAGGAGCGCCTAATCAAGCTCACCCCGCCGGATTTCACCGAGGAGCCTGAGAAGAGCAAGAAGGAACCCGTTCCGCCGCCCTCGCCGAAGCCGTCGCCGGGGTCTCGCGACTCTACACGGTGAGAAAGGAGGCAGCCGTGAACCTGAGAGTACGAAAGTCGCTCCAATGCCTGGCGCTCGGCGTCGCTCTTGCCGGCTGGCTGCATGCCGGGGTGCCCGCGCTCGAGCCGATCCCGGACGAGCTGCCCCAGGAGGTGCGCGCCGCGCTGGCCCGGCGTCAAGCGGAGCTGCGGCAGGAGCTCAGCGATCTGGTCAAGAGGAACAAGGCGTTCGCCGCCAAGTACGGCGGCGGGGTGGTCGAAGGCTCCCCCGAGGAAGCGGCCGCGCGCCGCGAGCTGGCCGCGCTCGAGGCGGCCAAGACTAAGTATGTCGAGGCGGCGCGCCAGTTCAATCAGGACGTTGAGGGTGAGGGGGCGAAGTGGCGCGAGCAGCATGAGTTGACGACCTCGGCTGGCCCGTGGCTGCGCAAGCAAGAGGCAGCAGTGCGCGAGGCAGCGGGGCGGCACAAGGAGTGGCGCCAGGAGGTCGTTGCGGCCATCGAGGAGGGCCGGGAGCCGGCGCCAGCCCATCGCCCCAAGGAGCTGAAGGACCTGTTGCCGGGGGACATTCTGCTCTTCACGCCCGACACCAGCAGTGCCGGAAGCAAGGCTCTCCCCGCAGCGGACCGCTTCTACCGGGTCCTGGACGATCTGTGCAAGGGTAACGTGTTCCGGGCGCTCTCCAGGGAGAAATCGCCTGCGGCGCATGCGCTAACGTTCGTGAAGGAGGCCAATGGCCGGCTCCTGTTCCTGGACCACACCCCCAAGGTTGGCAGCCGCATCCTGGACGAGAAGCAGCTCGTGAAGCAGTACCAGGGCCGCGGGATCTACGTGGCCAGGCCGCAGGCCCCTGTGGACGGCAAGAAGCTCTGGGGCGTCGCCAGGGAGGCCGCACTGCAAAAGAAGCCCGGCTTCGGGCTCTTGGGCGACAAAGCGGTCTGTTCCGAGAAGGCGGCGATCGCCGTGGCTACCGCCACCGGGTTGAAGCTGGAGGGGAACAGGCTCGGCCCCATTGACATCACCCCAGGCGATTTCTTCGACACCTCGGGGGTCGGGAAGTACTTCCTGGTCTCGCCTCTCGGCAAGTGAGGCCGGGGGCCGGGCGGCTCACTTCTGGCGGTTGGCCACCTCGGCCTTGATCGCGGCGAGGACGGGCTTGAGGATCTCGATGCGGGCGGCGTAGGCCCGCGCGGCCTCGGCGTGGAGTTCGCTGCCCGGCTTGCCTGCCGCGATGAGCTTCTGCGCTTCGTCCTTCTCCCGCTCGGCCATCTCGTTGGCCCGCAGCACGAGCTGCTCGATCTGGCTGACGTGGCCCGTGAGGTCCGCCGTGGACGCCTCGCGAAGGAGGGCGACGAGTTCCCTGTTCTTCCAGGCGACCAGGAGGTCGTTCCATTCGCTGGCCGACAGGCCGCCCAGCGAGCCAGGCTGAAAGAGCTCCTTCGCGGGCACAGCTCGCTCCTTGAACTCGACGGCGGCCAGCTTCTCGGCCGGCCCCTCGGTCCGCCATGCGGGATACCACAGGCGCCCCTGAGCGAACACGATGACGCTCTTCGGCTCGCGCCACTGCCAGGCCGAGGCGGCTTCCCCGCTTCGCGTGCCGACGAGCAGACTTCGCAGCGGCGCCGTCCCCGGTTGCGGACGGCTGCGGTGAAGCTCCAGGGCGTACTCCCACTTCGGCCCCGCCGCCGAGATATTGTAGACCACCCAGTACGGCGTATCCCCAATCACCACGCTCAGCGGCGCCTGCCCCGCAGCCACGGCTCTCGACTGCTTCACCTCGGCCAGCCGCGGATAGTCGGTCGTCACCCTCTTCATGATGTCGGCAACGACACTGCGGGCCATCCTCCGGAAGATGCTCGCGATGGCAATCCTTCCCCCGACCGGGCCCCCGAGCATCGTGACCATCGTGGGAGGCAGGAAGAGGACGTCGTTTGAGCCTGTCACATGGGTTCGGTACTTCGCAACCACGAAGTCGTCGGGGCTCTTGATGGAGACGTCGCACCGCAGGTTGTGCTCGGTGTGCCATGTCAGGGGGATTAGCCCGAGCGTGAGCACGCACTTGCCGCAGATCTCGAACGACTGGGGGTCGTCGTCCTCGCCGTCCAACACGATGTCCAGGTTGAGGGTCAGATTGCCCGGGTCGTCGGAGAACAAGGCAGCGGCCTGGGGCTGCGCAAGCGCGCTCAAGAGCACGTTCCTGATGCTTCTCTGTTTGCCGGCGCTCACCCAGGTTCCGGTGAAGGACTCCTTCACCTCCCCGAGTCGCAGGATGGGCGGCTGGGTCGGCCTCTCCAGCTCCGCCCACTTTGGGCGAAACGTGGCCACGCACCCTGACGCAGAGAGGATCAGCCCCATGCACAACGGCCACCCCGCCGATCTTGTCATGTTCACGCCCTCCTGTGTGGCCGCAAGCGGCTGGCTTGTGGCGGTCGAGCGACAAGCGCCGCCGCTCGTCGCCACGATTCGGGCTTCCCCTGCAGAAACTACTTCGCGCGGTTGGCCACCTCGGCCTTGATGGCGGCGAGGATGGGCTTGAGGATCTCGATGCATGCGCGGTAAGCTCGCGCGGCCTCGGCGTGGATTTCGCTGCCCGGCTTGCCCGCAGCGATGAGCTTCTGCGCCTCGTCCTTCTCGCGCTCGGCCATCTCGTTGGCTCGCAGGACCATCTCCTCGATCCCCACGATGTGGTCCTCCAGGTCCGACGTGCTGGCCTCGCGCAGGAGCGTGAGCAAGTCGCGGGTCTTCCATGCCAGCAGCAGGCTATTCTGGTCCCCCGGGGGCAGATCGGGGAACGAGTCGTGGCGCAGAAGCTCGCGCGCGGTGAGCTTGCGCTCGCGGGCCTCGACGGCGGCCAGCTTGTGCAGTGGCCCCTCGACCTTCCATTCGAGATGCCACAGGCGCCCCTCGGCCTGGAACACAACGCTCGTCGGGTCACGCCATTGCCAGGGCGTCTCGGGGCCGGCGACCCCGGCCCGCGACCCGACGGCCAGCTTGCGCAGCGGCGCCGCACCGCGGGGCGGCCGACTCCGGTGGAGCTCCAGCACATACTCCTGGCCCGCGGCGCCCGACTGCGCGACGCTGTAGGTGACCCAGAGCGTCGTGCCGCCGGCCCGGATGCTCAGTGGCTGCTGCTCGGCGACTCCCGCGCGGGCCCGCTTGGCCTCGGCGAGACGCGGGTAGTCGGCCGCCACGGCCTTCATGATCTCGGCCGCCACGTTGTTGGCCATCCGCTCGAAGATCGCCCTCGCGTCTGCCCACGCCCGGCCAGCGGCGCCCATGAACGCGATCATGGTCGGAGGGAATGCCCAGATGCTGTAGGAGCCAGTCACATGGATCGGGTACTTGGCGATCGCGACCCCGTCCTCGGCAGCCACCTGCACCTGGCACCGCGCGTGCCATTCCGCGTTCCCGTTGAGCGGGACGAGCCCAAGCGTGGCGATGCTCACGAACGCCAGCTTGACCAGCTTCGGGTCGTCCGCCTCGTGGTCCACCACGATCTCGATGTTGAGGGCCAGATTCCCTGGCTCCGAGGAGAACAGCGAGGCCGCGCCGGACTGAGAGAACAGCCGCGCCAGCTTGCCCGTGATGACCGGGGAGCCGGCTCCCCCCTGCGTCACCCACGATCCTGTGAGGGTCTCCTTGATCTCGCCGAGCCGGAGCACGGGCGGGTTGGGCGACCTGTCCAGCTCGGCCCTCCGCGGGCCGAGGGTGATCATGCAGCCCGTTGGCCCCAGCAGGGCGACGAGGCAGAGAACGTGCCGGGCTCTCCTCATCGTGTTCATGCGCGTGCTCCTCAGTTGAGCAATTTCGCCTCCTCCACTTAGCCTGCGGCGGGGCCTGCCCGGCCATAGGCCCCCTCACCGCTGGCGATTGGCCACCTCGGCCTTGATGGCGGCGAGGATGGGCTTGAGTATCTCGATGCGGGCGGCGTAGGCCCGCGCGGCCTCGGCGTGGAGTTCGCCGCCCGGCTTGCCTGCCGCGATGAGCTTCTGCGCCTCGTCCTTCTCGCGCTCGGCCGACTCGTTGGCTCGCAGCACGAGCTGCTCGATCTGGCTGACGTGGCCCGTGAGGTCCGCCGTGGACGCCTCGCGGAGGAGGGCGACGAGTTCCCTGTTCTTCCAGGCGACCAGGAGGTCGTTCCAGTCGGTCGCCGACAGGTCGCTGAGGCCGTCGGGCGCGAACAGCTCCTTCGCCGTGACGGGCCGCTCCTTGAACTGGACGGCGGCGAGCTGGGCCTGCAGCCCCTCGACCTTCCACTCGGGGTGCCAGAGGCGTTGGTCCGCGTAGAGGACCACGTCGCGCGGGTCGCGCCATCGCCAGGGCGCGTCGGGGGCCAGCCTCGCGTCGCCCAGCACCACGCTGCGCCAGGGCGCCGCGCCCCGCCGCGGCCGGCTCTGGTGAATCTCCAGCACATACTCGCGTCGGCGGCCAGCCGCCTCCGTGGCTGCGGCGATGTTGTAGGTCGCCCAGTACGTGGCGGCCCCGGCCTGCACGCTGATCGGCTGCTGGTCGGCGATGACGGCCCAGGCCTGGCGCCAGCGCGCCAGGCGGTCGTAGTCGCGCTCGGCCGCCTCCATCAGGTCGGCCGCGGCCTTCCGCGTCATGCGGTTGCGCACCTCCTGCCCGTCCAGCGGCCCGCGCAGGGCCGCGGTGCCCAGGGTGAACATGGTGAGCGGCATCGCCCAGATGTCGTAGGCCCCCTTGGCCCGGAGCGCATGCTCGTCCACGGTTGCCCCGTCCGGCGTCCGAATGGTCACCGTCACGTCCGAGGTCCATTCCGAGCGGTAGTGGAGGGGCATGATGCCCAGCGTACAGATGCTCATGAGCGCCAGGAAGGCCAGGCGCGGGGCGTCGTCCTCGTGGCTCGACACAAGATGAATGTCCATCGTCAGGTTGTTGGGGTCGCTGCTGAACAGCGAGGCGGCTTCGGACTGCCGGAGCAAGGCGGCCACGGGGTTCTTGCCCCCCCAGTCGTTGGTCTTCGCGGCGGCGGCCCAGGTGCCCGTGAGGTCTTCGGTGATCTTGCCCAGGCGGTAGATGGGAGGCCGGGCCGAGCGCTTCAACTCGACGCGCCTCGGGCTGAGGCGGACCATGCATCCCGCCCCCCCGGCCATCAGGACGAGGCAGGCCAAGTGAGAAACCGTTGTGTTCGTGCGCATCGCAGTAGGCTCCGTCCCCTCCCAGCTACCTGGTCTCGGCCCGCGGCGCGCCGCCTGCCCGGGCAGGGTCTGCCTCATCGTTGGCGATTGGCCACCTCGGCCTTGATGGCGGCGAGGATGGGCTTGAGGACCTCGATGCGGGCGCGGTAGGCCAGCGCCGCCTCGCGGTGGAGTTCGCTGCCCGGCTTGCCCGCCGCCTTCAGTTCCTCCGCCTTGTTGTTCTCGCGGTCCGCCGACTCGTTGGCTCGCAGGGCCAACTGCTCGATCTGCGCCACATGCTCGCCCAGGTCGGCGGTGCGTCCCTCGCGCAGGAGGGTGGCCAGGTCGCGGTTCTTCCAGGCCACCACGAGGTCGTTCCACTCCGTCGCCGCGAGGGCAGGCAGGCCGTCGGGCGCGAAGAGGTCCTTGGCGGTGACCGCGCGCTCGCGGAACCCGACGGCGACCAGCTTGTCCCCCGGCTGGCCCGTCTTCCACTCGGGGTGCCACAGGCGGCCGTGGGCGAAGAAGACCACGCTCTTCGGGTCGCGCCATTGCCAGGCGGTCTTCACTGCCCCGCTTCGCGTGCCGACGACGAGGCGGCGGAGCGGTGCCGCCCCCGGCTGCGGGCGGGTGCGGTGCAGCTCGAGGGCGTACTCGCGCGCCGAGGCCGCGGCTCCCGCGCCCGAGGGCTGAGGCGTCGAGATGTTGTAGACCACCCAGTACGCTGTGTCGCCGATGGCCGCGTTCAGCGGCGCTTGCGCCGCGACGAGTGCCCGCGCCTCCTTCCACCTGGCCAGGCGCGGATAGTCGGTGTCCACCGCCTTACTGACGTCGGCGACGACGCGATGGACCATCCTGCGGAAGATGCGCCCGGCGTCGCCCGGCGCCCGGAACGATCCGGCAAACAAGGTGAACATCGTGGGCGGCAGCGCCCAGATGTCGTAGCTGCCCGTCGTCTGGACCGGGTACTTCGCCACGACCGTGCCGTCGGGGCCTTTGACGGTCACGCTGCACTGCAAGTTCCATTCCGAATGGTAGGTGAGCGGGAGCAGGCCCAGGGTGCCAATGCTGAGGCAGCCCAGAACGAACATGCGCGGCATATCGTCCTCGTGGTCCGAGACAATATCGAGGTTCAGCGTCAGGCTGTCCGGGTCGCCGGAGAACAGGGCAGCGGCCTCGGGCCGCGCAAAGGCGCTCAGCAGGTGGTTCCTGAGGCTCGTCTGCGTGCCCCCGGCCACCCAGGTTCCCGTGAAGGTCTCTTTGATTTCTCCCAGCCGCAGGATCGGCGGCTGCGTGGACTTCTTCAGTTCCGCCCACTCGGGGCGAAGCCAGATCATGCACCCCGGCGCGGCGAACAGCGCAAGTCCCGCGAGGACGTGCAGGCCCATTCCTCTGTTGCTCATGAGAACACCGCTCCTTTGCCACGAGGGTGAGACGCGACTCGTGCAGGCGGCACTTGCCCCCTACGGTCCCTCCTTGCCCCGGCTCCGTCCCCGATGATAGCCGGCCCACAGCCTTGATGCAAGCCCGCGGCCTGAGCGCCTGTGCCTGAGCTGAGGCGTCACTTCGTCTCGGCCTTCAGCGGCAGCAGCCAGATGTTGCGGAAGCAAACCTTGTTACGGTGGTCCTGGAGGCAGAGCGGCCCGGGCTCGGGGCCTTCGGGCTTGCCATGGCCCGTCTTGTTCGGCACCTCCACGTTGTCGTGGATCCTCACGCCGTTGTGCACGACGCTGATGCGGGCGTTCTCGGCCTTCTTCTTCTGGTCGTCCCAACGCGGGGCGCGGAACGTGATATCGTAGGTCTGCCACTCGCCCGGCGGCTTCGCCTGATTCGTGTCGGCCGGCTTGAACTGGTAGATCGCCCCGCATCCGCCCTTCGAGGGATTGCCGCCCGCCGAGTTCAGTATCTGGATTTCGTAGCGGTTCTGGATGTAGACTCCGCTGTTGCCCGACACTTTCTTCCCCGTCGGGTCGGGCTGGATGTTGAACTCCAGGTGGAGTTGGCAGTCGGCGAACTTCTCCTTCGTGATCGCCCCGGCCTCGAGATAGCCCTCGGGCGTGACCTTGGCCTTGTCCCACTGCGATGCGTCCTTGCCGTCGAAGAGCACGACGGCGCCCTCGGGCGGCTTCAGCCCTTCGGTCGGCTTCGCCTCTTCGCCCGCAATCGCCGCCGCACACAGCGCCCACACGACGCACCACACGAGCTTCCTCATCGTCTTCCCTTTCTGTCTGAGGGCCTTCCCTTGTCTGGCCAGTCGCGGAGCATGCACGCCAGATATCCTGTCACGGCTGAGGGGCTTTGTCAACTGCGGCGCGCCGGGCGACGCGGGGTGTCCCCGCGCAAGCAACGATGGCGACGCGCCGCCGCTCACAGGTCATCAGTACCGTATGACATCGCATACCCTGAATTCGTCCTTGTCGGTCTTCATGTCCGGGGCCTTGATGCTGACGATGGTGCAGAACGCTTCCCTGTGGTCGTCCGCGTTGATGCCCTCGAAGCGCAGCCGTTCGTCGAGCTTCTTCAGACACACGGGGTCCGTGACGGCCAGGCATGCGGCTTCCGTTCCGAGCGAGCTCCTGCCGGCAAGGACCATGAACATGAAGCTGGCATCCATGGGATGAGGCCCCCGGATCACCAGGCCGAAATCCCACTTCAGGATGTGGGGATCCCCAATCACGTGGGGTCTGAACTCGTGACCGTCGCGCCGCACGATCACTCTTGGGTTCATTATCTCCCGGCTCTCCGGGTCGGGCTTGAACTCCCACTTGGGCTTGCGGTTCGCGAAGAAGCCCTCCATGAGAATCCCCGTCCACCGATTGGCCTTTGGACTCCCTATCGCGTACATGTTCACCCGGTTCTCCGGCTTCTCCAGCACCTCGTCGTCGAAGTCGTCCGGGTTCAGGAGTTCGGGAAGCCTTTCCAGGCCGTATATCAGACCGAATGACTGCATCAGCCCGCGGATCCCCACGTTGTCCGAGAAAGTTGTGAGAGGTCTCTTCCTCCACCCGCCCCCTCTTCGGAACGCGGCTCGATACGAAAGTGGACTAGCCACTACCACGAACCCCCCTCTACTTGTCTCGATGCTGGAAGGGGCCAGCATCCTCTTCAGGAGGTGGACTACCGATTGCTCTGAGGCAAGGATCGCCTTGACCGCTTCGTGCAACATCTGCGCCAACCGCGCGTGTCCCTCCGCCGTCGGGGCATACTTCAGAGCCCGGTGGTGGCGAACGTCGAATGGAATGTCGCCCAGATCGTCCCGGGTCAGCAGAATCACAGGCTTGCGCAATGAGTGCGCCAGCGCGACTTCGTAGACCACGTTCGGGTTGGGACCCGTGAGGTCCGCCACGCAGAACCTGGCGTCTCGTATGGAGGCGACGATCTGCTCATCCACAGGACCCGGCGTGACATGATTCTCCCCGACGACTGGTTCGAGGCCATTGGCCTTCAGCACTGGCTCAATCGCAGTGCGATAGGTCTCCCTGAACGTGTCCCTGTAAGGGATCATGACAAAGACTGTCACCAGAGTCTCCTCCTGACTTCGATGCTCCTCGATGCGTGTCACGTGATCCGTGGCACGCGGGAACGCTGCACGGGACGAGCAGTCTCCTTCATGCGTCACGCCCCGCGAGGAACCTGGCAGTCTCTCCCGCCGCAATGGCGATTGACTTGCCGCTCTCGACGGAGCCGAGGCCCTCCAACAGAACCTTGCCGAGCTCCAATCTGCCGTGTAACACGGCGATTTCCACGTGGGTGCCCCTCCGGCTCGGCCTCTGGCGGACGGTGCCCCAGGCAGAGCCGGTGGACCAGAACCAGGTGGTGGGCTTCCTGGCCGCGGCGAATGTCATCGTTCTCGTGACGGCGGAGTAGTGGAAGCCGGTGAGGGCGAGGACCGCCGACCAACTGGCCATGGCTCGGGCGTAGTGGTGGCCGCACTCGGCTTCATCGAAGGGGTTGCGCCTCAGGCCGTCGTAGCGGCGGCGGATGGCCTCGATGCATTTGAGGCCGGCAGCGGTCTGGCCCTCGTAGAGCATGCCGACGGCGGCGCAATACTCGAAGCCGGTCATGACCTCGTTGTAGTAGGGGAACGGCCGCTTCGGGCGGCGGCCCCGGGGATAGGTGGCCATGAGCAAGGCCGACTCGTCGTTGAGGGCGAAGGTGCGAAGATGGTTGAAGTGGCCGTAGAGGCCCCGCCTGAAGTTGTGCTTCATGATGGCGCGGTGGGTGGCCTTGACGTGCCTGGGGTCGAGGAGGTAGCCGAGGCCGAGGACGTGGGCGGTGTATTGGCCGACGAGCTGGTCCACGAGGCAGCCGGCGCCGAGCTGGAGGTCGGGCTCGGAGAGGTCCTTCGCGCCCATGCTCAGGCGCAGGCCGGGGGCAATGGCGTTGGCGGACCTCGGCGGGCGAATCTCGTGCTCGTAGTATTCGCCGTTGAACAGGTGCTCGTCCATCCAGCGGTGGCCGCGCTCGAAGAGGTCGCGGCAGGTCGTCGCGAATTCATCCTCGCCCAGGTGGCGGGCCATTTCCTCGACGGCGCGCAACGCGCCGAGATACCACGCGCCCATCTGCGGGTTCGGGCCGTAGTACTCGACGTCCATCGTGTTGTGCTGGCAGCCCTCCATCACGCCGTCGCGATCGGCGTCCCAGCCGCCGGGAATCCAGCAGAACTCCATGGCCTTGCGAATCTTGGGCCAGAGGCGGCGGAGCCAGGCGTCGTCGCCGCTGAGCTGCCAGTCGCGGAATGCCTTCATCAGGCAGCCGAGTTGGCCGTCGGCGGCGGCGTGCTTGAACTCCTGGGCGCGCGAGAGGGGCAGATTGACGCGGAAGGCCATGTGGCCCGTGTCGTCGGTGGCGAGGAGGAACTCGGTCGCGCGCATCGAGCGGGCGAGGGAGCCAAAGAGGAAGGCGGTGGCGTGCTCGTAGTTCCACACGTGGGTGCACGAGCCGTGGCAGCAGCCGCTCTTGTCGTGGCAGCCCTCGAAGCCGAAGAAGCGGCCGTCCTCGGTGCGGAAGCTGGTCTGGGAGCGCAGGGTCGAGAGGTTGAAGAGCGCGGCCTCCTTGACGGCGGGGGGCAGGTCGCTGTCGCAGAAGGCCCGGACGAAGTGGAGCGTGTCGGCCTCGAGGCGCGGGAGCGCGACAGCGGCCCTGGAGGCGGCGGCCCAGGCGTCCGTGAACTGCGTCGCGTAGTAGTTGCTCACGCGGTTCGCCTCGCAACACGCATCCTCTGCAGGAGTCCAGGTCATGCGATTCGGGAAGTGCCAGGCGAGGAGGAAGCTGACGGCGCGCGTGCCGCGGGCCGGGACGCGGAGTCGGACAGCGAGCGAGGCGGTCGGGCCGTCGGCGCCCTCGGCGTCGCGGTCGTCGAGCGTGCCGTCGGCGGAAAAGTCGTCCCAGAAATCGAGCAGCGAGTCGCCCCAGCTGCGCTTGGCCCAGGCGGTGCGGCGCGTGACGCCGGTCCTGGCTGTGGTGGCCAAGGCGATGGTGCCCCACTGCTCGGCGGCGGGGTCCACGCCCTCGGAACTCATGAAGATGCCCTGGAGCCGTGGCCCCTTGCGGAAGGCGTTGACGTTCTTTGAGGGCTTGCCGCTGGAGCCGTCGGAGCCGATGAAGTTCTGGAGGCTGCCGCACACGGCGGCGTCCACAGCTCGCTTCGTGCGGTTGGTGAGGACGAAGCGCAGGATGGCCACGGGCAGGCCGCTGCGGTCGGCATCGCCTGGAATAAGGGGGTTGAAGGCCTCGATACGCACGTCGAGCGGCACGTCGGGGTCGGCCAGCAGCACCTGGCCGAACGGATAGGCGGCGTGGAACGAGCAGTGGCGGAAGCGGGGCAGGCCGTGGTTGGGGGCCGTGGCGCCCCTCGCGCCCTCGTAGGTCTCGGGCGGGAGGATGCCCTCAAGACAGCGCGTGACGCGTGACGCGTGACGCGTGACAGGAGAAGAGGAAGAGCGCGGTTCTCCTGCTTGTTGGGTCCAGAGGGCGAAGAAGGTGTTGCGGGGGGAGAAGCCCTTGGCGGGACGGTTGACGATCTCCCAGTCGCGCAGGTCGCCGCGCCCGCCGAGCGAAACCGTCCCCGTCCCGATGCCGCCGAGGGGCAGGGCAATCCGCGCCAGGTGCGCCTGGCCATAGCTCTTGAGGACGGGCCAGCTCGGGTTGGTCTTCGTCGGCATGGAGGACCTCCGTGCCTGGAATCCGTGATGCGTAATCCGTAATCCGAAACAAGAACACCAGGCAGAGAAGGGGTGCGGCCCCTTCTTCGTGTCCGGTTACGGATTACGAATTACGGATTACGGAATGTCACAGCCTTACCGGAATCCCCTGACTCTTGAGGTGCTCCTTGACCTGCCGGACGGTGAGGGTGCCGAAGTGGAAGACCGAGGCGGCAAGGACGTTGGTGGCGTGGCCCTCGAGGATGGCGGCGGCCATGTGCTCGACCTTGCCGCAGCCGCCCGAGGCCGTGACGGGAATGGTCACGGCGTCGGCCACGGCCTTGGTCATCGGGATGTCGAAGCCGTCCTGCATGCCATCGGCGTCCTTGCTCGTCAGGAGGATTTCGCCCGCGCCGAGGTCCTCGACCTGCTGCGCCCATTCGACGAGCTCGATGCCGGCCTTCCGGGCGCCGCCGGAGATGAGGACTTCGAGGCCGTGCTCGCCCTTCTGGGCGTCAATGGCCACGACGATGCGGTCGGGGCCGAAGGCGTCGGCCGCCTCCTCGATGAGGTCGGGGTTGCGCACCGCTGCCGTGTTGATCGAGACCTTGGACACGCCGAGGTCGAAGAGCGCCTTCATCTCGTCGAGCGAGCCGATGCCGCCGCCGACGGCGAAGGGCACGGTGACGACCTTGACGACCTTCTTGACCCATTCGAGTCGGGTCTTGCGCTTCTCGACGGTGGCCGCGATGTCGAGGAACACCACCTCGTCGGCGCCCTGTTTGCAGTAGGCGGCGGCCGCCTCGGCCGGGTCGCGCGCGTCGCGCAGATTCACGAACTTCACGCCCTTGACCACGCGGCCGTCCTTGATGTCCAGACACGGGACCACTTTGGCCATTTCCATCGGAGGCTCCTCTTGAGGGTCCGGGGGTTCCTGGTTTGGGGCGGCATGGTAGCGCAGCGGGGCGGGGGCGTCAAGGGGGGAAATCGCCCGGCGATGTCAAGAAAGTGTTGACACGCCTCCTCGGATCGCTAGAATGGCTGACGGCGGGGGGAGTGACCGGCCGTTGTGTAGGGGATGGAGTGTGATCGCCACCCGGACGCTTGTGCCCACCTTCCTCGGCTCGCTCGTGCTGTCGCTGGGCGGCTCGGCCGCCGCCATGCCCCTCCAGCAGGGCATGTCGTACACTCCCTGGGGCAACGACCTGACGAACCCCGCGGTCTATGCCGCGTTCAAGCAATCCGTCACCAACATGCAGGCGGACGACGTGCAGTGGGTGGCCCTGAACGTGTTCGAGTTCCAGGCCAACCCTACCGCGACGATGATCGCGCCCGACTACACGGCGCCGTGGCCCGACTACAGCACCACCATGGCCTCCGCGCAGATCGCCGTGCAGGAGTTTCACGACCGCGGCATCAAGGTGCTCCTGAAGCCGATCGTGGACGTGGCGGCCGGCGGCTGGCGCGGCGACATCCCAGGGGACGACGCCTGGTTCGGTGTCGTCCCGGGCGATGGCTACAAGGCGTTCATAGACCGCTGGACGACGTGGGCGGCACTCCCGGGCGTGGGGGTGGACGCCTTCTGCATCGGCTGCGAGTACAAGCTCGCCCAGTGGAACGAGGCCCAGTGGCGCAGCACCATCGCCCTTGCCCGCACCAACTTCCCTTCCGGCTGGCTCACCTACGCGGCGAACTGGGACGACTACCAGACGATCGGCTGGTGGGACGACCTGGACTATATCGGGATTGACGCCTATTTTCCGCTGACCGGCGTGGACGATCCGACCCTTGACCAGTTGGTCACGGCCTGGAACGGCCGCGCCAATGCCATCGAAGCCTGGCTCTTCTCGCTGCCCCCCGAGGACCCCGACGACGTGCTGTTCACCGAAATCGGCTACCGCAGCGTCAACGGCGCTAACCGGTGGCCATACGACTCCTCCATCGTAGGGACCGAGGATCAGCAGGAGCAGGCGGACTGTTATGCGGCTACCTTCACGGCGACGATAGACTGCTCGTGGCTCGATGGCTACTACTGGTGGAACTGGAACACGTACCCGAGCGGGGACAGCGATCCGACGGCCTACACGCCGCAGAACAAGCTGGCGGAAGCTGTCCTGGGCGCCTACTACACCCCCGAGCCGGCCACGGCCCTGCTCGTGGCGGCTGGCCTGGCCGCACTGGCCCGCCGCCGGCGGCGCCGGGCCTCCCCCTCCCCTTGACGCGCTACTTGCGCGTGCCCTTGTAGTACTCCGCGATGCCTTGGATGAGGACCACGCCGGACTCTTTGTTCCGGTCCCTGGTGTAGATGGCGCCGCCGCCCTCGCACAGCACGGTGGTGATGCCGAACTGCTTGTGCGGCCCCTCGGTCCAGTAGGTGGTCGGGCTGGGCTTGGTATCGAGCTTCAGGGGCTTGACGAGGTTCTTGGGGTCGTGGCGCTCGACGGCGTCGCGGAGGCCGGTCCAGGGGCCGAGCCTTGCGCCCATCTCGGGGCCGGCGAGGAGGACCGGCTCGACGATGCCGCCCCAGGTGTGCATGCTCCACAGGTCGCTCACCGGCGCCGCCGAGGCCATGAGCTTCTCGAGGTCCTTCTGCACGACGCAGGCCTCGTGGGCCTGCTTCTCGGGGTCGGCGCCTTCGGCGCGATACGAGCGGTTCATGTCCACGCCCTGGGCGTTGACGCGATACCAGCCCTTCGAGGGGGCATCGGGGCTGGTCATGAGCACGAAGTGGCAGATGCTTCGCTGGCGGCAGTCGGCCCCCGCCTCGCTCAGAAGCCACTCGATCATCCCCACCATGCGCCATTGTGCGTTGTGCTCGCCCGGGTGCTGGTTCCCAAAGTAGTGGACCCAGCGTGCCGCCTCGGGGTGGGGGCTCTTCGGGTCGGTGATCTCGACCCGATGGATGTCGCGCTTGCCGAGCGACTGGCCGATGACGTGTGCCTTCACGAACGGGCTCTTCCTCCACTCCTCGATCATCGCCACGGTGTCCTCGTACGACATGGGCACCTGGTGGCCGACGTAGACGATGTCCTCCGCGAACTCGGGGAACTCCAGCGCGTCGCCCTTCGCGGAGTCTCTCGACTTGTGCTTCCACTGGATGGGGTGCCACGTCCTGGCGTCGTGGGACCACGAGTGGAAGTACTCGTTGAGGGTGTAGGCGTTGCCGCCGAGGAAGACGACATCGAGGCGGAGCGCATTGCCCTTCGCGTTGCGGGTGATCTGGAACTGGAGCTTGTTATTCCAGCCCTTCTGCCTGGGCGCGTGGCCGAGGGTGACCTTGAAGTGATTCGTGCCGACCTTCTCGATGGTTGTGCCTTGCGAGCCGAGCGGCCCGTCGAACTTGAAGTCCTCGACCGCGAGCTCAGCGGCCCCGGCCGGACGGCGGCTTGCCATGAGCAGCGCTCCAAGCAGGACCACAGGGGCGAAGAGCACCATCGCGCGCATCGGCGTCATCCTCCGCACTCCCACACGAGGGAAGGAAAGCGACTTGCCCCAACGCTCCCCAAGGATACACTGTGTGGGGGCGGGAGTAAACCCCCGGTCGAGGAGAACGCGATGGTTACGGTTCTCGGCATCTCGGGCAGCCCTCGGCGCGGCGGCAACTCGGAAACGCTCCTGGCTGCCGCGTTCGATGGCGCGCGGGCCGCGGGCGCCACCGTCGATCTCGTGCGCCTGAACGAACTCACCTACGCCGGCTGCCAGGCCTGCGACGCCTGCCTCGCCGCGGGCCGCTGCCCGCAGGAGGACGGCCTCACCCCCGTCATCGGGAAGCTGCGAGATGCCGACGTGTGGCTCTTCTCCTCGCCCGTCTACTTCGATGGCGTCTCGGGCCAGCTCAAGACCTTCTTCGACCGCTGCCGCTGCTTCATCTCTGATCCCCGCAAGAAGGAGCGGCAGCGCGCGGCGGCGATTCTCCTGACCTATGAGGCCGACACCATCGCGTTCTACCGCGAGATGGCCCGCCGCCTGGCCGCCTACTTCGGCTGGTTCGGGCGGTTCGAGCCCGTCGAGCTCATGGTCGAGCCACGCCTTGGCCCGCCCGACGCCGCCCGCCGCCGCCCCGACCTCCTGGCCGCCGCGAAGGCCCTCGGCGAACGCCTCGTCAGCGGCGTTCGAGCGCCGCGTGAACGCGCTCGATGAGGGCGGCGAGAGCCGCCCGCGCGGCTCGCAGGGCCTGCGGGTCCTGGGTGAACTGACGCAGGTCCTTCACCACCGCGTCGTCAATGGCGAGGACACGTTCGGCCTCGGCGACCAGGGCGTCGTGGCCCCCCGCCTTCTTGAGCCTCGTCACGGCGTCGCGGAGGAGCCAGAGGCATTCGTAGTCCTCCAGGCCGTCGCGGAAGTTCTCCAGGCGCACTGAAGAGAGGGGCAGGCGGTCGGGGCCGGGGTAGAGGAGTTGTCCGTCGCCGTGGTGGCGGCCGCCCTGCTGGTTGACAAACGTCGCGGGGTCCCAGGCGGCCTCGGGCCAGCGCTTCTCGCCCTTCGAGTTGCTGGCGAAGACGTTGATGCCCCAGTAGAGGAAGCCGGTGACGCCGAGCTTCCAGGTCTGCCAGAGCAGGATGCGGTGGTCAATGCCCGGCCACTCGATCATCAGGTTGGCGTAGGGCTTGCCCGGGCCGCAGCAGACGTACCACCAGACCTCGTCGCCCTTGGCCTGCTGGGCCTGGAACTCCTCCTTGCGATAGCGGCCGGTGACGGGCGCCCAGATGTCGAGGCAGTCGTCGAGGGCGGGGATCGGGCTGTCCTTGTAGAAGGTTTGCATCAGGCGGAGGCCGGGCATGGCCTTCTTGAGGGCGGAGTAAAGCTCGCGGGCGATGTCGTAGTGCTCCTTGCCGACCTCGTCGTGGCAGTAGACGTAGGCCTTGGGCAGCCAGCCGCGGGCCTTCACGCGCTCGTAGAGCTTGCGGATGGCGGTGATCTGCGGCTCGTTGTGCTTCGCTCGTTCCTCGGGCGTGCCCTTTCGTGGCCAGGCGTAGGCGATGCCGAAGCACGCGCCGCCGCGGTCGAGCTGGCGGGCGACGAGCCGCTCCAGATCCCGCTCGAGGTGCGTCCAATCGTAGAGCGCGGGACAGATGCGGCGGTCGAGACAGAAGTCCATCCACGACTCATACATCTCGATGGGCACGCTCTTGAGGCGGTAGAACCGCTGTAGCTCGTCGGGGCGGAGGAGGAAACAGGTCTCCAGGTGCTGCTGCTTCGGGATGGCGAAGTCCCACACGCGAAGCTCGATGGGCAGCGAGCGCTTCAGCCGGCCGGCGCGGACGGTGACCTTGCCGCGATAGAGGCCGGGCCTCGCGTCGTCGGGCACGCGCACGCTGAGCCACACGGGCTGCACCTCGCCGGCCTTCACGTCGAAGGGCGTCGCCGGCAGGAGCGGGTCGGGCCACCAGCCGACCCTGGGCGCTTTGTAGGCCGGCTTCTCGGTCTTCACGTAGCCGACGACGTTCCAGGTGACGCTGGCCTTCGGGATGGTCGAGCGGCCGCACCGCAGGTCGGTCACCTCGACGGTGACGGAGCGGAGGCCATCCTTGCCGGTCGGGGCTACGACGAGCTGGATACCCTCGACGTCGTTGCGCGCGGCCTCGATGGCCAGCTTCTCGGCCGGGCCGCGCGTCCACGGCTCATCGCGGAACACCTTCTCCATCGTGTCGGCGCAGCCCAACGTGAACCAGGACGGGCGAGCGACGTGCATCCACGACGGAACCCCGCAACCGGGCAAGAGAGCGACAAGGGCCAGTAGCACTTGGCGCATGATGCCTCCTCACTCTCGTTCGGCCTTGGCCATCCGCCGCCGGCCTCAGTAACGCGCCTCCACCCTTATCGTTCCTCTTGCGTCGTGCAGCCGGACAGTCTCCTGCGTGGCGTCGAAGTCCGTCCACGGTTGTGCGTTGACGGTGACACTGCGGATTGGTGCAGCCTTGGGATGGCGCAGGCGCAGCAGGATGGCCTCGGGCGCACGGCGCGCCGGCAGGCTCACCGTCGCCGCGATCCGTCCCCGGTCGGCGTCCGAGACGATCTCGTAGTCCACCGGCCCGAAGTGGGTCGGCGCGTTCCTGACCGCGATTCTCTTCCCCTGCTCGAGCCATGCCCGTGGCACGGCCCGCGCGAGCCACAGGCGGCCGGCATCCTCCATCACGAGCATCATGCGGAGGCGTTCGAGGAAGCAGGACTCCTCGTATGGCTTATCCGGCGGCCCGCCGGTCGTGTGCTCGCGGAACGTGTAGTCGCCAGGCATGATGTCCACGGCGTACTGGTTCAGCATCGAGCGGAGGAAGTTCGGGGGGTCATCGGCCGCGATGTGGATGTTCGCGTGGCGCTCCAGCCCGCACTGGTACTGCCAGCTTGCGTGTGAGAACCAGTCCTTCTCGGCGTCGAAGGCTGGCCTCCGCTCCCGTATCTTCGTGTTCTCCAGCAGCAGGCGGTCTTCGAGCACATCGAGGTGGCCCTGGACGCGCGGGTCGCTGGGCGCGAGGAGGCCGCTGGGGCTGATGAGGGGGTCGGCCGACTGCACGGTGTCCCAGTAGATCGCGCCGACGTGTCCCTGGCACCTCCGCCAGCCCCAGGCCCCCGCCGCGAAGCCGCGAACGTAGGGGGAGAAGGGGATGAATGAGCGATAGGTGCCGTCCCGCACGGCCACGACGGGGGTGAGGGTGATGGAGCGGTCAATCGCCGCCAGCAGGCTCTTGCGATATGCCTCGGCCTCGGCGGCCATCTGGGCGCCCTCCGCCGGATCAAGGAGGGCCAGCAGCTCGGCCATGCGTTTCACGGCGAGCCAGTAATAGGCCTCGGACTCGTAGAACTGCATGTGCATGCAATGGCTGTCGGGGGTGAC
This sequence comes from Planctomycetota bacterium, assembly GCA_035527715.1. Taxonomy (GTDB): domain Bacteria; phylum Planctomycetota; class PUPC01; order DSUN01; family DSUN01; genus DSUN01. Next base: position 7,649 of record DATKZY010000144.1, on the reverse strand, counting down.
GACGTGTGCCGGCTGGAGGCCGTGGCCCCAGAGGCGGTCGCCGCCCGGCACGTTGCGCCCGAGGAGACGGCGCTGGCGCAGTATCCATTCGGCGTTGGCCTTCATGCGCGGGGCGTGGGCCTTCAGCCACTCGGTGTCGCCCGTGAGGAGGAAGTGCTCGGAGAGGGCGAACGCGATGGCGCCAGGCCCCATGGAGTGGACGGCGTCCATGTGCCCGCCCGCGCCGTCTGGGCCTGTGGCGTGGGTGAGGCAGCCGTCGCCGTCGGCGAAGTGGCCGAGGGGCCTGTCGGGCTTCGAGTTCCCGTGGGTGCCCGCGGAAGCCTTCGGCTGCATGGGCAGCGACAGCCACTGGTCCAGGCCGTCGGCGGCCTCCTTGTGCATCCCCTGCAGGTCGAGCGCGCGGAGGAACATGTAGGTCTCCGACGCAAGAATGCCGAAGGGGAAATCGTTGAAGCGCCAGGCTCCCTTTGCGTCCTTCACTGCATGGCGCAGGATGTGCCAGGCCCCGAGCTTCCACTGGGCGGCGAGTCGGTCGCAGGGGACTTCGAGCTGCATGGCCGGCTCGAACGCCGGCTTGGGGTGGGGCGGGAGCGGCCCGGCCCCGTGCAGGGCCCGCACCGCACCCTCCCAGCTCTGTTCGGGGTGCTTGCGGACGTGTTGGCGGATGGTGGAGAGGCCCCTGGCGGCGAGTTCCTTGAGGAAGTCGCGAGCGGACGCCGCACGGGACGCTTGGTCGAAGGGCGGGGCATCGGCGGACGCCTGCCCAGCCCCCGCCTGGGCCTCGACGGAGAGGAAGTGCCACACACCCGGGCTGCCGAAGCCGTCGGCGTGGGGATTGCCCGCATGGATGCTGTCGGCAACGTCCTTCACGAGATCCCACGTGCGCTTCTCCCCACCCGTCTCCGTCACGACAAGCTCGACGATGGTCGTGTCACACATGTGGTTGCCGCCCTTGGCGCCCACGGCGAGCGAGAGCGCGTCGCCTGCCTCGACCGCCACGTCGGCCAGCTTCGCGTCCGCCGCTTCCTGCGGGATGCACTGCGAATGCCCTGGGGTGATCGCGCCGCGTGCGAGGACGACTCGGCCCGCCTTACTCTCGTGCACGAGGGCCCACTCGGTGCCGTTGCCGCCCCGCGCGTCGGCGGCAGCGACCTTGCCCTTCAGCCTGACCCGACCCCTGATCGGGCTGCGCCAGGCGACGGCGACGTCGCGGTCCGGCAGTGGATGCATCGCGGCGCAGCGCGCGGGAATCGTCAGCGACCCCGCCGTTGCCGACTTGTCGGTCGGGTTGACGCCGAACCACGGGATGACGTTGCTGGCCCACCCCCGCACCAGCGGAATGCCAGGGATGGAGTCCATTTCCGTGTCCAGGGCCTGCCCGGAGGGGAGGGCCTTCGGGGCATCGGCCGCAGGCGCCGGCGCCTGTTCCCGGGAGACGGAGCGGACGAAGAACCCGTGCTCAGGGGCGAGGATGGGGCCGCGCTCCAGGTCGGCGGCAAGGAAGGAGAAGCTGCCCGACTTCGTCCACGCGGTCACGATGGTGCGGGCCACGTCGTCGGGTTGGGCGTGGTACGGCCAGGTGCGGCGCCAGCGCGAGGAGCCAATGTAGAGGAGGCTGAACCTGACACCTCTGCGCCCGTCGCCCTTCTTCGCCGAGGCCCAAGCCTGGGGGCCCGTCGGGGTCGTGCCCGAATCGCCCTCCAGCGGCCGGACCTCGCCGAGGATGCCGTCGTAGGGCTGGAGGCTTCCGTCATAGGCCAGGTCGGACCGCGCGTCCTCGAAGCCCCATTCGAGTTCCACCTCCATCTTCTTCCAGGTGTCGGCCACGAAGGCGCGGATCGCTGGCACGGGACAGGCCGAGGCGTCCCCTTCGCCGCGGACCGCGGCCACAATGCCCCAGGTGTCCACGGGAATGGCATACGTATAGACGAGGCCGTCAACCGAGACCTCAGGCTTGGCCGCCTCGCGCACCGTGCGGGGGTTCCACCAGGTGTGGGCGGTGGCGTCGGTGGCGTCGAAGAAGGCCACCGTCACGTCTCCGGGGGAGGGTCGGTTCGCAGCGTCCCCCGGCCACGACAGCTCGACGCGCCGCACGGGGCGCACCTCCTCCCACAGGAGGCCGCAGAGGGCCTTTTTGAGCCGGGGAGCGTTTGGGTCAATGGGCTTGTCGAACGGGAGGCCGGCCCACTGTGCCAGGAGGAGCCAGGCCTCGGGCGGGTTCTCCGTAGCCTGGCGGTCAGACCTGAAGAGGTAGGCGCTGGGGGCGACGTCGGCGGCCTGACCGGCGAGGCCCTCAATGGTCTTCTGCTGCGCTGCCGCGGCGACGGCCACGAACGCGACAGCCGCGAGGGCCTTGGCCAGCAAGCACGTGGTCATCGAGGGCCTCCTTATGCTCTCTCGGCTCGGGCCATGCGCCGGCGATAGTATTCGGCGATGGCGGCCGCCACGATGGCGAGGCCGGTGACGAAGCGCTTGTACTCCTCGGCCACGCCCAGGCCGGCAAGGCCAAACCAGAGCACGGCCATGATCAGGACGCCGAAGAACGAGCCGACGACGGAACCCCTGCCGCCCATGAGGCTCGTGCCGCCGATGACCGCAGCGGCGATGGCGTCCAGCTCGTAGCCCTGGCCGATGCCCGGGTTGGCCGAGGGCGATTTCAGGGCGTGCATCACCGCCGCCAGGCCGGTGAGCAGCCCGCACAGGGCGAAGACGGCGAACTTGACCGGGCGCGGGCGAATCCCCGACAGCCGCACCGCCTCCTCGTTCGTGCCGATGGCCACCATGTAACGCCCGAGCACGCTGCGGGTGAGGACGAACTGCGCCAGGGCGACAATGGCCAACGCGACATAGAAGGAGAGCGACAGCCCGCCGAGGAAGACCTCGGAGAGGGCCGAGACCCTGGACTCGAAGTACAGCGTGCGCTTGGCCGTGGCAAAGTAGGCGGCCCCGCGGGCCATCTCGAGCATGCCGAGGGTGACGATGAACGCGGGGAGCCGCCAGGCGACCGTCACCGCACCGTTGATCGCGCCGCACACGAGGCCCGTGGCCAGGCAGGCCACCACGCCCAGCGGCAGTGCGAGCGGCCCTTTCACGCTCGTGAGCACCTGGGCCATCACGGCCACGCTCAGGGCGAGCACCGAGCCTACCGACAGGTCAATCCCCGCGATGATCAGCACGTAGGTCATCCCCACGGCCAGGACGATGGTGTAGGGGATCTGGTTGGCGATGGTGCGGAAGACGTCGAGGGTGAGGAAGTTGCGCGCGGTAAGACCGAACAGCACGATGAGCCCGGCCAGCACGCCCGCCAGTCCGACGTAGTCGGCCACGGCGCGCCAGCAGGCCCTCAACCCGTCGCGAAGGCGTTGCTGCATCACGATGCTCCGGCGCCCAGGGCGCTGCCCGAGTGGGTCTTGAGATAGTCTCTAAGGGCGGCCTCCATGATCTTGTCCTGCGTCCACTCGCCGCGCGCGAAGGTGGCGACGAGGCGGCCGGCCGACATCACGGCGATGCGGTCGCAGATGCTCATCAGCTCCAACAGGTCGGAGGAGACGACGACGATGGCCTTCCCGCGCTCGGCCAGGTCGGCCAGGAGCCGGTAGATTTCGAACTTGGCCCCCACGTCGATCCCGCGCGTCGGCTCGTCGAAGAGCGCGATGCGGCAGTCGCGGTAGAGCCAGCGGGCGATGACCACCTTCTGCTGATTGCCGCCGCTGAGCTCGGCGACGGGCTGGTCGGCCGAGCGGCACTGGAGGTCGAGCGCCCGCGCCAGCCGCTCGGTCACGGCCCGCTCCGCGGCGGGCCGCAGCACGGCGCCGAGCCAGGCGACGTCGCGCAGCCGCGCCAGGGTGACGTTGTGGCGAATCGGCAGCGGCAGCAGGAGGCCCTGCTGCTTGCGGTCCTCGGTGAGGAGGGCGATGCCCAGGCGCACGGCGTCGCGCGGCGAGCGGATGCGGGCGGGGGCCTCGGAGCCGTAGAGGTACACGTGTCCCGCGTCGGGGCGGTCGGCGCCGAAGATCGCGCGCAGCGTCTCGGTGCGTCCCGAGCCCATGAGGCCGGCGATGCCGAGAATCTCGCCCTCGCGGGCCTCGAGGGTCACGTTGCGGACCGCCTTGCCGCGGGCGAGGCCGACGACTCGGAGGGCGACCCTGGCCGCCCGCGCCCCGGCGCGGGGGCGTGCCTCGCCGAGGTCGCGGCCGACCATCATGCGGATAATCTCGTCCAGGCTGGCCTCGCTCGCCCGGCGCGTGCCGACGACGCGGCCGTCGCGCAGCACGGTGATGCGGTCGGCGATGCGCTGGATTTCCTCCATGCGGTGCGAGATGTAGAGGATGGCGGCGCCGGCGGCCTTCAGCTCGCGGATGCGGGCGAAGAGGAGGGCGACCTCGGTGTCGGTGAGGGCCGCGGTCGGCTCGTCCAGGATGAGCAGGTCGCAGCGGCCCGAGAGCCCTGCGGCGATCTCGACGAGCTGCTGCTGGCCCACGCCGAGGTCCCGCACCGGGCGGTCGGGCGCCACGTCGCCGAGGCCCACGCGGGCCATGACCGCCCTCGCGTCGGCGCGGAGCCGCCGGTAGCTGACCACCCCGAAGCGGCTGGGCAGCCGGCCGAGAAAGAGGTTCTCGGCCACGGTGAGGTTGGCGACGAGGTGGAGCTCCTGCATGACCATGCGGATGCCGACCTGGTCGGCGTCGTGCTTCGAGGCTGGAGCGTAGGGGCGGCCGCGGAGGGTCATCGCGCCCCGGTCGGGGCGCGTGAGGCCCGCCAGGATGCGGGCCAGGGTGGTCTTGCCGGCGCCGTTCTCGCCGACGAGCGCGTGGACCTCGCCGCGGCGGAGGTCGAGAGCGACGTCGAGGAGGACGGGGGCCGCGTAGGACTTCCAGAGGCCGGAAACGGTGAGCAGGATCTGGGTGTTTTCCATTGGAGGGGATGACTGGATGGGTGGATGATTGGATGATTGTCAGAGAGTCCATCCGCCCAACCATCCATTCATCCAGCCATCCATTCATCCTCCGAAGGGGAAGCGGCGAGCGCGATCCATAGGCCGCCGGGTCACTTCGGCTCCGCGGCCTCGCCCTCCGTGGCCTTGGCCTCCGCGGCCTTCCTCTTGAGGGCCTCGGCGTCAATGAGGTCCACCTTGGTCTGCTTGCGGTCGGATTGCTCGGGGGGCACGTGGCCGTCGAGGATGTCGAGGGCGTGGCGGATGCCCTCGACGGCGATCTGGTCGGCGTGCTGGTCCACCGTGCACAGGACCCTGCCGTCGAGGATGAGCTCCTGGATGGCCGAGATGTTGTCGTAGCCGACGACGAGCACGGAGCCGAGCTTTCCCGCGGCCTTGAGCGCGGCGACGGCGCCGAGGGCCATGCTGTCGTTGGCGCACAGGATGCCCTTGAGGTCGGGGTGCTGCGTGAGCATGCCGGAGACGGCCTTCTCGGCCTTGTCGGTCTCCCAGTAGCCGGTCTGGCTGGCGGCGACCTTGATCTCGGCGGCGTTCATGGCGGCCTCGAAGCCCATCTTGCGCATGGTGCCGTTGTCGGCGCCCGGCATGCCCTCGACGATGGCCACCGTGTCGCCGGGCTTGAGCCGCTTGGCCAGGTAGTCGCCCGCCGAGCGCGCGCCGAGGCGGTTGTTGGGGCCGACGAAGGGGATCTTGGTGCCCTTCTCCTCCAGGGTCTTCTCGTCGAGCTCATTGTCTATGTTCACCACCACGATCCCGGCGTCGGCCGCCCTCTTGCACACGGGCACGAGCGCCTTGGAGTCGGCCGGCGCGATGACGAGGGCGTTGACCTTCTGGGCGATCATCTGCTCCACGATCGCGATCTGGCCGTTCACGTCGCGCTCGTCCTTGATCCCGTTCGAGATCAGCTCGTAGCGGCTGGGGTCCTTCCGCGCGTGGGCCCGGGCCCCGTCCTCCATCGTCTTGAAGAACTCGTTGGCGAGGGACTTCATGACGAGGGCGACGCGGTAGCGCGGCTTGCCCCCGTCGGGCGGCGGCTCCTCGCTGCTACAGCCGGCGAGCATGCTCGCCAGCGCGAGGGCGCACAGCCACCGGAACGCGTTTCGCATGGTCATAGGACATTCCCTTTCCGCTTACTCACTCACAATGTCAATCTTCGCCCAGAAGCCCGTCTCGAACCGCCAGCCGCTCGGGGCGTTCAGGAGCTCGACGAGCACGCTCCTGCCGCCGTAGGCCGAGAGGTCCGCCCTGGCCTCCATCCACCCATCGTAGGCGGTGGACTTGCCGACGGGCTTTCGGACGATCTCTCGGTTGTCGGCCCGGACGATCAGCTCCCAGTCGCCCCGCGGGTCGTGGCCCACGACGAGGCGCACCGTGGTCTTCTTCACCGGCGGCACCTCGATCTTCTTGCTGAGGACGCACGGGGTCTTCTGGTTGAGGGGATGCGTGACGAGGATGTTCCGCTTGCCGCCCCATTCGGCCCGCAGGCCGGGGTCTTCGGCGTCGCCGCAGTTGGCCACCTGCCAGCCGGGGGCGAACTTCGCCACCGCGTCCTTGATGTTCTTCGCGCCGCCGGGGGTGCGGATCTGCTCCATCTCCTGCTCGGTGAAGCGGCTGTTGGCGATGGGGCCAGGCGTCCAGCACTGCTCGAGCGCCGTGGGCTTGGGGGCGGCCACGGGGATGAGGAAGACCTCCTCGCCCCGCTCGTCCTTCTCGATCTTGCCGCCGGCCCGGACCACGGCCTGGCGGGCCAGCTTCTCGCACACGGCGATGAGCGTGGGGAAGTTGTAGGGGGTGTGGCTGAACTTGCCCTCGGGGTTGAGGGCCGACGTGAAGCGCTCGGGCAGCTTCTCGTAGCCGACCGTGGTGAAGACCACGCCCGCGGCGCTCGACGGATTGCAGTCCGAGTCCTGCCCGCAGCGGGTGGAGATGAGGATCGTCTGGTCCAGGTCGCGCTCGCCGTAGAGGACGCCCATGACGACGTAGGCGCCGTTGATCTTCGCGTCAATGTTGAACTCGCCCTTCGGCCCGCTGCACGAGGCCTTGCGGTAGTCGGCGTTCTCGTGGTACTTCTCGTTGATGAGCTTCCACGCCTCCGCCCAGTCCTTCGGGTCCTTCTTGTACCATTCGACGACGTCGCGGATGCACTCGGCGTACTGGCTGCCCTGGGGGATGCACTTGAGGCCGGCCTCGACGATCTTCACGGGGTCGCTCTCGAAGAAGGCCTCGGCGTACATGGCCCCGAAGAGCTGGCCGCCGTAGACCCCGTCGCCGTAGTTCATCAGGCGGCCGAACTTCTCGCCCAGCTCGACCACCGTGTTGGGCAGGCCGGGGGCGATGAGGCCCGAGTAGTCCGACTCGATCTGGTAGTCGATATCGTCGGCGTGGTGGTTGAACTTCGGGTGGCCGCTGTCGGGCGGGGCGATGCCGCTGCGCAGGCAGTCGCGGCCCGCGCGATTCGCGTGCCAGAGGTTGTAGCCGCTGTTCGCAAAGTCGATCCCCGCCTGGCGGATCGGCACGTCGAGCCCGTAGACCTCCAGCGACCGCAGGAACGTCATTTCCACGTAGATGTCGTCCTGGTTGAACTGGTTGATCATCCCGGGGTTCCACTTGGGCATCTGGGCTTCGGGGATGATCTTGCCCTTGCACTTGAACTCGGTAGGCGCGCCCCAGCCCACGCCCGCCATCTGGCCGATCC
>DATKZY010000143.1:0-3160 GCA_035527715.1 Planctomycetota bacterium | reverse complement strand
CTCCGCCGCCCCCTTCGGGGGCTGGGCCACGGGAGGTCGTCAACCCACGGCTCCCCGAGCATCGCCGTGGGCTTCATTCCCTCGCCTCCTTCGGAGGCTGAAAACGCGAACGCCTGGCCCGTAGGAGATTACACGCACCCGCGCGGGAGCCTATTCGAGTCGAGGGGAGAGCCTGTCGTCGAAGACGACGAATCGGCTGCCGCTGTCCACGCTGAGGCGCACGGCCTCGTTGACGGCCACGCCGATGAGCGCCTCGGCGGGCAGCGCGCGGCAGCCTGTGCTCTCCCAGTCGGCGAGGAGCTTCTGGCGGGCCTTGGCCTTCTCCTCGCCGCTCTTGCCCTCCGTGGCCGCCAGGAGCTCAAGCTTGTCGTGGATGCCGACGGCGTTCGACTCATAGCCGTAGCCCGTCCAGTCAGTCACGCCGGGCGCGTCCCAGTCGTCGTACGGCTTCATGAAGTTGGGGTTGTAGTGCTCGAAGCCGCGCTCGTCGGTCACGAAGTAGCAGTTGCGGTTGGCGTGGTCGCTCTTGTACTCGCCCTTGGTGCCTTGGAACATCATGCCCTGCTGGGTCATCTGGGCATTGTTGTCGGGGCACACCCAGGAGGTCTGGATCCAGAACGCCGAGCCGTCCTCCCACTGGATGGCGGCCTGGACGGCGTCGTAGGCCCGGCTGCCGGTCTTGGGGAGGTATTTCCTCTGGCCGAAGGCCACGATGCGTTTCGGCTTCAGCCCGGTCACGTAGTGGTATACGTCGGCGTAGTGGGTGCCGATGTACTCGAAGGGGCTGGACTTCTCGGCCCAGAGCTTGAACTTGTCGAGCGGCATGTACTTCGGCTCTTCGATCCAGGCGTGGCCGTAGAGGGGCTCGCCCAGGTCGCCCCTGCGGAAGCGGTAGCGGAGCGCGCGCACCGCGCGGTCGCGCCGCTTGTGGTACTCGGTGAACACGTAGGCGTTCCTCTCCCTGGCCGCCTCGATGATCTGCCAGGCCTCCGCGACCTTCAGGCACAGAGGCTTCATGCACACCACGTCCAGCCCCGCCTGGATCGAGTCCAGCACCATCCGCGTGTGCAGGTGGTCGGGGGTCGTGACGTAGGCGAGGCCATTCTCGCCCATCTGGCCGAGCAGCGCCTTGTAGCCGTCCGGCACGTTCTTCTCCGGTGGCGACGTCGCCGGGTCGGGCACGCCGACGAACTCCTCGTTCGGGAACACCGAGCGGAGCCGCTGGATGATGCCGGAGTTAAGCGAGACGATTGTGACCCTGCCCACGTTGCCGCGCCGGCGCTCCTGGAAAATGGTCGGCAGGACGCAGTCCTCGCAGATCATCCCGCCGCCGATGACAAGAACATCAACCTTATGCTCTCCCATTTCGTTCCTCTCTGAGTGGGGTTGTCACCTTGCCTCGATGCTCTCGGCCAGGGCTTCGCAGAGCACCGCCGTCCCCTCGCGGACGGCCTCCGTAGTGATGCAGAGCGGGGGCGCGATTTTGACAGTGCCGCCGCCGAAGCCGACGGGGGAGAAGAAGAGCAGGCCCTTCTCGACCGAGCGGCGGACGACCTCGAAGGCCAAGTCGCCATCGGGCTCCTTCGTGCCCGGCTTGACCATGAGCACGCCGGCGACGAGCCCCTTGCCGTGCACGGCGCCGATGCGGTCGGGGAAACGCGCCTGGAGCTCACCAAGCTCGCCGTGCAACACGTCGCCGACGACGCGGGCGTTCTCGGCCAGCCCCTCGCGCTCGATGAGGTCGAGGTTGGCGAGTGCGGCGGCGCAGCACACGGGGTTGCCCGAGTGCGTGCTCGTCATCTCGCCGGGGCCGTAGAGGCCGATCACGTCGTCGCGGCCGATGACGGCCCCGAGCGGCAGGCTGCTCGTGATCCCCTTGCCGCAGCAGATGATGTCGGGGGCCACACCGTAGTGCTCGAAGCCCCAGTAGGTGCCCGTCCGCCCGAACGCGGCCTGCACCTCGTCGAGGATCAGCAGGATGTCGTGCTCGCGGCACCAGGCGGCAAGGGCCTGCATGTAATCGCGTGGGGCGAAGTCGGCGCCGCCGCCCTGATAGGTCTCGGTGATGACCCCGGCCACTCGCTCCGGGCCGACGCCTTTCGCCGCGAGCGTGCGCAGGAACAGGCCGAAGCTGGTGTCCGTGGTGCGGAAACCGTCGGGGAAGGGCACCTGGTGGAAATCGGGGTCGAGGTTGCCGATCCATTCCTTGAGGGCGGGGATGCCGCCGATCTGCTGGGCGCCGAGGGTCCGCCCGTGGAAGGCCCGCTCGAACGACACGACGCCGATCTTCTTCCGCCCACCGACCTTCTGGCCGTACGTGCGCGCCAGCTTGACCGCGTTCTCCGTCGTCTCCCCGCCCGTCGTCAGCAGGAACACCCTGTAGGCGGGACGTCCCTGCCCCGCGATCCTCTGGATCGCGTCGTTGGCCAGGTCGGCCAGCCGTTTGGCCAGCTTCGCGCGCGGCTCGTTGGCGAAGCAGTAGCTGTGGAGCAGCCCGTGCCGGGCCTGGGAGGCGATGGCCTCGACGATCTCCTTCCGTCCGTGGCCCGCGTTGGTCACGAGCACCCCGCTCGACCAGTCGAGCCACATGTTGCCCCAGCGGTCGTAGACCTGGAAGCCCTCGGCCCGGTCCCACACCACCGGCGGCTGGCCCTGCATCGAAATCGGCTCGCACTCCTGAAGCGTCCTCAGGATGGGAATGGACTCGGGCACGGGGATCTTCGTGACGATCCGCCGAAAGCTCGTGTTGATGCGGGGGACATCTCTTGGCTCAAGACCGTACACCTTGCCTGCCACTGCTGCACTCCCGATGGGACCTATGGGACGAATGGGACCTATAGGACCCTGGCGACCCATGTGTCCCTTGGGTCCCTCAGGTCCCTTTAGTCCCTTCCGCGCGCGTCCCACAAGCGCACCGCTGCCCCATCTTAGCCGCCGCTGCCGGAAAATCAAGGCGGCCTTGACGCCCGGGTGCGTGTAGTCTCCTTCGAGACAGGTGGCCGCGTTCAGAGCCTCCGAAGGAGGCGGAGGAATAAAGCCCACGGCGATGCTTTGGGAGCCGTGGGATGGTAGGCGCAAGAGGGCCCAGCCCCCGAAGCGGGGCGGCGGAACGATGGGATGGCCAAAGGGCTTCCGCCGCCCCGCTTCGGGGGCTGAGCCC
>DATKZY010000142.1:0-29852 GCA_035527715.1 Planctomycetota bacterium | reverse complement strand
GTCGGCCCTCCTCGAGGCCATGCAGGAGCGCACCGCCACGGTCGGGCGCACGACCCACAGTCTCCCTGCCCCCTTCCTGGTCCTTGCCACGCAGAACCCGATCGAGATGGAGGGCACGTATCCGCTGCCCGAGGCGCAGCTCGACCGATTCTTCTTCAAGCTCCTCGTGCGCTACTCGAACCGGGAGGAGCTGAACCAAATCCTCGAGCGCACGACGGAGGCGGCGACACCGCGGGTCGAGAAGGTCCTCGGCGGAGAGAGGGTGCTGGACGGGCAGGAGCTGGCCCGCCAGGTCGTCGTGGCCGCCCACGTGCGCGACTACGCGGCGCGCCTCGTCCTGGCCACGCATCCCGGCGGGGAGTTTGCGGTGGACCTGGTGAACCGGTTCGTGCGCTACGGCGCGAGCCCTCGCGGCGCCCAGGCCCTGGTGCTCGCGGGCAAGGTGCGGGCGCTCGCCAGCGGCCGCTACAACGTGAGCTTCGAGGACATCGCGCACTTCGCCCAGCCGGCCCTCCGCCACCGCCTCATCCTGAACTTCGAGGGCGAGGCCGAGGGCGTCACCACCGACCAGATCATTGGCCAGGTCCTCCAACGTACTCCAACATCGGCGGCGAGCCCGTCGTGAACAGGGGCATGATCGCGTAGCCGCTGATGTGCCGCAGCGCGAACGCCTTCGTATACCCGTCTTCCCCCCACAGTCGCTTCGCTTCCTCCTCGTCCGCGACCACTCGGATGTTCCGATCCGAGTAGTAGGTCAACTGGCGGAAGCTGTACGGCAGGTCGCACAGGAGGAGGATGCGGTCGCCCGGCTCCGTGTGCCGCCTCAGGTAGTCGGCCATGCGCAGTTGATATGGGTAGAAGTGATAGGAGCCCAGGAAACCATCCCATCTCTGCGCCCGCCAGACGGGCACGAGCTTCGTCATGCCCTCGGCGGCCACGAGCGCGGCGAGGGCGAACGCCGCGGCCTGCCAGGCGCGGCGGCGCGGCAACGCACCCAGCGCCAGCCCCGCCGTCAACGCCAGTGGCAGGGCGAGGTAGAACTGGTAGTAGATGTGCACGTAGGCCCCCTGCCGCGGCCCGAGCACATTCGCCAGCGCGAAGGCCGCCAGCGCGGCGGCCAGGAGCGCCGCGTCCCGCTTCCGCCGTCCGACCCGCCACGCCCACGCCAGCGACAGGCAGGCCGCGAGGACACTGAACCCCGTCCAGAAGTAGACCCCCTGGCGCTCCACGAACTGGGCGAGGGTGAAACTCCCCGACACGTCGCGGTCCAGCGCCTGCGCCCCGAACCGGTGCACGAGCGCCTGCCCCAGGCCGCCGAGTCCCCCCTCGACGAGGGCGATGTGGCCCAACACCGACGCCAGTCCCAGAAGCGCGCCCGCGGCTGGGATCAGCATCGGCCGCAGGTCGCGGCGCCTCACCAGCCAGCCGTGGCCGAGCAGGAGCCAGGGAACGATGAACACCACCCACGCAAACCACACCCCGAGGAACGTCGCGCCGGCCATTGCCAGGGGCCAGCCCCGTCGCCCGGTGCGCTGCCACTGAAGATACATCCAGGTGAGGAGGAGGGCGAAGAAGGCGCCCGGGGCCTCGTGGTCGGGCATCCGGCCATACAAGCCCACCATCGGCTGCACGACGAACACCAGCGCCGCAAAGGAGCCCGCGAGCGGCCCGCCCAGCTCCCTGGCCATGAAGTACAGGAGGGCCGCCGCGCCCAGGGTGAACAAGAGCGGCACCAGGCGCCCGCTCCACTCGTGCTCGCCGAACACCGCGAAGCTCGCCGCCAGCGAGAGCGAGATGCCTGGAGGATGATGGGAGTAGAAGCGGAAATCCTGGGGCCGAAGCAGCCCCGCGTTGCACACCTGGCCGCCGCGCGTGGCGATGAGACCGTGGCGAAGATAGTTCCGCGCCGCGATGCTGTACAGCGCACCGTTCGCATCGTAGGACCCCGTCCACGGGGCCGCGATGCCCGTGGCCAGGATCGCCGCCCCAAGGGCGAGCGGCACCGCCAATCCGAGTGTCCTGAGAGCGCGCATACTTCCCTCGCTGGAACCCTCTCGGCCTTTGCCCTATAATACCGCGTGGCACGGGAGCGTCAAGACAGGGAGCGACTTGTGCGGATTCTGCTGACCAACGACGACGGGATCAACGCCCCGGGCCTGGCGGCGCTGCGCAAGGCCGTGGCCGACCTCGGCGAGGTGACCGTGGTCGCGCCCGACACCGAGCGCAGCGGCGTTGCCCACTCCATCACCCTGGCCCAGCCGCTGCGCATCCGCCGCATCTACCACGGCGACGAGTTCTTCGGCTTCGGCATCAACGGCGCGCCCGCCGACTGCGTGAAGCTCGCCTGCCGCGAGATCCTGGGCGCGATGCCCGACCTGTTGCTCTCCGGCATGAACCTCGGCGCCAACGTCGCCATCAACGTCCTCTACTCGGGCACCGTGGCCGCGGCCATCGAGGGGGCCATGCTCGGCGTGCCCTCGGTCGCCTTCTCGCTGGCCGAGACCGAGAAGCCCGACTTCGACGAGGCGGCCCGCATCGCCCGCGAGGTCCTCGGTCTCATCCTGGCCGATGGCGTGCCCGAGCGCACCGTCCTCAACGTCAACATCCCCGGCCTACCGCGCTGCGACCTGCGCGGTATGCGGGTCACCCACCAGAGCCGCACAGCGTACCACGAGCTGTACGAGAAGCGCGTGGACCCGTGGGGCAGAGAGTACTTCTGGATCACGGGGCAGATGACCCGCGACTTCGAGCGCGAGGCGGACAGCGATCTGCGTGCCCTGAAGGATGGCTACGTGTCGGTCACACCGGTCCACTTCGACCTGACGCACTACCAGGCAATGCCCGAACTGCGCGCGCGGCTCGCCAAGGAATGGCGCGCGTAGCGGGAAGCCCAAAGCCACGCTAGAGCGGGAGGCGGGCCTCCTGGGCGAAGCGGTGGAGAAGCTCCGTCTGCTGCGCGGTGAGGCCCTTGGGCGCGACGATCTTCACGTGAACGTAGTGGTGGCCGTGCTCGCCGCCCGGCGTGGGCGCGCCTTTGCCGCGCAGCCGCAACTTCGCCCCGCTGCTGGTCCCAGGCGGGATGCGGAGCCGCACGTCGCCCGAAAGCGTCTTGACCGGCACCGTGGTGCCCAGGGCGGCCTGGACGATGTTGAGTTCGACGTCGGAGTGGATGTCGTGGCCCTCGCGGCGGAAGCTGGTGTGGGGCCGGACGTGGATCTCGAGGTAGCGGTCGCCGGGCGGGCCGCCGCCCGGCCCTGGCTCTCCCTCTCCGCTGAGGCGGACCCTCGCGCCGTCCTGCACGCCCCGCGGGATCTTCACCGAGAGCGCGCGGTCGCGCAGCACGCGGCCCTGCGAGCCGCACGTGCCGCAGGGGCTGGTGATGCGGCGGCCGCGCCCCAGGCAGTCGGGGCACGGCCTCGAGAAGGAGAAGTAGCCCTGCGACGACTGGGTGGTGCCGGTGCCGCCGCAGGAGGCACAGGTCGTCGCGCTGGTGCCGGGCCGGGCGCCCGAGCCACCGCACGTGGGGCACTTCTCGGGGCGGCGGACGTGGAGGACCACCGTGCCGCCGTGGACGGCGGTCTCGAAGGGGATTTCGATGCGCTGGACGACGTCCTCGCCGCGCTGGGGCCTCGCGGCGGGGCCGCGCGCCTGGTCGCCGAAGAAGCTGGCGAAGACGTCGGAAAGGTCGGACGCGGCGCCGCGTCCCCCGCGGCCAGCCCGGGCGCCCGCCGAGCGGAGGTACTCGCTGAAGTCCGTGAAGTCGCCCGTTGCGAAGCCGCGGGCGCGGGCCTCGCGGAGCTGGTCATACTGCCGACGCTTCTCGTCGTCGCTCAACACGTCGTGGGCGACCGAGATGTCCTTGAACCGCTTCTCCGCCGCCTTGTCGCCGGGGTTCCGGTCCGGGTGATACTTCTTCGCCAGCTTGCGGAAGGCCCGGTTGATCTCGTCCTTCGTGGCCTTCTTGTCTACCCCGAGGATCTGGTAGTAGTCCATCTCCTCCATAGCCGTCGCGCTCTCAGAGGGTTCCTCCCGCGCGTATTATAGGGAATTGCGAGGAAGGGTTCAAGAAACAGGCGGGGACGGGAAGCCTTCACTTGGCGATGGCGGTCACGATGCAGCGGCGGTGGCGGGGGCCGTCGAACTCGCAGAAGTAGATGGCCTGCCAGGTGCCCAGGACGAGCCGCCCCTTGGCCACGGGGACCGTGGCCGAGCAGCCCACGAGGCCGGCCTTCGCGTGCGCGTCGGAGTTGCCTTCGGCGTGGCGGTACCCGGCGTCGCGCGGCACCAGACGTTCGAGCACCGCGATCACGTCGCGCGTCACGTCGGGGTCCGCGTTCTCGTTCACCGTCACGCCCGCGGTCGTGTGGGGCACGAAGACGTGGCAGAGGCCGTCCGCGACCCCTTCGGCGCGAACCGCCCTGTGCACCTCGACCGTGATGTCCACGAACTCGGTGCGAGACTGGGTGGGGACGCTGAACTCCTGCATGGCGAGTCTCCGGGTAGCGGGGTGTCTTCCGGTCCGCCGCGAAGAGGATGGGGGGCCGCATATCATTCTCGCGCAAGTCGGCCCGCGCCGCAAGCGCGCGGAGCGAGATGAGCCTTGCGGGTTCGCGGTTTGATTCGGGGGGCGGGGCGCGGGTATAATGGCTGTTCCGCGTGCGGCGCCCTGCGGGCCGGGCGTGGGGGAGGGCCCGCGGTTCACAGGCTCCCAGTCCCCCAAGCGTCGAGGCCGCCATGGCCGTCCCCCTGGAACGGAAGCGCAACATCGGCATCATCGCGCACATAGATGCCGGGAAGACGACGACGACCGAGCGCATCCTGTTCTACAGCGGCCTCGAGCATCGCCTGGGCAACGTGGACGATGGGACGACGGTGACCGACTGGATGGAGGAGGAGCGCAAGCGCGGGATCACGATCACGGATGCCGCGGTGACCTGTCCCTGGCGCCCTTCGACAGGCTCGGGGCAGGCGTGCGAGATCAACATCATTGACACGCCCGGCCACGTGGACTTCACGGTCGAGGTCGAGCGCGCGATGCGCGTGCTCGACGGGGCGGTGGTCGTCCTGGATGCGGTGGCCGGCGTCCAGGCCCAGAGCGAGACGGTGTGGCGACAGGCCGACCGCTATCGCGTGCCGCGCCTGGTGTTCGTGAACAAGATGGACCGTCCCGGCGCCGACTTCGATAAGTGCGTGGACATGGTCCACGAGCGCCTGGGCGCCACCCCCGTGGCGATCCAGATCCCGCTGGGCGTGGGGCAGGACCTCGCCGGGGTCGTGGACCTCATCGGCATGCAGGCCCGGCACTACGACGTGGCGAGTCAGGGCGCCGTGTTCGAGGATGGGCCGATTCCGGCTGACACGCTCGAGATGGCGCAACTCCACCGCGACGAGATGCTGCGAGTCCTGGCCGAGCACTCCGACGCGATCATGGAGAAGTACCTCGAGGACGAGCCGATCGGCGACGAGGACCTCCGGGCAGCCGTCCGCAAGGCGACGATTGCGGGACACATCGTGCCCGTGCTCTGCGGCGCCGCGTTCCGGAACATCGGGGTGCAGCGGCTGCTGGACGCGGTGTGCGACTTCCTGCCCTCGCCGCTCGACGTGCCGCCGGTGCGGGGCACCCATCCCAAGAGCGGCCAGTTCATCGAGCGCCACGCGAGCGAGAAAGGCCATTTCCTGTCGCTCCTGTTCAAGATCGCGTCGGACGCGCACGGCGACCTCTCCTACCTGCGCGTCTACGCCGGGCGCCTCACGCTGCGTCAGCAGGTCCTCAACCCACGCACCGGCGACCGCGAGCGGATCACCCACCTGTTCCGCATGTACGCCAGCCAGAGGGCGCCCATCGAGGAAGCGGTCGCGGGCGATCTGGTGGCCGTGGCCGGGCTGAAGGCATCGAGCACGGGCGATACCCTGTGCGATCCACGCCACCCGATCGTCCTCGAGGCCATGAGCTTCCCCGAGACGGTTGTCGCCATGGCGATCGAGCCGAAGACGAGCGCCGAGCGGTCCCGCCTCGACAGCGTCCTGGCTCGCCTCGGGCGCGAGGACCCGACGTTTCAGCGGCACGTGGACCCCGAGACCGGGCAGACCATCGTGTCGGGCATGGGCGAGCTGCACCTCGAAGTGCTCAAGCACCGCATGCTGAGCGACTTCCACGTGGCGGCGAACGTCGGCCGGCCCCGCGTGTCGTACAAGGAGACGATCGTGCGGGCGGCGGAGCACGAGGCCGAGTATGTGCCGCCGCTGGGCGGCCATCCGCAGTTCGCGCGCGTTCGGCTGCGCCTGGAGCCGGTGCCGGGCTCCGCGCAGCTTCCCGTGCAGTTCCTGGTGGGCGAGGACGCGATTCCCAGGGCGTTCCGCAGCGCCGTGGCGGAAGGCATCGAGGGCGCGGCCAGCGGCGGCGTGCTCGCCGGCTACCCTGTGGTCGGCGTGGCGGCGAGAGTGGTGGGCGGCGCGTTTCATCCGACGGATTCGACCGAGGGGGCGTTCGCCGCTGCGGCGGCCCGGGCCTTCCGCGAGGGAGCCGAGAAGGCGGGAATGACCCTGCTCGAGCCCTGGATGCGCTTCGAGGTGATGACGCCGGAGGCGCACCTGGGCGACGTCCTGGCCGACCTCAACGCGCGGCGCGCGCAGATCAGCGAACAGGCGATTCGCAGCGGTGTGCACGTGTTGTGCGGGCAGGTGCCGCTGTCCGAGATGTTCGGCTACGCCACCGCGCTGCGGTCGCTGTCCCAGGGCCGAGCCACGTTCACGATGGAACCGGTGGCCTATCTTCCGGTCCCCGAGCAGGTCGCGCGCGCGATGACCATCGTGTAGGGGGGCGCGGGGCTGTGCGGCGGGGCGGGGGCCTGGCCAGCGGGGGGCCCGGCGGAAAGAGGCAGGCCGCAGGAATTTTGCACTTGACTTGCCGGGCGGACATCGCTATAATTTGGGCTTCTGGCATCATTGTGCCGCCAATTCCCCCCATGCTTTCCTGTTGCCTTGGGGATCCGTGATGGCAGACCAGCGTGTGCGTATACGAATGGAGGCCTACGATCACGAGGTCCTCGACGAGTCTGCGCGGCAGATCGTCGAGGCCGTGAAGCGGAGCGGGGCCAAGGTCTACGGCCCGGTCCCGCTGCCCACCAAAATCGAGCGCTACACGGTCCTTCGGTCGCCCCACGTGGACAAGAAGTCGCGCGAGCAATTCGAGATCCGCACGCACAAGCGGATCATTGACATCGAGGAGCCGACGGCTCAGACGGTAGACGCGCTGCATCGGCTGGTGATGCCGGCCGGCGTAGACATCAAGATCAAGGCGTGAGTGAACATGGTGCCCGGACTGCTCGGCAAGAAACTCGGCATGACCCACGTGTGGGACAAGCAGGAGAACGCGCGCGCCGCGACGGTGCTGGAGGTCGGCCCGTGCGTCGTCCTCCAGTTGCGCACGCAGGAGCGGGACGGGTATGTTGCGATCCAGTTGGGCTTCGACGACAAGACGCTTCGCCGCAAGCACGGCAAGGGCGAGCGGCGCAGGGCCATCGAGCGCCGCGGCGCCAACCGCCCCGAGATCGGCCAGGCCCGCAAGGCCAAGACGAGTCCGAAGCGCTTCGTCCGGGAGGTGGATGCGGACGCCGAGCACGGTTTCCAGATGGGCCAGCAGCTCACCGTCGAGCTCTACGCCGACGTGACGCACGTGGACGTGATCGGGACGAGCAAGGGCAAGGGCTTCCAGGGCACCGTGAAGCGCCACGGCTTCAGCCGCGGCCCGGTGAGCCATGGCTCGATGAACGTGCGTCAGCCCGGCTCCATCGGCGCGTCCGCTGCCCCGTCGCGGGTGCTCCCGGGCAGGCGAATGTCGGGCCACATGGGCGCGGAACGCCATACGGAACCGAACCTGCGCGTCCTCCAGGCGGACAAGCAGCGGAACCTCCTGATCGTCCACGGCGCCGTGCCCGGGCCGGTGGGCGGATACGTGATCGTGCGGCCGGCCCTGCGCCTGGCGGGCAGCCCGAGGCTGACCCGGCGCGCGTTGAGCCTGCCGGAGACCAGGACCCAGACATGATCGAGCTGGCGGTCCACAATCGCGAAGGCAGCGCGGTCGGCCTCGTCGAGATAGACGAGGCCGACTTTGGGGGAGAGGTGCGCCCGAAGCTGCTGCGCGACGTTGTGTTGATGTACGAGGCAGCCCAGCGCGTCGGGACCCACTCGACGCTCGTGCGCAGCGAGGCCCACGGCTCGCACGCGAAGCCGTGGCGGCAGAAGGGCACGGGGCGCGCCCGGGCGGGCTTCAAGCGCTCGCCTCTGTGGCGCGGCGGCTGCATCGTGTTCGGCCCGAGGCCCCGCGAGTACCGCTACTCGATGCCGCGCAAGGCGGTCCGAGCCGCCACCCGGTCGGCCTACCTCGCCAAGTTCCAGGACAAGCAGACGGTCGTGGTGGACGAGCTGAAGGCAGAGAGGCCATGCACGAGCGACATGGCCGCCACGCTGGCCGCGCTGAACGTCGACCGCGGTTGTCTCATCGCCATCGAAGCCTACGACGTGAACCTGTGGAAATCCGCCCGGAACCTTCCGGGCGTTTTCATGAAACCCGTTGCCGAGGTGAACGCCTACGACCTGCTTCGCCATCGGCAGCTCGTGATCACTCAGCAGGCCCTCCAGGCGCTCATCGGCGCCATGCGGAGCGCCCGTCGGCCGCAGAGCGTTGCCGCCCCCGAGGGGGCTTCGCCGGCTGCTGTGGTTGAGAGCTAGGTGTCGCCATGCGTGATCCCAGGCAGATTGTGCTTCGGCCGCTCTTGAACGAGAAGGGCGAGATCCTCAAGGAGCGGGTGCGCGCGTACCCGTTCGAGGTCGCCGCCGATGCCACCAAGGTGGAAATCCGCAAGGCCATCGAGCAGATCTTCGACAACGTCAAAGTGGTCGCGGTCCGGACGATGATGCGGCGCGGCAAGAAGCGGCGCCTCCGCTACAAGACCGGCCACAAGCGAAACTGGAAGCGGGCCCTCGTGTTCGTGTCGCCCGAGAGCATGATCAACATCTAGGGCTGGAGCAGGATAGCCGTATGGCCATTCGACAGCGCAAACCGACCACGCCGAGCCAGCGGCACACCGCACTCGACGACTTCACCGACGTGACGAAGGGGTCCCCGGAGAAGTCGCTCCTGGAGCGTGTGAAGAGGACCGGCGGACGCAACAGCTACGGGCGCGTGACGACGCGCCGCCAGGGCGGCGGCCACAAGCGCCGCTACCGCCGGATCGACTTCCGCCGGGACAAGGACGGCGTGCCGGCCAAGGTGGCGGCGATCGAGTACGACCCGAACCGCACCGGGCGGATCGCGCTGCTCCACTACGCCGACGGCGAGAAGCGCTACATCCTGTCGCCCCGGGGCCTCCAGGTGGGGCAGACGCTCGTGTCGGGCGAAAAGGTGGAGCCGAACGTGGGGAACTGCATGCCGCTGGCCAACATCCCGAGCGGCCTGCCGGTCCACAACATCGAGTTGCGGCCCGGGCGAGGCGCCAAGCTCGTCCGCTCCGCCGGCCTCAGCGCCAGCATCTCCGCGAAGGAGGGGGACTACGCGCATATCATCCTGCCCTCGGGCGAGGTGCGCAAGGTGCACCTGCGCTGCCGTGCGACGATCGGGCAGGTGAGCAATGTCGAGCACGCATCCGCGTCGCTGGGCAAGGCGGGGCGGCACCGATGGCTGGGGTTTCGGCCGTGCCCGCGCGGCGTGGCGCAAAACCCCGTGTCGCACCCGATGGGCGGCGGCGAGGGACGCAGCTCGGGCGGCCGGCACCCGTGCTCGCCGTGGGGCAAGCTCTCCAAGGGCGGCAAGACCCGCCGGAAGCGCAACCCGATGGGGGCGATGATCATCCGTCGCAGGCAGAAGAAATCACGAGGCTAGATAGGGGAACGCGGCCGTGTCGCGCTCGATTCGCAAAGGCCCATACGTAGTCCGCAAGCTCCTGGACAAGGTGCTCGCGCAGAAGAACCAGGGAGGCGGGGATCCGATCCGCACCTGGTCCCGGGCCTGCACCATTGTGCCGGAGTTTGTCGGTCACACATTCCTCGTCCACAATGGCAAGAACTTCCTCCGGGTGTTCGTGACCGAGAACATGGTCGGCCACAAGCTTGGAGAATTCGCGTTCACGCGGACGTTCCGCGGCCACGGCGGGCGCCGGAAGTAGCGCCGCGCGGAGGCAGACATGGACTTCAGGGCCACATGGAAGTTCGCGCGGGTGTCGCCGACGAAGGTGCGGCCGCTCGCGACGCTCGTGAAGAACATGCCGCTCAACCAGGCCCTCACGGTGCTGCGCCTCGAGAAGCGCCGGGGGGCCGCACTGCTGCACAAGGTCGTGCGCGCCGCCTGGGCCAACGCCCAGGAGAAGGACTCCGGGTACGACGAGGAGGCATTCTTCGTCAAGAGCGCGCGGGTCGACAAGGGGCCGCAGCTGCGGCGGATGCGGGCCCGCAGCATGGGGCGCGCCAATATCATCCTGCGGCGTTCCGCGCACATCACCGTCATCCTCAGCGATTCGCCGAACGAAGAGAGGTAGGCCAGAAGGCCATGGGACACAAAGTCCATCCCATCGGGTTCCGCATCGGCATCACCGAGGACTGGCGGTCGCGGTGGAACGCCGACAAGAAGTCCTTCGGCCTCTACGTGGTGCAGGACGAGCTGGTGCGCCGCCACGTCAAGAAGGTGTATCACTTCGCGGGGGTCCCGCGGATTGACATCGAGCGGACGCGCGAGCAGGTCAAAGTCATCCTCTACACGGCGCGTCCCGGCATCGTCATCGGGCGCAAGGGGACGGAGATCGATCGGCTGAAGGGGGACCTCGAGCGCCTCGTGGGCCGCGAGGTCCAGATCAAGATCGAAGAGGTCACCAAGCCCGAGCTGGAGGCCCAGCTCGTGGCCGAGAACATCGTCGAGCAGCTCGAGAAGCGGTCGCCCTTCCGCCGCGTGCTGAAGAAAGCGGCCGACACCACGATGCAGGCGGGCGCGAGGGGGATCAAGGTCCAGGTCGGGGGCCGGCTGGGCGGCGCGGAGATCGCGCGCAGCGAGCGCCTGGTGGTGGGCGAGATCCCGCTGCACACCCTGCGCGCCGACATCAGCTACGGCTTCGGCGAATGCCGAACCAACTACGGCCGCATCGGGGTCAAAGTGTGGGTGTATCGAGGCGAGAAGCCTCTGAAGGAGAAACGCATTGCCGCTCATGCCGAAGCGGGTCAAGCACCGCAAGAGCCAGCGGGGGCGCATTAGAGGCAACGCCACGCGCGGCAACTATGTCGCGTTCGGCGAGTTCGGCCTCCAGGCGCTCGAGCCCGCGTGGCTCACCGCTCGTCAGATCGAGGCGGCGCGCGTCGCGGCCACGCACTTTCTGCACCGCGAGGGGAAGCTGTTCATGCGCATCTTCCCCCACAAGCCCGTGGCGGCCAAGCCCCTCGAGACCCGCATGGGCAAGGGCAAGGGCGAGACGGAGTACTGGGCGGCCGTGATCAAGCCCGGGACGGTGCTGTATGAGCTGGGTGGCGTGCCCGAGGACGTGGCGAAGCAGGCGCTGAACCGCGCGGCCCGCAAGCTGCCGATCCACACGCGCTTCATCCTTCGGAGACACAGGGTATGAAGCTCACCGAGCTGCGCCGCCTGACCGACCAGGAGCTGCTCCGCGAGTCCGACGACCGGATGAAGGAGCTGTTCAACCTGCGCTACCAGTCGGGCACGGAGCAGTTGGAGAACCCATCGCGCATCCGCTTCGCGCGGCGCGAGATCGCCCGCATCAAGACGCTCCTGCGGGAGCGCGAACTGGAGAAGAAGGCGTGAACCGCGGCCAACGCAAGACGGTCACCGGCGTGGTGACCGGCGACAAGATGCACAAGACCGTCACCGTAGAGTCGGAGCGCCGGGTCATGCACCGGCGGTTCCGGAAGTACGTGCGCGCGACCACGCGCTACAAGGCCCATGACGAGGGGAACGACGCCCACGTGGGCGACACGGTGCGCATCATGGAGACGCGGCCCCTCAGCAAGACGAAGCGCTGGCGACTCGTCGAGATCGTCCGGCGCGCGCGCGGAGCGGAGCAGCCATGATCCAGATGCGAACGTTGCTGGACGTCGCCGACAACACGGGCGCCAAGGTCGTCTCGTGCATCAAGGTCCTCGGCGGCTCGAAGCACCGCTATGGCAAAATCGGCGATATCGTGGTGTGCAACGTCAAGAAGGCCATCCACGGCGGCACCGTGAAGGAGCACGAGGTGGTCCGGGGCGTCATCGTCCGCTCGCGCCGCGGCCTGCGGCGCGACGACGGGTCATACGTCCGCTTCGACAGCAACGCGGTCGTGTTGATTGACAACGAGCGCAACCCCCGCGGCACCCGCATCTTCGGGGCGGTTGCGCGCGAGCTGCGCCAGAAGAATTTCATGAAGATCATCTCGCTTGCTGCCGAGGTGGTCTAGGTCCGCAGGAGCGCCGCCAGGTGGTCATCCGCAAGAACGACACGGTTGTGCTGGTGAAGGACATCACCTCGTGCCGCAATGCCGAGGGTTCTCCCGTCGTGGCAAAGGGCGAGCGAACGAAGGTGCTGGCCGTGCTGCGGCGGGAGAACAAGGTGATCCTTCAGAACACCGCCTGCCGGTGGCGCCACGTGCGGCCCAGCCAGAGCAACCCCCGCGGCGGCCGCATCCAGAAGGAAGCGGCCGTGCATGCCTCGAACGTGCTCCTCTACTGCGAGAAGTGCAGCCGCGGCGTGCGCGTGCGGCTCGCGACCGTCGGGGGCAAGAAGGCGCGCGTGTGCGCGAAGTGTAGCAGCGTCATCCCTGTGGTGCGGTAACAGATGCCCAGACTCCTCGATCGCTACAAGACTGACATCGTGCCGAAGATGATGGAACGCTTCGGCTGCAAGAACCGTCTCGCGGTGCCACGCCTCGACAAGATCGTCCTCAACATGGGCGTTGGCAACACCCAGGAGGACAAGACGCGGCTCGAGCAGGGCCTGCGCGACCTGACGGCGATCACCGGGCAGCGGCCCGCCGTCGTGAAGGCCAGGAAAAGCGTCGCGGCCTTCAAGATCCGCGAGGGCGTGCAGGTGGGCATCAAGGTCACCCTGCGCGGGCGGCGGATGTACGAGTTTCTCGACCGCCTGGTTTCCGTGGCGATCCCGCGCCTGCGCGACTTCCGCGGCCTCTCCACCTCGTCGTTCGACGGGCGCGGAAACTACTCTCTCGGCGTCGGCGAGCAGCTCGTCTTTCCCGAGGTCAAGGTGGACGATGTCCAGGCCGTGCAGGGGATGGACATCACGGTGTGCACGACGGCACGGACGGACGAGGAGGGGCTCGCGCTCCTCGAGCTGTTCGGCATGCCGTTCAGCAGGAGCTAGAAAGGCGCAAATGGCTCGCAAGGCGGCCGTCAACAAGAGCAGGCGCAAGCCCAAGTACTCCACTCGCAAGGTCCTTCGTTGTGAGTTGTGCGGGCGCGACCGCGGCAACTACCGCAAGTTCCGCCTCTGCCGCATTTGCTTCCGCACCCTCGCCTTGCGAGGTCACATCCCCGGCGTGCGCAAGGCGAGCTGGTAGCTCGCCCCGCCCCCGGGCCAATGGGACAGGTTCTGACCATGGTGAACGACCCGATCGCTGACATGCTGACCCGCATCCGAAACGGCCTCCGGAGCCGGAAGGCCGAGGTTGAGGTGCCGGGGCCGCGGATCAACCACGGCATCGCGCGCGTGCTGAGGGACGAGGGGTACATCCTCGACTACAAGCCCCTGGAGGTGGGGCCGCAACGCCTCCTTCGAGTGTACCTGAAGTACGGCCCGGACGGTGAAATGGTGGTCACGCGCATCCAGCGCGAGAGCCGGCTCAGCCGGCGGGTGTACCACGGCGTGGACGAGATCCCCCGCGTGCGCAACGGCCTGGGGATCGCCATCGTCTCGACCTCCAAGGGGGTTCTGAGCGACCGCGAGTGCCGCAAGCAGCGCGTCGGCGGCGAAGTGTTGTGCACGGTGGAATAGGCGCCGCGACGCCACGGAGTTGTCTTGATGTCACGAATCGGCAGACAAGCCATCCCCCTGCCCAGCGGCGTCAAAGTCGCGCCGGGCGGCGGCATGGTTCAGGTGAGCGGGCCGCTCGGGCAGATCGAGCTAGCGATTGACCGGCGCCTCCGCGTGACCGTGGACGCTGCGAAGGCATGCGTGCGCGTGGAGCGCGCGGACGATGACCGGCAGACCCGTGCCCTGCACGGCCTGACACGGAACCTGATCGTCAACATGATCGTTGGCGTCACGCGCGGCTACGTCAAGGGCATCCAGGTCGTCGGGGTGGGCTACTCCGCAAAAGTGGAGGGCACGGAACTGGTCCTCCAGGTCGGCTACCACAACGACCTGCACGTTCCGATCCCCAAGGGCCTGAGCATAGACCCGCCCGCGACCGGCAACCTGATGGTCTCCGGCGTCGGAAGCGTGCCGTGTGCGACCGTGCGGATTCGCGGCGTGGATAAGCAGAAGGTGGGGGAGTTCGCCGCGGAGGTCAGGCGCCTGAAGCCCCCGGAGCCCTATCGAGGCAAGGGCATCCGCTACGAAGGCGAAGAGGTCCGGCGCAAGGCAGGAAAGGCCTTCGCCGCCCAGGAGTGACGCAGCGTGAAGCGCAGTAAGCAAAAGGTGACCCTTCGCCTGCGACGTCATCGTCGTGTCCGGCGCAAGGTGTTCGGCACAACCGAGCGGCCGCGCCTGTGCGTGCGCCGCAGCCTGAAGCAGATCTACGCGCAGGTCGTGGACGACACGAGCGGGCGCACCCTTGCCGCCGCTTCCACCCTCAGCGCCGCCGTGCGCGAGGCCGGCCGGGGGTGCAAGAAGGCGGCAGCCGCCAGCCTCGTCGGCAAGGAGCTCGCCCGCAGGGCCCTCGAGGCAGGCATCCGCCAGATCGCATTCGACCGCGGCGGCTACAAGTATCACGGGCGAGTCCGCGCCCTGGCCGACGGGGCCCGCGAGGGCGGGCTCCAGTTCTGACCAGCCGGCCAGGGGGCAGCAGGAGGTAGATGGCCTTGCCAAGCGAGCAGAAACACGGTTCGAGCCGGGAACTCGTCGAGACCGTACTGAAGGTCTACCGCAGCGCCTCCGTCGTCAAGGGCGGGCGGCGGTTCAGCTTCGCCGCGCTGGTCGTCGTGGGCGACACCAAAGGCCGCGTCGGCTTCGGTTACGGCAAGGCCAACGAAGTGCCGTCGGCCGTTGACAAGGCCATGGGCGGCGCGCGGGTGAACCTGCGCAAGGTGTCGCTGACCGGCGACACGATCCCGCACGCGGTGACGGGCTCGTTCGGCTCGACCAGGGTGCTCCTGCGCCCGGCGGCCCCCGGCACCGGCGTCATCGCCGGCGCAGGGGTCCGGGCGGTCGTCGAGGCCGCGGGTATCCGAAACATCCTCTCGAAAGTCTTTGGCTCCAGGAACCTCAAGAACGTGGTGAAGGCGACGATGGATGGCCTGGCGGCGTTGCGGACCCGCGCTGACATCGAGCGCCTGCGTGGGGTAATGATCGAATGAACCTCAACGACGTCAAGGCCATTCCCAGTGACCGCAAGAAGAGGACACGGCGCGGCCGGGGCCGCAGCTCGGGGCACGGCAAGACCTCGGGCCGCGGCACGTCGGGCCAGCGCTCGCGCTCGGGCCGCGAGGGCTCGGGCATCTACGAGGGCGGCCAGATGCCCCTCTTCCGCCGCCTCCCCAAGCGCGGCTTCAACAACAAGCGCTTCGCCCTCCGTTACGCCGTGGTCAACGTGGGCGCCCTGAACCGGTTCGAGGACGGGCAGGAGGTGGACCCCGCGGTGCTGCTCCAGGCCGGCCTCGTGACGCGGCTGCTCGACGGGGTGAAGGTCCTCGCGAGCGGCGAGCTCCAGCGCAAGCTCACGGTCAAGGCCCACCGCTTCAGCGCCGCGGCGACGGAGAAGATCCAGGCCGCAGGCGGCACCGTCATCGTGCTTTGAGGGAGGACGCGGAGCGGGCCAATGCTACGCACTTTCGCCAACATCTTCCGCGTGCCCGACCTCCGCAAGAAGGTGCTCATCACCCTCGCCATGGTCGTCATCTTCCGCGTCGGCACCTACGTGCCATTGCCGGGAGTGAACACGGCGGCCGTCAGCCAGGTGGTTGACAAGTTCCGCGAGGGGGGGAAGGGCAGCGTGGCCGGGCGCGCGCTCAGCCTCATTGACCTGTTCACAGGCGGGGCGCTGGGACGCTGCACCGTCTTCGCCCTCGGCATCATGCCCTACATCAGCGCCTCGATCATCTTCCAGCTCCTCGGCACGGTCATCAAGCCCCTCGAGGAGCTCCAGCGCGAGGGCGAGGCAGGCAGGAAGAAGATCAACCAGTACACCCGCTACGCCACCGTCGTGCTGTGCATGGTCCAGTCGTTCTTCATGTCCTCGTGGATCGAGGGGCGCCCCTTCGACATTCCCCTCGTTACGCCGGAGATGCAGGCCGGGCCGTGGTTTGAGCTGGCTACCATGGTCTCGCTCACCGCGGGCAGCGTCTTCCTCATGTGGCTCGGCGAGACCCTGACCGAGCACGGGATCGGGAACGGGATTTCCGTGCTCATCATGGCCGGCATCATCGACCGCATGCCGATGGCCGCGCGGCAGTTGTGGAACAGGGTGGACTGGAGCCGGCCGTTCACCCCCGGGGCCGACAGCATGAACGTGATCATGCTGGTGTTCTTCTTCGCCATGTACTTCGGCGTGGTCGTGGGCGTGGTGGTGATCACTCAGGGCCAGCGCCGCGTCACCGTGCAGCAGGCCAAGCACACGCGGGGCCACCGCGTCTACGGCGGGCAGCGCCACTACATGCCCCTGCGCGTCGGCCAGGCAGGCGTGATCCCCATCATCTTCGCGCAGTCGCTCCTGACCTTCCCGAACATCATCTTCGGCTCGCTGAGCGCGCGCTGGCCGTCGGTCGGGTTCCTGTCCACCGTGACCTCTGCCTTCCAGGTGGGCTCGTTCACGTACACATTCGTTTACGTTCTCCTGATCGTGTTCTTCTGCTACTTTTGGACCGCGGTGGTCTTCAATCCGCTCAAGATGGCGGACGAGATGAAGAACTACGGCCACTTCGTGCCGGGAATCCGCCCCGGCAAGATGACCGCGCAGTACCTCGAGCGCCTGATGACGCGCATCACCCTGGCAGGCTCCGCATTCCTGGCCTTCATCGCCGTCTTCCCACAGCTCATCCACAGCAGCCTGGATGTTGACGTCAACGTGGCGTATCTCTACGGCGGCACCAGCCTGCTCATCGTCGTGGGCGTGGCTCTGGAGATCGTGCAGAAGATCGAGGCGCACCTCCTCATGCGCCACTACGAAGGGTTCATGAAACGCGGGCGCCTCCACAGCAGGAGCTCATGGTGAGGCTCGTATTCCTCGGACCGCCGGGTGCCGGGAAAGGCACCCAAGCGACGCAGCAGGCCGAGCAACGCGGCCTGCGCTACATCGCCACGGGCGACGAGCTGCGCAAGGCAATCGCCGCGGAAACGCCCCTGGGCCGGGAGGCCAAGGCATACACGACGACCGGCCGCCTGGTCCCCGACGACGTGATCATCGCCCTCGTGCGCGAACTGCTGGAGCAGCCGGGCAGCGGGCGGGGCGTGGTCTTCGACGGGTTCCCTCGCACGATCGGCCAGGCCGAGGCCCTCGACCGCCTCCTCGAGGAGCGGGGCGAGGCCCTCAGCGCCGTGCTGTACTTCGACGTGTCGGCCGAGGCCGTCGTCCAGCGGCTTGCGGGGCGGCGCGTGTGTCGGCAGTGCGGCGCCACGTTCCACGTGGACAGCCTGCCATCGAAGCGCGGCCCGCTGTGCGACCGCTGTGGCGGCGAGCTCTACCAGCGCGACGACGACCGTCCCGACACGATTGCCAACCGCCTTCGGGTCTACAACGAGCAGACGGCCAGCCTGCTGGACTACTATCGCGCGCAGGGCCTCCTGGTGCGGGTGGCTGCCGAGCGCACGATAGACGAGGTGCGGGCCGCCGTGAACGCGGCCATCGCCTCCGCGGTGGGGGGCAATGCGAACGGACAGGGGCCGGCTTGATCACGCTGAAATCCGAGCGCGAACTCGAGCGAATCCGGATCGCCTGCCGCGTGGTTGCCGAGGCCCTCGCACGGGTCCGCACCCTGGCGAAGCCGGGAGTGACCACGGCGTACCTTGACAAAGAGGCCGAAAAACGGATAATAGACTGCAATGCTGAGCCGGCCTTCAAGGGCCACGGCGCGTCCGGCAAGCGCCCGCCCTTTCCGGCCAGCGCGTGCACGTCGGTGAACGAAGAGGTCGTCCACGGCATCCCCGGCGAGCGGGTGCTGCTCGAAGGGGATCTGCTGAGCGTGGACATTGGTGCGCGCTACGCGGGGTACTACGGCGACGGTGCCGCGACCCTGCCGATCGGCCGAGTGTCGGTTCTGGCGCAGCGGCTGATGGACGCGTGTCGGAAGGCCCTGAGGCTGGGGATCCGCGCCGTGGGCCCCGGACGACGCCTGGCCGACATCAGCCGGGCGATCCAGCGCCACGTGGAGGCAAACGGCTTCTCCGTGGTGCGCGACCTCGTGGGGCACGGAATCGGCTCGAGCCTGTGGGAAGAACCACAGGTTCCGAACTTCTATAGCCCGAAGCTGCGCGACGTGGTTTTGCGCCCGGGCATGGTGATAGCGATCGAGCCGATGATCAACGCCGGCGGCTGGCAGGTGAAGACCCTGTCGAACCGCTGGACGGTGGTGAGCTGCGACGGGTCGCTGTCGGCCCACTTCGAGCACACGGTGTGCGTCACCCGGGACGGCGTCGAGGTGCTGACGCTCGTGCCCGGTCAACAGGAATAGAGCTGCATATGCCCAAGGAGCAAGGGATTCGCGTGGAGGCGGTCGTGAAGGAGGCGCTCCCGAACGCCGTGTTCCGGGTGCAGCTCGAGAACGGGCACATTGTGGTGGCCCACGTCTCCGGGAAGATGCGGATGCACTTCATCCGGATCCTGCCCGGCGACCGCGTGACCGTGGAGCTGTCGCCCTATGATCTCAGCAAGGGGCGCATCGTCTACCGGGACTAGTCGCCCGCGGTGGCGCTGAAGGGTGGATGAGCCATGAAGGTGCGTTCGAGCGTCCGACGGATCTGTGAGAACTGCAAGCTGGTGCGCCGCAAGGGGGTGGTTCGCGTGATCTGCACGAACCCGCGCCACAAGCAACGGCAGGGATGACCCCTCCCGCGGCGGAGCCGCATCGCGAAAGGAAGAGCTGGCATGCCACGAGTCGCAGGCGTGGATATCCCGGGAAACAAGCGCAGCGTGATCGCGCTGACCTACATCCTCGGGATCGGGCCCACCTCGGCCAAGCGGATTCTCCAGCAGGCCGGGATTGACGAGAGCGTGCGCGCCAAGGACCTCTCGGAGGACGAGTTGTCGCGCATCGCCTCGATTGTGGACAAGAATTACATGGTCGAGGGCGAGCTGCGGCGGATGGTGGCCCAGAACATTTCCCGGCTGCGCGACATCAGTTGCTACCGCGGCGTGCGCCACCGCCTGGGCCTGCCAACGCGCGGCCAGCGGACGCGCACGAACGCGCGGACGCGGAAGGGGCCGCGCAAGACCGTCGCAGGGAAGAAGAGCGTCAAGGAACAACGCGGCTGATCCGCTAGCACACAGGAGCACGCATGGGCAAGTCGGCATCGCACCCGAAGGGCGCCAAGTCCACGCGACGCCGAGTGCGTCGGACCGTGGCACTGGGCGTCGCGCACATCAGGGCCTCGTTCAACAACACCGTGGTCACGATCACGGATCTCAATGGGGACGCCCTGTGCTGGGCTTCGGCCGGCACGATCGGCTTCAAGGGCTCGCGCAAGAGCACGCCCTTCGCCGCCCAGCGCGCCGCCGAGAACGCAGCGCAGCAGGCCCAGAAGCTCGGCGTCCGCCAAGTCGAAGTCAAGGTCAAGGGGCCTGGCTCCGGGCGCGAATCGGCCATCCGCGCCCTGCAGGCCGCCGGCCTGGAGATCAAGTCCATTGAGGATGTCACCCCGTTGCCCCACAATGGCTGCCGCCCGCGGAAGAAGCGGCGCGTGTGAGCCGGTGAGAGCGAGAGGAGTTGCTGCCGTTGGGTAGAGAAACCGGTCCAAAGTGCAGGCTGTGCCGCCGCGAGGGCATGAAGCTGATGCTCAAAGGCCCCCGGTGTGAGACGGCCAAGTGCGCCTTCAACCGGCGGGACTACCCGCCCGGGATGCACGCCTGGCGCCGCGGGAAGTTCTCCGCGTATGGGATCCAGCTCCGGGAGAAGCAGAAGCTAAAGCGCTTCTACGGTATCCTCGAGCGCCAGTTCCGCCACTACTTCGAGCGGGCCGACCGCGAGAAGGGCAACACCGGCGCGAACCTGCTGATCTCGCTGGAGCGCCGCCTCGACAACGTGGTGCACCACCTCGGCATGGGGGCGTCGCGCCAGCAGGCCCGGCAGTTCATCACGCACGGCCACATCGAGGTGAACAGTCGTCGGATCACGGCCCCTTCGCACCCCGTGCGCCCCGGGGACGTGATCGCGCCGCGGCGCGGCGAGGGCACCGCCAAGCTCCTCGCCAAGGTGCGCGAACTCGTGAAGGGGCGGCCGGTGCCCGCGTGGCTCGAGGTGACCGAGGAGCCCTTGCAGGGCCGTGTCATGCAGCTGCCGAGCCGCGACGAGGTATCCGCCCCGGTCCGGGAACAGCTCATCGTGGAGCTGTGCTCGAAGTAACCCAAGAGGGCCGCGAGGCCCCGGCCCCGCAACCCGGCGAAGACGCCGCCCACGGCGCGCTCCCACCGGGAGGAGAAACGAATGCGAATCCGCTGGCGAGGTTTTGAGCTTCCGACCCGCGTGGTCTGCGACCGCGAGACGCTGACAGGGTCCTACGGCAAGTTCGTCGCTGAACCCTTCGAGCGAGGCTTCGGCACGACCGTCGGGAACAGCCTGCGCCGCGTTCTCCTGTCGTCCATCGAGGGCGGCGGCATCACCACCGTGCGCATCGAGGGCGTGCAGCACCAGTACTCCACCATTTCGGGTGTCGTCGAGGACGTGACCGACATCATCCTCAACATGAAGCAGGTGCGCCTGCGCCTGCACTCCGAGGGGCCGAAGGTCCTCAAGATCGACCGCCGGACCCGCGGCGAGGTGACCGCGGGCGACATCCAGGCCGACCCGGACGTCGAGATCGTGAACCCCGAGCTCCACATTGCCACCCTGAATGAGGACGTGAGCTTCGTCCTGGAGATGGCCGCACGGCGCGGGCGCGGCTACGCGACCGCCGAGGAGAACACCAAGGCCGAGCAGGAGATCGGCGTGATCCCCGTCGACACGCTGTTCTCCCCCGTTCGACGTGTGAGCTACAGGGCCGACAACACCCGCGTGGGCCAGAAGACGAACTACGACCGGCTGACCGTAGAGGTGTGGACGGACGGCACGGTGAGCCCTGAGACCGCGCTGGTCGAGGCGGCCCGGATCCTCCGCAAGCACCTCGACCCCTTCATTCTCTACTTCGAGATCGGGCGCGAGCTGCCCGCGGAGAAGGAAGACAAGTCGGCGCGGCGCCGCGAGACCCGTCAGATCTCCGACGAGCTCGGCCGCAAGCTGGCCATGACCGTGGAGGAACTCGACCTCTCGGTGCGGGCGCAGAACTGCCTGGAGTCCGAGGACATTCAGACCGTTCGCGACCTGATCGTGAAGAGCGAAGCGCAGCTCCTCGCGGTCCGCAACCTCGGCAAGACCTCGTTGCAGGACATCAAGGGGAAGCTCGCCAACCTGGGCCTGTCGCTCGGCATGAGCCTCGATGCTCTCCCCGCTGGCGAGGGCGAGAAGACACAGGACGAAAGCTGACCATGAGACACCGAAAAGGCGGAAAACAACTCAGTCGCACCGACGCGCACCGCAAGGCCATGCTCAGGAACCTCGTGTGCGGCCTCTTCCTCGTGGAGCCGAAGGAGGGCGCCCCGCGACGGGTGACCACCACCGTCCCCAAGGCTAAGCAGGCCCGCCGATTGGCGGAGCGGGCCGTGACGCTCGGCAAGAGGGGCACGCTTCACGCGCGCCGCCAGGCCCTGAGCCTCCTCGCCAACAAGGGCGTCGTCAAGCGGCTCTTCGAGGACCTGGCCCCCCTTTACAGCGACCGCAACGGCGGATATACTCGTGTGGTACGGCTCCCGAAGTTCAGAGTTGGCGACGGGACGGAGTTGTGCTACCTGGAGCTCGTGTCCGAAGCGCCCTCGACGGGCCAGAAGCCGGCCGAGCCCGTGGCACCCAAGGTCGCGCAGAAGCCGCGTGGCGAGCCCAAAGAGCCTGGGGCGGGGGCCGCCGAGTCCGAGGGCGAGACACAACGTGCAACGGAGGGCGGCGCCGGCGCGTCGCAGGCGTAGGCCGCAGGCAGCCGGGCGCCGACGGCGGGTCTCCGGCCGTCAGCCTGTCCTTCGGTGGGGCGATTAGCTCAGTTGGCTAGAGCGCTAGCTCGACAAGCTAGAGGTCACTGGTTCGAATCCAGTATCGCCCACCACGCACGGCCGGCCGGCTGGCGGATGCCACCGAGCCGGCCATTCGACATGTAGCAGGGAAAGCGTCGCCATGGCCAACGACACACCAGATGCCCACGAGCCGGCCGCTGCCCAGGCGCTCGACGTGGTTCGCCACACGGCCTCGCACGTCCTGGCCCACGCCGTGCTGCGCCTGTTTCCCGGCACCCGCCTCGACATCGGGCCGGCCATTGGCGACGGCTTCTACTACGACTTCGACCTGCCCCGCCCCATCACGGAAGAGGACCTCGCCCGCGTCGAAGCGGAGATGCGGCGCATCATCCAGGAGGACATCCCTCTCGTCCGTGTTGAGCTCGACCGCGGCCAGGGCGTGCGCCGCATGGAAGAGGCAGGGCAGACCTACAAGGTGGCGCGCCTCCAGGAACTCCCCGACGGCACGGTGAGCATCTACGAGCAGGGCGACTTCTTCGACCTGTGCCGCGGCCCGCATCTGCCCAGCACCGGGGCCGTCCCGGCCTTCAAGCTCCTGAGCATTGCCGGAGCCTACTGGCGCGGCGACGAGCGCAACCCCATGCTCACCCGCATCTACGGCACCGCCTACCCCACGCAGGAGGAACTCGACGAGCATCTCCGCCTCCTCGAGGAGGCACGGCGGCGCGACCACCGCAAGCTGGGCAAGGACCTCGACCTCTTCAGCCTCCACGACGAAGGCCCCGGGTTCCCGCTCTTCCACCCCAAGGGGATGGTCGTCTGGAACGAGCTCATGGCCTTCTGGAACCAGCTCCACACCCAGCACGGCTACGTGCAGCTTCGCACCCCGATCCTCCTCAGGAAAGCCTGCTGGGAGCAGTCCGGGCACTGGGAAAACTACCGCGACAAGATGTACATCACGGAGATTGACGGCGAGGAATACGCGATCAAGCCCATGAACTGCGTGGGCGCCATGCTCTACTATCGCAGCCGCCTGCACAGCTACCGCGAGTTCCCGCTTCGGGTCGCCGAGGTCGGCGTCGTCCACCGCCACGAGAAGTCGGGCGAGCTCCACGGCCTGCTGCGTGTCCGCCAATTCACCCAGGACGACGCCCACATCTTCATGACCCCAGACCAGATCCGAGACGAGGTGCTGGGGGTCATGAACCTCGTGGACACGGTATACTCCACCTTCGGGCTGCCGTATCACCTGGAGCTCTCGACCCGTCCCGCGAAATCCATCGGCAGCGACGAGGCCTGGGAAGCGGCCACGAAGGGGCTCCGCGCGGCCCTGGATGCCAAGGGACTGCCCTACAAGGTCAATGAGGGCGACGGGGCGTTCTACGGCCCGAAGATCGACTTCCACGTCCGCGACGCGCTCCAGCGCACGTGGCAGTGCGCCACGATCCAGCTCGACTTCGCGATGCCCGAGAAATTCGACCTCACCTACGTCGGGGCCGACAATCAGCGGCACCGGCCCGTGATGATTCACCGCGTGGTCTACGGGGCCATCGAGCGGTTCCTCGCCGTGTTGCTGGAGCACTTCGCGGGCGCCTTCCCCGTGTGGCTGGCGCCGGAGCAGGTGCGCGTGGCCCCCATCACCGAGGCCCAG
The DNA here is from genome assembly GCA_035527715.1 of Planctomycetota bacterium. GTDB lineage: Bacteria > Planctomycetota > PUPC01 > DSUN01 > DSUN01 > DSUN01. The sequence goes on along the minus strand of DATKZY010000142.1, from coordinate 5,807 downwards.
GCGGGCTACGCCGCAGAGGTCCACCGGGCCCTCGTTGCGGCGGGCGTTCGGGCCACCGTGGACGGCCGCAGCGAGAAGATCGGGCACAAGATCCGCGAGGCGACGCTCGAGAAGGTTCCCTACGTGGCCGTAGTCGGCCAGCGCGAGGCGGCCGGCCGCACCGTGGCCGTGCGAGCGCGCGGCCAGGGCGACACCGGGGCGCGGCCGCTCGACGAATTCGTGGAGCAGGTGCGCAGGGAAATCGCACTCAAGACAAGATAGGAGGTGGTGTACCAATTTCCCAGGATCTCAAGCTCAACGAGCAGATTCGTAGCCCACAGGTGCGCCTCATCGGCCTGGAAGGCGAGCAACTGGGCATCAAGTCGCTCGGCGACGCGCTGTACATCGCGCGCGAGGGCACCCTCGACCTTGTCGAGGTGGCCCCCCAGGCGGTCCCGCCCGTGTGCAAGCTGATGGACTACGGGAAGTACAAGTACCGCCAGAAGAAGCGCGCCCACCAGGCGAAGACCCATCACCACAGGGTCCACACCAAGGAGATTCGCCTGCACCCGAAGACGGGCGATCACGACCTGGAGGTGAAGGCCCGGCACGCGCGAAAGCTCCTGTCGCTTGGCGACAAGATCCAGGTGAACGTGTTCTTCAAGGGCCGCGAGATGGCCCACCGGGAGCTCGGCCACGACGTGCTTGCCAAGTTCGCCGCCCAGCTCGAGGACGTCGTCAAGATCGAGAGCCAGGCGCACATCGAAGGCCGGCGGATGACGATGATACTCGTCTCGAAATAGGCCGGGCGTCCCGGCTCTCCACATCGCCACGGTTGCCCGGCGAGCAGGGCTGGGCGACGTTGCGCAACCGCGGCGGGCAACCTCTCGGATGAGGAAGTAAGCCATGCCAAAGCGGAAGACCCACAAGGGCTTGCAGGCGCGCATCCGTGTCACGCGCCGCGGCAAGCTCGTCCGCCGCAAGAGCGGCAAGAGCCACCTGATGAGCTCGAAGAACGCCAAGCGGCGTCGCGCCCTCAGCCGCCCGACTGGTGTGGACGGCCGGATCGGGAAGACGATGATTCGTGCCCTTTCGGGCGGCTAGAGCCGCCCAGGAGACCCAGCCATGCCCAGAGTGACCCGGTCGCCGGCGCGGCGCCGGCGACACAAGCGCATCCTCAAGGCCGCCAGCGGATACTGGGGCGCACGGTCCCGCCTGTACCGCTTCGCGAAGCAGGCAGTCACCCGGTCGCTCGCCTACGCCTACCGCGACCGGCGCGACCGCAAGCGCGAGTTCCGCGCCCTGTGGATTGTCCGCGTCAACGCCGCATGCCGCCAGCGAGGCATTGCCTACAATCGCTTCATCCACGGGCTGGCCAAGGCCGGCGTGGCGGTGAACCGCAAGATGCTCGCCGAGATCGCCATCGCGGACGCCGTCGGGTTCGACCGCCTGGTCGCCGTGGCCCGCGGCGCCGCGAGCTAGAGCGCGCTTCCCGAGGGCAGCCCCGTGCACGACGCGTTGCGACAGGCACGTGACGAGGCGCTCGCCCGCATCGGGCGAGCGAGCACGCTCGAGGAGCTCGAGCAGGCGCGAGTCGCCTGCCTCGGGCGCAGCGGCGCGCTCAAGTGCCTCATGCAGCGGCTTGCCGGCCTCCCGCCGGAGGAGCGGCGGGCCGCAGGCCAACTCGCCAACGAAGCCAAGGCAGCCATCGAGGACGCGTTGGCCGCGCGGCGCGGGGTGCTTGGGAGCGCCCGCACGCAGGCCGCGAGGCCCGCGCTCGACATCACTGTTCCCGGCAGGTGCCGTGCCATCGGGCACGAGCACCCGCTGCGGCAGGCCGAGGCCGAGCTGCGCGAGGTGTTCGCCCGCCTGGGGTTCGAGGCGGTCGAGGGGCCGGAGGTCGAACTCGAGTACTACAACTTCGAGGCCCTCAACATCCCGGCCGAGCACCCGTCGCACGACAGCTTCGACACGTTCTACGTCGAGGGCGACATGCTGCTACGCTCCCACACCTCGCCGGTCCAGATCCGCGTGATGGAGCAGCGTCGGCCGCCGATCCGCGTGGTCGTGCCGGGGAGGGTATTCCGGCCCGACACGCCCGACGCCACGCATTCGCCCGTCTTCCACCAGATCGAGGGCCTCGTGATCGGGGAGGACGTGACGTTTGCCGACCTGAAGGGCGTGCTGGCGATGGCCATGCGCGAGCTCTTCGGCCCGCAGACCGAGACCCGCTTCCGTCCGTCGTTTTTCCCCTTCACCGAGCCGAGCGCCGAGGTGGACGTGTGCTGCGACATCGGCGGCGAGCGGCGGTGGCTCGAGCTCCTGGGGGCCGGCATGGTCCATCCCAAGGTGCTGGAGGCCGTGGGCTACGACGCCGAGCGCTACACGGGCTTCGCCTTCGGCATGGGCATCGATCGCGTGGCCCTGCTCAAGTACGGCATCCCCGACATCCGGCTGCTCCTGGAGAACGACCTGCGGTTCCTCGAGCAGTTCTGAGGCCGGCTCTCCGCTCTCTCCCCCCAACCGGGCCGGCCGCGAGCCCCACGACCCCAGGTGGCGGCAAGTCATGGTGGAATGCAGGCGAGAGGTCCTGGCGAACGGCTTGAGGGTGCTGTGCGTGCGCATGCCCAGCCTCCACTCGGCCATCGCCATCGCCTACCTGCGCATGGGACCGCGCTTCGAGACGCCCGAGCAGAACGGCCTCTCGCACTTCGTCGAGCACGTGCTCTTCAAGGGCACGGAGCGCTTCCCCGACCCCGAGGCGCTCTCCCGCGCGATCGACGCCCACGGCCTGGAGCTCAACGGCGCCACGATGCCCGAGTACACCGAGGTCGTGGCCGGCGCCCACAGCCGCCACTTCGCCCACGCCCTCGCGCTGCTCGCTGAGGTCCTGCTGCATCCCCGCTTCGCCGAGGAGCACGTGGAGATCGAGCGGAAGGTCGTGCTCGAGGAGATGGGCCAGTACCGCGACATGACCGGGGATGGGGTGAGCATAGACGAGCTCGCCCAGCAGCTCATGTGGCCCGAGCACGCCCACGCCTTCCGCTGCCTGGGCACCGAGGCCAACGTGGCCCGCCTCCACCGCGACGACCTCGAGGCCCATTACCGTCGCTTCCTGACGGCCCGCAACCTCGTGCTCTGCGTGGCAGGCAACTTCGCCGAGGCCGACGTGATGGGGCAACTCGGCGACGCATTCGGCGCGCTGGAGGCCGGCGAGCCCGTCGCCTGCGCCCGCCTGGACGACGACCAGGCGGCTCCCCGCCACCTCTTCCGGGCCGCGCGCACCCAGATGGCCTACCTCAAGCTCTGCCACAAGGCCTGCTCCTACCACGACCCACGGGTGTATCCCGTCGTCGTCATCAGCGACATCCTGGGCGGCGGCGTGACCTCGCGTCTGTTCTCGCGCTTGCGCGAGCGGGACGGCTTGGTCTACGATGTGTCGGCCGGCACGACGCTGTTCTCGGACTGCGGGTGGGTCGAGGTGGCGACGACGACGAGCCGCGGCAAGGTGGCCGCCACCGTCGAGGCCGCTGCGGAGGAAGTCCACCGCCTCGCCGACGAAGGCATCGCCGAGGAGCAGCTCCAGATCATCAAGGAGCGCGTGGCCTGCAACATGGAAATCCTCGAGGACAGCCCTCCCGACGTGGCGGAGTGGCTCGGCGTGCGGGAGATCCTGCTGTCGCCCGAGCGGGTGGTCACGCCCACGGACGAGGCCGAGCGGCTGAAGCAGGTGACGGCCGAGGAGATTCTGCGGACGGCTCGCGAGGTGTTCCAGCCGGCGCGGCGGAGCCTGGTCGTCGTCGGACCCACCTCCTGGCTCCAGCGCCGGCGCATCCGACGCGCCGTCGCGCGGTGAACGGAAGGCCCTTCGGAGCGGTTGGCCCATGGCGCGATCGCGACGACTCGAGTGGTTCCTCGCCGAGTGGGTCGGCTCGTGGCTCTGGGGCGTGGTGTACCGCAGCCTCCGCCTCGAGGTCCACGGCGACGAGCACCTCGAGGAACTCGAGAAGCAGTACGGCGCCATCGCCTTCGCCTCGTGGCACTACGAGATGCTGCCCACGCTCTACCACCATCGCCATTGCGACGGCGGCACCTTCACCGGCGAGCACGCGGACGCCGAGCTGGTGGCCCGCGCGGTGCGCCGCATCGGCTACACGCCGGTGCGCGGCTCGACCACGCGCGGCGGCGTGCGCGGCCTCATCGAGCTCATCTTCATGATGCGCAGGGGGCACGGCGTGGGCTTCACGCCCGACGGCCCGCGCGGCCCCCGCTGCATCGCACAGGTCGGCATCGCCATCCTCGGGCAGCGCAGCGGCTGCCCCGTTGTGCCCATGGGCTTCGCCTCCCAGTGGTTCTGGCAGTTCCGGTCCTGGGACCGCATGCGCATCCCGAAGCCCTTCTCGGAAGCCGTCATCTGCTACGGCGACGCCATCCTGGTTCCCACCAAGCTCACCCCCGAGGAGCTGGAGGGCTGGCGCAAGCGGATCGAGGATGGCATCACCGCGGCGAGCCGCAAGGCCGAGGAGCTGCTTGGCCTGCCCCCTGAGCGGAGCGCCTTCGCCGAGTGAGACGAACGCTGTGACTAAGGTCGCCATCGTTCGCTGCGAGGACTACGAGCCGAACCGCGTCCAGGACGCGGTGCGGAAGGCGCTCGACCTGATCGGCGGGCTGGGGCGCGTGGTTCAGCCCGGGCAGCGCGTCCTGCTCAAGCCCAACCTGTTGCGCGCGGCGCCGCCGGAACGCGCGGTGACCACCCACCCCACGATCATCCGCGCCGCCGTGGCCGCCGTGCGCGAGGCGGGAGCGGAGGCATGGGTCGGCGATTCCCCAGGCGGCGTCCAGTGGAACATTACGGACCGCGTGCTCGAGGAGACCCAGGTCGGCCCCGCCGCGCGGGATGCCGGGGCAGAGATCAAGGACTTCGACGCCGGCGGCACGGACGCGGTCGAGTGCCCCGAGGCGGTGATTCTCAAGCGCTTCGCCCTCGCCCGCGCCGTGCGGGAGGCCGATGTCGTGGTCTCGCTGGCGAAGCTGAAGACCCACTGCCAGACCCTCTACTCGGGCGCCGTCAAGAACCTGCTCGGCTGCCTGCCCGGAGGCGGCAAGATCCGCGTCCACCAGCTCGCCCCCAAGGCCCGCCAGCTCTGGGCGGCCTTCCTCGACATCTACGCGGTCGTTCGCCCCCGCCTGGCGCTCATTGACGGCATCCTCGCGATGGAGGGCGAGGGGCCCAGCCACGGCAAGGTCCGCCACCTCGGCCTCCTCATCGCCAGCGAGGACAGCGTGGCGGCCGACGCCGTGGCCTGCCACGTCATCGGCTGCCGGGCGCGGGCGGTGCCGCTCCTGAAACAGGCCGAGGAGCGCGGCCTCGGCGTCGGCGACCTGCGGAAGATCGAGGTCGTCGGCGTGCCGCTCGAGGAGGCGGTGGTCCGCGACTTCGTGCGCCCGTCGAACTTCGCGTTCGAGATGATCCCCGGCTTCCTCATGAAGCTCATCGGCAGGGGCGTGTCGGTCAGGCCCGAGATCGTCCAGGAGCTGTGCAAGCGGTGCGGGCTGTGCCAGCGAAGCTGTCCGGCCGACGCCATCGAGCGCCGCGACGGGCTGGTCATTGACCCCGCGAAATGCGTCCGCTGCTTCTGCTGCCACGAACTGTGTCCCCACGACGCCATCGCTCTGAAGCGGTCGTGGTTCATCCGCGCCTACGACTACATGCGCCACAAGCGGAAGAAACGCAAGGTCAGTGGTCCAGCAGTCTGAAGATGCTGCCCCCACCGACCTTGCGTCGGTGGAGCAGAGGATTGGCAACTAGCCTGCGGCCCCCCTCACCC
>DATKZY010000141.1:0-75441 GCA_035527715.1 Planctomycetota bacterium | reverse complement strand
AGACCAGCAAGTACGGGACGAGCTATAGCGATGGCACCTCGCGGTGGGAGTTCGCCGCCCGCCTCGAGCCCGGCAAGAACAGCCTGGTGGTCGCGGCCCCTGCCTATGCCGATCGGCTCTGGAAGGACGTCCAGAACGTCGACATCTACATGTACCAGCCGCACGAGGGCGAGTCGATCACCGTGGACAACATCCGCCTGTCCACCGAGGTGCCGAAGGCGGTGAGTCCGTTCGACGACACGAAGGTGGCTGTTCCCCCGGCCAACCCCGAGAAGCCGTTCGAGGGCTGGGCGGATGCCGGTACCCCTTCCCACGGACCGACGGGCCTGAACATGGCGTGCTTCGCCAACGCGGGCAAGCGGGGGGCCATCGAGACCTGTTTCCGTAACCGCCCGGGCTTCCTGCGAGTGGATCTCTCGTGGCTGCCCAGGGGCGCCCAGATCCTCTCCGCCCGGCTGATCGTGGTCCGCGCCGTTGATATGGGCGACAGGTGGCAGAGGCCGACCATGCACGTGGCGGAGCCGTGCAACCGACCCTGGAGGGAGTACGAGGCCAACGTTTACGAGTGTGCCAAGGATCAGTTCTGGAATCAGTACGCGGGGATGACCTGGGGCGACGAGGGGGACTTTTCGGCCCTCCTACTGGCCCGCGGCCCCACGGGCGGCAAGACCAGTTCCTGGGACTTCACCCACGCGGTGAAGTACTGGACGGAGGGCCAACACCCCAACCACGGCTTCATCCTCTACGGCGTGCCCAACATGGACTACCTCAACATCTTCAGCCGCGAGTGCGAGGTGATAGGGAACCGCCCGTGCCTTGCGGTGATCTACGAGCCGAAGCCATGAAGGACAAGGTGGAGGAAGCGCTCCTGACGGACCTTCCGCGGCCTCGCCGGTACGAGCTGTGCAGCCCGGTGCTCATCCGCCATCGCCGCGCAGGGCTCGACTATGCCCTTCTTCAGGCGGTTGTCAGTCCAGCCGGAGCCGATGATTCGGTCGAGCGCGGGTCGGGTTCGCGGGACATGCCCGGGCTGGCCCCGTTTGTGCGGTGAGTTCCATGAAGGCAGATCCCACCTTCGTCTTTGCCTGCGCACTGCCAACGCGGTTCCCACATCCGAAGGCCGTTGCCGTGGACGATGCCGGGGGTGTCTACGCGGGGAGCAGCGGCTGGGCCGGCGGGCTGGAGAAGTTTCAGAGGACCAGCGGCCAGCCATCGACCTTCGCCTCCGCATGGTCAGTCGAGGCGGGGCGAGTGCGCGGCATCGCCCTCCTCCCTGACGGCACGGTCTGCGTCAGCCTGAGGCTCACGACGGGCTGCGACATCCATCGGTACGGCCCGGACGGTTCTCGGATGGCTGCATGGGCGCCGGGCAGTCGGGGACTCCGCAATCCGGCGGGCGTGGCGACCGACCCAGAGGGACTCGTCTACGTCGCCGAGACCAAGGCGTGGGATGGCCGGCCCGATGCCAGCTACGATCGAGTGCAGAAGCTCACGGCGGGCGGCCGGTTCCTGGCGGCCTGGGGCGAGAGCGGATCGGGGGATGGGCAGTTCAACCTGCCGGTGGGCATTGCGGTCGGCCCGGACGGAGTCGTCTACGTCGCCGACACGTACAACAGCCGAATCCAGGCGTTCTCGCCAGCGGGAGCGTTTCTGCGGAAGTGGGGGGCATTCGGGCATATGGGCGGAGAGTTCAACTGTCCGCAAGGCATTGCGGTGAGCCCGGACGGCCGGGTGTACGTGGCCGACACGTGCAACAACCGCATCCAGGTGTTCCAGCCGGACGGCACCCTTGAGGCCGCCTGGGGCCAACGGGGATCGGGGCAGGGCGAATTCTGGCTTCCCTGTGGGATCGCAGTCGACGGCCGGGGGAAGGTCTATGTCGCGGATACGATGAACAGCCGGGTACAGGTATTTCAGCAGGCGCCCCGGGAGGCATGCCGTGAACGATAGCTTCGATGGCACGATCGAACGGTCGTTGCGCGACACGGCGCTGGCGATGGGCGCATCGCACTTTGGGATTGCCGACGTGCGCCGCGCCCACGCCGTGTGGCCGGATTCCTTCGAGGAGTCGGGGCTCCTGCCCACCGGCATCTCGATCGGTGTCTTGGAGGACGATGATCTGCTCGACGGCCTGCCGCAAACGGACGATCCGTGCCGAACATCGCACTACAGCGTCAAGATCGTCTTGGCGCTGGCGATTGCCGACCGCATTCGCGACAGGCTCGTGCAGGCTGGCCATCTGGCGCACCGGCTTTCGCACCCTCCGGCGAAGAAGCCTACGGGGTTGTACAAGCTGGTGGCGCGGCTCTCCGGACTGGGCTGGATCGGGAAGAACCGGCTGCTCATCACGCCGGATCGCGGGCCCCGTGTGGCGTTGGCGACGGTGCTGACCGATGCTCCCCTGCGGCCGACCGCTGCGAAGCCGATGGGAGATGGCTGCGGGGAGTGTACCCGGTGCATCCGAATCTGCCCGGTGGAGGCGTTCACAAACGATGCCTTTGGCGAGACGGACTCGCTGAAGGGATTCGACGCCGGCCGGTGCGCGGTATACCGCGGCGTGATCAACCCCACAGGCTGGGGTGTGTGCGGGTTGTGCGTGCAGATCTGCCCCTTTGGAAGGAAACCCTCATGAGCCTCCGCGTCACGCTTTGGTTTGAAGACCGGCAGGTCTCCCCCAGGCAGCGCGAAATCTATCCGGGCGGCATGCACGCAGCCATCGCGGCGTTTCTTGAGCGCGAGGCAGACATCCGCTGCCAGTGCTTCACGATGGACGGCCCGCCGCTCACCGAAGAGACGCTGGACCAAACCGACGTGCTGATCTGGTATGGCCACCTCGCCCATCGCGCGGTGGACGACCGCCTGGTGGACCTGTGCTGGAAGCGCGTGCTGGAGGGCATGGGGCTGGTCGTCCCTCACAGCGGGCACTTCTCGAAGCTGTTCATCCGGCTGATGGGCACCACCTGCCAGCTCAGCTACCGGGTGGACGGCGGCCACGAGCGCGAAACGATCTGGGTGGTGAACCCGGCCCATCTGATCGCCCAGGGCATCGGCGAGGGGTTCATCATCCCCACGGAGGAGGTCTATCGGGAATTCCACGACATTCCCCAGCCCGAGGAACTCGTGCTCATCTCGGGTTTCCCCGGCGGCGAAGTCTTCCGTAGCGGCTGCTGCTGGCGGCGCGGGGCCGGCCGAATCTTCTACTTCCGCCCCGGCCACGAGACGTGCCCCACTTGGCATCAGCCCGAGGTGCAGCGGGTGATGATCAACGCCGTCCGCTGGGCCGCTCCGACGGGCACGATGGCCTTCGAGGCCGGGCCGCGGGGGCGCGATGACTTTCGTCAGTCGGTCGACCCGAATCGTCCGCGCACTGCCAACCCCTCGCATCCGTCATGTGCCCGGTTGGGAAACAGCTTCTGATGCAGCAATCAAAGAAAGGACCCCATGAGAACTGCCAAAACGTCCTTCTTGATTTCGTTCCTTGCCGCCGGCATGCTTCTCGTCGTTGGCAGCATTGCGGCAGCCGCTGAACCGGCAGGGACCTCGGTCAGCACCAGTGGGCGGAATGTCCTCATCATCGGCCACAGTCTGACACATTGCCTGCGGGCCCTCGAACCGCTGGCGCCCATGGTCGGGCACCCCGGACATAAGCAGATGCTCTATACCATTCTCGGCGCCGGCATCGCCTATCACTATCAGACGGAAACCAATCAATGGATCCATACATCATGGCGCAAGCTCTATTTTGCTCCGGACAAGAAATGGGATGCGTTGGTCATGAGCGCGAGGGATGCCCACTGGAAGGGTCCCCAGGAAGTCAGCAGCGACGAGGAATACGCGCCGAAGTTCGCCGCCGAAGCATTCAAGAGCAATCCACAATGCCAGGTGTTCATCTATGGAAACTGGCCGCCATTGACCGAGGATGTTGACAAGCCGTCCTTCGGGCGCACCGAGGCCCACATCGAGAGGGTCGGCGCCGCGGTGGACAAGGCGTTTCCCAACGCGCCCAAGACTCGCCTGATGCCTTGCAGCCTGCTGATACGGGAGCTGGGACGCATGGCCGATCGCGGCGAATTGCCCGGTGTCGCCAGCCTCTTTGCGCTCTTCGCCGATGGCGGAGATCACCCCAGCCGGTTCGGCGCCTATGCCCTCAACGTGCTCGTCATGGCCATGCTCTACAGCGAATCGCCGCTGGCGTATCCGTCGGACATCTGCCCGACCGATTCGCAGGGCAGGCCGGTCCGAGGTGACGTGCATCGGAACCCGCAAGTCCCCGAAGAGACCGCCACCGTGATCAAGCGCGTGGTGTGGGACATCTTGCAGACTTACCCGCCAGCGGGCATGCCGCCCAGCCTCGTGATCGCCAACCGTCACCTGGAACCTGTCATCGCCGGCCAGCCCTACAAGGCCGAACTGAAGGCGCTGAATGCCGCCGGTCCGTGTGCTTGGTCAATGGTCAAAGGAGCGTTGCCCCACGGGCTGTCACTTTCACAGGATGGCCTGTTCGGGGGGCAATCGGCCGCAGTCGGCAAGTACCCACTCACCATCCAATTGACTGACGGTAAGAGTTCCTGCCAGCGCCCGCTGGTCTTGAGCGTTGACCAGGGCGCGCCTCCGCGGATTCCTGATCAGCCACTGGGAACCGTGCCGCTGGATCAACGCGTCCTGCGGCCACTGAAGATCGAGGGCGGCGTGGGACACATCACCTGGAGTGTCAGTGGCGGCAAGCTGCCCTACGGCATCATGCTGTCACCGGCCGGCATGCTGGTCGGTTCGGCGGGTGAACAAGGTGAGTTCACCTTCACGATCAAGGCCGAAGATGCCTGTCCCGGCGGCCCGCGAAGCTCCGAGAAGACATTTGCCTGGACGATTGGTCCCGCCTCCTCGGTCGCGCTGCTGCTGAAACGCGTTGTCGTGACGGGCAAACCCGATGACAAGACCGTCGTGATTGACGGCAAGCCGGATGAGCCTTTCTGGAAACTCGATCAGGCGATCGCCAAGAAGGCCAAAGGGACGCCGACCAAGCAAGCCTCCTTTGGCCTTGTCTGGACGCACCAGCCCCGCGGCGACTCGAAACTAATCGGCAGACAACTGGCCCTGGCCGTCAAAGTCCTCGACGGTCCCAAGGGGAAGACCCCCAAGGACGGCATTCACATCTTCCTTGACGGCAACCACAATCAGTCGGTCATCTACTCCGGCGACGACACCCACTTCTTCGTCCCCCGCAACTATAAGGGCGGTTGGGCCCAATCGTTGCGCGGCAAGGTCAACTGGTTCACCGATGCTCGCGTGCAAGAGATCGAAGGCGGCTACACCATGGAAATCAGGCTGGGAGGCGGAGAGTATTTTGGCGGCGAGGGCAACTGGCTTCCCTTTGGCGCCAAGGGCGTCTACGGCTTCGATGTGGCCGTGGATGAGGGAGACGACAAAGAGATGTCCCAGCAAGTCTGGCGAGGCGATGCCAACGACGCCGAGGATACCAGCCACTTCGGCACAATTGTGTTGACCGCCCAGCCGGCCCTGGCGCCGCAGCCGGGAGGGGAGAAACCATGAGACATCTCGCATGCTCGCTGGCCATGCTTCTGTGCGCAACGGCCGCTGCGCTGTCGCATCTTCCGTAGCAGGGGATTGGATTGCGGAAGGAGAACCAACGATGATGCACCTGGTCCTCCCTGGACTGGCCGTGCTCCTGCTGGCGGCAGCGGTGGCTGCCGGCGGCGAGGCAGGCCCCATCCGCGTCGAGATCCGCCGCGACGGTGAGAAGTTTCAGCTCTACCGCGGCGGCCAGCCGTACTACATCAAGGGCGCCGTCTACTGGAGCGACCCGAGCGGGAAGTTCCCCCTGAGCGGCATCGTCGCCCGCGGCGGCAACTCGGTCCGGTGCGGCGGAAACCTGAAGGCCGTCCTCGACGAGGCCCGCCGCCTCGGCGCCACCGTCACCCTCGGCCTCCCGATGAAGATGGAAGCCGTCCACGGCTTCAACTACAGCGACGAGAAAGCCGTCCGCGAACAGGCGGAGCGGACGAAGGCCATCGTCACGGAATTCCGCGACCACCCGGCTCTCCTGCTCTGGGGCATTGGCAACGAGTTGTCGGTGAACTACAAAGACAAGAAGGTCTGGGGCGCCGTCAACGAGGTCGCCCGGATGATCCACGACACCGACCCGAACCATCCCGTGATGACGGTCATCGGCGACGGGTCGATCCAGGGGGGCGACATCCAGGAGATCAAGAAGCGCTGCCCCGACCTCGATCTCCTTGGCATCAACTACTACAAGGGCATCGAGACCGTTCCCGCGAAGATCCGCGCCGACGGCTGGGACAAGCCCTATGTGATCACGGAATGGGGACCCTCCGGCGACTGGCAGGTGCCCCGCACCAAGTGGGGCGCCGCCATCGAGGAGACCAGCACCGAGAAAGCCCAGCGCTACCTCGAACGCTACCAGAACACGATGCTCAAAGACCCCGACCGCTGCCTCGGCTCCTACGTCTTCATTTGGCTGTCGAGGCGCGAGCGGACTCACACCTGGTACGGCATGTTCATCGAGAGCGGCGAGCGGACCGAGGCCGTCAACGTCATGCAGTACCTCTGGACGGGCAAGTGGCCGCCCAGCCGAGCGCCGAAAGTCGAGCCGCTCCGCATTGACGGCCAGTCCGCCGCCGACAACGTCACGCTCAAGCCGGGGAGCGCCCATGTCGCCTCGATCAAGGTCACGGCCTCCGAGGGCGACCACCTGGCATATCGCTGGGAAGTTGTGCCTGAGGTCGCGCGGGCGGGCTACGCTGGGATGGGCGAGAAGCGCTCGGAGCCGATGCCCGACCGGATCAGAGAGGACCGCGGTGCCGAGTGCACCTTCATCGCCCCCGACGCGCCCGGCCCTTTCCGCGTCTTCGTCTTCGTCCTCGACGGCCACGGCAACGCTGCCACCGCCAACATCCCCTTCCTCGTTCAACCGTGAGTCCAAGGGGTTCCATCTGTCCGGGTTGCCGCTGCCCGGGATTGATGATAGACTCGCCTGAAAGGCCGAGGGCGATCGCTGGCCGGAGGCCATCCGGGAAATCCCGGTCGAGAGATCGCTTGGTCAAGGACGGGAACATCCACGATCAAAGGACAGGGCTATGCGCAACTCACGGCGGAGACATGGCTATCGGATTCTGTTGGCGTGGGCGATGGTGCTGGCCGCTGGCCTGTGGACGGCGGTGTCCGCAGGCTGCTGAGCATCAAGAGCGAGACGCGCGCAGACAAAGGGACGGTGACCGGCTCCGTCGTCTTCATCGGGCCCGACGCTTTCTGGATCGCGGTGAAGCCCAAGGACGGCCCGGTGGACGCGTACGCGTGCAGTTGGCCGCCCGGAGACGTCAGAAACAAGCTCAAGGCGCGGCGCAAGGGCGACACCGTTGCGATCCGGTTCCACGCCGACGGCCAGCGGTATCGGATTGATTCCCTGGGCATAGGATCGGAGGCGCCGGAGCTGCCCGCAATCGTCCTGCCCGCGGGCGTCGAAGCCATGTTCGATGTTGAGTACGCCAAGGTCGCCGACAAGGGCCTCCGCCTAGACCTGTACCGCCCCAAGGACGCTAACGGGCCGTTGCCGCTGGTCGTCTGGATTCACGGTGGCGCCTGGGTGGCCGGATCGAAAGATGCCCCCCATTTGGCCCTGGGCCTTGTGTCCCATGGCTATGTCGTCGCCAGCATCAACTACCGCCTGTCTTTTGAGGCCATCTTCCCGGCACAGATCCACGACTGCAAGGCCGCCATCCGCTTCCTTCGCGCCAACGCCAGGAAATACTCCATCGACCCCGACCACATCGGCGTATGGGGAAGTTCTGCGGGCGGCCACCTGGCAGCACTGGTCGGCACCAGCGGCGGAGTCAATGTCCTCGAAGGCAACGTGGGCGGGAACCTCGATTTCTCCAGCCGCGTGCAATGCGCTGTCGACTACTTCGGGCCCACCGACCTCCTGGCCTTTAGGGGACAGCAGACCACCGTAGGGCTCGACGCGCCCAACTCGTTTCTGGTTCGGTTCGTCGGCGGCGTAGTCGAGGAGAAGAACCCGCTCGTGGCCCAAGCCAATCCCATCGCCTATGTCTCCAGAGACACTCCCCCCGTTCTTCGTCGCCCATGGGGACAAGGATGACACCGTCCCGCTGAACCAAAGCGAATTGCTCGTCGAAGCCATCAGGAAAGCCGGCGGCGCCGTCACCTTCGAAGTCGTCAAGGGTACCCGCCACGACTTTGCCCCCGAAAGCCAGCGACAGTACGAACGTCTCGAGCCCATGGTCGTCGCCTTCCTCGACGGTGTCGCCGAGGCTAGGGTTCCAGTCGGCCGCGTACAACCACTTGCCGTCGGGCGTCATGGACATCGAGAATTCCGTCTGGACGCCGCGAACGCCCCACTTGGGATCAAGGTCCACTATCTTTCCGAGCGCCAGCTCACCGTTCGGCTTGCACTCGATGCAGGCGATTGCCGGGACTGGCTTGTGCGTCATAGTGTAGAGCCATTTCCCGTCCGGCGCGGCAAACACATACTCCCCAATCCCTTTGCCCGCGAGCTGGCCGGCCGGCACCGGCCTGCCGTCCGCTTCGATCTTGAACCAGAGGATGGCGCGGTCCGTCGCCACGTAGAGGCTCTTCTGGTCGACGCTCGGCACGAGCATTCTCCCCCAGCCGGCAGACTCGGTGTGCCCTGGGCGATCCGTCCAGGCCAGCATCGGTGTAACGCCCTTCTCCTCGGGCTTTCCCGTCTTGGCGTCAACGTCGAACCACACCAGCCTGTTGTCAACCGTGTTGTTCGCCCAGCGCGTCAGAAGAAAGTACAGTCGTCCGCCAACGAGGGAAGCCATTGAGGTGTGACATTCCTGCTGGGCGGCGACGACGCTGCCGGCGTGCGCGAGCAAGCCGCTTGATGCGTCCCGCTTGAAATAGTGAAGCGAGGGTTTCCGGGGCGGACCCACGGCGTAAAGGAACTCGCCCACAGAGAAGAGACTCGAAGGGTCGAAATCCCGTGGCATCCCCGCTCCTCCGGCGAGCAAGACCTGGACGATTTCAGCAGTCGGCGGCGCCGCAACAGCCGTCGATCCGGACGAGGAGGACGAGGAGGAGGAGCCTCCGCCGGGCATCTCGGCGGGTCTCAGGTCGTAGCAGTAGAGTGCCTTGGCGCCCCGGACATAGAGCTTCCCGTCGGCCAACGCCGGGTGCGACTGTGAACGTCGGTTGACAAGCGCGGCAGGTGGCGGGCGAACCGCGCGGCGCCTGCCCTATAGATACCCCGCCTCACGACGGTTGCCTCGAACTGGTCGCTGAGCACCTCGAGCTTCGCATTCCAGAACGGTTGCGACAGGGTGTTGTACAGGTAGACGCGAAACGAACACTCCTTGTCGAACCGTAGTTGGCTGTCGGAGACGTCTGCCTTGATGGTCAGGTTATCCCGCAGCCTGTACATGTAATATAGCAGTTCGTGGGCCCGACCCCGCCCCATGCGCAGGGAGAAGCCATCAGCCACGGCACAATAGCGCAAGCCGCCCACGCTGCTATCCTCTTCCGAGAAACTTCGGGACGCGCGATGCCCATGGACGTATCATCCTTTCTTGCGAAAACCATGCTGTCCGGCTCGGGTGGCATTGTACCGCAACGAAACAGCCTGTCAACTTCCGGGCAGAAGCCGATGCGAATGGTTTTGACTCCGTCCGGCGCCATGTGCTATGAGAGTGTCTCATGTCTTCTGGATTTGTCTGGCCCGCACCTCATCGGGCAAGGAGGCAAGCATGTTGCGACTGATTCCGCTCGCCGCAGCGTTCCTGGCGGCGACGTTCGCCCGGGGCAAAGATGCCCACGCGCTGGCGGAGCGGATCCTACGGGCGACCTCGCGGCCAGTGGGGCTGGTGCACCTGCCGCGCTGCGGCGGCGGAGCGTTGGCGCTCGCTTTGGCCGCCGGCGACAAGAACCTGCGCCTGCACGGGCAGGATGGCGACGACGCCCGGGTTGCGCAGGCGCGCCGGGCTGCCGACGAGAAGGGCTTGCTCGGCCGGAGGGTCTGGTTCGACCACGGCGGCCTGGCGCGGTTGCTTCCCGCGGGCCGTAGCGCCGATCTGGTGGTGCTCACGGATCTCAAGGCCGGGGAGTTGACGCCGGAACTGGTAGCGGAGATTCGTCGCGTCCTGCATCCGTGGTATGGCGTGGCGGTAGTGGGCGATGCGTCAGGTGCACTCGATGCAACGGCACTCCGCACTTGGGCCGGATCCATCGCGAAACACGTGGCCGCGCTGCCGGGGGAAGGCGCGCTCGTCGCCGTCCAGGCCGATCCGCTGCCCGGCGCCGACGACTGGGCGCAATGGTGGCATGGCTCCGACAACAACCCGGTGTCTACGGACACGGCCTTCTCGCTTCCCGCCACGATCCAGTGGACCGGAAAGCCGTATTTCGGCCCCACCCGTATCGAGCTGCCCATCGTGTCCGGCGGGCGGCTTTTCATGCTGTGGAACGGGCATGAGATGGACAGTTCGGCGGGGCCTCCCGCCTTTGCCGATGCCACAGAGGGGGACGGCCCCGTCCTGATGGCGCAGGCTGCCGGCTCCGGCGCGCGTCTCTGGCTGCGGCGGCTCTCGCCCGCCGCGTGGGTGCAGGTGTCGCGATCCATCGTGGTGGGTGACGGCGCGCTGTTGCTCGTGGCCGACGGCAACCGCATCCTGGAACTCGACGCCGCGACGGGCAAGGAGAAAAGGTACACGCCACTGGATTGTCCCGAGATCAAGTGGATGACGCTGCACGAGGGCCGGCTGTTCATCCTCGGCGGAAGCGTCACGAAGAACCTGGGCCGACGGTCGGAGAAGAACCTCGTCCCATTCCGTTCTTCAGGATTGACCCTGATGGCGTTGGACCGGAAATCGTTCGCGCCGATCTGGCGGGTGGACCGTCAGGCCGGCAAGGATGCGTTCGACCCGCGTTCGCCTGCGATCGACGGGGACCGGCTCTTTCTCTGCCGCGAAGGCGACACGGCGGAGGCGCTTTCCGTGAAGGACGGGAAGAGCATCTGGACCGTGAAGGCCGGCTTCCCGCGGACGCCGGGCATGACGTTCCAGGACTACGAGTGGGATGCCACCTCCCGCCATCCCGTGTCCGGCTATGCCATGGCGGGGGTCTATGTGATCTCCGGAGCGGAAATGCTGGAGGCGGTGGTGCTCGCGCAAAGCGATGGCAGACGCTTGTGGACCACGCCGACCCCTGGACGCAGTCTGTATTGCCCGCTCGCCTTCTGGGGCCTGATCTGGAAGGACGCGACGAGCCTGAATCCCGTGACGGGCAAGCCGCTGGGGAAGATGAAGGTCGGCATGTGCCGCGTGGCGCGGGAGGGCGAGGGGCGCGATTTCGCGATCGACGCAAAGGCGGACACTTCGGGCGTTCCCGGCGGAAGCGAGGTCCTCGGGAAGAGCTTCCGGCTCGTGACCGGCCCCACCAACTACTCCGTGGAAGACCTGGCGGCCGGCGGCGCCTATGTCATCCGTCTGCGCCTCCTCGAGCCCTGGAACGACAAAGCGGGCCGGCGGCTGATGGATGTCGCGGTGAATGGCACCGAGGCCCTGAAGGGGTTTGACGTGTTCGCGGCGGCGGGCGGCCGGAACAAGGCCCTGGTGCGCGACCTGCCCTCGCACGCCGACGAGAAGGGGCGGTTGGCCATCCGAATCTCCGGCACGCAGGGGTGTCCGGATCCCAATCCGGTTCTGTGCGGCATCGAGATCCGGCAGGGAGCGGAAACGCTCGCTCGCTTCCAGGCCAGCGGGCCATTCGTGCCGGTCAAAGGCTTCCGCCCCTTCAATGGGAATTCCTGCGCGCGCAGCACCATGGCGCCCTTCCTCGCCGACACGCCCTATGCGCCCCCCGAACCCCTCAAGACCTCGTGCAGCGCCGGCAGCTTCGTAGCCGACGGCCTGCTCTGGAAATTCCCTGTCCCGTGCGTGGGCTGCATGGAGTGGCGGGGATTGATCGCCCAGGCGTCGCGGGAAGAGCACCTGCCGAAGCCGCCCGAGCGTCTGCACCGCGGCGCCGATGCCCCCGTTGCGGCATCCCAGGCCCCGCAGGGCTGGCTGACCTACCGCGGCAATCCGCAGCGATCCCTGTTCATGCCGGTTGGTGTCCCTGCGAAGGCCCGGATCCGCTGGCAGACGCCGCCGCTGTACCAGGCCGGCCGCCTGTCGCACCATACGCACGTGCTGATGGACGCGGAGTTCGTGCCCACGCCGCCGCTGGCGGCCGACAACCGGGTCATCGTCGCCCAGGCCGATGGAGCGGTGGACGCGCTGGACCTGGCCAGCGGCAAGCGCCTCTGGCGCGCCTACACCTCCGGGCGGGTCCACAGCAGCCCGACGGTGTGGCAGGACCGGGTGTTCGTTGGCAGCGCGGATGGGCATCTGTACGCCTTCTCCCTGGCCGACGGCCGTGAACTCTGGCGCTTGCGGGCTGCGCCGGAAACCGGGCGGGTCATGGTCTACGAGCAACTCGCTAGCCGCTGGCCGATCCTCGGCTCGCCCGTGGTCGCGGACGGCAAGGTGGTGGTCAGCGCCGGGTTGATCGATATGGTGGATGGCGTGCGTGCCGTGTGCGCCGATGCCGCCAGCGGCAAGGTGCTCTGGGAGTGCAGCGATTGGAGCGCTTCGGAATCGGGCGGCAGGATTTCGGGAGGAGCACAGTTCGCGCTGGCCGGCGAGCTCTTCTACCACGGCGGCATGGCACCGCCGGTCCGGATCGATCCCCAAGACGGTTCCTGCCGTCCAGCCTTTTCCCCCACGTCTGGGACCCGCCTGGGGCCATTTCAAGTGTCGAAGTGGAGAACCGGCCAGGCGTTCGCCGAGGTGTGGAGCAGCGTGAAGGGCCAGGACATCGGCGCCCTTTCGCAGGAGTGGCTCATGTACGGCGGCCGGCGCATCCTGACCGACCAGGCCGAAAATGGGATCTGGCGCTCGAACATCGTGTTCCTGGGCCGCGACCGGGACGGGAACGGGCGCCTGCCGGTGGTCAGTGCGCAGGACTGCGGGCAACTGCCGGCTTGGGATGAGCAGGACGCGGTCTTCATCTGCAATCTGAAATTCAACGGCCTCGTGATGATTCCCCGCGACAAGCTGCTCAAGGCGCTCGACGCCCTGATGGCCGGGCCGAGCACGGCCGAGATACTGGCCCTCGATAACCAACCGCCCAAGCAAGCCGTCACCGTGCCGCGCGAGCTGATCTCGCGGGCCTTCACGGCCCATGCCGAGGGTTTGTTCACGTGGAGTTCCGCCTTTGGGCACGGGTGGCACCCGCTGGCCTGCGCGCTCACCCGGAATTCAGTGCTGGTGGTGACCACCCAACCCGACTGGCAGAATCCCGCCCGGGATATCCCCGGCAAGATCACCGCCCTGAGCCGCGCTGATGGCGGGAAGATGTGGGAGATCAACCTGCCGGCCCGGGCGGTCCACAACGGCTTGGCCGTAGCCGCTGACGGCAGCGTCGTCCTGGCCCTGATGGATGGGCAGACGCTCTGCATCGGAACGGACAAGGGGCAACCATGAAATCCACCTGGACCTGCGGCCCCATCCTTGGCCGTAGGTCCCCGACTTCATCACCGTATACTGGGAGGAGGACTGACCGATGCCAAGCGCTGCACCTGCAAGACAGCCGCGGGCGACCCGCCATGCTCGGCGTGGGGGCACGTCCTCTCGTGGCGTGCCCTACACCATGCGGCTCCCCGATGGGCGGACGCTGTTCGTCGAGGTCCCCGCGCGCACGGTGGTCAGGGACCGCAGCGGCGAGTTGGCCTTCACGCCCGAAGGGGTGAAGTTCCTTGACCGACTGCGGGCGCTGGCCTCCGAGATTGGCACGCGGCCCAGCCCTGCCCTCATCGCGACGCTCCGGCACGCGCTGGGCCTCACCCAGGAGCAATTGGGCAAACGCCTGCGCGTCCACAAGCTCACCGTCTCCCGCTGGGAATGCGGCACGCTGCATCCGAGTGCGGAGGCCGTTGATCGCCTTCGGGCGCTCGCCGACGCCGCCCGACGCTCGGGCGTGGTCCTGCCAGCCTAGGGCCCGGGTGACCAGAGGGATTGCGCGGTTGACAAAGGCCCGCCGCTCGGTATAATCGCCGGAACGAGGCGGGGAGTCCCTTTCCTGGGTTTCTGGTGAAGGAGCGAGCAATGGCGAAGCGAGTGCTGAACGTGGGTCTGGTCGGCGGCGGGGGCGGCGCGTTCATCGTGAATCCCCATCAGAAGGCGATTCACTTCGACGGCACCCGCCGCGTGGTGTGCGGCGCGCTGCACGAGAAGCCCGACCTCGCGATGAAGTTCGCGGCCGACTGGCCCTATCCCATCAAGGGCTACGCCAGCTACGACGAGATGATTGACGAGCAGAAGAAGCTCCCCCTCGGCGAGCGGATTGACTACGCGCTGATCGTCACGCCCAACTTCGTGCACTTCGACCCCGCGATGAAGCTCCTCAAGGCCGGCATCCCCGTCTTCTGCGAGAAGCCGCTCACGATCACGGCGAAGCAGGCCGTGCAGCTCGCCGCCGCCGTCGAGAAGTACAAGGTGCCCTTCGGCATCTCCCACACCTACCTTGGCCACTGGTCGAGCTGGTTCAGCCGCTGGATCATCACGAGCGGCAAGCTGGGCAAGGTGCGGTGGGCGGACAGCTATTACCTCCAGGGCTGGCTTGCCACGCGGCTCGAGACGACCGGCCAGCAGCAGGCCTCGTGGCGCACCAACCCCAAGATGGCGGGCGCGAGCTGCTGCGGCGGCGACATCGGCACCCACGCCTTCATGCAGCTCCGCTTCGTCACCGGCCTCGAGGTCGTCAGCGTCCGCGGCATTGTCGAGACCTTCCTCAAGGGCCGCCAGCTCGACGACCACTTCACCACCTACTGCGAGCTGTCGAACGGCGGGAAGGCGATGGTCCGCGCCAGCCAGATCGCCATCGGCCACAAGAACGACCTGGGCATCGAGGTCAACTGCGAGAAGGGCAGCCTCGTGTGGCGCCAGGAGGACGCCGAGCTGGTCACCCTGCGCCTGCCCAGCGGCGTCGAGCGCCTCTACTGGCGCGCCGCGGTCCCCGCGCAGGACGACTTCCTGGGCGAGGTGCCGGCCGGCCTGCTCGCCGAGACGACCATTCCCAGCGGCCACGTCGAGGCGTTCCACGACGCCTTCGCACGGCTCCACCGCGAGTTCGAGAAGGACGTCCGCCTCTACAACGACGGCAAGCCCTTCAAGTGCGACGGCACGCGCTACGC
Source organism: Planctomycetota bacterium (assembly GCA_035527715.1). Lineage (GTDB taxonomy): Bacteria > Planctomycetota > PUPC01 > DSUN01 > DSUN01 > DSUN01. The sequence goes on along the minus strand of DATKZY010000141.1, from coordinate 60,194 downwards.
CTGCGTCCACGACGGCGTGAAGCACATGAAGTTCATCGAAGCCGCCGTGAAGAGCGCTAAGGCCAATTCGCGGCCCGTCAAGATGTAGGGCGTGCACACTTGCACGCGGAAGTCAACTGTCCGCGCCCGGAGCGCCGTCGTGGCTCCGGGCGCGAATCATGTTCACCATTCCGTAATCCGTAATTCGCAATCCGTAACTGGAGAAGAGCCAGGTGCAGGGTCTCCTCTGCTCCTCTCTGGTTACGGATTACGCATTACGGATTCCCCGGGAGCTGCCCCTTGGATTTCGACAGGCTGAAGGACATGGCCGGCGACCCGAGGTTCATCTCGGGCATCCACAACTACTGCGACCGGTGGTGCGAGCGGTGCGAGTTCACATCGCGCTGCATCAGCGCGGCGATGCAGGAGGAAGAGGAGGCCGAGCGGCGCGACCCCGCCGGCCACGACGTCGAGAGCGAGGCATTCTGGGACAACCTCCACGGCGTCTTCCAGCAGACCATCGAGATGATCCGCGAGGACGCGGCGGAGCAGGGGATCGACCCCGAGATCTCCGAGGAGGAAATGGCCGAGTACATCGAGCAGGAGGAACGCAAGCGCCGCAAGGCCGAGAACCACCCCGCCTCCAAGGCCGCCTGGAAGTACGTGAAGATGACCGACAAGTGGTTCGAGGAGAACAAGGCGCTCTTCGAGGAGGAGGAGCGCCAGCTCAACCGCGCCTTCCTCATGCAACTGCCCGGCGAGGACCCCGAGGAGGAGGCCGCCCTGGTCCAGGACGCCATCGAGGTCATCGGCTGGTACCAGGTGCTGATTCACGTGAAGTTCATGCGCGCCCTCCACGGCGCGGACAGCGAGGACATCCTGGATGACGATGGGACGCCGTTCCCGCGCGACTGCGACGGCTCGGCGAAGGTGTCGCTTCTGGGGATTGACCGCTCGATCGAGGCGTGGGGCGTGCTGCGGCGCTATCTGCCGGCCAAGTCGGACTCCATCCTGAGCATCCTCGTCCACCTCGGCCGCCTGCGGAAGCGCTTCGAGGCGGCGTTCCCCAACGCCCGTGCCTTCGAGCGGCCCGGGTTCGATGGGCCGATCCCGCCCGCCGTCACAACGGACAATGCCTGAATGGCTTGCCACGATTCCCGGTCGAAGCGGGAGCACCCGTTGAGGGCCAATCCTGTGGGCGGGGCGTCTCTGCCCCGCGCGGCACGGAGGCCCCGCCCACAACGACCGGGAATCGTGGCAAGCCATCTAGCCGACGCGCTGGAAGGGCGATGGGACGAATGGGACCTATGGGACCCATGGGACGGGGAGCGGAGCGGGTCCCATATACCCCATCCCTCCCATGTGTCCCATCCCCTCACACCACGCGGATGCCCAGCTCGGCGAGCTGCTTGTCGCTGACGGGCGAGGGAGCGCCGCTCATCAGGTCGAGCGCCCGCTGTGTCTTCGGGAAGGCGATGACCTCGCGGATGCTGTCGAGGCCGAGCAGCAGCATCACGATGCGGTCGAGGCCCAGGGCGATGCCGCCGTGCGGCGGGGCGCCGAACTGGAGCGCGTCGAGCAGGAAGCCGAACTTCACGCGGGCATCGTCGTCGCCGATCTTCAGCAGGCGGAAGATGCGCTGCTGGGTGTCGCTGCGGTGGATGCGGATGCTGCCGCCGCCGATCTCGGTGCCGTTGAGCACGATGTCGTAGGCGCGGGCGCGCACGTCGAGCGGACGCTCCTCAAGGAACTCCATGTCCTCAGGGCGCGGCGAGGTGAAGGGGTGGTGGCGCGGGTCCGGGCGCTTCTCTTCCTCGTTCCACTCGAAGAGCGGGAAGTCGGTCACCCAGCAGAAGGCGAAGGAGTCGGGCGGCACAAGGCCCAGCTCGCGCGCCATCCTGCGGCGAAGCTCGTCGAGGCAGCCGGCGACGACCGACGGCTTGCCTGCCACGAAGACCAACAGGTCGCCGGGCTCGGCGCCCATCTTCTGAGCCAGGGCCGCCTTCTGCTCGTCGCTGAAGAACTTCACGATCGAGGAGGCCAAGGCCCCCTTCTCGTCCACCTTGATCCAGGCCAGGCCCTTCGCGCCGAACTGGGCGAGCCATTCGGGCAGCTCGCGGTCGAGCTGGCTGCGGGTGTACTTGGCGCCGCCCTTGGCGTTGAAGCCGCGCACCTGTCCCCCGGCCTTCACCGTCTCGCTGAAGACGCGGAACTGGCAGGCCGCCGCGAGGTCGGCGATGTCCACGAACTCCAGGCCGAAGCGGAGGTCCGGCTTGTCCGTGCCGTAGCGGTCCATCGTCTGCTGATACGTCAGGCGGCGGATGGGGGTTTCGACCTTGCGGCCAAGCATCTTCTCCGTCATCTCGGCCATCAGACCGTCAATGAGTCGGTAGATGTCCTCCTCGTCAATGAAGGACATCTCGACGTCGAGCTGGGTGAACTCGGGCTGGCGGTCGGCGCGCAGGTCTTCGTCGCGCAGGCACTTGGCGATCTGCACGTAGCGGTCGAGGCCGGCGACCATGAGGATTTGCTTGAAGAGCTGGGGCGACTGGGGCAGGGCGTAGAAGTGGCCCGGGTTCACGCGGCTGGGCACCAGGTAGTCGCGAGCGCCCTCGGGCGTGCTCTTGGTCAGCAGCGGGGTCTCGACGTCCACGAAGCGGCGCTCGGCGAAGTAGTTGCGGATGACGCGGAAGCACTCGCTTCGGAAGACCAGGGCGCGCTGCACGGCGGGCCGCCGCAGGTCAATGTAGCGGTAGCGGAGCCGCGTCTCGCCCGCCACGTCAATCGCGTCGTCAATCTCGAACGGTGGGGTCTGGGCCTCGTTCAGCAGCTCCGCCTCGTCCACGTAGACTTCGACCTCGCCTGTGGGCATCTTGGGGTTGACCATCCCCTCGGGACGGTGCCGCACGACGCCGCGGGCGGCGATGACCCATTCGGAGCGGAAGCGCTCGGCGGCGTCGTGCGCCGCCTGGCAGTGGGTGGGGTTGAAGACGACCTGGGTCAGCCCATAGCGGTCGCGGAGGTCAATGAAGATGACCCCGCCGTGGTCGCGGCTGCTGTGGACCCAGCCGCAGAGGGTGACGGCCTGGCCGACGTGCTCGGCGCGCAGCTCGCCGCAAGTATGAGAGCGTTTCAGACTCATCGGGACAAGCCCTTCTGTAAGGTGCAACGGTGTGTTCTGGAGGCGCCGCGGACGCGTGACCCGTGACGCGTGATTCGTGACCAGAGAGAGCGCCGTTGCCCACGCTCCTGTCACGCGTCACGCGTCACGGGTCATGGGTTCAATTCCACCCCGCCAGCGCCCTGGCCGGAGTGTTTGCGAATGGTGTGGCGGATATCTTCGACGCCCGAGAGAACGGTCTCGGTGCCCGTGGCCATGTGCTTGAGCTTGAGGGTGCCGGTGGCCAGCTCGTTGTCGCCGAGGACGGTGACGAAGCGGGCGCGCAGCTTGTCGGCGGTGCGCATCTGGGCCTTGAGGCTGCGGCCCTCGTAATCGGTGTCGGCGGCGAGGCCGGCGCGGCGCAGCTTGCTGAGGTACTCGATGGCGGCGATGCGTGCGGGCTCGCCCATTGTCACGATATAGAGGTCGAGCGGCGCGCCCTCCGCCGCGGCTCCGGCGGCCTGGAGGGCCATGAGGAGGCGCTCGACGCCCAGAGCCCAGCCGACTGCACCGAGGGAGGGGCCGCCGAGGTCGGCAATGAGGTTGTCGTACCGCCCGCCGCCGCAGAGGGCGTCCTGGGCGCCGAGCGCCCCGTGGGTGATCTCGAAGACGACGCCCGTGTAGTAGTCGAAGCCGCGGACGAGGAAGGGGTCCTCCTCGAACGGCACGTGGGTCGAGCGCAGGGCCTTGGCCACGTGGGCGAAGTGGACCCGTTCGGCCTCGGGCAAGTGGTCGAGGATGCGGGGCAGCCTGCGGCTGATGGCGACGCACGGCTCGTTCTTGCAGTCGAGGACGCGGAACACGTTGCGGTCGAGCCGCCGACGGCAGTCGGGGCAGAGCTTGTCCTGCTGCGCCGCAAGCTCGGCCTTGATGAGGTCGCGGTAGCCGCCGCGGGAGGCCGGCGTGCCGATGGCGTTGAGGCGGACGCGGTAGCCGCGGATGCCCAGTTCATCGAGCAGATGGCAGACGAGGATGATCACCTCGGCGTCGAGCAGCGGATCGCATGCGCCGATGGCCTCGACGCCGATCTGGTGGAACTGGCGCTTCCGGCCCGCTTGGGGGCGCTCGTGGCGGAACATCGGGCCGATGTAGTACAACTTCTGGAACGACTTGGTCTTGTGGAGATTGTGCTCGAGATAGGCCCGAACGACGGGCGCCGTGGCCTCGGGGCGGAGCGTGAAGCTCTCGTCGCCGGAGCCGAAGGTGTACATCTCCTTCTCGACGATGTCGGTCGTCTCGCCAATGCTGCGGACGAAGAGGCGGGTGCTCTCGAAGACGGGCGTGCGGATCTCGCCGTAGCCGTAGCGCGCGAAGAGCGCGTGCGCGACCGCCTCGACCTTCTGCCACAGGGCGGCCTGTTCCGGCAGGATGTCCTCGGTGCCAAGTGGTGCCTTCAGCTCCATATGCGCACTCACACGCGGGCCAACACGAAAAGAGGGCGCAGGCCCCGGCGAAGCCTCGCCCTTTCCCTCAACGCAAAGTATAGGATTGCAGGCGGGGAAAGTCAAGCGGCTCGGCGGCGGCGCCGGCGACGGGCTACGGCGAGCGCGCCAAGCGCCACCAGCCCGAACGTGGCCGGCTCGGGCACGAGGCTGCTCCCAAGCCGATAGTGCTCGGCAATCTCCGACTGACTGAGCACGCTGCTGTAGATCGCCACCTCATCCAGCGTGCCGAGGAAGTAGCCCATCGATTGGCCTGAGTTCGAGCCGAGCATCCAGCGGTCTCCACCGGTCCACAGGTTCCCGATCGAGACAGGCGTTCCCTCGCTCTGGCCGTTCACGTAGAGGTTCATCTGGCCGCCGTTCGTGGCGGTCCCCACGACATAGTACCATACGCCTGGCTGCACTACGGTGGTGCCGAGCACGGAGCGCACTGCGCCGTCGTGAAGGTAGTGCTCGAACGTGCCGCTGTTGACCCTGAGCTGGTGGGACCAGTTGGCGGCCGGCCCGGCGCCATCTGTGCGCACGATGAGGCTCTGGTTGGCCGTGCTCTCGAGCATTGCCCAGGCCTCCAGTGTGTAGGCGGTCGGGTCGGGCGCATCGAGGATGAGGACCGACTGATTGGTGCCGTTGAAGCGCGCGGCGGTGTCGGGGTCAGCGACGGTGCCGGGGATCCCGGCGACGCCGAGGGTGGGGCTGTTCGAGTACGTACCGGGCTGGATGCCGTCCTGCACAGCGAAGTCGAGCGCCCTCGTCACCCCGGGGTCCTCGTCGAGGCGGAGGTAGATGTGCGGGCTCGCCGACAGCACCCGTGCGGAGTACCCCCCGGGCGAGGTGGGGATAGTCACCTCCAGTGTGAGGGCGTTGAGGATTGGGTTCTTGTCGGAAGCAGTGGTCCCTGGGGTCAGGCTTATGGCTACGGTCCCGGCGGCAGGCACAAACGAGTAGGTGTAGACTGCCCCGCGAGTGGGTTGGCCGCTCCAGCCCCCGGTAACAGCCAGGGTGTCGAACTCATCTACGGCCAGGGAGCCACCGACATTGATGTCGAAGGTCCGCCGGCCTGGAGCGGCCCAGTAGTTCTCGGAGAAAATGAGTTGGAGCTTGTGTTGACGCCCGGCGTACGTTGGCAGTGTGACGTTGACCGAGTTGGGGCTCGCGGACCAGCGGATGCCATACATCACGGTTTCCAGGTTGTTCGCGTCCTGCGTGCTTCCGTATTCAGGCTTCGTCCCCCATGGGTAGGTTGTGTTTTGTGACCAGTAGGTTATGCCCTGGTACGTTGCCCCGGCGTCATTCACGAAGGTCAACCCGCCCACCGGAGTCGTCGGGCCTGCCGGGTTCCACGAGCAGGAGAAGGTGCCCGTGAGGTCGAGTTCGCCCGGCCCGCCGAACGACGCGAGCGTGCCGAAGTAGACGATGGGTGCCCCCAAGCCGGCCGTTGCCACGACCACCAGAGCGGCGAGCGCAATGCCCAAGCGCAGCTTCATCCGACCTCCTCTTCCTACCTAGCTGTTAACCTCAGCAAACGGCGTGCCAGCCATGGCAGACTCCGAGCATGGCTTCCGCGCCCGCGTTACTCATTGCACGCCAATGAGTTACGTCTCCAGCCAACGGCCCATGGGGCTGTGTCCCCGGGCGTGCTTTTGGGCGGATGTTGACGCTTGGCAACACGGCTGGTGCATCCGTGGCCACCTTCTCGCTCTATCTTCTTGCCTGACAGCGACTTGTGCCATGTTGCCCATCGTCAACGTCGTGTGCCAGGAATCAACATGCCGGGTCCGGCGCCGCCAGGCGCTGCCATCTGGCAGCGGTACTGCGCCGCGCATGCTGGTTTGCATGCCCTGAACGTGGAGCCCGATTCGCGTGTCACGCGGCCTTTGACTCTCAAGCGCGGCTCTGCTAGAATGCAGGTGCTGAGGGAAAGCATGGCAAGTTCTCTGGCGCGGTTTTTCGGGTACATCAGCGGCGAGCGGCGAGGGCCGCTCGCCGCCGCCGTACGGGCCTCGCTGAGCGTCCTCTCGGCGCCCTATTGGGCTGCGTGCAGCACCCGGCTGGCGCTCTACCACTGGGGCCTCCTGGCGTGCCGCGAGCTCGACGCGCGGGTGATCAGCGTCGGGAACATCACGACCGGCGGCACGGGGAAGACGCCGCTGGTGGTGTGGATCGCGCGCTGGCTCGTGGGCCGCGGGGTGCGGGCCGCCATCCTGAGCCGCGGCTACGGCGAGAAGAGAGTACCGCCTGAAGGGGGCACTGCGAACGCTGGCGAGAGCGACGAGATGCTGCTCTTCCGCCGCCAGGTGCCCGGCGTGCCTCACGTGGTGGACGGGAGCCGCTACGCCGGAGGGCTTCGGGCCATCGCCGAGCATGGGGCCGAATGCCTCGTGCTCGACGACGGCTTCCAGCACCTCGCGCTGGGGCGCGACCTCGATATCGTGGCGGTGGACACCTTGCTGCCCTTCGGCTACGGGCATCTGCTGCCACGAGGTCTCCTGCGCGAGCCGCTGAGCGGCCTGCGGCGGGCAGATATCGTGGTGCTGACGCGCTGTGACCTTGCGGCCAAGGGCCAGGTGCAGGACGTGGAGAGACAGGTCCGCCGCTGGTGCCCGGGACGGCCCGTGGTCGAGTCGGTCCACCGCCCAGTCCACTTCTGCTGTCACGGGACGACCGGGACCCGCCCGCTGTCTTGGGTCCACGGGCGGAAGGTGTTCGCCTTCAGCGCGTTGGGAAACCCCGCGGCGTTCCCCAGGACGCTCGAGGCGCTTGGCGCGCAGGTGCTCCGCCACGAGCCGTTCCGCGACCACCACTGGTACAGCGGGGAGGATCTGGCGGCTCTCGCCCGTCGGGCGGCGGAAGCCGGAGCGGAGGCCGTGGTGACGACGGAGAAGGACGCGGTGAAGATCCACGCGTTCCCGGACACCGGGCCGCCGCTGCATGCGCTGGCCGTTGAGCTTGTGGTGACGCGAGGAGAGGACTTGCTGCAAGCCGCCCTGGACCGCGTGGTGAAGCGCTGAGGAGTGGAGCACGAAAGGCGGTTGTTCGGGTGGCCACGAAGCGGCGCAATCGGGTGCGCGTCATTGCCGAGTACCTCTACATGGTGGGGGTCGAGCGACTCGTGCGCCTGCTGCCGATCGGCTGGCACTTGCGGCTGGGAAGGTTCCTCGGCAGGCTCACGCGGCTGGCCGACCGTTGGCATCGCCGCGTGGCCGAGGCGAACGCCGCCTGGGCGCTGGGCCTCAGCCCCCAGGAGGCGAGCGACCTGGTGCGGCGGGTTTACCGCAACGTGTGCACGAACTTCGTCGAAGACCTGATGCTGCCGAAGATCCTGAAGCGCATGACGCTGGAGGACTTCTCGGTCATCGAGGGCGAGGAACACCTGAAGGCGGCCCTGGCGAAGGGCAAGGGCGCCATCATGGTCACCGGGCACTTCGGCAACTGGGAGCTGGCGGGCCGGGTCCTCGCCCACGCGGCCGGCGGAGCACTGGTCGTGGCGCGAACGCAGTCGAACCCGCTGATCGAGGAGCGCGCGCGGCGGTTTCGCGAGGGGGGGGGGCTCCAGGTCGCGGGCCGCGAGGGGGCGCTCCGCAAGGTGCTCAACCACTTGCGCGCCGGCGGCTGCGTGGCTATGCTGATCGATCAGAACCAGCGGGCGGGCGGCGTATTCGTCCCCTTCTTCGGCAAGCTCGCCTCCACCGTGCCCAGCCCGGCGAGCCTGGCCCTGAAGCACGACGTGCCCGTCCTGGCCGGCTACACCTATCGGATCGGCCACGAACTGCGGCACTGCTTCCACTGCGACCCGCCGTTCGAGCTGATCCGCACGGGGGACTACCGGGCCGACGTGGTGGCCAACACGGCGTTGTTCACGAAGCGGATCGAGGGCTTCGTGCGGCAGCATCCCGACCAGTGGTTCTGGCTGCACTCGCGCTGGCGGAAGCGGCCGCCCGAGGAACTGCCGGCGGCCGGCAGGCGCGAGGACGAAGGCGCGGAGGACTCTGCGGAAGGGAGCGAAGTCGAGTGAACCCCGAGCTTGCCGGCAAGTTCGCCGCCATCGGGCGGCCGCGCATCCTGGTCGTGGGCGACCTGATGCTTGATCGCTACGTGTGGGGTGCCGTGGACCGCATCTCGCCCGAGGCGCCCATCCCCGTCCTGCGAGTCGCCGAGGAGGAGGACCGCCCCGGCGGCGCCTTCCGTGTGGCCGCTGCGCTGGCGGCCCTGGATGCCAGGGTGGAGTGCGCAGGCGTCGTCGGCGACGACGCCGACGGCGGGGCGCTCCGGCGCCTGCTCGATGAGTTTGGTGTGGACGCCAGGGCGGTCCTCCGCCTGTCCGACCGCCCCACGACCGTGAAAACCCGCATGGTGGCCCGCGTGCAGCAGCTCTTCCGCGTGGACCGCGAGGTCGCCGACCCCATCCCCGAGGACGCCCAGGCGTGGCTGCTGAAGCGCGTCGAGGCGGCTGTGCGCCGGGTGGATGCCGTGCTGGTGCCCGACTACAACAAGGGGGTGCTCACGCCGCCCCTCCTTCACGCCTTGATTCGTGCCGCGAAGGCTGCGGGCAAGCCAGTCATTGTGGACCCGGCCCGTGGCGTGGACGCCAGGCGATATAGGGGCGCGACCGCCGTCTGCCCCAACCGCCTCGAGGCGGCGCTGGCTGCCGGGCTGCCCGATGGGGCGGGCCAGGTGGACAAGGTCGGCCGCCTGCTCCTGCGGCGGCTCGGCCTCGATGCCTGCGTCATCACCCGCGACCGCGAGGGCATCTCGCTCTATCGCAAAGGGCAGAAGCCCTATCACGTCACTGCCCGCACGCACGAGGTCTTCGACGTCACGGGCGCGGGCGACGTGGTGCTGAGCGTGCTGGGGTTCGTGCTCGCCGGGGGAGGGGACTTCGAGGAGGCGGTGGCCATCGCCAACGTCGCGGGCGGCATCGAGGTCGCCAAGTTCGGCTTCGTGCCCCTCACCCGCCACGAGATCCAGGCGGAGCTGGAGGTAGCCGTCCACGCTGAAACGAAGCTGCGCAGCCGCGGCGAGCTGGCCACCATCGTCGCCAAGCTCAAGTCGCAAGGCAAAGCCGTCGTCTTCACCAACGGCTGCTTCGACCTGCTCAACGCCAATCACATCTCGTTGCTGCGGCACTGCAAGAGCCTGGGCGACGTGCTGATCGTGGCGACGAACAGCGATGAATCCATTCGCCGCCTCAAGGGCCCCAGCCGCCCCATCCTCTCTGAAGCCGAGCGGGTCGAGCTGCTCTCTGCCGTCCACCACGTGGACTATGTGACCGTGTTCTCCGAGGACACGCCGCAGCCGCTCCTCGCCCTCCTCCAGCCCGACATCCTGGTGAAGGGCGGCGACTACAAGCGGAAGGAGGAGGTCGTCGGCTGGGAGATCGTGGAGAGCTATGGCGGCCGCATCGAGCGGGCGCCGTTCTCGAACTACCATTCGACGAGCGACGTCGTGAGGAAAGTGCTCGACGCCCACGGACGGAGCAAGGAATGAACGAGCTGGCCGAGCGGGTTCGACGGGCGGTGCTGGACAGTGCGGATGCGAAGCAGTGCTTCGCCCATCGCGCGGCGCCGGAGATTGCGCGAGCCGTGGAGCTGGTCGCCGCGTGCCTCCGTGCCGGCTGCAAGGTGCTGTTGTGCGGGAACGGCGGGAGCGCCGCCGACGCGCAGCACATCGCGGGCGAACTCGTCGGACGCTTCAAGCGCGAGCGGCCCGCCTTCGCCGCCGTCGCTCTGACCACCGACACGTCCATCCTCACCGCCATTGCGAACGACTACGGGTTCGATGCGGTCTTTGCCCGCCAGGTCGAGGGGCTCGGTCGCGAGGGCGACGTGCTTCTTGCCTACTCCACCAGCGGCAACTCGCCAAACGTGCTGAGGGCCATCGAGGCCGCCAAGGCGCGCGGGATGAAGGTCGTCGGCTTCACGGGGGCAGGGGGCGGGGCCATAGCGGCGCTCTGCGATGTGTGCATCCGGGCCCCTGCCGAGGACACGCCAACCGTGCAGGAGTGCCACGCCACCGCCGGCCACACCATCTGCCGCTTCGTCGAGGAGATGCTGTGCGGCTGAGCGACACAGGCCGGAGGCCTGTGCCACCAGAACGTTCCTTCCCGTGGGAATGGGGCCGGAGGCCTGTGTTGCAGCGGTCTTCCCTCCCGATGGTGGCACAGGCGTCCCGCCTGTGCGCCTCTGACCGAGCGGAAGGCAAGCCCTTGAAGGTCGAAGCTAAGCGGATCGTCGTGCGGGCGCCGAACTGGGTGGGCGACGTGGTGATGGCCACGCCGACGTTCCGCGCGCTCCGCGCGAACTTCCCCGACGCCCATATCGCCATCGCCCTCCGCCCCTATGTGCGGCCCATCCTCAACGGCGCCCCCTGGTTCAACGAAGTCATCGCGACAGAGGACCGCGGCTGGGGCAACTTCTGGGGCCTCGTGCGGACCCTGCGGGCGGGGCGCTTCGACCTCGCCGTCATCCTCCCCAACTCGTTCCGCACGGCGCTCGAGGCCTGGCTCGGGCGAGTGACACACCGCATCGGCTACGCCCGCCGGCGGCGCAGCATCCTGCTCACCGCCCCCATCGCTCCGCCGCGCGACCGCAAGGGCCGCTTTATCCCCCGGAACATGGTGGACTACTATCTCACCCTCTGCGAGCACCTCGGCTGCCAGGGCCTCTCGCCGCGCGAGGAGCTGTTCATCACGCCCGACTGCCAGGACCGGGCCGATGCCTTGCTGGCGAAGCACGAGGTCGCCGCCGACGCGCGCCTCATCGGGATGAATCCCGGCGGCGCCTTCGGCTCCTCGAAGCTCTGGCCGGCCGAGCGATTCGTCGTGGTGGGCGATGCCCTGGCCGCGAAGGGCTTCCGGGTCATCCTCTTCGGCTCGCCCGCCGAGCGGCCCATCCTCGACAAGATCGCCAGCGCGATGGCCAGCAAGCCGATCCTGCCCGAGGCAGGAGAGCTGGACCTCGACGTCCTCAAGCCCCTCGTCCGCCGATGCTCGCTCCTGGTCACCAACGACACGGGGGCGCGCCACTACGCCGTGGCCTTCGACGTGCCCGCCGTCACCATCATGGGCTCCACCAGCCCCCGCTACACCGATGTCAACCTGGAGAAGCAGATCGTCGTGCGGGTGGACGTGGATTGTGGCCCGTGCCAGAAGAAGGTGTGCGCCACCGACCACCGCTGCATGACCCGCATCAGCCCCGACATGGTCCTCGCCGCGGCCGATAAGCTCCTCGCCGGCCGCTTCGGGCAGCTTCCTAGGTGAGTTGGGTTGCCGTAGCCGTTGCGCTGGGGTATAATTTCAGTAGGCCGCCGAGCGACCCACTGGACGAAAGGGCACAGCAATGGGCGAAGTCATGACGATGGGGGAGATCGAGGCCCGATTCGACTCCGAGTGGGTGCTTCTTGAGGATCCCGTGACTGACGAGAACCTCATCAGGAGCGGCAGACTCCTGTGCCACAGCAAAGACAGGGACGACGTGTACCGCAAGGCGTTTGAGCTGCGTCCCAAGCACTCGGCCATTTTCTACGTCGGGGCGATTCCGGAAGATACGGTGGTCGTGCTATGAGGCACAGGTTCAACCCGCAGCGGGGCGTGGTCCTCGTTACAGCGAAGCTCTGGGGCCCTTCGCTGGCCATCGAGATTCCTCTTGCTCTCGACACTGGCGCGGTCAACTCCGTCCTGAACTGGCAAACGGCGACGTTGCTCGGCTACGATCCGGCGGGCATTCCCGAGCGAGTGCGGATCGTTGGCGCCACGGGCGAGGTGTGGGTTCCCCGGCTCGGGCTCTCGAGGGTCGAAGCCTTGGGGCAGGAACGCTTGAATTTCCCCTTCCTCTGCCATACGCTCCCACCTGCGGCGGGCATTGACGGCCTGCTTGGCCTCGACTTCCTTCGTGGCCACCGGCTGACGTTGGACTTCCGCGAGGGCCTGATCGGTCTCGACTGACGGCGAGCGAAAGGGGCGGCATGGCGGACGAGCAGCAGGCATCTCTCGACCGCCCGCTGCCCATCCTCAGTTGGGCGATGTACGACTTCGCCAACACGATCTACTCGGCGGTCGTGGTGACGGCGTTCTTCCCCAAGTTCATGGCCCAGCTCGCGGGGCGCGACCTCTACACGGGGCTGACCCAGACCGTCTCGATGGTCCTCGCGGGTCTCATCGTGCCCGTGGCGGGCGCGCTGGCCGACCGGACGGGCAAGGCGAAGCGGTACCTGTGGTGGCTCACGCTGGCCTGCTGCGCGGCGACGCTCTGCATCGGCGTCGCGGCCAACGACGCCAACTACGACGGCAAGAACGGCTTCACTGCTCACGCACAAGTGATGGTCCCGGTGCTGTTGTTCTTCGGGCTGGCGAACCTCACCTACCAGGCGTCGCTCGTCTTCTACAACACGCTCCTGCCCGCCGTGGCGTCGCCGCGGCGGCAGGGCTTCGTCTCGGGGTTCGGCGTTGGCCTGGGCTACCTCGGGGTCGTCGTGGCGCTTCCCATCGCGCTCTACGCGAGGAATGCGACGGGCACGATGCGTGTGACGTTCCTGCTCGCGGGCGTGGCGTTCCTGGTCAGCTCCCTGCCGCTCTTCCTCTTCGTTCGGCCCCGACGGCCCTCGCATCCGGCCTCGATGGCCATCGCCGGCCACTTCGCCAAGCTGGGCAGCACCCTGCGGGCGGTGTGCCAGACGCGTCCCGTGCTGTTCTTCTTCCTCGGCAACTTCCTGGTCGTGGACGTGTTGAACACGCTGATCATGTGGACGCGGCCCTTCCTGGAGCAGGGCGCCGGGTTCTCGGAGGACGCGTCGGGCTACACGCTGCTGGCGATGAGCGTGACCGCCTTCCTCCTGGGGATGGGGATGGGCTGGTTCACCGACAAGTTGGGGCCGAAGCGGATGCTCCTGGGCTCGGCGCTCAGCATGCTCCTGTGCATCATCGTCGTCTGCGCCGTTCCTGCGCGTGTCGTGATTCTCCCCGTCATCCTCCTCTTCGGCAGCGGCGGGCTCGCGGGGATCTGGACGGCGGGGCGCAAGTGGCTGCTCGACATCGCTCCGCCGGACAGGGTCGGCGAGTTCTTCGGGCTCTACGGGGTCACGATCAAGCTGTCGGTCCTCGGGTGCAGCGTCTTCGCCCTCCTGGCCGACTGGACACACAGCTACCGCGTGGCGCTTCTCGGCCAGCTCGTGTTCCTCGTGCCGGGGATCTGCTTCCTCGCGGCGGCAAAGCCCCCGCAGCGGCTGGCGAGCACGGAGGAGAGAGCCGATGACAGTGAACCTTGCGACGCGATTCGCCGAGACGGCCCGACGGCTCCCTGACAAGGTCGCGGTGTTCGACGACGCCGGCGAGCACTCCTACCGCGCTCTCCTGGCCGGTGCGCAGGCATTGGCCGCCAGGGTCCGGTCGGCCACGGAGCGCGAGACCGTGGGGCTTCTGGCGCCCACGTGCGCCGCATTCCCCATCGGCTACTTCGCCATTCTCTTCGCCGACAAGGTGCCCGTGCCGCTGAACTTTCTGTTCGACGCGAAGACGCTGGCGTTTGTGGCTGCCGACGCGGGCCTCGACACGATCGTGGCCACGAGGGCCTTTGGCAATCTCGCGCAGATGATCGGCGCGAAGGTGGTCTTCATCGAAGACCCCGTCGAGCCGCCCGGCGAGGCCCCTTTGCCCCGCCGGGGCGGCGACGACGCGGCCACGCTCCTCTACACCTCGGGCACCACCGGCCTGCCCAAGGGCGTCGTCCTGACGCATCGCAACTTCGCGCGCAACGTCGAGAGCAGCGTGAGCCACATCGGGATCGTCGAGGACGATGTCTTTCTGGGCGTGCTCCCGTTCTTTCACTCCTTCGGGATCACCACGTCCATGCTCATTCCGCTGCTCGCGGGCTGCTCGGCGGCCTTGGTGGCCCGGTTCTCACCGCAGCGGATGCTGGAGGCCGTCGCCAGATGCCGCGCGACGATCTGCTTCGCGGTGGGCTCGATGTTTCGCGTGGTCCTCCGCGCGGGGCGGCCACCGGGGCTTGACCTGAGCTCGCTGAAGTTCGCCGTCGCGGGCGGCGAGGCCCTCGGCGCGCCGACCGCGGCGGGGTTCGAGGCAGCCTTTGGTGCCCCGCTCCTCGAAGGCTATGGCCTCACCGAGACGTCTCCCGTGCTGGCCGTGAACCTGCCCGACAGGAACCGCCAGGGCTCGGTCGGCCGCATGCTCGGCTGGGTCGAGGCCCGCGTGGTGGACGAGGCGGAGCGCGCGCTCCCGACGGGCGGGGAGGGCGAGCTGTGGGTTCGGGGCGACTGCGTGATGCCGGGCTACCACAACCGCCCGGACGAGACGGCGGCGGCGCTGACCCCCGACGGCTGGTTCCGCACGGGCGACCTCGCCCGCATTGATGCCGACGGCTATCTGTGGATCACGGGCAGGAAGAAGGACCTCATCATCTCGGCGGGCGAGAACATCTCGCCGAACGAGATCGAGAGCGTGTTGCACGACCACCCCGCCGTCCTGGAGGCCGCGGTGATCGGCGTGCCCGACGCCACGCGCGGGGAGGCGCCGAACGCCTTTATCACGCTCCGCGAAGGGGCGGCGGCGAGTGCCGACGAGCTGGCCGCCTTCTGCCGCAAGCGGCTGCCGCGGTTCAAGGTGCCCACTGCCTTCGAATTCGTGCCCCAGCTCCCCCACAGCGCCACGGGCAAGGTCCACAAGCTCACGCTGAGGAAGCTCCAGGGGCTTCGCTGAGAGGGGGACGGTGCAGCGGCCTACTGCGCCCGCCGCCGCGCGTCCAGATAGCTCTGGAGGAGGAGTTGCGCGGCGAGGCGGTCCACGCGCTGCTTGCGCTTCTTGCGGGACAGGTCGCCCTCGAGCATCGCGCGGTCGGCCTGGCGGGTGGTGAGCCGCTCGTCCCAGGTTTCGACCTCGATCCCCAGCGCATCGCGGAGCTGTTGTGCAAAGGCCAGCGCGAGGCGGGCGCGTTCGCCGTGAGACCCGTCCATGTTCACGGGCACGCCGACGACGATGCGCTGGACTCCCTGCTCGCGGCAGACGCGGCGAAGTGGCTCGACCAGGCTGGCGGCGGGGGAGGGGCGCTCGAGGGTGGGCAGGCCGGTGGCAACCGCCACCTCCGTGTCGCCGATGGCCAGGCCGATGCGGCGGTCGCCGGGGTCAATGCCGAGGATTCTCACAGTTCGAACCTCGGATGATTGGATGGTTGGATGGTTGGATGAATGTCAGAACTCCCGGGCGTCCCATCCATTCATCCATTCATCCACCCATCCACTTCTGGGCGGGTCACAGGTAGCGGTCGAGGCCGTCTCGCTTGAGCCGCTCGACGAGTTGCTTGACTTCCTCGGCGCGGTGCCTTGGGCAGATGAGCGTGGCGTCGGGGGTGCGGACGACGATGAGGTCGTCGAGGCCGATGACGGCGACGAGGTGGTCCTCATCGCCGATGACCAGGGTGTTGGCCACATCCAGCAACTCGCAGGCGCCCACGGCTACGTTCCCGTGGGCGTCCGCTTCGTCGCGGCGGAGGCGGGCGACGGATTCCCACGAGCCAACGTCGCTCCACTCGAAGTCGGCCTCCACCACGCGAATCGTCTCCGCCCGCTCCATCACGGCGTAGTCAATCGAGATGCGCTCGAGCGGCTCGTATGCCTCGCGGAGCACCACGGCCTCGGCGGGCGTAGCGATGGCGCCGCCGATGCGCTCGAGCGCTGCATAGAGCTTCGGGACGAAGCGCCGCAGGCAGTCCAGCACCACGCTCACCCGCCAGCAGAAGATGCCGCTGTTCCAGTAGTACTCGCCCGACGCCACGTAGTCTTCGGCCACCTCGCGGGCGGGCTTCTCGCGGAAGCGGCGGACGCTGAAGACCGGGATGCCCTGGACCTCCTCGGCCTTCGCCCCGCGGTGGATATAGCCGTAGCCGGTCGCGGGATACCGTGGCTTGATGCCGAAAGTGACCAGTGCGTCGCCTCGCCCGGCCACCTCGACGGCGGCACGCATCACCTCGCGGAAGCGCTCGGCGGGACGGATCACCTGGTCGGCGGGCATGACCAGCATCACGGCGTCGGGGTCGGCGCGTCGCAGGTGCACGGCGGCGAGGCCGATGCAGGCGGCGGTGTCGCGGCCGCAGGGCTCGGCGATCACCTGGGGCAGCGGGCCGGCGGCCAGGCTGCTCAGAATCGGGGCGACCTGTGATTCGTGGGTGACGATGCAGGTGCGCTCGACGGGCACCAGGCCCTCGAGGCGGGCGATGGTCTCGGCAATCATCGGGCGCGCCCCGGCGATGGGCAGCACCTGCTTCGGGCGGTCGTGGCGACTCAGGGGCCAGAACCGCTTGCCGCTCCCGCCCGCCATGACCACGGCGTGCAGCATGACTATCTCCTAGGACGGCGCAGGGCCGCTACCAGGAGGGGGCAATGCCCCGCCTGGCAAGCGGATGATTGGATGGTTGGATGAATGGAGGATTGTCCGACACCATTCCACCCATCCATTCATCCAAGCATCCATACATCCATTCATCCCCCCGTGCATCCCTCGCCCCCCGGGAGGATGAGCGTCGTGTCCTCGGCCCGGCACGCGCGCCGCTCGCCATTCGGCAACTCCAGTTCGAGGCCCCGCAACGGGTCCGCCGCGACCACGCGCCCGCGGTGGGCCCGCCCCTGCGATTCGACGGCGACCACTTGTCCCACCAGGGATGCCCGCTGACGCCACGCGGCGGCCACGAGTTCCCAGCGGCCCGCAACGGCGTCCGCGACTCTGCAACACAGCCGGCTCAAGAGCGCTCCGGCGATGGCCTCGCGGCAGAATGCCCTGCCGGCCTCCGCGGCCAGGCTGGTGGCGCTCGAGCGCAGGTCGGCCGGAAGCTCGTCGCGGCGCGAGTTGACGTTCACGCCCAGCCCCATCACGCAGGGGGCGACCCGCTCGCCGCGGCACTCGACCAGCACGCCCGCCACCTTGCGGTTCCCGAGGGTCAGGTCGTTGGGCCAGCGGATTTGGGGCCGCAGGCCCGCCTCGGCCTCAATGGCCTCCGCGACGGCCACTGCGCCCAGCGCGGTCAGATGAGCGGGCGAGACCTCTTCCGTTGGCGGCCTCAGGACCACGGACAGCAGGATGTCGCGGCCCCTGGGGCTGTGCCAGGTGCGGCCGAAGCGCCCGCGGCCTCGAACCTGCTCCTCGGCGAACACCGCCGTGCCCTCCGGGCACCCGGCCTCTGCCCACGCCCAGGCGACGTCGCTGGTCGAGGTCACGCTGCTCAGCACCCGCAACTCGGCGTCGGGCCAGTTCTCCCCCAGGCGCTCCCGGATTGCTCGAGCATCCAGCATCCGCATGCCCCGTCGCGCGAGCCACGGCACCGATCTTCCGGCAATGGATTCTAGCGGATCACCCGAGGGGACGCAAATGGGAAGGGATCGGGCCAAAGAGTAAGGCGAGGGGGCCATTCGTCGGGAACGGCCCCCTCGCCTTTTCGTGCTCGGCGCAGGGACGACGGAAGTGGCAAGCGGCTGCTTGCCGCGTCACGGGAGGGGACGGGCGGCACGACGCGGCGGCTCACCGCTCCACGCCTGCCTTCCGTCGCTGCGCCGAATTGTCAATCTGCTACCGAAGTCGCTGTCGCTGCTAGGGAAACAGCAACTCGCATGCCAGTCGAGGCAAAATTGTGTTGCCATCGCCGTAACCCTTTGCCACGCCGTCGCATAGGAGCGTGCTGCGCGTCGGGCGGCGGCCGGTTGCCGCCGCACCAGGACGTGCAGCCGCTCACGAGGGCGTGCATGGCCCCCAGTTCTGGCGCCGGCCTCGCTCTTGAATCGTCGTCGTCGTCCTCGTCGTCGAATGCGGAAGGGGGGAAAGCCCAGAGAATCGACGACGACGACGAGGACGACGACGAGCACGAGAAGACGGGAAAGGAGGTGGTTGCCATAACTGGGGGCCATACCCGGGGCGGGGTCAAGCCTTGACCCCGGCGAGCATACGGCATATAATGTGCGCGTGTGGCGGCCCCTGAGCTGAGGCCGTCCGTTTCTTCAACCCGCCCAGGGCGGCTCGGGGAGGACGGGGTTGCCGCCCCCGGGCCGGCCACAAAGAGGAGCGTCCGAATGCGCGCGAGGGAGTTGGTGCTGCTGGTCCTGGTGGCGTTTCTGGCCGTCCTCCAGGTTGCCCCGGGGGCCGAAAAGCGCGACGCGGGCTACGCGAACTTCAAGACGTTCGTCACCGTGCTCGAGCAGGTCAAGCGCAGCTATGTGGTGCCGGTGGACGACGAGAAGCTGTTCTACGGCGCCTTCAAGGGCATGCTCGCCGAGCTCGACCCCTACAGCCAGTTCATGACCCGCGAGGACGTCGAGCAGCTCGAGGTGGACACCGAGGGCGAGTTCGGCGGCCTGGGCATCGAGATCACGCTCGACCAGAACCGCATCCTCACCGTCATCACGCCGCTGGAGGATACGCCGGCGATGAAGGCCGGCGTGCTGCCAGGCGACCGCATCGTGGAGATCGAGGGGCACAACACCTACAACATCACGCTGATGGAGGCTGTGAAGAGGCTCCGGGGCAAGCCGGGCACCAAGGTCACGATCACCGTGGTTCACCAGTTCCTGGGCAAGCGGGAGACCATCACGCTCACGCGCGACATCATCAAGGTAAGGAGCGTGCGGGCGAGGAAGATGGTGGACGCTGAGGGGAAGATCGGCTACATCCGCATCAACAACTTCCAGCGGACCACAGCCGAGGAATTGGAGCAGGCGGTGAAGGAACTCGTCGGCGAGGGGATGAAGGCCCTGGTGCTCGACCTGCGGCGCAATCCCGGCGGCCTGCTCGACAGCGCGGTGGCCGTGGCCGACCTGTTCATCGAGAAGGGCGTCATCGTCTCCACCAAGGGGCGCAACCCCGACGCCGTCCACCAGTTCGACGCGCACAAGGAGGGCACCTACTCGGACTTCCCCCTGGCCGTGCTCGTCTCCAACTTCAGCGCCAGCGGCTCCGAAATCGTGGCCGGCGCCATCCAGGACAGCCACCGTGGCCTCATCGTCGGCCAGCGCTCCTACGGCAAGGCATCGGTCCAGAGCATTCTCTCGCTCGACAACGGCTGCAAGCTGCGCCTCACCACGGCCCGCTACTACACCCCGGCCGGCCGCCTCATTCACCGCGAAATCGACGCCAAGGAAGACGGCGCCTGGGGCATTCATCCCGACCTGGAGGTGAAGACGACCTACGAGGACGAGGTGGGCCTCGGCGAGCACTTCCGCGACGAGCGGGTCTCCGAGAGCACAAAGAACGGGACCCCGATCCCGCCGGAGCCAGCACCTCCCGTCGAAGGCGAAGAGAAGAAGAAGGAAGGGGAGAAGAAGGAGGGGGAGAAGAAGCCGTTCGTGGACGCTGCCCTCGTGCGGGCCATGGACGCGCTGAAGGCGATCCTGGTGTACGAGAAGCGCTGAGCGGGCGTTCGCGCGAGGCGCGGGACATCTAAGGCGGCAGTCGCAACCCTCAGGGCCAGGCGGACCCCGAGGTTCCCTATGCGTGTTCTGGGCATCGAAACGTCGTGCGATGAGACGGCGGCGGCCGTCGTCGAGCACGGCACGCGCGTCCTCTCGAGCGTCGTCGCCTCCCAGGAGCACCTGCACGCGCGGTACGGCGGCGTCGTGCCCGAGATCGCGTGCCGCGCCCACGTGGAGGCCATCGTGCCCACGATTGACCAGGCGGTGGAGCGTGCCGGCCTTCGGCTCGACGCGCTCGACGCCATCGCGGTGACGACCTGCCCCGGCCTCATCGGCGCGCTGCTGATCGGCGTGTCGGCGGCGAAGACGCTGAGCTGGCTGCTCGAGGTGCCCCTGGCGGCCGTGAACCACATCGAGGCGCATCTCTACGCCCCCGGCCTGGATGCCCCACTGGAATACCCACTCGTCGGCCTCATCGCCTCCGGAGGACACACCGTGCTCCTGCACGCCACCAGTCCCATTGACACGGAGGTGTTGGGCACGACGACCGACGACGCCGCGGGCGAGGCGTTCGACAAGGCGGCCGCGGTCCTCGGCCTGAGCTATCCGGGCGGCCCGGCCATTGACCGCGTCGCGAAGGCCGGCAACCCCAAAGCGGTGGCGTTCCCCAGGACGATGCTCGAGCCGGGCTCGCTCGACTTCAGCTTCAGCGGCATCAAGACGGCTGTTCTCTACGAGTGCTACGGGCGGAACGCCCGAGGCAGGGGCAACACCCCGCCGCCGCCCGAGGCCGTGCCCGACCTCGCGGCGTCGTTCCAGGAGGCCGTGGTGGACGTGTTGGTCGAGAAGAGCGTTCGCGCTGCCCTCTCGCGAGGGGTGGCCACGCTCGTGGCGGGGGGCGGCGTGGCCTGCAACTCGCGTCTGCGGGCGCGCCTGGCGGAGGAGACGGCGAAGGTGGGCCTTCGCCTCCGCTTCGCCCCGCCAGCCCTGTGCACCGACAACGCGGCAATGGTGGCCGGCCTCGGCCACCACCTGCTGGCCGCCGGACGCGAGGCCCCGCCCGACATCACGCCCATGCCCTATCTGCCGTTCTCCCGCTCGCTCAGGAAAGGGAAGGTCCCGCGATGAACGTCCAAGCCCTCCGCGAGCTTCTGGATCAGGTGAGCCACGGCGAGGTCGAGCCCGAGGCGGCGCTCGAGCGGATTCGCCGCCTCCCGTTCCAGGACCTCGGCTTCGCCAACGTGGACACCCATCGCGCCCTGCGCTGCGGCGTGCCCGAGGTGATCTTCTGCCCGGGGAAAACGCCCGAGCAGGTGGCCGGCATCGCCCAAAGCCTGATGGCCGAGGGCGGCGAGGTGATGGCCACGCGAGCCGAGGCGGCCGCCTTCGAGGCCGTCCGCAGCGTCCTCCCCGACGCCGAGTACCACCAGGCCGCGCGCATCATCGTCTGCGGATGCAAGCCCAAGGAGCCGCCGCCTGGCAACATCCTCGTCGTGAGCGCCGGCACCTCCGACATCCCCGTGGCCGAGGAGGCCCGCGTGACCGCCGAGGTGCTCGGAAACCGCGTGGAGAAGCTCTACGACGTGGGCGTCGCCGGCATCCATCGGCTGCTCCAGCGCGCCGACCACGTGTTCGAGGCAAACGTGCTAGTCGTGGTCGCGGGAATGGAGGGGGCGCTGGCGAGCGTCGTCGGCGGCCTGACCAGTCGGCCCGTAATCGCCGTGCCCACGAGCATCGGCTACGGGGCCAGCTTCGGCGGCCTGGCTGCGCTCCTCGCCATGCTCAATAGCTGCGCCTCCAGCGTCTGCGTCGTCAACATTGACAACGGCTTCGGCGCGGGCTACATCGCGTCGCTGATCAATCATACCAACCTCCCCGCTGCCCCGAAGGGAAGGAGCAGGCCGTGTCGAACCGCCAGGAAGTGATGGCGTCGGTCCGCAAGCATCGCCTCGTCGCCGTCGTCCGCAGCACGACGGAGCAAGTGCGGCCCATCGTGGATGCGCTGCTCGATGGCGGCGTGTGCTGCATCGAGATCACGTTCACCGTCCCGAAGGCCCCCGAGGTGATTGCCACGGTGAAGAAGGGCTATGGCGACAGGGTGGTTCTCGGCGCAGGCACCGTCACCGACACGAAGCGGGCCGCCGAGGCCATAGAGGCCGGCGCCCGCTACATCGTGGCGCCCAACACGAATTTCGACGTGATCCACCTGTGCGCCGAGCGCGATGTGGCGGTGATGCCCGGCGCCTTCACGCCTACCGAGATCGCCGCCGCCTGGCAGGCGGGAGCCGATTGCGTGAAGCTCTTCCCCGCCGAGCTCGGCGGCATTCCGTATCTGAAGGCCATTCGCGCCCCGCTGCCCGAGGTGCCGATCATGCCCACCGGCGGCGTGGACCTGGCCAACGCGGCGGATTGGCTCAAGGCGGGGGCTGTCGCCCTCGGCGTCGGCTCCAGCCTCGTCCGCAAGGACGCGTTGGCCAGCGGGAACTACGCCCTGATCACCGAGACGGCGAGGAAGTTCGTGGCCGCGATTGCCGGCGCTTGAGGAGGCAGTTTGTGTTCGACGCCCGGCGAGAACTTGAGAGGCTTCGGCGCGAGCCGGCCGCGCACAAGGGCCAGTTCGGCCACGTGCTCGTCCTCGCGGGCTCGACGGGCTTCGCGGGCGCCGCGTGCCTGGCCGCCGACGCCGCGCTGCGCAGCGGAGCGGGACTGGTCACCCTCGGCGTGCCCGCGTCGCTGCTGCCCATCGTCGCGGCGAAGCTCACCGCCTGCATGACGCACCCGTTCCACGAGGTGCCCGACGGGGCGTTGGCTCTGGGAGCGTTGCCCGACATCCTGGCGTTCGCGGAGCGTTGCACAGTAGTCGCCCTCGGCCCCGGCATCGGCCGCCGGCGCTCGACCGCGAAGCTCGTCCACGCTCTCATTCCGTCGCTCGGCAAGCCCCTGGTGCTCGACGCCGACGGCCTGAATGCCCTGGAGGACTGTGCTGAGATGCTCGGCTCGGCTCGGGCGCCCGTGGTCATCACGCCACATCCGGGCGAGATGGCTCGCCTGGCCGGGCTCCCGGCCAGTGAGATTCAGGCGCGGCGGCCCGAAGTCGCCGCAGCCTTCGCCAGAGAGCATTCGGTCGTCGTTGCCCTCAAAGGCCACCAGACCGTGGTGAGCGACGGAGCCAGCACCTACGTGAACGAGACCGGCAACCCCGGCATGGCCAGCGGCGGCACGGGCGACGTGCTGACCGGGATGGTCGCCGGCCTGCTCGCTCAGGGCCTCGAGCCTTTTGCTGCCGCGTGCCTCGCCGTCCACCTCCACGGCTTGGCGGGCGACCTCGCGGCCGAGGAGACCGGCCAGTGTTCTCTCACGGCCACCGACCTGTTGAGTTGCCTCGGCCGCGCGTTCCTCAAGAGGAGTTCTGGATGATCCGCGAAGTCGTCATGCCCAAGCTCGGGCAGACTATGGAAGAAGCCTCCATCGAGGCCTGGCGCGTCAAGGAAGGCGACACCGTGCAGAAGGGCGACATCCTTCTGGAGATCAACACGGACAAGGCGGCCCTCGAGGTCGAGTCCTTCTACGCCGGCGTGGTGAAGAAGCTCCTCTACGCGAAGGGCGACGCGGTGCCCTGCAATGCCGTCATCGCCTTCCTCGGCGACGCCGCCGACGCGGTGACCGACGAGATGGTGCAGCGCGCCCTGGCCGCCGCGAAGGCGGCTGCCGCTGCCAGGGGCGCTACGGCGCCCAAGGCCGCCGAGCCGGGTGCCGCCGTGGCGTCAGCCGCGGAGGCCCCTTCGGTTGCTGATGCCCCTCCCGTCGCGGCCGAGGCGCCGGGGGCGCCCGCTGGCCGCATTCTCGCCTCGCCCCGCGCCCGCCGCACGGCCTCCGAAAGGCGGATCCCGCTCCAGGTGCTGCGCGGCTCGGGGCCGGAGGGGCGCATCGTGGAGGCCGACGTGATCGGGTACGCCAAGCGCATCGAGGGCCTTCGCGTTTCGCCCACCGCGCTCGAGGTCGCCTGGCAGCGTGGCGTGGACCTCACGAAGGTGAAGCCCAGCGGCGTGGACGGGCGGATTATGAGAGCCGACGTCGAGGCGGCGGCCCCGGCCGCAGCCCGCGGGCCGCGTGGGCGCCGCGTGCCGCTGACGGCCATGCGCCGCGTCGTCGCCCAGCGGATGGCCCTCAGCAAGGCCACCATCCCGCACTTCTACTTGACGATGGACGTGGATATGACCGGCGCGGTCGAGCTGCGGCGCGAGTTGGCCGCGTCGTCCGGCCGGAAGGTTTCCTTCAACGACCTCTTCATCCGCGCCGCCTCGCTCGCCTTCGCCGAGGTGCCCGAGATGAACTGCGCGTGGGCCGAGGGCGCCGTCGTCTACCGCGACGAGGTGAACATCGGCCTCGCGGTCGGCATCGAGGGCGGCCTCATCGTCCCAGTCGTCCGAAACTGCGAGGGCAAGTCGCTCCTCGACGTGTCCGGGGACACCGAGGCCCTCATCGCCAAGGCCCGCAGCAAGCGCCTGACCCCCGACGACTACGAGGGCGGCTGCCTCACCATCTCCAACCTCGGGATGTTCGGCGTGGACGCCGTGTTGCCCATCATCAACCCGGGCGAGGTGGCGATCCTGGGCGTCGGCCGCATCGCCAAGCGGCCGGTCGCCGTCGGCGACGGCATCGGCATTCGCCAGATGACCACCCTCGTCCTCGCCTGCGACCATCGCCTGGTGGACGGCGTCATCGGCGCAAAGTTCTTCCAGAAGATCAAGGAACTCCTCGAGGCCCCGAAGTCCCTCGCGTGACCGCGCTTCCCCGTGGCGGCCGCCGGGCGACGTGGGGAGTGCAGCGAGGTACCGGGCGGGGCGGAGGGCGGATGGGGGGAGGAGAAAGGGGGGGTGGTGGCACGGGCGGCGCGTCTGTGGTTGTGGTTGTGTTACGCCCGTGCCACCTTCACGATTCCCCCTTGAGCGCGGCGGAGCGTCACGGCTCGACGGGGCCGAGGGCGCCCGCGGCGCGGACGGCGAATTCGTCGCGGGTCCGACCCTCGGGGTCCACGGCGCGGCAGCGGATCTCCGTGGTCGAGACAGTGACCTCGATGCAGTGGTTGAACGACGCAGCGACATCGCCCGGGCACACCTGCCGGCGGGCCATCACGGGGTCGAGCGGCGCGCCGCCACCGCCTGTGATGAGATAGGTCACGCCGTCGCGGCACAGGCGGTGGTAGAGGTGGCGAGCGCCGGAAAACGCGACGCGGACCTTGTGCTTGACGAAGAGGGGGTGCCACCAGTAGTGGCCGTCGCGCAGGATGTGGCGCTCGGCGGCGCCGAAGACGGCGCGGTGGCTGAAGACGAAGATCGGCTTGCCCTCCGCGGAGGCCAGGTCGTCCGCGAGCCAGCGGGTCTGCGGGTCGTCCTTGAAGATCGGCCGCTCGGTGTCCAGGAAGGTGAAGTGGGCGCCGCGGTAGTCGAACGAGAAGTAGTTGTCGCAGAACAGGCGCGGCTCGGGCGCGTCGCCGCGCGATTGGATGACGGCCCGCTTCTCGCCTCGGCCCCGGCAGCCGTAAAAGGGGAAGAGGCTGGTGATCGGCTCGGCGATCTGGTGGAAGGCCACCCATTGGGTCAAGCGGGAGTTGCCGACCATGCCGCCGGCATGGGCCACGAGGTCGGGGCGGAGCCTCACGACCTGGGCGATGACGGAGCGAGTCGTGTCCCCGGTGCCCTCCGAGCCGCCGTAGACGACGAAGCGCAGGTCGCCCTCACCGGCCGAAGCCAGGGCGCTGGCGAGGACGGCCGCAGCGGCGAAGTGGAAACGGCGGGTCCCGGGGTGGACGAGGCGGGGCATCGGAGAACGGGCTCCTGGCCGCCTGGTGCGACCGACAGCCCCGTGATGCCCCAGAAGCAGCCCCTGACGCGAGCTTGCGCTCACCAGAAGCGTACACCAGGACCCGTTCGTTGGCAAATGGCATTTTTTTCGAGGACGAGGACGACGACAAGGACGAGGACGATTGGGGACGCAGGAACTGGGGCATGACCGCCGCGCCGAGACCTTTTGACACACAGCGACGGGTGTGCTACAATCCGCGCCACCAGGCATTTACGAGCGAGGCCCCCATGCCGATGGTGATTCCCGCCGTGGACATTCGCGGCGGGCGCTGCGTCCGGCTGCTTCAGGGCCGGGCCGACCAGGAGACTGTTTACTTCGACCGCCCGGTCGAGGCGGCGCGCCTGTGGGCCGACCAGGGGGCCGAGCTGATCCACGTGGTGGACCTCGACGGCGCGTTCGAGGGGCGGCCGGCCAACTTCGAGGCCGTGGCCGCGATTGCCCGCGAGGTGGCGGTGCCCATCGAGGTCGGCGGCGGCATCCGCAGCGACGACACGGTGGCCGCCTATCTCGACGCCGGCGTCCAGCGGGTGGTCCTGGGCAGCCGGGCGCTCCGCGAGCCCGAGTGGCTCCACGGCCTGTGCCAGCGGCTCCCCGGCAGGATTGTGGCGGGCATTGACGCGCGCGGCGGCCGCGTGGCCGTCGAGGGATGGGCGGAGACCTCGAGCGTCGAGGCCCTGGCCTTCGCCCGCAAGCTGGACGCGATGGGTCCGCGGGCGATCATCTTCACCGACGTGGCGACGGATGGGGCGATGCGGGGACCCAACCTGCCCGCGCTCCAGCGGTTGCTCGACGCCGTGAAGACACCCGTGGTGGCCTCGGGCGGCATTGCGTCGCTCGACGACGTGCGGCGGGTGGCGGCCCTGCCTGTCGAGGGGATGATCATTGGCAAGGCCCTGTTTGCAGGAGCCTTCACACTACAGGCCGCCAGTGAGGCGGCGCAAGGGTAGCGAAGAAGGAGAACGCCCCGTGAAAGAGCGCCTGATGACCCCCGGCCCCGCCGAGGTGCCGCCGGAAACCCTGCTCGAGCTGGCCAAGCCCGTCTTCCATCACCGCACCAAGGAGTTCCGGGCGACCCTGATGGCCGTGACGCAGGGGCTGAAGGACATCTTCCGAACGAAGAACGACGTTTTCATCTTCACCTCGTCGGGCACGGGGGCGATGGAGGCGTCGGTGTCGAACCTGCTGGCGCCGGGCGACAAGGCGCTGTGCGTGCGGGGCGGGAAGTTCGGCGAGCGCTGGGGCGAGCTGTGCGAGCGCTTCGGCGCCATGGCCATCCACCTGGACGTCGAGTGGGGCCAGGCCGTCGAGCCCGCCGCCATCGGGGCCGCGCTGGCGAAGGACCCCGACATCGCCGCCGTCTACGTGACCCTGTGCGAGACCTCGACGGGCGTGGCGACCGACGTGGAGGCGATTGGCAAGATCGTGGCCGGCACGGGCGCGTGCCTGGTCGTGGACGGCATTTCAGGCGTGGGCGCCATGCCGATGGAGACGGACGCGTGGGGCGTGGACCTGCTGGTCGTCGGCTCGCAGAAGGCCCTGCTTCTGCCGCCGGGCCTCGCGTTCCTGTCGGTGAGCCCCAAGGCGTGGGCGCGCGTGGAGAAGGCGCCGCGACGCTCGTACTACTTCGACCTGATCGCGGCGCGGGAGGCCCTGGCGGCCGAGGACACGCCTTACACGCCCGCGAACACCCTGGTCGCCGCGCTGAGGAAGTCGCTCGACCTCTTGCGCAAGGAAGGCATCGAGGCGGTGTGGGCGCGGCACGCGAAGACCGCCGCGGCCACCCGCGCGGCCGTCGAGGCGATGGGGCTGCGGGTCTACGCGGCGGCCCCCGCCGATGCCCTGACCGCCGTCGCGCTGCCCGAGGGGATGGACGCCGAGGCGGTCCGCAGCCTGCTCAAGAAGAAATACGGCGTCGCCGTCG
This sequence comes from Planctomycetota bacterium, assembly GCA_035527715.1. Classification (GTDB taxonomy): domain Bacteria; phylum Planctomycetota; class PUPC01; order DSUN01; family DSUN01; genus DSUN01. The sequence goes on along the minus strand of DATKZY010000141.1, from coordinate 32,434 downwards.
CCGGCGGCCAGGGCAATCTCAAGGGCAAGATCATCCGCATCGGACACCTGGGCTACGTGGATACGCTGGACACCCTGGGCGCCCTCGCGGCCCTCGAGATGGTGCTTGCCGAGATGGGCGCGAAGGTCGCCCCGGGCGCCGGCGTCGCCGCCGCGCAGAAGGTTCTACTGGCGAAGTAGGGGACTTCGATGAAAGTGCTTGTCTCGGACAGCGTGGCCCCTGAGGCCATCGCGCGGCTCAGGGCCGTGCAGGGCATCGCGGTGGACTATGCGCCGGAGCTGAAGGGCGAGGAGTTGAAGAAGCACCTGGCGGACGCCGAGGGGCTGATCGTGCGGAGCGCGACGAAGGTGACCGCCGAGCTGATCGCGGCGGCGCCCAGGCTGCGCTGCATCGTGCGGGCCGGCGTGGGGGTGGACACGGTGGACGTGCCGGCGGCGTCGCGGCGCGGCATCATCGTGATGAACACGCCCGGGGGCAACACCCTCTCGACCGCCGAGCAGACGATGGCCCTGCTGCTGGGGCTCTCGCGCAACATCTACCCGGCCTGCGCGTCGCTCAAGGGGGGGAAGTGGGACCGCAAGAGCTTCATCGGCACCCAGCTCGCGGGGAAGACCATCGGCGTCATCGGCCTCGGGCGCATCGGCATCGAGGTCGCCCGGCGCTGCGCCGCCTTCGGCATGACCGTGCTCGGCTTCGACCCCTACATGACGCCGGAGCGCGCCAAGCAGCTCCAGATCGCCCTGGCGCCCTGCCTGGACGAGGTGTACGCCCGGGCCGACTACATCACGGTTCACGTGCCGATGAGCGACGAGACGCGCGGGATGATCGGCGCGGCGCAGTTCGCGAAGATGAAGGACGGCGTGCGGGTGATCAACTGCGCTCGCGGCGGGATCGTGGACGAGGCGGCGCTGGCCGAGGCCATTCGCTCGGGCAAGGTGGCGGGTGCGGCGCTCGACGTGTTCGAGACCGAGCCGCCGACGAGCCGCGAGCTGGTGGACCTGCCGCACGTGCTGTGCACGCCCCATCTCGGCGCCTCGACCGAGGAGGCCCAGGTGAGCGTGGCCATCGAGGCCGCCGAGATCATCACCGATGCGCTGCTGCACGGCCGCATCCGCAACGCGGTGAACATGCCGGCCGTGGACCCCAAGGAGGCCGAGGCCCTCGCCCCCTACGCCGCGCTCGCGCGCTGTCTGGGGCGCCTCGAAATCCAGCGCCTCCGCCGCCTCCCGGCCCGCGTGAGCATCATGTACGCAGGAGAGGCCGCCCAGCTCAACGCGCGCTACCTCACCGCACACCTCCTGGCCGGGTTCCTGGAGACGGCGCTGGACGAGGACGTGAATATTATCAACGCCCCCTTCCTCGCCGAGGAGCGCGGGATACGCGTCACCGAGTCGACGACCCCGCACACCGAGGACTTCGCCACGCTGATCGCCGTGACGAGCACGATGGATGGCGAGGAGCACGAGGCGGCGGGCACGCTGGCAGGCAAAGGCGAGCCGCGCATCGTGATGATTGACGGCTACCGCGTCGAAGCGATGCCGCGCGGCACGCTGCTCGTGCTGTTCGCCGACGACAAGCCCGGCCTCATCGGCAACGTGGGCAAGCTGCTCGGCGAGGCGGGCATTAACATCGCCGCCATGACCTTCGGCCGCAAAGTCGCCGGCGGCGACGCCATCACCGTCCTCAACCTCGACGGCGAGCTGGACGAGGCGACGCTCCGCGGGGTGCGGGCCGCGCCACACGTCCGCCAGGCGCAACTGGTCACCTTCTGATCCGCAGGAGACACGCCGTGAACGCATGGCGCGTGGCACTGGTTCTGCCCATCGCTCTCTCGGGCTGGGGGTGCACTGGGCCCAGGCGGCCCGCCGAGGACGCCCTGCGGCGCACCGCCGTCGCCAGGGTCTTCGAGGCGTGCAAGGGCTCGGTCGTGAAATTCACGGCGACGCGGACCGAGACGACCGAGACGCGTCCGCCCGACGGCAAAGGCCCGGTCAAGAGGGTGCACACCACCCACACCCAGTGGGGCAGCGGCTGCATCCTCCACCCGGCGGGCTATGTCCTCACGAACAGCCATATGCTCCGGTTCGAGGGCCGTCGCGTGGCGAAGCTGGCCGACGGCAAGACCTGTCCCGTCCGCGTCGTTGCCGAGGACCCTGCGAACGACCTCGCCCTGATGAAGATGGATGCGGGCCGCCCGCTCGCGCCCCTCAAGCTCGGGCAGAGCCGCACCGTGATGGTCGGCGAGCCGGCCATCACCATCGGTAACCCCTTCGGCATTGATTTCACCGTCGCCGCGGGCATCGTGAGCGGCGTTGGCCGCGGCACGAACACCGAGTACGCGAACCTGACGGACATGATCCAGACGGATGCGAGCATCAACCCCGGCACCTCGGGCGGCCCGCTGCTGAACATCCTGGGCGAGATGATCGGCCTGTGCACGAGCAACAAGAAGGAGGCCGAGAACATCGGCTTCGCCATCTCGATCGACAAGATTCGCGCCGTCTTCGGCGACCTCGTGGCCGCCGAGCAGCGCTACGGCTACGTCCTCGGCCTCACCGTGGCGAACGACGGGGCGCCGCGCGTCACCGAGGTCGCCAAGGGCTCGCCCGCCGAGGCCGCAGGCATCCAGGTCGGCGACCTGGTGGCCGCCATCGGCGGCCAACCCGTCCACAGCGCGGTGGACTATCATCTCGCCCTCATCGAGCGCAAGGGCGGCGAGAGTCTGCCCCTCGCCCTGTTGCGGGAGGGCAAACGCATCGAGGCCACGGCGGCGCTCGAGGAGGTGAAGCGTCGCCCCGCCGAGAAGGCGACGGGGCTCGTGCCCGGCGTCAGCTACCAGCACTTCCACGGCTCCTGGAAGACGCTGCCCGACTTCGACAAGCTGAAGCCCACGGCCTCAGGGGTCCTTCCCACCTTCTCCCTCGGCGCCTACGAGGGCAAGGCGAACTTCGCCATGCGCTACACCGGCTCCGTCGAGGCGCCGAAGGACGGCGTGTACCTCTTCAGCACCCGCTCGGACGACGGCAGCCGGCTCTACATCGGCGACCAACTGGTGGTCGACAACGACGGGTCGCACGCGGCCGGGGAGAAACGCGGCTTCATCGCCCTCCAGGCCGGCAAGCACCCGATTCGCGTGACGTTCTTCCAGGGGCCCGGGGACGTGGAACTGAAGGTCTTCTACGAAGGCCCCGGCATCACGAGGCGCGAGGTCCCTGCGACCGCGCTGTCGTCCCCGAAGCCGTGAACTCGTCCAGCAACCGCCGGTAGCGCTCGCCCGCGGGCTGAAGCGAGAGCTCCCGTTCCTCCTCCCCTGCAATCGCCAGGACAATGTCCAGCCGCTCGGGCGGCAGAGCCGGCTCGATCCGCTCGGCCCATTCCACGATGGCCACGCCGTCGCCGAAAAACATCTCCTCCATCCCCAGCGCCTCGGCGTCCGCAACGCCGCGGAGGCGGTAGGCATCAATGTGGTAGACCGGCAGCCGCCCCTCGTACTGGTGCACCAGGACGAACGTGGGGCTGGTGACCCAGCGGGGTTCCTCGACGCCGAGTCCCTCTGCCAGCCCCTTCGTGAGCGTGGTCTTGCCGGAGCCGAGGGGGCCGCGGAGGGCTACGACGTCGCCTGCTTCCAGGAGCCGTCCCAGGCGGCGCCCGAGGGCGATGGTCTCTTCGCGCGAGCGCGTGGTGAGGGTCACGTGGTGTGTTCCCAGCCCGCGGGTTCGAGGGGGCGCTCCGTGCCGTCGGGCAGGACAAGGGTCGCGCCGCTGGGGGTGATGACGCCGATCCGGGCGACGGACACTTCAAGCGGCTGGTCGGCGAGCAGGCGGGCAGCCGTCGGCTCGTCGAGGGTGAAGAGCAGCTCGTAGTCCTCGCCGTCGCCGAGCGCGTGGTCGAGCGGCGAGCGGCCCGAGGCGAGCGCGGCGCGGCCGGCGTCGTCCGACACGGGGATGCGGTCGGCCCAGAGCGTGGCGCCGACGCGGCTCTCTTCGAGGATGTGGTGGAGGTCGCGGGCCAGGCCGTCGCTGATGTCAATCATCGCGTGCGGCGTGTAGCGCTCGGCGAGGAGCAGGCCCTCGGCCTGGCGCGGGCGGAAGCGGAGGTGCTTGCCGAGGAGCGAGCCGCCGAGGGCGCCCGTGACCAGCACGGCGTCGCCGGGCCGCGCGCCGCTTCGCAGCACGGGCGCCCGCCCGGCCAGGTCGCCGAGCAGCGTGACCGTGAGGACGAGCGGCCCCTGCGTGGCCGCCAGGTCGCCGCCCACGAGGTGGATGTGGAACGCGTCGGCGCAGTCCAGCAGGCCGTGGATGATGCCCTGGGCGTCGCGTTCCGCGAAGCCGCGGGGGAGGGCGGCGGCGGCGACCGCCACGGTGCTCTGGCCGCCCATCGCCGCGATGTCGCTCACGTTGCGGGCCAGGGCCTTCCAGCCGACCTCGCGGGGCGACGCGGAGGCGAGGTCGAAGTGCACGCCCTGGATGAGCATGTCGGTGGCCAGCAGGGTGGTGGCGGAGCGGTTGCGCACGAGCGCCGCGTCGTCGCCGATCCCCACGAGCACGACGCCGTTGGCGGGCGTCTCGCGGCGGATCCACTCGATCAGGCGCGATTCCCGAAAACGCGGCTCGTCCATGGCAATGGCCTCGGCACGCCTATCGCGCTCCCTTGACCGGGACGTTGCGATAGCGTTCGCGCAGGGCGTGGATGACCGTGGCTACGCGGAGCTGGGCCGCCTCGTCGTGGACGACGAGGAGGCGCCCCGTCGGCAGAAACACCGCCGCGGCCGGCAGCCCGCGGCCCCATTCGGCGGGGTCCACCTGCTTGCGGACGTGGGCGAGCAGCGCCTCGGGGGTCATGTGGGGCAGCACGGGCCGCACCTCGTAGGCCCGCACGACGGCGCGGTCCCACGCGGTGGCCCCGCTGGCGGAGAAGCTGGCGTCCTGGCCCTCCGTGTAGAGCCAGATGCCGTGCCCGGGCTCCATCTCGTAGCGGGCGATGGGGGTCTGCCGCACCACCGCGTCGAGCATCTGCCGCAGCGTGTACTTCCCCGCCGGGATGGCCACCAGCCGCGTGGCCAACGCGGCGGGGTCCCAGCCGAGACTCACGTCGGCGACCTCCGCGATGCGGAACACCGTGCGGCTGGCCGGTCCGGGGGGAGAGTCCCACGTGAATGTCGTGTCGAGCTTGGTCCTCAGGTCGAGCAGCGAGGGGCTGGGAAGCTCGGTGAGGCCGCAGCCGTGCCGCATGGCCTGGAGCAGGGCGCGGAGTCGCGCGTGCCCGCGGGCCGGCAGGCGGGCGACCAACACATCCTGGCCGCCGTGGAAGGCGATGCGGCAGCCGGGGCGCCGCTCCTCGAGGTACCGCAGGCAGGCGTGAAGGGCCTCCACGACGGCGGCCTGCTCGCGCTCGAAGACCAGTGCCCCCCGCACGGGCCGCCCGCTGGCCAGGTGCGTGGGGACGCGGTACGAGCGGACGTCGAATGGCTCCTCGTCGAGCAGATCGTCGCCGCGGCTCAGCCACGCGCCGCTGTCGGCCTCGAGGGCGTACTGGGCCTGGAGCGGCCGGACGAGCCAGTCGAGGAACGCCCTCAGGGTCGCATCCTTCATCCGAAGGCTCACCCGGCGTCGGCTCCACTCTCCCACGGGAATCGTGGGCGACACGGTGATCGGGGCCTTCAGCTCGTGCGATGCGACGCTGATGACCCGGGGGAGCGGCGCGTCGTCGAACGCGAGCGTCGCGCGCGGCTCCGGCGGCTCCTGCCGTGGCCCGGGGGGTGGCGCAGGGGCGAGTCCAGCGGCCTTCCCCGGCGGGGCCGGGAACTCAGCCAGCCCCGACGGCCCCCGCCTGCACCCGCCGAGCACAACGGCGGCGATCACGAGCGACCACAGGCTCTTTCTCATAGCCCCATGTTCCGAAATCCGGCACCCGTTGTCAAGGACCTCGGAGTTCTCGGTTGACTTCCGCCGCGCCGCGGGCTATGATCAGGCCCAGGGCAGAGTCGAGGACGTGGCCGCGGCTCGCGCTTCGGCGCGGGTCGAGGAAAGTCCGAGCTCCACAGGGCAGCGCGGTGGGTAACGCCCACCGTCCGCGAGGACAGGGACAGCGCAACAGAAAACACACCGCCAACGCGTCCGCCGCAAGGCGGGCGCGGGCAAGGGTGAAATGGTGGGGTAAGAGCCCACCGGCGGCGTGGCGACACGTCGGCCTGGCAAGCCCCGCGCGGAGCAATGCCAAACAGGGAGCAGAGGCGGCCCGCCTCGCGACGACTCCCGGGTAGGCAGCTCGAGGCCGGCGGCAACGCCGGCCCCAGATGGATGGCCACGGCCCGCCGAAAGGCGGGCAACAGAACTCGGCTTACGATCGACTCTGCTCCTCTTTGTCTTCCCTCTCGCGTTGTTTTGCGTGCTTCGCGGGCATCTCTTGTTCCGAGGGCGCCATGAGACTGATCTTCTTCACCAAGTCGCTGAAGGGTATGGACGCTGCCGCCACCGGCCGCGAGGTGCTGGGCATGGGCCTCGAAGGGCTCGACCTCGCCGTGCGGACCGGCTACTGCGTGAACCCCGACAACGTGACGACCGAATTGCCCAAGGCCATGAAGGTCTGGGCCGACCAGGGGCTCTCTGTGCCGATGGTCACCACGCCGGGCGACTTCACCGACCCCAATCCCCCCATCGCCGAGACGATGCTCGCCGCCTGCGGCGCCGCCGGCATCCGCGAGATCAAGCTCGGCTACTGGACCTGGAAGCAGCCCGGCTACTGGCAACAGGTGGACGCCATTCGCGCCGCCCTCGACGGCTTCGCCCGCCTGGCCGAGAAGCACGGCGTCCGCGTCGCCATCCACACCCACAGCGGCGCGTTCTACGGCCTGAACGCCTCGGCGGCCATGCACCTGGTGAAGGGCTTCGACCCCCGCACCGTCGGCGTCTACGTTGACCCAGGCCACCTCTCGATGAACGGCGAGCCGATCCGCATGGCCGTGGACATGGTCCGCGACCACCTGTGCCTCGTCGCCATCAAGGCCATGATTCACGTGAAGCGGGAGAAGGACGGGCGGATGGCGTGGCGTCACCTCCTCGTGCCCCTCCGCGAGGGCCTGGTGGACTGGCAGGAGACGATGAAGGCACTCCGCGAGGTCGGCTACGACGGCCCTGTGACCTTCCACAGCGAGTACGACAACGTCTCCCTCGACGAGCTTCGGCGCCTCACCCGCGACGACGTGGCCCACATCAAGGCCATCCTGGCCGCGACCCCGACAACCGAAAACCGATAACCGAAAACCGCTTCGCTTCGCCGCCGGTCCCATACGTCCCATCGGTCCCATAGGTCCCATTCCTGACACCGCATGTCCCCCGAAACCCGCTTCGCGATCCTCGCGTCCTGCATCTACCTGCCCCTGGGCCTGGGCTACGCGAGCCGCAGGCTCGGGCTGCTCCACGCCGACGCGAGCAAGCGCATCTCCCGCACGACGATCCTCGCGCTCGAGCCGATCACCGTGCTCGTCGGCTGCTGGGTGCTCAGCATCGCATCGGCCGGCGGAGCGCTCCTGGTCCCCGTCATCGGCGCCTTGGTGTCCCTCGGCCTTCTGGCCGTGGCGCTCGCGGGCGCGGCGCTGCTCGGCCTGCGAGGGGCGCGGCGCGGGGCCTACCTGAACTGCGGGATGATGTCCAACATCGGCATGTCCCTCGGCGGCTTCATCTGCTACATGTTCCTCGGCGTCCAGGGGCAGGGGCTGTCGGTGCTCTACACGGCGCACTTCCTCCCCGTCTGCTTCACGCTGGGGGTCGTGCTGGCGAAGCACTACGCGCGGGGAGGGCAGACGACGGTGGGAGAGACGCTTTGGGGCGTGGCGCGGAATCCGCTCGTGCTCGTGCTCAACGGCGCGCTGGTGGTTGGCCTCATCCTGAACGCCGCGGGGGTCGCGGTGCCGGCGTGGATTGGCCCCGTGAACGCCGTCGTCGTCTTCGCCGTCGTGAGCTTCCACGCCTTTGCGATTGGGCTGACCCTTCGCGTGAGCCGCCTGGGCGCCTACTGGCGCGAGGCCATTGGCCTGGCCGCCACCAAATTCCTCATCGGGCCGCTCATCGCCGCCGCCGTCGTCTTCCTCCTGGGGCAGTGGGGGGCGTACAGCGGCCTGATGTGGCGGGTCGCCGTCATCGAGGGCGCCATGCCCGTCGCCATCTTCGCCACCGTCGTCTCGAACCTCTTCGACCTCGACCGCGACCTGGCCAACACCTGCTGGGTCGTCACCACCCTCGCCTGCGCGGCCATCATCCCCGTCCTCTACCTCGTCACAGCATCCTGACCCCGGGTGCCACGCCCCGGCGATACCCTGTGAGTGCCGGGCATTCAGGCCGTTCGGACACGCGACAGGCCGCCAATCTCCCCGCCCTTGGGTTTGGCGGCCTGTAGTGCGTGCAGCCATCGCCGCAAAGGCTTGTCACACCAGCTCCTACGGCGCGCTCTGGCTGTCCGGCGCCCCCCGACAGGCCGCCAAGCTCCCTGGCCCCAGGCTCTCAGACGGCGTCGCGCCCGTCACTTGAGCCCCAGCGTGTCGCCACGTTCAAGCATCACCACGGCCTGATTCGACCGCTTCTGGCGGGTCTCGACGAGCTTGGCCGACGCGACCCACAGCACGTAGCGCTTGCGGTGGGAAGGGGGCAGGGCGTCGAAGTGGCTCCGGGCCTGGGGATGGCCCGCGAGGGCATCAAGCAGTTCCTGGGGAAGCTCGTCGGTGGAGATCGTCCGGTCGGCGTCCCACTCCCCCGACGCCTTGGCCTCGGCCACGCGGGCCAGGCCGGCCTCGGCCATCCGGCCCGCCTTGATCAGCCGCTCCGCACGACGCTTGTTCAGTTCCGACCACGGACTGCGCCGCGCGCGGGGCGTGAACTTCCGCGCGTAGCACCGGTCGTCCAGCCGTTTGATGATGCCGTCAATCCACCCGAAGCACAGCGCCTCCTCCACCGACTCGTCATAGGTCGGACTGGGCACGCCCGTATGCTTCTTGTGGAACACCAGCCACACCTCGCGCTCCGAGGCGTGATTCTCCTCCAGCCATCGCCGCCAGTCTTCGCTCCTCTTGGCCACGAACTGCTTCATCGCGCCATCTCTCCTGCCCCCTCGCCCCTACGCCCCCAATCCTCCTCGTCCCCGCGGAGCGCAGGGACGGGAAGAGGTCAGCACTCGACGAAGTCGCCTCCTCCCAGACCCCTCGCCTCTGGGTCCCGCCTGTAGTGCTCCGCCATGCGCTTGGACTGCTCGGCGAGGACCCAACATCGCTCTTGCACAGACAGCCTCATGAATGCCCGGCGGCGCAAGATGCCCCGGGGCTTGTTACCCTGCGTCTCCGACGGAGCGTCCAGCACCCGCATCCCTTCTTTCGCCCATCCCGTTGACATGCTGCATCGTAACCAACGGCTGCCAGACGGCTTACGCTTTCTAATTGTGCCAGGCACGAATGCTGGGCAGACGCCGAGCGCAGGGACGCGAGCCGACGATCGAGCGGGCGGGCCACACGTGAACTTGATGTGCCTGGCACCGCTCTGTTCGTTCTTTCCGTCCTGTCAGCGCTCGTCGTCAATGCGCCGGCGCCGCATCTGGCGCCAGCACCACGACCCACCGCCGGTATGTCCAGTCTTCCACAGTTATGTTGTCGGGTGATAGCTGAGCGCCTGGGAATGCTGCTTCCACGTCAGGCCTGTTTCGCGCCCAGTTCGAGAGGCCGGCGACGGTCGGGCGATCGACCTGAGAGAGATAGTTGTCGAGGCCCACCCAATCTGCAAATGCCATGTCGTCAGGAGGTGACACAGGCAGAGGCATGGGAAACGCGAAGAGCAGCAGCGGCAGGACAGTTATCGGCTCGGACCGCCTCACAGCAGCGGGGAGCCCCTGCGGGTTGGCCCTCGCGAACTCCTGATACTGTCCAAGTCTCTCCTGCCAACGACGCAGATCGAGCAACCGATTGTAGACTAGGCGAGGCTCGCAGGGCGGAAGCGAGTGCTTGTACTCCACGACGAGGAGTTGGCTTGCTTGCTCGTCCCATACAAGCAGGTCGGGTGTCATCTCATGGCCGTTGGCCGCCCGAATCGTGCGCGTGTCAAGAACCCCGAGGCCATGGGACTTGAGCGTGGCTGCCACGTGCTTCACACGGACACCTTCAATGTCCGAGATCATGCGCTCGTAAGAGGATCTACGTTTCCCGCTGATGAGTGCCGTCGCGAACATGTGGAATGGGTGGACGTTGCAGAAGAGGCGAGGTGAGATCATGAGCACGTCGTCGCGCGACCGGAGTACAGGGGTTAGGGCAATTGAGGAATGGAGGGAACTGGCGTCGAAGGTGAGATCCTGGAGCACTTCGGCTGCCTTCGCCGCAGGCACTCCACTCGCCTGGGCCACCCAATCAGCCATATCGCTGTGGGGGAGCGACAGGCAAGAAGACCCCATCGGGTTGGCCGGTCCATACAGAGCATCAGCCCTCTCCTCCAGCAGACACAGACATCTCGAGTGCGCGTACACCGCTGTATAGACGTGAGCAAAATCGTCCGGCGTGTAGCCGTCTAGGTCCATGTCGGCATCCTGCCCGACAAGGAGCTCTGACCGTGTCCAGCTCACCAGCTCCTCAAAGGCGGGGCTCTCACGCACGATCCCCGGCCTCACCCAGCGGCCGGTCGGGGTGACAGTGGATGCGCCGACCCATCTTCGGAAGATGCTCCTGATTGCAGTTCCGGGCATGCGGCAAAGGAAGGCGTCGGCCCAGAGAAGCTCTGACAAGACCTGTCCGAGCATGAAAGTCAACGCGGCTTGGGAAGGAGGTCCAAACTGAATCGTCCGGGCGACAGGATCAGGGGCGCATGTCAGCAACCCACGCGACCACATTATGTGATCGGTTGCCAACCGCGCGTAGTCCACGCCCCAGACGAGGAGTTCGGACGCCTCGACGTCAAGGACGCGCCAGTCGTGCCCTTCTTCAGTCGGTTGGTCCTCTGTGTCGGCGAGAACCCATCGGGCCGCCTGGGCCAGGCCCCTGACAACAGACTGCACACTGGCACGTTGACTGACCGTTCCTGACGTCCCATCGGGCACTGGCAGGTCGCGCAGCAGGTCGCCGGCCAGTTTCAGCAAATGGCCTAAGGCAAGCCATTGAGGCCGTCTCATTAGCGCACAGTGGCGGTGGTGCCTGTCAAGGATGTTCCGCTCGATCTCTCGCACGCGCTCGTCCAATGCCGGTCCACCCTCTCAACGCACGGCGTCCTGGATGTCGACAGGTCGCCTGAAGCCCAATTCCGGTTCTGCTCCCGGGTCGGCATCCGCGGCGCATCAGTGGCGGGGCCAGATCTTGACTTCCCACTTCGTGGAGGAGCGGCGTCGTGACAAGTAGGATGTGAGGGCTCGCCCCTGGCACGTGTGAACCAGCGTTCTCTGAGGGTGCCTTCTCGAGATAGGCCCTTCCGAGCTACCCGTCGAGCGTGAGCCCTGGGCCAAAGAGGACGTCGTTTTCATCCGCGATGACCTATGCGGCATGTGACGGCGATCACCTCACTGTGAGACCCTGCCTCGCTCGATACGGAGGCTCGGGGCCGGCTTGGTCCATGACCTCCTTGGCCGCGGCGTCGAGCTTGCCGAGGTCGTCGAAGGCCCAGGAGGCGGCGAGGCCCTGGTCGTCCCGGGCGCCGGGCTTGTCGAAGTGGGCTTTGATGTCGTCGGGGGTGAGGGGGCGGGTGTAGATGCGGACCTCGTCTATGGCGCCTTTGAAGTAGTTGTAGCCGTCCTGGCGCTTGCCGATGGCCACCGACGTGCGGCCGGGCTTGCGCTTCTTGTTGATGGCGGTCGAGGCGACCTGTTTGCCGTCGAGGTAGACCTTCAGGTCGGCGCCGTCGTAGGTGAAGGCGGCGTGGTGCCAGGCCTTGAGCTTGAGGGCGCCCTCGGGGCTGGCCGCGGAGTAGTGGCTGTCGCGTCCGCCGCCGATGTTGAGGTAAGCGCCCACCTGGCTGCCCTGGACCATCAGGGCGTAGTGCCCCTCCTCCCACTCGTTGCGGTTCTTGTTGACGATCCAGCGGCGGGGGTCCTTGCCGGCGGGGACCTCATCGAGCTTGATCCAGGCCTCGACGGTGAGCTGTTCGGGGTCGAGGTCGGGCTTGTGGGGGGCCTCGACGAAGGAGCTTGAGCCGTCGCAGGCGAGGGCGTCGCCGACCTTGCCGGGCACGGGGGCCGAGATGCCGCCCTCGACGTTGTCCTTCCACGTGTGCCAGTCGCGGGCGCACTGGTTGAAGCGGACGGGTTGCGCGCTGGTGTTGTAGATGACGTTTCGCTCGAAGTGGAAGCCCTTGGACCCCTCGTCAATGAACATGCCGTTGTTGGGCGCGGCCTGGCAGAAGCGGCTGCGGTGGACGTCGTGGAGGTGGTTGAAGCGAATCTGGGTGCCGGGCTGGAGGCCGAGGGTGTAGATGCAGCCGCCGTCGCCCAGGCGGTTCATCACGTTGTGGACGTGGTTCCACTCGATGGTGTTCTCCTTCGCCGGCGTGGGCTGGGGGTTCCACTGCCAGCCCATCGAGATGCCGGTGTAGGGGGTGTCGTGGACGAGGTTGTGCGCGATGACGGCCCGCTGAGCGAAGCCGACCCAGATGCCGATGGCGCCCGCGTAGTCGAGGCCGCAGGCGTGGACGTGGTTGTTGGCGATGCGGCAGTCCTTCGGCACGTCGTCCTCGGTCTTCGGGCCGCCGAGGATGATGCCGTTGCCGCTGATGTCGTGGACGTGGTTGCCCTCGACGGTGCATCGGGCGCAGCGGGTGACCAGCTCGATGCCGCAGCCGCCGAGGTGGGCGAGTTCGCCGTCGGTGAGGCTGCACCCCTGGGCGTAGTCGAAGCGAATCGCAGCGTCCATGCGGCCCCACTGGGCCTTGTTCCAGGCCTGGCCGGTCACGAAGTGGCAGGCCTGGATGCCCAGGTAGCCGCCCTGGGGATGAGTCCAGTCGGCGTAGACGAACTCGATGCCCTTGAAGTGAAGGTTGCAGACGGGCTTCTCGGGCGTGCCCTTGACCTCCAGGAGGCGCATGAGCCTCGGGGCGATTACCTCAGCGTTCGCCATGTCCTCGCCCGCCCGCGGCCAGTAGCTCAGGATGCCCGTCTGGCGGTCGAGATACCATTCGCCGGGCTGGTCGAGGAACTCGGCCGCGTTCTCGAGGTAGAACCAGCGGCCGGGGCCGGCCGCGATGGCGTCGTGCGGCTTGGCGTGCGGGCCGAGCATCGCTGCCACGCCCGTGGCGGGGTCCACCTTCTCGAAGCGCTTCCGCGTGATCTCCCAGTTGCCGTAGACCACGGCCTCGACGTCCGTCAGGTTCTTCCATTCTTTGAGCTGCCCCGGGGCGAAGGTGTAGGTGTGCGACTTGAGGTCCTTGGCGAGGGCGACGCCCTTGAGCTGCCCGTAGGGCTGGTCGGCGTCCTTGTTCGGCGTGCGGGCGCGGACGGCTCGCTGGCCGTTGACCCAGAGCTGGTGGCAGTACCACTTGGCATCCTTGACGCCGGGGACTTCCGCGGTCCAGAGTTCGGCTTCGCCCTTCTTCCAGCCCGTGACCTTTCTTCCGCCGCTGACGATGGCCTTCTCGCCGGGCGCCGCGGCGTAGGTGATGGAGAACTGCTCGGTGCCGGAGTCTTCCGGCCCGAAGACGAGCGGCTCGGCCAGCTCATACGTGCCGGCCTTGAGGAGCACCGTCACATTCGCCTTGAGTCCTTCGGCGACGAGCTTGCGCACGGCGTCGCGGGCCGCGGCGAGGGTTGCGAACGGCTTGTCCGCCGTGCCGGGATTCGCGTCGTTCCCGTTGGGCGCCACGACGAAATCGGCTCTCATAGGCACCTCCGCGGCGAATGCGTGGGAAAGCGCCGCGCAGGCAACGCTTGCCACAACAAGCAGGCGCTTCATGTCTGTGCTCCTTCGTGCTTGCGGCTTACCTCTTGTCCACGGTCACGCCCGGCCAGTCGTCGGTGCGGAAGGGCACGGCGGGCAGGCCGTCCTTGTTGTACAGGTTGCAGATGGGGTTGTTCTCCCACGCATAGCGGACGGCGACGGGCTTGGCCACCTTGTCGCTGGAGACGACGACGGAGTCGCCCTCGATCTTCGCGTCGGCCCAGACGAACTTCTTGTCCTCGCCCGCGATGGCGAAGCCGAGCACCTGGCTCTTCGGGCGCAGCTCGGGTGTGAGGGCGATGCCGAAGCGCAGCTTGAGCGAGGGGCCGCTTGGGGTCACGGGGTCCTCGAAGGGCTTCGTCGCCAGGCCGCCGCCGACACACTTGAGCTTGATGATGGCCTTGTTGCCCTCGACCTTCATCGAGTCGAACATCGGCCCCGAGGCGACGACGTCCTTCCCGCAGGCCATCTTCAGGGCGGCGAGAGCGAGGCGCTGGCCCACGGTCTGCTTGTTCTTCGGGTGGATGTCGCCCGCCTCGCCGACGTCAATCACGCAGGCGATGCCTGCCTGGGGCAGCGAGAGCGTCATGGCCTGGGCCTCGCGAAGCTCCGCCCAGTCGCTCTCGACGGGCTCGGCCTCGACCTTGCGGAAGTTGGGCAACTGCACGGTGAAGAAGTAGAAGGCGTCCTGTGCCCAGGCCTTGCGCCAGCTCAGGATCATGGCGGGGAGGAGCTTGCGGTACTGATAGGCCCTGCCCGCGTTGGCCTCGCCCTGGTACCAGATGGCGCCCTTGGCGGCGAGAGGCACGAGGGGCGCGATCATCGCGTTGTAGAGGCCGGCGGGCATGTGGGGCGAGCCCGGGCCGGCGGGCGGCCGTGGCCCCCGCGGGGGTTGCTTGCCCTTGGCCTTGGCCTCCTTGGCGACCTCCTTCCACTTGGCGAGCTGCTCCTCGTAGCGCTTCTGGGCGGCGGGGAGGCCGGCGAGCGTTTGCTTCCAGCGTTCGAGGATGGGCTCGCAGTCCTTGTCGGCCTCGAGGGCCGAGCGCTCGGTCCAGGCCTCGGCCGGCGTGCCGCCCCAGGAGGTGTTGATGAGGCCGACGGGCACGCCGAGGGCCTTGTGCAACTCGCGGCCGAAGAAGTAGGCCGCGGCGGAGAAGCCGGGCACGGTCTCGGGCTTCGCCTCGTCCCAGCTTCCCTCGCAGTCGGCCTGTGGGGTCGCGGCGACGACGCGCTTGACGGTGAAGAGGCGGATTTGGGGATATTTGGCCTCGGCGGCCTCCTTGTCGGCGTTCGTGCAGCGGTTCACCGTCATCGCCATGTTCGACTGGCCCGAGCAGATCCACACGTCGCCGATGAGGACGTTGGTGAGCTTGAGCGTGTTCTTGCCTTGCACCGTGACCTCGATGGGGCCGCCCTCGGCGAGCGGCTTGAGGTCCACGCGCCACTTGCCCGCGGCATCGGCCTTGGTTGTGGCCTTCTGGTCGCCGAGGGTGACGGTGACGTCCTCACCCGGGTCGGCCGTGCCCCACACGGGCAACTTGACGCCGCGCTGGAGGACCATGTTGCTGCCGAGGACGGCAGACAGCTTCACATCGGCCAGCGCTGAGCCCACGAGCAGCGAGAGGGCGACAACGACCAGCAACTTCCTTCTCACGACCGTTCTCCTTCCGTTCCAGGACACTCAGGAAATGGCGACGCCTTGTGACTTGAGGGAGCCCTGCAATTCCTTGACATCCACTTGCCGCGGCGGCGTGTGGTGTTTCACGCAGAGGCCGGCGGCGGTGCCGGCGGCCTGGCCGAGGGTCGTCATCGCGCGCGACAGGCGGCACGACGAGGCGGCGATGTGGCTGAAGCTGGCCGCGCGACTCGCCATCATAAGATTTGCCACGCCCTTTGGCAACAGGCAGCGATAGGGCACGCCGTAGGGGCCGTTGGGCACCTCGTAGAGGCGCCCCTTGCGCCCGTGAATGTCCACCGCGTGGTCGGTGATGGCGATGAGGTCGGGGTGCTTCTGGGCGCCGAGGCCGGCCTGGCAGTCGTGCTCGGTGAGCACGCAGTCGCCGAGGACGCGACGCGTCTCGCGCACGCCGAGGCGCGGGGCGATGCCGTTGATTGTCCACGTGCCGTAGCCCGTGTCGCGCACGAACCGCGTCCAGCGCTCGCCCTGCTTTGGGTCGAGGGTCTGGAGCCAGTGGAAGTGCTCGGCCACGCGGCGGTACGCTTCGCTCATCAGGCGGCTGTAGCCCAAGTGCAGGAGGGCGTTGCCGTCAATCATGTTCACCGCGTTGAGCAGGTGGTCGCCGTTGGGCATGACGACGATGTGCACGGGCCTCGGGCACAGGCCGGGCTTGATGCCCGGCGGGAGATGGGGCTTCTGCTTCACGCCCGTGTCGCTGATGCGGTAGACGAGCGTGCAGCCGTTGAGGGCCGTCTCGTCGGCCTTCTCGGGCGCGCTGGGCTCGTTGTAGCGGCTCTTCGGGTCCTCGCCGAGGTGGAACTCGCAGCCCGCGTCGGCGCACAGGTCGCCGTCGGCCGTGCAGTCAATGAAGAGGTCGGCCTCGACGACGAGCCGCTTGCCGGGGAACCAGACCTCGATGGCCGCCACGCGGTCGCCCTCGACGCGCGCCTTGTAGAAGGTCGTGCCGACGAGCACGCGGCAGCGGCCCGTGGCGGCGAGCAGTGCGTTGGCGGCGAGCACGAGGGCGCGCGGCTCGAAGGGCAGGGCGCAGCCGCCGCGGCGGGGCGAGCCCTTCGCGTAATCGGGCACCGACACCGCCGCGGGGTCGAGCCTCATCGCGCCGTACAGCTCGCGCGGAATGCCGTCGGCGCCCGAGCAGGGCTCCCAGGTGTGAATCCACGCCAGGGTCATCGTGCCGCCGAGGATGGCCTCGCGCTCGACAAGCACCACGTCGGCCCCGCCGCGCGCGGCGGCGAGGGCGGCCCCGATGCCGCCGCTGCCGCCGCCGACCACGCACACCTGAGTCTTGAGTCGCTCCTCGGGCGCGTCGGCGCCGAGCGCGACGCCTGCGGCTGCCCCCAGGATCGCCTTCCCCACCGCTCTCCTGCTCATCTTCATTCTTCGCCCTTCAATCCGCAATCGCCTTGCGAGCCCTCGCTCGCCTGAGGACCGACTCCGTTGAAGATGTCAATCTTCCGCCACGCCTCGCTGGCGAAGCGCCAGAACAGGATCGTGCCGACGACGGCGATGTGGATCGCGGAGGCAAGCCACGCGCCCACGTAGCCCAACCCGGCCGTGTAGGTGAGCAGGTAGCCGAGCGGGAGCAGAAGCCCCCAGGCCAGCGCAACGCACACGACCGCAGGGAACCGCGTGTCGCCCGCGCCGCGCAGGGCGCCCATCGAGACAATCCCCAGCGCGTCGAAGGCCTGAAACACTGCCGCGAGGAGGAGCATGGTCCGGCCGGCCTGGAGGATGGCCGCCCGGTCGCTGGCCGCGACGCTGGGGTCGTTCGGCACGAAGAAGCTCATCAGCGGGCCGCGGAACGCGACGAACGCGAGGCCCATGAGGAACATGTACGCGATCGCCAGGCGCACGCCGAGATACGCCATGCGCTTGGCCGCCGGGATGTCGCTCCGCCCGATGTATTGGCCGACGAGGACGGTGATCCCCTTGTTCATCCCCACCGCCGGCATGAAGGAGAGGGCCGTGATGGCGTGGATCGCGGTGTTCGCGGCCAGCACGTTGCGCCCAAGCGGCCCGATGAGGGCGTTGGTGAAGACGGCGTAACTCGCCACGCCGAGCATGAAGTTCAACCCCGACGGCGCTCCGATCACCATCAGGCGCCAGAAGCGTGCCAGGTCCGGCCCAGGGGAGCTCCGCGTGCGAAAGCGCTCGTGCATCGGCCCGGCCAGGAACGGGGCCAGGAGCAGGAGCACCTGGAGGTAGCTGGCGATCACCGTGGCCAGCGCTGCCCCCCGAATGCCCATGGCGGGGAAGCCCAGCTTCCCGTAGATCAGCACGTAGTCGGCCGCGACGTTGAAGAGGTTGGCGATGATCGCCGCCCACATCGGGATCACCGGGCGGCTGATGCCCTGGAAGAACGACGACAGCGAGGCATACGCCGCCGTGCCCGCGACGTGGGTCATGCGCAGGGCGAAGTAGACGTTGGCTCGGCTCTTCACCTCTGGGCCGAGGCGGAAGATACCGAACACGGCCTCCGGGAAAAGGATCAGGGGGATCACGACGACCTGCGCGACCAGGCCGAAGTACAGCCCCTGCCAGGTGTAGCGGGCACACTCGTCGAGCTGTCCCCTGCCCACGCTCTGCGACACGAAGGTGCTGGTGCAGCTCGCCGTGCCGAAGATGAAGGCGCTGACGACGAAGGCCATCACGCCCGAGGCCCCGACCGCGGCCAGCTCGTTCGGGCCGTAGTGGGCCAGCATGATGCTGTCCACGAAGCCCATCACCGTGTGCGAGCCCATCGCCACGATGACGGGGAGCGAAATGCCCATCACCTCGCGCAGGTCGCGCAGGGCGGTGGCTGTGGGCACGGACGCGGCCGGGGGATCAGGGGCCGCCGGGGGGCTGGCGCTCATTCTGCCACCTTCCGGGAACACGATGCCAGTTCCAGTGCAGTGCCCGAAGGTAGCGCATTGCCGCTTGAGCGGCAAGTGGCGATTCCCACGCGACGCCTTTGAGCGGGGAACGGACAGCTTGTATAATCGAGCCACGTGTCGCCTGCTCATCCGAGCCTCAGGGGCTCCTTGCCATGCCCGAGAAGCAGGATCCGATCGGCGTGCTCTGGGAGCGGCTCCAGGGCGCGCGGCCCGACGAGGTCGTCGCCAGGGGCGTGGTGGCCTTCGACGCGGGCCGCCAGGCCTATCTTGTGCCGCTGTGCGGAACGCCGCTCTATCTCCTGCCCGGTGAGAGGCGCGCCGAAGGGGCAGAAGGCGCCGTCGGCTACGAGGCCATGCTCGTCTGCCTCCAGTACCTCCTGACCGCTCAGGAGGAGCGGCCGGCGAACGAGTGGGTGGACCCGAAGAGCCTGCCCTATGGCGACTTCTTCTTCCGCGGCCCGCACCCGATGCCGACGGCGGGCCTGGAGAAGGCGTTCGGCGAGCGCCTCGACGCCTTCCGCAAGGCCGCCGAGCGGCTCGGCGGGCGGGCCGTGGCGATGGGCGACGCGGCCTACGTGTTCGCCGCCCTGCCGCGCGTTCCGGTGGTCATCGTCCTCTGGGCCGCCGACGACGAGTTCCCCGCCAGGGCGAAGTTCCTGCTCGACAGGCACGCTCACCGCCAACTGCCGCTCGATGCCTTGTGGGTGCTGTGCCGCGTGCTGGCAAAGCGCCTGGTGGCACCGGCATCTTGCCCGTGGCCCACAGGCGAGACGCCTGTGCCACCGGTTGAATCCCCCGCCGGCAAAGGCGTATAATCGGGCACGTCCGTTGTCGTGTAGCGCTTGCGGTGAAGGAGAATACCGTGAAGAAGTCCAGCGTGCTGTGGCTCGCGTGGGCATGGGTCGCAATGGCCGCCTTGTCGGCGGGCACGACGGAGGTCACCTACCCCCCGAAGCTGCCTGGCGGCAAGACGGTTGCGACCGACTGCGTGGATGCCTTCCTCAAAGCCCCGCCGGCGATGAGCGGCGTGGCGGTCGCGAAAGCCCCGCCGACCGTGGACTTCCTGTACTACCCCGGCCAGACCTACAAGGCGAAGACGTGGTCGAACTGGGGCGACGGCGTGGCCACGGAGGGCAAGTACTACTCGACCATCGGCGACCACAACGGCCCCGCCGGCAACGCCTTCGTGTACGAATACGATGCGAAGACGAAACAGCTCCGCCTCCTGTGCGACGTCGCGAGCGTCCTCAAGATGCCCGAGGGCCATTACGTGCCCGGAAAAATCCACGGTCGGCTCGACCTGGGCGACGACGGCTGGCTCTACTTCGCCACCCATCGCGGCTCCACCCGCGTCACGACCGACGAATTCCACTACCAGGGCGACTGGATTCTCCGCCACAACCCGGCCAGCGGCCAGACCGAGGTGGTCGCCCACGGCCCCGTCGGCAAGCACTGCATCCCGTGCAGCGTGCTGGACCCGAAGCGCCTGGTCTTCTACGGCGGCACCGTGCCCGGCGCAGGGAAGGACGAGGAGGGGCTGTTCTTCGCCTACGACACGAGGGCGAAGAAGCTCCTCTACTCCGGCGCCGGCGGGCCGGGGCGATACATGCTCTTCGCCCGGTCCACGGGCCGCGTGTACTTCGTGCCCGGCCTCGAAGGGCCGCTCCACCGCTACGAGCCCGACAAGGGGGGGCCGCCCGTGAAGCTCAACATCACCGCGGGGCTGCGCGCCGCCAGCCAGGAGACCCCCGACGGCTACATCTACGCCGTCTCGACCCGGGGCAGCGGCGAGTTGTGGCGCTTCCACACGAAGGCCGAACAGATCGAGAAGCTCGGCTCCGCCGTCGTCGGCCGCCAGGACTACATCACGTCGCTCGACGCCGACCCGTCGGGTCGGTACCTCTACTACGTGCCCGGCGCCCACGGCGGCAGCGAGCGCGACGGAACCGCCGTCGTGCAGTTCGACGTGCGGACCAAGGCGAAGAAGGTCATCGCGTTTCTCCATCCCTTCCTGAGCGAGAAGTACGGCTACACGCCGATCGGCACGTTCAGTACCGCCGTGGACCCCGCCGGCGACAAGCTGTACATCACGTGGAACGGGGCGTTGAGCCACGACAACCGGGGGCGGCCCAACTGGGATGCCTGCGCCCTCACCGTCATTCACATCCCCGAATCGGAGCGATTGCCGTGATCCTGCGCCGCAGCAGCCAACTCCCGCCCGCCACAGGTTTCAGCCAGCAGGAGATAGCCACGAATAGACACGAACGGCCACGAACAGGCAGACGGCCCCCGCCCACCCAATCCAATTCGTGTCTTTTGGTGCGGATTCGTGGCTATGCCTGGCTTCTCTCCGTTGCTCTATCGGCCAGCGGGGCTTGGGCGGGCGGCGAGGACGCAATGTCCTTCGAGGACGCGACGGCGTCGTGGGGCCTCGCCGGGCCGTTGCGGGGCATTATGGCACACGCGGCCGCGTGCGGAGACATTGACGGCGATGGCGACCTCGACCTCTTCGTGGGCAACTTCTGCGACAGGCCCCCTGAGCGCTACATTGGCGCGAACGGCCCCGTGCCGAACATGCTGCTCATCAACGACGGTGGGAAGTTCCGCCACTCCGGCCAGGCCGTCTTGGCGACGCGGGCGCGCACCAGCGGCGCCGTCTTCGCCGACCTCGACAACGACGGCGACCTCGATCTCTACGTGTCGCACAACTCGAAGGCCCGCGGCCTGCGCGTGGCCAACCAGCTCTTCGAGAACGTGGGCGGCACCTTCCGCGACGTCTCCCAGGGCAACGCCGCCTGCGTCATCATGGGCGGCAGGAGCATCGGAGTGCTCGACCACGATGGCGACGGACTGCTCGACCTGCTCGTCCTGGGCGACAAGTGGGGCGACGGCTTCACGCGCCTCTTCCGCAACAAGGGGCGGCTCGCCTTCGAGGACGCCACGGCCAAAGCCGGCCTCCCCAACGATGTCCCCGGCCTCGGCGTCGCGACGCCCGACCTCAACGGCGACGGCTGGCCCGACATGTTCGTGAGCCAGGCCAACCGCCTCTTCCTCTCGAAGGGCGATGGCACGTACCGCGAGGGCGGCTCCCAGGCCTTCCAGTACCCGCCCATCAACAACGAGGCATCGCCCTGCGGGGTGGCCTACGGCGACTTCGACCGCGACGGCGACTTTGATATTGTGGTCGTGGACCACGCCCAGCCGGCGCGGCTGCACCTGTTCGTCAACGACGGCCTCCGCGATGGCGTGCCCAGGTTCCGCGAGGCAAGCCGCGAGGCCGGCCTCGCCTACGACTTCCCCTCCTGGACGCCGCAGCGCCTGCACCTCAAGCACGCACAAGTCGAGGTGGCGGATATGGACAACGACGGCTGGCCCGACATCGTCGTCGCGGCGACGTGGACTGCGGACGGCGCGACCCGGCCCCTCGTGTGCCGCAATCTCGGCCGCCTGCGCTTCGACGTGCCGCCCGTCGAGAAGGGCGACGCCTACTTCCCCGCCGGCCCCGTGGCGGATTTCGACCGCGACGGCCGACTCGACCTCTTCTTCGCCGGCTCACTCCCCCAAATGCCCTCCAAGCTCTTCCTCAACCGCAGCCCGGTGAAGCACTGGCTGCGGGTGCAGGTCGTCGGGAAGACACTCAACCGCATGGGCATCGGGGCCAAGGTGGCGGTCTATGAGCCAGGGAAGCTGGGCACGCCCGAGGCCCTCGTCGGTTGCCAGGAGATCGGCACGGGATTCGGCTACTGCACGGGCCAGGAGGCCGTCGCCCACTTCGGCCTGGGCGAGCTCGCGACGTGCGATGTCCAGATCGTCCTCCCCTTCGGCAAGGGCACCATCCGCAAGCCGGGCACGCCTGCCGACCAGCTTCTCACTGTGGCGGAGCCATGAGACCGACCGGCATCGCTTCCTTGCTGCCCCTGGCACTGCCGACTGGCCGAAGGCAAGAGGACATGGCCACGAATTCACACGAAAGCCCACGAACAGAGAGACGGCCCCCACCCAGCCCACCCAATTCGTGTCTTTTCGTGTGGGTTCGTGGCTACTCCTGGCTCTCGCTTCTTATGCTATCAGCCGCGGCGGCGGGCGAGGCGCGATTCCCCCCAACGCTGCCGGGGGGCAAGGCCGTCGCCACGCTGAGGGGGGCGCCCGAGGTCCTCAAGCCGCCGCCCCTGATGAAAATCATGGGCGGAGTCGCGTTCGCCAAAGCCCTGCCGACCGTGGACTTTCTCTACTTTCCCTGCCAGACGGTTCGCGGCAACCCCTGGTCGTGCTGGGGCGACGGCGTGGCCGCCGACGGCAAGTACTACACGTCGCTCGGCGACTGCAACGGGCACTGCTTCATCTACGAGTACGACGGACAGACGAAAGCGCTCCGCCAGGTCGCCGACGTGCGCGCCGCGGTCAACGTGCCCGTGGGCCACTATTCGCCCGGCATGATCGGTAGCCGCCTCGATCTCGGCGACGACGGCTGGCTCTACTTCGCCACCTATCGCGCCCCAGGCGCCCAGGGTGCCTACGAGGGCGACTGGATTCTCCGCTGCCACCCGCCGACCGGCAAGACCGAGGTCGTCGTCCACGCCCCCATCCCGAAGCACGCCATCCCGTGCAGCGTGCTCGACCCGAAGCGCCTCGTCCTCTACGGCGGCGCCGTGCCCGGCGAAGGCAAGGGCAATGCCGCGAAGTTCTTTGCCTACGACCTGAAGGCGAAGCGCCTGCTCCACTCGTGCGACAACGGGCCGACGCGCGCCCTCATCTTCGCCAAGTCCACGGGCCGCGTCTACTTCACCCCCGGCACGCAGGGGCCGCTCGTCTGCTTCGACCCAGGTAAGGGGAAGGTCACGAAGCTGGGCGTCGAGATCGGCCTCCGCGCCGCCACGCAGGAAACGCCCGACGGCTGCATCTACACCGTCGCCCAGGAGGGCGATGGCACGATCTGGCGGGTGAACCCGAAGGCCGGCCAGGTCGAGGGCATCGGCTCTGCCGCCATTGGCGGCCAGGACTACGTGGCCTCGCTCGACGCCGACCCGACGGGCCGCTACCTCTACTACGTGCCCGGCGCCAACGGGGGCGCCGAACGGGATGGCGCTCCCATCGTGCAGTTCGACGCCCGCACCAAGGCCCAGAAGGTCATCGCCTTCCTTTATCCGTTCCTCCGCGAGAAGTTGGGCTACATCCCCGTCGGCACGTTCAGCCTCGCCGTGGACCCCGCGGGCGACAAGCTCTACGTCACCTGGAACGGCAGCTTCGGCGCGATGCGCGGGCGGCAGCTCGTGTGGGACGCCTGTGCGCTGACGGTCATCCACATCCCCGCATCGGAGCGATTGCCGTGAGCCTGCGTTGTGAGGACATGGCCACGAATAGACACGAATGCCCACGAACAAAGGGACAGCCCCGAGTCGACCAACCCAATTCGTGTCTCTTCGTGTGGATTCGTGGCTATGCCTGGCTTCTCTGCGTTGCTCTATCGGCCGGCGGGGCTTGGGCCGGCGAAGCGGCTAGGGACTTCACCCTCCGCGCGCGGGTGACGGCGCTGACGCCCGACGTGCCGGCCCGCATCCTGTGGCGCTGGGGCGGCGAGGGACTCGGCGGCACGGTCGTGCGCGGCGAGCTGACCGCTCTCACCTACAAGGCGCCCAAAGGCCCGTCCCTCAAGCCCGGCCAGGAGCCGAAGGGCGGCGACATTCAGCTCGACGAGGTCGGCGAGCCGATCGCGAAAGAGGCCGTGGTCGTCGAGGACAAGGCGTACCGCTATCTCTACCTGAAGAAGGGCGCCTGGTCGCCCAGCGTGCCCGTCGCGACGCTCAATGCCCGCGGCAAGGCATTCATCACCTTCACGCTCGAAGGCCTCGAACGCGGCAGAGCCCTCAAGGGCGCCGAGGTCGAGTTCGAGTTCAGCTTCAAGGGCAAGGTCGTCAAGCGCCTCACTGAGGCGGGGCCGGAGGGGCCGACGGTCGGCCTCGTCCTGCCGCTCTATCGCCTCCAGGGCGACGTGACGCCCGAGAGCAAGGAGTTCCTTGACGAGTTGTGCGGCCTGAGCGAATATGCGGCGAAGCGCGTCGCGATGCTCGAAGCCCTGCCGTGGGCGAAACGCCCGGTGCCGAAGCGCTTCGGCATCCTCACCGACTGCGGCGGCTACGGCGAGGGGGCCGGCTACGGTATCCGCCATACGAACCGAGCCATCGTGGAGGCCGAGCTGCGCGCCCTGCGCCAACTGGGCCTCACGGGTCTCCGCGGCGCCGCGCCCTACGTCTTCGAGACCATTGAGAGCCGCGTGGGCATCGCCGCCGAGTTCGCCCGCATCCGTGAGCTTCACGGCATGGGCTACCCCGTGCCCGCCGTGCGGCGGCCCGAGCGCGGCGGCAAGCCGACCAGTGTGCCCGAGGGCGCAGGCTGCCCCTACCATCCCAAGGTCGCCGAGACGACGCGCCAGGGCGTCGAGCGCGTCCTCAACCAAGTCCTCAAGCTCCGAGTGGATGAGGTGTGGCCCCTCACGGTGGACGAGATTGGCAGCGTCTTCGACGCCGCGCCCGAGGGCAAGGGCCACCAGTCGGTCTGCCCGCGTTGCATCGAGGGCTTCCGCGAATTCGTCAAAGGCCAGGGCCTCACGCTCGCCGACTTCGGGGCCAAGGCCTGGTCGGAGATTCGCCCCAACGTCTACAAGCCCCCAGCCGACTGGCCCGTGCAGTTGCCCAAGGAGCCCTGGCTGCCCGAGCGCGGCTGGGGCCTGCTCACCTATCTCTCGCGGCGCTTCAACTGCATCGCCTCCGCACGCCTCTTCACCCCGTTCCGCGACGCCTGCGACAAGGCCAACGAGGCGAAGCGCACCGGAGCCGCACAGCAGCCGTGGGTCTACTCGATGGCCCTCCGGGGCAACACGTTTCTCATGGGCGGGCACAGCCTCGACTTCTTCGACTTCTATCGCCACGCCGACAACGCGTTCGTGTATGAAACCTCGAACCGCGACCCGCGCGTGTGGCAGTGGGACAGCTATCTGTGCGACGTGGGCCGCGTGGTGAGCGAGCGAATGGGCAAGCGGTTCGGCATCTACGTCAAGCCCCACCGCGGCGCGCCGATTCAGCGGGCGCTCGCCGCCCTGAGCCGCGGCGCGACCATGCTCTTCTGGTATACCTACGGCCCCGACTACTCCAAGGGCGACAGCTTCTCCCAGCGGCCCGACGACCTGGTGCTTGTGAGCAAAGCCGCGCGCCTCATCGCCGCGGCCGAGGACGTCCTCTACGGCGGCACGTGGGCCGTGCCCGCCGAGGTCGCCATCGTCCGACCGCTCTCGTCCGAGTACTGGGGCAGCCCGGCCGACTGGGAGAACGGCAAGTGGGTCTACACCGCGCTCCAGCACGCGCACGTGCCAGTTGACCCCCTCGACGAGGAGATGCTGGCGAGCGACGACCTGAGCCGCTACAAGGTCATCTACGTCAACGGCAGCCACCTCAAGCGGTCGGCCGCGGCGAAGCTCGCCGAGTGGGTGAAGGGCGGCGGTACGCTCTGCACGAGCGCCGGCGGCCTCGCCTTCGATGAGG
The DNA here is from genome assembly GCA_035527715.1 of Planctomycetota bacterium. GTDB lineage: Bacteria > Planctomycetota > PUPC01 > DSUN01 > DSUN01 > DSUN01. The sequence continues at coordinate 6,442 of DATKZY010000141.1, read as the reverse complement.
CGAATCAGCCCCTCGACACCCTTCGGCCCGTCCTTGGCCTGACGAAGCGCAACCCGCCTGAGCTCTGGTGCGAAGCCCGTCGCTATGGAGCGACGGGATTGGGCACGTTCAGAGATGTGAAGCCTGCGCCCGACGCGGCTGCGGTGAGCGGCAAAGGGGCGTTCGACGCCAAGCTCAAGCCCGTCGTCGGCCGCGAGACGCTCGAGCCGGGGGAGGGCACGGAGGCCATGGCCAAGTTCGCCGACGGCGCGGTCGCGGCCACCCGCCACCCCTTCGGCAAGGGGCAGGCCATTGTCGTGGGCCTCTTCACCGGGCTGGAGTACGCCGCGCGCGTCCACCGCGACGATTTCGACATGTCGCTCGACTTCGATCCTGCCCTGCGCCGCATCGTGGCCGCGCCGGCGTTGGAGGCCGTCAAGCCTGTTGTGGACGCCTCACAGCCGCTGGTCGAGGGCATCCTCGTCCGCAACAAGGCCACGGGCAAGCGCGCCGCCTGCCTGATGAACTGGGCTTACAATGGCCGCGGACTCGTGCCTTGCGAGAACCTGAGCGTCACGATTCGCGGGGCAGGGGACGTCTCGCGCGTCACCGCAGCCTGGCTCGACAAGCAGCTCCCCATCACCAAGTCTCCCGACGCCATCACCGTCACCCTCCCTCGCCTGGACGAGGGCGAAATCCTCCTGCTTGATCCCGATAATTGACAATTGAAGATTTGACACCCGCGCCGCTTACATTCCAGCAGGAGACTCTTGACAGCTCAGCGCCGTAGTGGTACGCTGCCTTTCAAACACAGCAGCGAGCTCCATGCCTCGGGGGGCAGCAATAATCAAGCATGGTGTCCGCAGCCGGGCGAGCTGTACGCCGTGGCCGCGGAAGTCGTCGGCCTGCAACCCACGCGCGAGTAGAGGGCGCACCATGAGACCTACGTTCACGGTTACGGCCACGGGCACTCTCTCTTGCCTGTTGGCGCTGCTGCCTGCACGCGCCGCCGGGCAGGACGCCCCGCCCGCGGGGCGCGCCGCCGGCGCCGACGGGCCGGCCATCCTGCAATCGGAGTACGCCAGATGGCGCCAGGCGCTGCCTGCGGATTACCCACAGGCCGGCGACTACCGGCGTGTGCTGCTCCGCTGGGTGAAGGGAGCCGAGCAACACTGGGAGGCGGATCCCGCATGTCCTGACCTGGGCAAGTGCCGCTTCGGAAAAGGGCATCCCCACGTGCGCACCGCGCGGTCGTTGCCGGTGTACGCCGCGCTGGCCGCGGATGCAGACAACCAGGACGCCGAGTGGCCCCGCGAGAAGCTTGCCGAGCGAATCAACTCCGCTATCGCGTACCTCTGCGCAACCTACCGAGCGGAAGGCCCGCAAGAAGGCTGCTGGGCCAGGCAGCCTCGCCCCGGCAGCCTGCGGTACGAGACCTGGGTCATTGGGAACATGGTTGACGTGCTCCAGATCGCGCCGGACGTGGTGACGCCCGCCAGCAAGAAGCGCATTCGCGAGATCCTGCTCGACATTGTGGAAGACGAACGCACCAGCGGCCGGGCCCGCGCGCTGAAGGACTACCGCCACGAAGGCATCACCTGGACGATGAACCTGCTGGCCCGCGCGGCGCTGCTCTATCCCGATCACCCGCAGGCGGGCGAGTGGCTGGCTCTGGCCAAGCACGGCTACGCCAGCTCGCTCTCGGTCGAGTCCGATCGGAGCGACGATACGGTGATTGACGGGAAGCCGGTCAAGGACTGGGTCGCGCGTCGCTGCCCGGTCTTCCACCCCGACTTCACCCTCACCCATCACGGCCTGGGGATTCATCCCGGCTACATGGGCTTCGCCTCGCATCGCATCGTGTCGCTCTACGACATGCTGCATGGCACGGGCAAGCCAGTCTCGCCGATCTGGCATCTGCACTACCGCGATGTCATGGGAGTCATCAAGGGGCTGGCGCTGTGGGACGGACGGATCGCCTACCCGAACGGGAAGGACTGGGCCGACTATCTCTACGGCGTCTCGAGCGCCCGGTTCCACATGGTGGGCCTCCAGATGATGTTCGGCGACCCCGAGGCCAGGCTGATCGAGCAGGGAGCATTCCGCAACCTGGAGTGGCTGCAACTCAAACGCGGCCAGGGCGACTTCGGGCCGAGTAATGCGGAATACCTGTTCAACGCCAACGACGCGAAGAACGTCGGCTTTGCCTATTGGCTCCGCCAGCAGCATGCGCCGCCCGAGCCCGCGTCGCAGGCCGAAGTCGACCGCGCCCACACGAGGGTGTTCCACAGTCCCCACGCGTCGTTCGTGTACGCTCGGGACCCGCAGCGATTCGCCTCCTGGGGCTGGCGGGCAGGAACGGGCGTGACCGGCCTGATCGTGCCGCGGGGCCAGGGCCTCGGCGACCACCTTGCTCAGTGGGATGGGAGCCTGGCGCCTCACTACTGGCTGGCCGACGAAGCCGGCAAGAGCCGCCAGGCGCTTCAGCGAGGACAGGCAAGCCGAAGGGTCGAGACGTTCGGAGGCGGCTTTGCCGTCAGCGAACACACGGAGTTCCGCCAAGGGTCCGAACCGACCAGCGTGATGGACCAACGGTTCATGGTCGCCCTGCCCGACGGCCGCACGGTCCTGTTCGCCGCGTCCGGCCGCGCCGTCCGCCCCATCGAGCGACTGGCCACATCGGACATCAACTACCGCCTTGTCCGTTCCGTCTTCTCGGACATGCGGCGGACCGTCTACGGCCCGGGCGGCCGGAAGGAATGCCTGGAGGTGCAGGACTCTGTCACGCCCTGGTCCAACATTGATGACGTGCTGGGCGTCGTATCCATCGGCGAGCCGGCCAGGCTTTCGTGCCGGCCGGTTGCCCCATCGGGCAATGACCGCGGCCATGCAGGCCAGACCGTGAGCCTAAGCCTGAGATCGCTCCCTCCCCGCGACTACGAGGCCGGCACAGAGATCTTCGCCGCCTGCGTCGCGTTCGTCACCGACGTGGAGGCAAGGCAGACGGAACAACTCGTGGGGCGCTACCGCGTCCTCGATGGAGAGAGGGACGTTCGCGTCGTTCGGGTCCACGGCCTGGACGACCGGCAGTACGTCGTCGCGCTGAACCTCGGCGACGTGGACAAGGAAGTCGCTGTGCCGGACGCCGGCGCCGCGAAGCTGCTGACGGCCAAGTCCGCTCGCGTGACCGGCGCCGGCGCGAAGCTCCTGCTGCCGAAACGATGTTGTGCCTTGCTGGTTCGATGACGACCTTCTCTCTCTCGCCCCGTCGCCCTTTCTGCGGAACGAACCCCAAGGCTCGCGCTGAGGGTGCCGGCGCTGGGAAAGCCGGATCATTGAGCTGAGCCGCGGCGGCCGACGGGCCGGCGGGTGGCACATCCTCACATCTCGTAGCACTTCAGCCGTCTGAAGTGCATGCCTTGTCCCGCCTCCACCGAGCTTGACTCGGTGGGGGCGTGCACTTCACTCGGCTGAGGTGGTGCCAAGAACGAAGATTCAGCACTCTTGCACGTGAGCCGAATAATTCAAAACTAAAGATTTGACACCCATACCTGGCAATTCAACATCGAGGACGCGAGGAGAAAGCTCAAGAGACTCTACCCATCATTCCAAGGTTGACAGAGTACTAGCCCCGACTCGCACGTGTGTCAAGAGGCCAGGGCTCCAGGAATGGGGCGCCCGCAGCCAAGACTCGCGCCCCTCTCACAGGGGCGCGAGTCTTGGCGCGCCACGACGCACGATGCGAGAGGCGACGTAAGTCGTTATTTCACCACCGGTTGCAGCTCTCGATCGGGGCGAGGTATGCCAGGTCATCAGCCGCGCCCAGGAAGGGGGGGAAAGGGCGCGAGTCTTGGCCAACGGCGGAGAGCACGATGTGGGTGTGTGGCGCGATAATGGGGCGCATTGGGCAGCATTGAGCAACTCCATGTCGGCGGAGTCGGATTTTTGGCTTGCAAGCGCCCACTGACCACGCTATGATGCAGTGCTGTGGTGTGATGCCCACAAGCGGTGGTGCGATGCGGCGATCTGCCGCCTGACCGGGAAAGGATGGGACCGATGAAGAAGGGCTGCTGCCTGGGGTTGCTGCCGAAGGAGCTGGAGCTGGAGGCAAGGCTCGCACTCGCCAGGAAGGTCGGCTTCGAGGGGGTGGAGCCAGGGACGATCAAGAAGAAGGCCGACGTGCGGGCGCTGAAGAAGGCGGCCGCGAACACCGGCATCGCCATCGTGGATATCATGAACTCCGACCACTGGGGCTTCCCGCTCTCCAGCCCGAAGAAGAGCGTCGTCGCCAAGAGCATCAAGGGCATGGTGACCTCGATGCAGAACGCACACGACCTGGGGACCGACTGCGTGCTCCTCGTGCCCGCGGTGGTGAACGACGAGGCGACCTATGAGCAGGCGCTGACGCGCTCGCGGGCCGCCATCCGCAAGATGCTGCCCACGGCGAAGAAGCTGGGCGTCGTCATCGCGGTCGAGAACGTTTGGAACAGGTTCCTCCTCGGCCCGGTCGAGTTCAATGCCTACGTGGACAGCTTCAAGAGCCCGTGGGTGAAGGCGTACTTCGACGTGGGGAACATCCTGATCTACGGGTGGCCGCAGCAGTGGATTCGCACGCTGGGCCGGCGGATCGTGCGGATGCATCTGAAGGACTTTGACCTGAAGACGCGGCAGTTCGTGCCGCTGCGCGAGGGGAGCGTGAACTGGCCGGCGGTGCGCAAGGCCATCGCAGGCGTCCGCTATAACGGCTGGCTCACGGCGGAGGTCCGCGGCGGCGACGAGGCGGTGCTCCGCGGGATCAGCGAGGCGATGGACAAGATCATCGCGGGAGAATGATGCGTGACGCGTGACGCGTGACGCGGAAGAAGAGAGAACGGCGCGGTGAGACAGCTTAGCCTGACGGGGAAGCAGTGGGTGCTGCGCGACTGCGAGGAGCGGGAGCGCGACGGGCTGGTGGAGGCCCTCGGCATCTCGCCCATCGTGGCCCACCTGCTGTGCAACCGGGGTCTGGGCAGCGCCGATGCGGCACGCGACTTCCTCTCGCCCGACCTGAGCCGGCTGCACGACCCCGGGCTGCTGCCCGACATCGAGAAGGCCGTGTGGCGCCTGCGGCGGGCCATCGGCAGCCAGGAACGCATCCTGGTCTACGGCGACTACGATGCCGACGGGGTGACGGCCACTTCGCTGCTTATCCAGTTCCTGCGGGTGCTGGGCGTCGAGGCCGCCCACTACATCCCCAACCGCGTGGAGGAGGGCTACGGCCTGCACGCCGAGGCCGTGAAGGCGGCGGCGGAGGAGGGGGTGAACCTGATCGTCACCGTGGACTGCGGCACGAGCGCCGCCGCCGAGGTCGAGCTGGCGCGGCAACTGGGCATGGACGTGATCGTCACCGACCACCACGAGCCGCCGCACACGGTGCCGCGGGCCTGCGCGGTGGTGAACCCGAAGCTCACGGGCAGCCTGTATCCGTTCCGCGACCTGTCGGGGGTGGGCGTGGCGTTCAAGTTCGCCTGGGCGGTCGCGCAGAGCTTTTCGCCGGGGAAGCGGGTGAGTGAGGAGTTTCGCCAGTTCCTCCTCGATGCCATCGGGATGGTCGCGGTGGGCACGGTGGCCGACGTGGTGCCGCTGGTAGGGGAGAACCGCATCTTCGCCATCTACGGGCTGCACGCGCTCCGGCGCTCGACCAGCCCCGGCATCGCGGCGCTGGTGCGGCAGGCCCGCGTGGCCGACAAGCCGCTGACGCCGCGCGACATCTCGTTCGGGATCGGGCCGCGGCTCAACGCGGCCGGGCGGCTGGCCCAGGCCGGCCTGTGCGTCGAGCTGCTGACGAGCGACTCGCCCGAGCGGGCCGCGGCCATCGCCCGCGAGCTCGACGGGAAGAACCGCGAGCGTCAGCGGATCCAGAGCGCGATCCTCAGCGACGCCCGGCGCCGCCTGGCCGAGGCGAACGACCTGGAGGGCCGCCGGGCCATCGTGCTGGCCGACGAGGGCTGGCACGCGGGCGTGGTGGGCATCGTGGCCGCGAAGATCGCCGAGGAGTTCTGCCGCCCGACCATCCTGCTGTCGCTCGACGGCGAGATCGCGCGCGGCTCGGCCCGCTCGGTGCCGCACTTCGACCTGTTCGAGGCCGTCGAGGCGTGCGAGGACGTGTTGCTGAGCTACGGCGGCCATCGGCAGGCCGCCGGCATGCGGCTGTTGCGGAGCGAGGTTGACCGCTTCCGGCAGCGCTTCGAGGCGGAGGCCCTGCGGAAGCTCGCCGACTGGGAGCCGTGCGGCATGCTGGAGGTGGACCTGGGAGTGTCGCTCGCGTCGGTCACGCGCGGGCTGGTCGAGGACCTCGAAAGGCTGTCGCCCTACGGGGAGGGGAACCGCCCGCCCGTGCTCGCCTGCTCGGATGTCGCGGTGGCGGGGCGGCCGACGCTGATGGGGGGGCAGGGGCAGCACGTGTCGTTCTACGTGCAGCAGG
>DATKZY010000140.1:0-6128 GCA_035527715.1 Planctomycetota bacterium | reverse complement strand
CGAAGAAAGGTGTTCGGTTGTCGGTGTTCGGTGTTGGGGGGAAGGCACAAGAGGGGTCGGCAGGAGGCAGGGGGGCAGGGAAGACTCAGATGAAGCCTACCTTGACGAGGAAGTCCCTTGGGCGCAGGATGGCGATCCCGCGGAAGCTCCCGAGGGATAGGAGGTGATGGTCGCCGGACACGATGTAGTCGGCCTCTCCGTCGAGGGCGCATTCGAGGAAGGCGTTGTCGGCGGGATCGTCAGCGATGATGCGCACGTTGCTGGTCACGTGGATGGATTGGGCAACCCCCCGGATGTCTCTGACGATGGGGAGGATTTCGGCGGCGGTGAGCCCGAACTTCGGGTAGGACAGGACGCGGATCAGCTCGGCCTCGATCGGGGCGCTGGACACAAGGATGAGCCGGCCCCGCCGTGCGAGGTCGAAGATGCGCCTCGGGTGACCCCGCCAGAAGGTTGCAGAGATGGCCACGTTGGTGTCGGGGACTACGCGGCTCACCGGACGCCCCGGGATTCGTGGATGATCCGGGCGACGTCCTCTTCGGTGAGGTCGGCGAAGCCTTTCCGCCGCGCCAGGGCCTCGGCATACTCCCCGGTCTCGGCCTCTTCAAGGGGCAGCAGGATGACCTCAAACTGCTGGCCGACCTGAAGGGCGGTGTCTCCAGGCAGGGAGAGGTGCCCGTCGTCGAGGACCTCGCCGATGAACCTCTTGGCTTCCATTGTAGGTCTCCTCTGCTCTCCTGCAACGATCAGGATAGGCGACGGTCATCGGCGGTCCCGGATAAGGAGTTCTGAGGCAGGCATTCCGGTGGTCGGCGCCGGCTCAACGGGTGGGAACCCGGTGTGTTGCGGGGATGGCAGGCGATACCCTGGCTTGCCGCCCAGCCTGCGATGGAGTTCGGCCAGCTCCGTCCTGCGCCGCAAGGCTTGGACGAACTCCAGGGCCTGTCGCGCTTCCTCCTCGGTCAACGCTCGCACAGACGCGACCAGCGACTCTCGCGTGGAGCTCATGGCACACCTCCGCAACTCATCATGGCGCGCAACTCCGCGCAGAGCAACGGCAACCCCTTCCATTGCCTTCACAGGCATCTTACACTGGTAGACCTCGCACGTCAAGCGGGCAAGCGACGCGGGGGTGTTCAAGGGAGAGGGGCGGGGGAAGAGGGGAAGTCGGCAGGAGGCAGGAGGCAGACGGCAGTGGGCAGACGACAGAGGAAGAGGAGATGGGTGTTCGGTTGTCGGTGTTCGGTGGTCGGGGCGAGAGGAAGAGCGGCGATCGGTGTTGGGTGTTCGGTGTTGGGGGTAAGAGGGGAAGAAGAGCGTCGGCAGGAGGCAGGCGAGGGTGCAGACGAGGCGATGACCTCCCATCTGTATCACTTCCTGGGGGGAGCGAGTTGATACAGTTGGGCGGGATGGGCGAGAATGGGCGATCCTCGCGGCTCCAGCCATCTGTATCATCCTCGAAGAGGAGGGTGGGTGATACAGATGGGGGCCAGAGCCAGTGGATGGACCACTTCATGGCCTAAGTGATTCGTATTCATAGACTTGTGGTGAGAGCACTCCGTGCAGGGCACTCAAGGGTGCCAACTCTAGAGGGGGGGAGTTGGCACCCTTGGTTGGCACCCTTGGCCGCAACGCGCCCCACCTCAGCGGCGGGCGAGAAGGTCGGCGTAGAGGGCCTCGTGGCGGCGGACCATGGCGTCGAGGGGGAAGTGGGTGCGGACGCGCTCACGGGCCGCCGCGCCGAGGCGCTGGGCAAGGGCCGGCTCATCCAGCACCCGCTGAATGGCGCTCACCAGGCCGGGAACGTCCCGCGGCATCACGAGCAGGCCGGTCTCGTTGTGCTCGATGAGGTCCACCGTGCCCTCGACGCGGGTGGCGACGACGGGGAGGCCGGCGGCCATGGCCTCGAGGACGACGTTCGGCATGCCCTCCCAGAGCGAGGCGAGGACGAAGACGTCGGTGGCCCGCAGCACGGCGGGCACGTCGTCGCAGTGGCCGAGAAAGGTCAGGCCGCCCTCGAGATGGAGGCCCTTGGCGGCGGCGCGGAGCGCGGCCTCGAGCGGCCCGGCGCCCACAATGAGGAAATGGCAGTCGGGCCGCGAGTGGCGAACCGAGGCCGCGGCGCGGACGAAGGCCCCCATGCCCTTCTGCTCGTGGAGCCGGCCGATGGTGGTCACGAGCGGGGCGTCGGGGCGGATGCCCAGCCGCGCCTTGAAGGCCGGGTCGCGGCCCGCGAACCGCGCGGCGTCCACCCCGTTTGGGATGACCACGAGCTTGCGTGTCGGGAAGCCGCCGGCGGCGAAGAAGTCGCGCACGCCGTTCGACACGCACACCTCGGCATCCACCAGCCGGTGGGTGAGGCACTCGAGCCTGCGGCGGCCGGGGCGCGAGCGCTCGGCGACGCGGGCCGAGGAGACGACCGCGGCCACGCGCGTGCCCACCGCGGCCAGCCGCGCGGCCATGTTCGCGTGGTAGAGGAAGCTGTGCACGATGTCGGCCTGCCTGGCCAGGCGGCGGAGGCGCCAGAGGGCCCGCACGTCCCACCATCCCCGTGCGCCGAGGAAGTGGACGGGGATGCCGCGCTCGCGGAGGTCGGCCCCTAGCGGCCCGCGCCCGCTCAGGCAGGCCACCTGCGGCTCGTACGCCGCGCGGTTCAGCCGCGTGGCCAGCGCGACCAGGGCCTTCTCGGCCCCGCCCACGTCCAGCTCCGTGATGACGTAGAGGATGCGGTTCATTGCCGGCTATCATGGCAGCCGGCCCGCGGAAGTCAAGGGGGGAGACGCCATGAGAGAAAGGAGCGGCAGGGACAAGCGGTTCCCTGCCGCTCCAGGAGGGGCTAGCTCAGTCGCCGAGCAGGCGGCTCATGTCGCCCGCGGGCAGCGACAGGCCGAAGTGCACTGCGGAGGCCCGGGGAGGCGACGTGACGTTCCGCTCGCTGCAGTGCGGGCAGATGCGGTTCCAGGGGCCTTCCGACAGGAAGGGGTGGCTGCACGAAAGGCATACGCGCGCAGCCACTTGCGGGCCGCCCTTGGCCTCGATGGCAGCAGTGCGGCGGCGGGCCCGCGCGGCGGAGCTGTCGCGGTTCACGATCCGCGCGCAGCGGTCCGAGCAATACTTTCGACGACCTTCGGGAACAGGCGCTCCGCACCGGGGGCGTTGACAGAGCACAGTGCGCCTCCTTTCTCCCTCTCTAACCTATTAGTCGTGCCCGGGGGCAGAATGTTTCAACTTTTCCTGCCCCACTGAGCGCGACTTATGGCGTGCCCGACGCAACAGCCAGGCGTCCTATGTCTTATATCCTCAAGGAGATAGCTCCGTTGTCACCCTTGTGTAACCACAATGTAAAATTGTGTAACTCTCACCCTTGACTCCTCCTCCCCCTAGTGTTAGACTCCCCTCAACTCGCCTTGGCTGCGAGCGGGTTGCGTTTCTTATGCCCCTTCCGGAGAAGCCAGGATGGCCATCAAGGTCGCGTTCATCGGCTCGGGCGGCATCGCCGGCTACCACCTCAGCCACCTCGTGAAGATCCAGGACGTGCAACTCGTCGGCTTCTGCGACGTGCAGGCCGACCGCGCGAAGGCCAAGGCCAGGCAGCACAAGGCCAAGGCATACTCCGACCACCGCCGGATGCTCGACGCCACGAAGCCCGACGCCGTCTACGTCTGCACCCCGCCCTTCGCCCACGGGCAGTTCGAGTTGGATGTCGTCGCCCGCGGCTGCCACCTGTTCGTCGAGAAGCCCATCGCGACCACGATGGACACCGCTATCGGGGTCCGCGACGCCGTCGAGAAGGCCGGCGTCGTCTCCGCCGTCGGCTACCAGGACCGCTACCAGGACATCATTGCGAAGCTGAAGGCCCTCCTGCGCAAGCGCAAGGTGGCGACGGCGATGGGCTACTGGATGGGCGGGATGCCCGGCGTCGCCTGGTGGCGCGTCAAGGCCCAGAGCGGCGGCCAGCACGCCGAGCAGACCACCCACATCTTCGACATGGTCCGCTACCTGTTCGGCGAGGCGCGAACCGTCTTCGCCGCCGCCAGCCGCGGCCTGATGGCCGACGTGCCGAACTACGACGTCGAGGACCTCTCCGCCGCCACCCTCGTCCTCCAGAGCGGCCTGGTCGCCACCGTCTACTCCGCCTGCTGCCTCAAGGCGGGCGGCAAGGTGGGCATGGACATCTTCTGCACCGACGCCCGCATCGAGTACGTCGAGCGCGCCTCGGTCACCGTCCGCGAGGCCAGCCGCACCGAGGAGTTCCGCAACGTCGCCGACTACGGGCAGGCCATTGACGAGGCGTTCATCGGCGCCATCCGCACCAAGGGCAAGGAGAACAAGGTCCTCTCCCCCTACGCCGACGCCTGCAAGTCCCTCGCCCTCAGCCTGGCCGTGGACCGCTCCCTGGCCACCGGCCAGCCAGTCGAGCTGTGAGCGGTGCGCCGACGCCCCGATGAGGAGGCGCGCCTTGCCCGAGGATTTCTGGACTCGTGCCCAGGAGGGCGAGCGCGCCTTCTGGCAGACCGCGTTCGCCCGTGAAGTCGCGGGCGACCCGGCGAAGCGCCGCGAGTCCTGGGACGCCTGTCTCGCCGTCATCCGCCGCCACAGGCCCTTCCAGCCAGGCGACCGCGTGCTCGACCTCGGCTGCGGACCCGCCGGCCTCATCACCGCCGTGGACCCCGCGTGCGAGCGCTACGGGGTGGACCCCCTGATGGACTTCTACCGCGAGAGCTACGCGCTCCCGCCCGAGATCCGTTACAGCCGCCAGATGGGCGAGAAGCTCGACTTCCCCGACGCCTTCTTCCACGTCGCCACCTGCATCAACGCCCTCGACCACACCCGCCGCCCGGCCGACGTCTGCCGCGAGCTTGCGCGCGTCCTGCGGCCCGGCGGCTGCCTCCTCCTCGAAGTCAACGTCTACCGCGGCTACCAGTACCTCCGCAAGCGCTTCAGGCGCTGGACCCGCTGCCTGCGCCGCCGGCCCGAGAAGCACCCTCACACCTTCCGCGTGGCCGACGTCGAGAAAATGGCCCGGCGCGGCGGTCTCCGCATCGTCGAGCAAGCCATCCGACCCCACCAAAAGCGCGTCGTCCTGCGCCTCCTCCTGGCGAAGCCGGCCGACTAGCCCCGCGCTTCGGCCTTGACAGCGCCCCCGCCGCGTCGTATCATCCTTCCCCGAACCCAGAGCGCTGCCGCACCGAAGCCCCCTGCCCGCACAGGAGCACCACGGATGGCCGCGAAGCTTCGCGTGACCGTGTGGAACGAAGGCCGCCACGAGAAGAAGAGCGAGCAGATCGCCAAGGTCTACCCCGACGGGATCCACGGCGCCATCGCCGCCTACCTCCAGGGCTGCGGCGACTTCGAGGTCCGCACCGCCACCCTCGACGAGCCCGACCACGGCCTCGGAGGCGACGTGTTGCCCGCCACCGACGTCCTGATCTGGTGGGGCCACATGGCCCACCACGAGGTCCAGGACGCCATCGTGGACAAGGTGGTCGGCCGCGTGCTCGACGGCATGGGCCTGGTCGTGCTGCACAGCGGCCACTTCTCGAAGCCCTTCCGCCGCCTGATGGGCACCTCGTGCAACCTCAAGTGGCGCGAGGCGGGCGAGAAAGAGCGCCTCTGGGTCGTCGAGCCCGGCCATCCCATCGTCCAGGGCCTCGGCGAGTACATCGAGATCCCCCACGAGGAAATGTACGGCGAGCGGTTCGACATCCCCGCCCCCGACGCCCTGGTGCTCGTGAGCTGGTTCGCGGGCGGCGAGGTCTTCCGCAGCGGCTGCTGCTTCCGCCGCAACAAGGGCAAGATCTTCTACTTCCGCCCAGGCCACGAATCCTATCCGACCTACTACCACCAGGGCGTCCTCAAGATCCTCGCCAACGCCGTCCGATGGGCCGCCCCGGTCCCCGGCCCCGACGTCTTCTTCGGCAACTTCAAGCCCCTCGAGAAGCTCGAGACTACGTAGGAGAGCAGAACGCGGGGAAGGGAACGCTTCTTGCACGAAGCGTTCCCTTCCCCGCACCCCTTCCTTCGCAAGAACTCTCACACCGGGCTGCGGCATTCGAGCCTTGCTCGAATGCCGCAGCCCAATGTGGAAGTTCTTGAAGAGGGGTGCGGGGAGGAACTTCTTCCAAGAA
>DATKZY010000139.1:0-16820 GCA_035527715.1 Planctomycetota bacterium | reverse complement strand
CCTCCTCCAGCGGCGCCGCGCACGCCCGCGCCGAGAACACCCGCACCAGCCCGTCGCTGTCCTGTGCCATCGCGCTTGCCTCCAGCTTAGATCTCGTACTCGGGTCGCAGCGGGCGCGTGTGAATGCCGCACTCGCCGCCGCACTTGCTCGTGCCGATCCAGCGGCCGGCCCGCTCGTCGGGGTTGGCCGTGACCCGCGTGCACGGCGCACAGCCCAGCGAGCGGTAGCCCTGGAGATACAGGGGGTTCACAGCCACGCGGTGGAGGGCGAGATACTGCCAGATCTCGCGCTCGTACCAGATGAGGATGGGGTTCAGCTTGAGCAGCCCCCGGTCCCGCTCCTCGCGCTCCTGGAAATCCGTGCGCGTGCGGCCCTCCGTGCAGCGGAGGCCCGTGACCCAGCAGGTCACGCCCATCTCCGCCACCGCGCGGCGGGTCGGCTCCACCTTCAGGATGTCGCAGCAGCGGTCGGGCTCCGTCTCGTAGAGCCTGTCGGGGATCGGCCCGTCGTTGCTGAAGACCTCCAGCTCGGGGTAGCGGGCCACCTCCTCGCGCATGAACCGCCTGGTCTCCGGCGGCTTGAAGCGCGTGGTGACGACGAAGCCGCGGATGTCCGGGCTCACCCGCTTTGCCAGGTGCCACACCACGCTGGAGTCCTTGCCGAGGCTGTTGGCGACGACCAGGCCGTCGCCGAACTCCTCGTATGCCTCGCTGATCAGCTGGAGCGAGCGCTCGATCTTCTCGGCGAAGTTCAAGCCGTCCACAAGGCTCTTGATGTCTGCCTGGACCTCGGCGACTGCCATGGCGACGTGTCTCCTTTGCTCAGATCTGGTAGTCGGGCGGCTTCCTGCGCCCGAACGGAATGCGCTCCCAGATGCGCTCGTGGACATAGAAGGCGGCGATCTTGACAACCAGGTCGGCCAGGCCGATGGTCGTCGCGACCGTTGCCTCGCGGGTGACCGCCAGCGCGATCAGGGCAGTGAAGATGCTGCCACCGATGCGCCAGGTCACCGCCTTCACCACGCTCCGCAGATGCGATTCGGCTGCCAACTCGGCGTCCTTGAGTATCTCGACTGACATTATCGAGATACTGGCCCAAAAAAGAACCCATCCAAACGCCACTCGAACCCAAGTGCCTGCCATGCAATGGGTTAGATTGCATAGCTGGCCACGTACTCCTCGGACCGGCGGGCGTCCATTTCCACCAGGCTCTGGAACGTCGTCTGGTCGTAGACCCCGGACACGGCAGACCGCACTCGCTCCCACATGGGCAGGAACACGCAGTCGCCGTAGAGGCGGCAGTCGCTCTTGCTGCTGCCCATCGCGCAGATGACCGGGCCGAGCGGCCCCTCGATGAAGCGGATGATGTCGCCGACCGTCAACTCCACGGGCGGCCGGGAGAGCAGGTAGCCCCCCCTGCTCCCCCGCTGCGAGAACACGAACCCGGCCTGCTTGAGCTGGTTCAGGATCACTTCGAGGAAGCGAACCGGGATCGCCTGGGCCTCGGCGATGTCGGCGATCCGCACCGGCCCGTTGCCGTAGCGCCTCGACAGCTCGAAGATGGCTCGGATCGCGTATTGACACTTCTGCGAGATGAACATCAACTCTCCATCCTGACTAAGTCAATCGAGATTGTACAACTGGCGGCCCAACTTGTCAAGCCCTTTTTCCAGGAAACTTCGCCAGGCCGATTGGCGCCGTGCATTCCAGGGAGAGCCGGGGCGGCCCGCTGAAGTCATGTCGCCGAGCCGCGGCCCGATGCCCGTCACGGGATGCGCGGCACCGAGGGGCACACAGGGAGAGCAGGAGAGTTCTCTCCCCCAAACCGGCGACGCAAGGGCAAGCCGTAGTTGCCCACCATTTCATCACCGGTAAAGCGACGTCACGCACCCATTGATACGGGCGCCGCCGCCCGCGATCAGATTTCGCACACTACGCCGACGGTTGCCGCCCCCGCCCCGCTCACTTGCGCGGAGGGCGCTGGCTCGCCGCCCGGGCCAGGAGATCCCCCACCCGCGCGCACAGCAGGTCGAGGTCCACGGGCTTCTCGAGGAAGTCATCCACAGGGAGCCAGTGCTCGTCAATGTCCTTCGAGCTGAAGCCGAGCGGGAAGCGGCTGTTCACGGCGGTGAGCATGAGGAGCGGGACGTCGCGGAGCGCCTTGATGTCCTGGCGAATCTGGCGGGCGAGGTCGAAGCCGGCCGAGCTGCTCTCGGGGAACATGACATCGAGGATGGCGAGGTCGGGGCGGCGCTGCTGCATGCTCTCGACCGCGCTGTCGGTGTCGAGGGCGACGTGGACCTCGTGTCCGGCCCCGCGCAGCACCTTGGCCGCTGCGGCGGCGAAGTCCTCATCGTCATCCACGAGCAGGAGATAAGCCATGACGGTCCTCCTTTCCTTCTGCGACTGGGTTGGGGTCTGAGCCTGGGAACTGGACGGTGAAACGGGTGCCGACGCCCGGCTCGCTCTCGACGCCGACGCGCAGGCCGTCGGTGTCGGCGACTTGGCGGACGATGGCGAGGCCGAGGCCGGTGGACTCGCGGTTGTGGCGGACGGCCTCGTCGGCGCGGTAGTAGGGCTCGAAGATGCGGGGGAGCTTTGCGGGGGCGATGCCGATGCCCTGGTCCGCCACCGTGGCGCACGCCCCGCCGTCCGGCTCGGGGGTCACTGCGACGGCCACGTGGCCGCCGGGGTGGGAGTAGGTGACGGCGTTAGAGACCAGGTTGCCGAAGAGCATCTTCGCGTGGTCCTCGACGACGGGGACGGGAGCTGGCTGGAGGTCGGCGTCGAAGGTCACTTGCCGCTCCTCGGCGCGCGGGGCCACCTGGGCGAGACACCAGCGCATGATCTGGGAGAGGTCGAGGACGGGCTTCGGCGGCGGCTCCTCGGTGGCGGAGGCCAGGTTGGCGAGCTGGAGCATCTCCTGGATTTCGTTGGCCAGGCGGCGGCAGCGGGTGCTGATGCGGCCGAGGACGGCGTGGGCCTCGGCGGGCAGCTCGCCGCAGTGGCCCTTGGTGAGGAGCTGGACGTTGGCGTGGATGGCGGAGAAGGGGGCCTTCAGCTCGTGGGTCGTGCGGAGCATGTGCTGGCGGCGCTCCTCCTGGGCTGCGAGGAGGCGGCGGTTGGTCTCGGCCAGCTCGCGGTCGCGCGACTGCACCTCGGCCGACAGGTGGGCGGCCAGGTACCACACGACGATCCAGGTGAAGGGCGCCCAGCCCACGTGGGCCAGCCGCACGCCGGGCAACAGGTCCATCTGCTCGCGCAACGCGGCGTTCGCGTAGATGCCCGCCTGGGCGAGGCTGCCGGCCTCCTCGAGCGCCACGCAGCCCAGGTAGAGGCCGCAGGCCAGCATGGTGACGAGGAAGGACCAGCGGCGCGGGAAGAAGATGCACGAGAGCACGATGTGGAACAGGTAGGCGAAGCCGACCGCGGTCTCCAGGCTCCCGACGTGGTGGACAACGTAGGTGAGGACCACGAGGTCATTGATGATCTGCGCCCACAGGTTCGTGCTGGCCGCTGCGAGGTGTCGGGCGGCACCGCGCGCGTGGGCAAGGGCGAGCACGTTTGCCGCGAGCAGGACGGCTGCGGCGATGAACGGCCACGCCCCCGGGGGACGGAGCCCAGCTCGAGCGAGCAGCCCCGGCGCGAGCCCCAGAAGCCCGAAGCCGGCGAACAGGCCGAGGACGAGCCACCGCAGCCGGCAGAACCAGAGGGCGTTGCGAAGCAGGATGCCCTCAGGCAGCTCGGGCGATGGGCCTGCGGGCAGGGACGCGGCCGGGGCTGTTCGGCGCTCGGCAAGGGGCAAGGTGTAGGAAGCCATCGCGCACATGGTCACTTCGTCGGCGGCGAGGACGCCGCTGGTTCGGGCGCCTTGGGTGGTGCCGCCGGCTCCGGCGCCTTCGGCGGCGGAGGGGGCGGCAGGGAGTAGTCCGCCGGCGTCTTGCGGTCGTAGGCCTTCGGCTCGTGGCAGCCCGACTGGCAGGAGCCGCCCGTGGCCGTCTTCGCAAAGCGGATGGGAATGGCCCAGCCGCCCGAGCCAAAGGGCACCGAGGGCTGAATCTGCGACGGCTGGTCGCTCGCGTGGGCCGCATGGCAGGCGCGACATGTGCGCCCCTTGACCGGCTTGTTCACGTGGGCGAAGTGCAGGTTGCGTTCGGCGTTGCGGAACTCCGTGGCGTCGGCCGTCTTGGCCTGTGTGGCCAGGTCGGCCTCGTGGCACTCGAAGCAGAGGGCGTATGCCTTGGGGTCGAACGGGGCGTAGAATTTCGCCGGATAGGCGCGGGCGAGAAGCGTCACCTGCTCGGAGCCGTGGCCCAGGTGGCAGGCCGTGCACTCCTCGTCGGCGACGGGGCCGTGGACGTGCTTCTTCTTGGCGATCTGTTCCTTGACGTTCGCGAGGTCGCGGCCGTCCTCCTTCTGCGGCTTGTCGTGGCAACTGAGGCAGAGGGTCTTGGGTGCCTTGGCCAGCAGGTAGGGGACCTTGCTGGTGTGGGGCGAGTGGCAGGTCATGCAGGCTTTGCCTTCGAGCACGACGGAGTGCTTCGAGAGGACCGCCTTGTCCTTCCCCCTGGCCCGGGCCACGGTCTTGTCGTGGCAGGTCGCGCACAGCTCGAGCAGGGGCATGGCGAGGAAGCCTTTGACGTCGCTGGCGTGGGGATCGTGGCAGGTGACGCAGTCCTCGGTGATCGGCTCGTGGAGGGTGGCGCCCTTCTTCGTCTTCGCGCCTTCCTTCTTCACGAGAATGTCGTCGTGGCATTCGGTGCAGAGGGCCGTGCCCTTGCGGGCGAGGGTGAACTTGTGGAGGTCGTCCTTCCAGGAGTGGCATTCCTTGCACTCCTTGTCGGCGACGGGGCCGTGGACGTGCTTCTTCTTCGAGAAGTCCGCGTGGCAGTCCTTGGTGGAGCAGGATGCCTTGGGCACGAGGGTCTTGGGTGCCTCGGCGGCGCGAGCCGTGCCCAGGGCACACAGGAGGAGGGCAGCAAGACACCGGGGCATGGCGCCGGGTGGGACGGGGCTCATTCGGGGGCTTCCTTCTTGTGTGGAGGCGCGGCTTTCGCCGCGGCTGCCCGCGCGGCGGCGGCGTGGCGGAGGGACTCCCGGGCCGCCGGGGTGCCCGGGGCCATGCCAGCCACGCGCTCCCACAGCTCGGCCGCGCGGAGCAGGTCGCCCAGCTCCTCGGTGACGATGGCAAGGTTGTACGTCGCTTGGATGTGGCCGGGGTGCTTCTGGATGACTCGCTCGTACTCGGCCTTGGCTTCGGGGAACTTGCCGAGGTTGCGGTAGCAGGTGCCCAAGTCGGTGCGCACGCTGGGGTTGTCGGGCTGGTGCTTGAGGATCTCGATGTAGCCGGGCACGGCGAGGGCGGGGCGGCGGGTGTCGTAGTAGAGGTTGGCGAGCTGGAGCGTGGCCTCCAGGTCGTCGGGCTTCTCGGTGAGGCGGGCGATGAGGGCGTGCTCCCGGGCGGCGAGGGCCTTGGCGTGGCCCGCCGGGTCGGGGCGTGCCGCGGGCGGGCGGCTCTTGGCGGGCCGCGAAGGCGGCGCGGGGGCAGGCTTCTCCTCGCCGCAGCCGCCGCAGAGAGCGGCCGCGAGAAACGGCACGAGCAAGGGCGATAGCGATCGAGCGGGGGGCACGGGCACTCCTCAGTAGCCGAGGTTGACGTGGTTCTTGTCGTGGCACCGCAGGTTGCATGCGCCGGTGTTGGCGCCGCTGTCCACGAAGTTCCGCACGCCGTTGCTGTTGGCGAAGACGATCGAGGTGTCGAAGTCGATCAGGTGGGTGTAGGTCTTGCTGCCGTGGCTGTTGTGGCAGGCGCGGCAGGAGGCCCTTTTCTCCATGTGCTTCTTGTGGTAGCGGAAGCTGCCTTGTTCCTCGCTGAGGACGATGTTGCGGTTGTGACAGCGGTAGCACAGGGCATACTGCGCGGCGCTCTCCGCCTGGTCGTCGTCGCGGTTGTAGTTGGCCTTGAGAATGGGTGTGAAGGCGGAGCCGTGGGGGCCTCGCGGCCCTGCGGCCTGGTCGCTGCCGTGGCAACTGGTGCAGGCGGTGTAGCTCTGCACGGTCCAGGGGTTGATGAGGCTGGGGACGCTCGTGTTCCGGCCGGTGGCCTCGACGGGGTGGAACGACGGATTGCTCTGGCGGGTGTACTGCTCGATGTTGAGGGAGCCGACGCCGGTGGTGGTGCCGTGGCAGCGGTAGCAGAGGCGGTACTCGGGCTCGGCCTGGTTCCTGGCGTTCCCGATTTCCTTCACGCGGGTGATGTCTTCCTGGGCGTTGCCCTTGACCAGGTAGTGGCCGTCGTGGCAGTTGGAGCACGTGACCGTGCCGCCCGCTTCCGCGGCGGCGTTGACTCTGCGGAAGCCGCTGGAGGCGGCCTGCCCATCGGTGCTTAGGGTGTGGTGCGATGCCTTGGCGAACTCCGCCGACACGTCCTTCAGGTCGTCGCCGCCGACGAGGAGGTGCTTGGTGCGGGCCTCGGTGCGGGCCGCCGCCGTGCTGTGGCAGGCGAGACAGGTCTCGTTGCGGGTGGCGGGGAGCATGGGCGACCGCGGGATGCCGTGGCCCGCGTGGCAGGCCCCGCAGCCGCGCGGCAGCATGGACTCGTTGCCGTGGGCTCCGTTGCGGAAGGAGCCGGCGAGCGCGAGGCCCGCCCAGGCGAGCAGCGCGGCCCCGGCGGCTGCGGCCGCCACGGCCCACGTGCGGGTGCGAGGTCTCAGAAGTCGTGGCATGTCAGGCACACTCCACTCCAGGATGGCTTCACGTAGAAGTGCGGAACGAATCCCTCCACGTAGTTGGCATCGCCATGCGGGTCGTGGCAGGTGGTGCACTGGATCTTTCCCTGGGCGTCGAGCTTCACGTCGGGGTCGTTGAGCGTGGAGGGCAGGCGCAGGGGCATGTCGCCGGCGGCGTTGTTGGCCGCGGCGAGCGAGTTATCGTAGACGAACGAGATGGGGTGGCTGCCCGAGAGGTCGGTGCCCAGGTAGCCCTTCTGGCCGGGCTGGAGCCTGTCGCCGCTGACGGGGATGGGCTCGGGGCGGCTGCGGACCTCGCCGAGGGCGATGGTGCCGTCGTGGCAGCTCAGGCAGAGCTTCGACGCGCCGTCGGGCTGGGGCGCGCCGCCCGCCCCGTAGGCCTCGAGCGTGGGGCTCCAGGGCATCTGGTAGGTCGCCGCGGAGTCGAGATTGCGGTTCCACAGCGGGGCGCGGGGGTCGGCGTTGTGCGGCGTGTGGCAGAAGATGCAGATCTGCTTCTCGGTGGGCGACTTGATGGGGCCTGGGCCGCTCACGGAGAGGTTGTGGGGGGTGTTGACGATGCTGCGCTGGCCGGCCGCGTGCGCGCTCCCGGCGAGGGCCAGGAGGAGGCACGCCGCAACGACGGGCGCCCTACTCGCTCTCGCGCAGGTACTGGTAGACCTGCACCCTGGAATTGGCGGAGTCGGAGACATAGATGCGGTCCTTTTCGTCAATGCAGATGCCGGTGGGCAGCCAGAGCGACGCGGCGTCGCGGCCGCTGCCGCCGAAGACGAGGAGCAGCCGGCCCTCGTGGTCGAACACCTGCACCACGTCGTACAATGAGTCTACCACATAAATGTGCCCCTCGGAGTCGAGGGCGATGCCTTTTGCCTTCGCGAAGTCGCCCGTGCCGTCGCCCGCGCGGCCGAAGGCGCCCACGCGGCGGCCCTCGGCGTCGAAGATCTGGATGCGGTGGTTGAGCGAATCGGTGACATACAGGCTCCCGTCGCGGCCCACAGCGGCGTGGGTGGGGAAGTTGAAGCCGCCCGCCGCCTCGCCGCGGCCGCCCAGCGTCCGAGCCAGCGCGAACCCATCGCCCTGGCGCTCGAACACGAGCACCGCGTGCGCCCCGGCGTCCACCACGAACAGCCTTCCCCGCGCGGCGTCATAGGCCAGGCCCGCCGGGCGGACGAACTTGCCCGCGACCTCGCCCAGCAGCCCGCCGCGCTCGGAGACGCGGAAGACGCGCCGCAACACCGAATCGCTCACGAACACGCCACCCGTGCCGTCGAGCGCCACGCCGACCGGGCAGCGGAGCCGCGCGTCGCCGATAGCCGTAACCGCTCGGTACTTCCGCTCCGCCAGGCTCACCAGGTGCAGCTCGGCACGGCCCGAGTCGGCGATGGCCACGAGCCGCTCGTTCACCGCCACGCCGTGCGGGGTGACGAGCTGGAGCCGCCGGGGCCCGAACAACAGATCGAGGAGCACGAACCGCCCCCTGCTGAATCGCAGGGCCTGGCCCGCGGTGATGGTGCCCTCGTGGCGCACGCGCGGCGGCGCGGGCGGCAGCGGCCACACCGTGGCCACCTTCGGCTGCGCCCACAGGTGAGCCGCGCTCGGCCCGCAGCCGGCGGTCAGCGCCCCGGCGAGGGCGAGAGCGGCCGCCGCGACTGCGCTTCCTGGGCGTCTCTTCATCCGATCTTCCCCGCAAATGCTATGCCAGCCGTGCGAGATCGCGCGGGCGCGCCGTCACTTCTCGGTCTTGGCCTTCGGCGCGCCGCCCGACTTCGGCGTAGTGTACTTGCCTTCGCGAATCTTCTGGTGCATGTCGCGCGTCTGCCGGGCCGTGTCGAGCAGCCGGCGATAGTCCTTGTTCTCCGGGTCAAGCTTCGTGCAGGTCTCCAGTTCCATGATCGCCTTGTCCATGTCGCCCAGGCGCATCAGGATGAGGGCGCAGAGCCTGTGTGCCGCGGCATCCTTGGGCAGCAGGGCTGTGGCCTTGGCCAGATGGGTCCTGGCCTCCGCCCACTCGCCGAGGCGGGCCAGCGCCTCGCCGGCCTGCAGGTGGAGCGCCCCGTCGTCGGGCGTCTTCTCCAGGCCGGCGCGGGCCGCCGCGAGCTTGGTGTGGACCTCCTTGGCCTGCTTCGCCTCGGCGAGCCAGCCCTTGAGCTGCTTCGACTTGGGGTCGAGGGCGAGGGCCTTCGTCCACAGCTCGATGGCTGCGTCGTACTGGGCGAGGGCCGCATGGGCGTGGCCGGCCAGCACGAGGGCGCCGGTGCTGTCGGGCTTGAGCTTCACGGCCTCGTCGAGCCAGCGCACGGCGCGCTCGGTGAGGCCGAACTGGAGGTAGAGGTTGCCCAGCTCGAGCCGCGGCTCCACGGCCTTGGGGTCCTTGGTGCAGGCGGCCTCGAGGTCGCGGAGCTTCTTGTGCACCGCCTCCATACCCTTGCTCCCGGCCCCCTTGACGGGCGGGTGGCCCTTGGGCAGGGCGGCCTCGCCGCCCGCGGCCAGAGCCGCCGTGGCCAGCCAGGCGAATGTCCACACGCGGATTCTCATCGAGATGCTCCTGAATCAGAACTTGCGCTTGACGGAGAAGAAGACGTATGAGCCGTCCTCGAGAGTCGTGTTGCTTTCGCGGTGCTTGAGCCAGAGGGTGAGGGCGAACTCGGTGGCCCGGAACTTGTGCTTCGCCTCGAGGCGGGCGAACGAGCGCTTGGTGAGGGTGCCGCGGTCGTCCTGGTCCTCGATGCCGGCGGTGACCTCGAACGAGGGCCACAGGGGGCGCGCGAACAGGTAGCTGCCCGACAGCGTGCGGGTGGTGGACGTGTCGCGTCCGTCCACGACGATGTCTCCCGAGAAGACGGCGCGGCGCCACGAGGCCGCCGCCGTCACGGTGTGCGCCTCGGCGAAGGTCTTGCGGTAGTTGATGGTCACATAGTCCGACACGTAGGGCACCAGGGTGCTGTCGTGGATGTTGTGCTCCGCGGTGACCAGGACCGGTCCCAGCGTGAGCGTGGCCCCATAGAACGTGTCCACCAGGTCCTCGAGCCGCCCGTCGTCCACGCCCGAGGTGACGGTGTTGGTCGAGGAGTAGCGTCGTGCGTAGAGGGCGAGGAGGTGGTCGAAGAGGTCGAGGCGCACGCCGCCGTGCCAGCGCCGCGTGGTGTACTTCATCGGCCCCGAAATCGCATAGGCGTAGTCCACCAGCACGGTCGCGCCGTCGGGGATCGTGCCGGTGACGATGCGCCGAATCTGGGTGAGGCGGCCCGCCGGCACCAGCTCGTAGTCCACGCCGAGGATGTACACCGTGATGTTGTTCGCCGCGGTCACGAGGACCGAGCCGTCCACGACGTCGGGATTGTCGAGGAACGTGGTGCTCAGGTCGGCGAGGACGTGGCTCTCGTCGAACACCTGGCGCTGCGTGCCGCTGCCGCGCTCGGTCGTGAAGTCCTGCCCGCCGCCGAAGTCGAGGAAGAGCATGCCGCGGGGGATCTTCTTGCGGTAGTTGAAGTCGAGGTCGGCGCCATAGCGGTCGCGCTGCGACTGCTCGAAGCGCCACTGCTCGCCGCGGAACGACAGGCGGCTGAGCAGGCTCTCGAAGAGCTGGTGCGACAGGGCGGCCCGGCCCACCACGCTGCTCGACGTGTTCTGCGCGAAGGTGTCGCGGGACCAGGCGATGCCGTAGTCGGACCACAGTTCCTTGAAGTGCTGGAGGTGCAGGCCCTCGCCCAGGCTGGTCCGCGTGCTGGTGAACGAGCCGGTCTCGTCCGAGTGGCTGAACCGCGAGTCGAGGAAGCTTCGGCGCTCGCTGCCGAACCGCAGGTTGTTGTCCAGCGTCACCGTGTCCACGTGGCGCTCGAAGGTGTACTCGGGGGTGAAGGTGTTGGGGGTGAGCACGTCCTCGAGGTTGTCGTGGTGTTCGTACTGGGCGTGGGAGGTCGAGGGCCCGTCGAAGCGGGTGATGCCGAACCCGTAGCGGGTCTCGTCCGTGATGCGGCTCTCGCCCAGGCCGCTCTGGCGCTCGTCGCGCTTCGAGTGCTCGAAGAACACTTCGGCGGGCATCGTATCGCCCTTGAAGCTGAGGGTTGCGCGCTGGTTCTCCGCGTCCAGGGTGTACAGGTCGCCGAAGTTCCGCGTGTCGGTGCGATGATAGCGTTCGGCGCCGAAGCTCAGCGACACCGGGTGGTCGCGGAAGAAGACGCCGGAGATCGAGTACTGGGGCGAGGTGAAGTGGTCATTGGTCCGCGAGTTGCCGTCCGGCTGGTTCACCGTCACGTCCGCCTGCTCGAGTTCCACGCCGATCGAGGCGCGGAAGTCGAGGAAGCGCGGGTGGTACACATAGCCCCTGGTGTCCAGCGTGAGAATCTCGTGGAAGCGTTCGTCGCGGAAGAACACGATGGTTCCGCCTTCCTTCGACCGCAGGTCGCGCTCCTCGGCCTCGTACTGCAACTCGAGGGTCGCGCCGATGTCGCCAAACGCCAGCCACTGCACGGGCGGCCCCTGGTCGCGCGCCTGGGTGGCCGAGGGCAGGGCGCCCAGCGCCGCCAGGAGCAGAATCGCCAATTGTGCGCCCGTCCGCCGGTTCACTCGGGTGCCTTCTCCGTGGGGGGCGGGGTGGGCGGGACGGGACTCGGGGCGGCGGGTGGCCGCTGGACGATGTAGAACGGCTCGCGGCCGCCGTGGTGGTGATGGCAGTCGGTGCAGCGCACGTTGTCGGCCGGCCGCGGGCAGGCGTGGGGCAGGCCAGGGATCGGCGCCGGGCCGTGGCACAGGAAGCACAGCTCGGGCGTCGGGCGGCGCACGAGGTGCGGATAGCGCGACTGGTGGGGCTCGTGGCACGCCCCGCAGTCGCCCACGGCCACGGGGCCGTGCATGCGCGGGAACTCCTGCATCTGCTTCTGGTGGCAGCCGGCGCACAACTCGGACATGGGCGTGACGAGCTGGAACGACCGGTTGCGGTCGTGGCACGTCCCGCACTGCCGCTTGTCCTCCGACGGCAGGTGCACCGACCACGTGGGCCGGGCCGGCTGCCCCGGCCAGGCCGATGGCGGCTCGGCGCGGCCGTGCGCCGGCGTCGGCGCCTTCGCCGCCACCACCTGCTTCGGCTCCGGGTGCAGCGGAGGCACTCCATCGAAGAAGAACGTCAGGACCCGATGCCTCTCCTCCGGAATGCAGGACAGGGCAACGAGCAGCACCAATGCGGCGGCGGCCACGGCGACGCGTGATGCGTGACGCGTGATGCGTGAGAACAGGAGCGCTTTCGGCCGGCGGGTGCTCACGGGCGGCTCGCCTCCCCGTTGGCCACAGGCCCCTGATAGGTGCCGAAGCCGTAGACGTTGATCTTGTTCGGCCCGAGCTGGTTGCTCACGAAAATCAGGTACTCGACCCGGAACTCCGGCGCGGCGCAGGAGGCGAACAACTCGACCCCCTCGCGGCTCAGGGCGACCTTGGCCGGGAGCGACAGGCCGCCGCGGCCCACGCCCGGGCCGCCCACCAGCATCAGCAGCCGCCCGTCCCGGTCATACACCAGCACGCTCTCGGCCGCCGCATCGGCCACGTAGAGACGCGACTCGGCGTCCACCGCGATGCCCTTCGGGCGCACCATCTGACCCAGCGCTCGGCCGCGCGAGCCGATGACCTTCAGCGGCGTCCCCTTCGTGTCGAGCACCTGCACGCGGGCGTTCAGTGTGTCGCTCACGTAGAGGCGGCCGTGGGGCCCGAAGGCCAGATTGGTCGGCTGCGCGAACTCGCCCGGCCCGGCCCCGGCCCGGCCGATCTGGCGGCGAAGCTGGCCCGTCTTCGGGTCGAGCACCAGCACCGCGTTGCGGCCCAGGTCGGCCACGAACAGCTCGCCGTCGTGCCACACGGCATCGCAGGGCTTCATGCCCTCGGGGCCACGGAGCGCGCGCGCCGGGCGGTCCTCAGTGTCCAGCACCAGCACCTGGCCGCGCAGTGTGTCGGTCACATAGCTCTCGCCGTCCGGCCCGCGGCTTATGTTGATCGGCATGCGAAAGGCGTCGGCCCCGCGGTCGCCGAACGTGCGGAACTCTTTCCGCACGAAGTCGAACACCACGCCCCGTCGAGCGCCCGAATCACAAGCGTACAGCTTCCCCTGATCAAACGTAAGCCCATACGGGCGCGCGACGCCGGGGACCTCGCCGGCGGACCTGTCCCCGAAGACGAGCCGCGCCAGGAAGCTCGGCTTCGGACGCACGTCGTCGGCCGACGACACGCTGCGGAGGAACTGCACGCGCGGGCGCTCGGGTGGCGGGGGATAGAAGACCGGCGGCAGCGGCGCCGGCGGCCGGGCACATCCACCGACGAGAGCCACGAAGAGGGCCAGGCCAATCCGCAATCCGCAATCGGCACTCCGAGATGGCCCCCCGCTCACTTGTCGTGGCACGTCAGGCAGAGCTGGCTCCCGTCCGTCGTGATACGCAGCAGGTGCGGCTTGCCCAGGCTCTGGGAGTTGTGGACGTCGTGACACGAAGCGCACTCCAGGTTGCCCGTGCCGAACAGGAGGTCGGCGTTGATCGTCCCGCCCAGCGGCGTCGTCTTCGACACAGGATTATACAGCCCGCCATCCTTGGAAGCCAAACTGGAGTCATAGATGAGGCCGATGGGGTGGGTGCCGCGCAGATCGGTGCCGATGAGAGCGTTGCCCGTGGCGAACGTGGTGCCGGTGGCCCCTCCGAAGCTGTCGAGAGCCACTGTGCCATCGTGGCAGCTCAGGCACAGCTTCGAGCCGCGGTGCTCGGGCTGGCTCACGTGCGCATTGAGCGTAGGGCTCGAGTAGAGCTGATAGGTTGCCTGCGTCACCTGGTGGTTCCACAGCGGCGCGTCGGCCACCGTGCGGTCCGCCCCGTGCGGCGTATGGCATACCACACAGATCTGGCCGCCCGCCCAGGCGTTCGCGCTGAAGTCGTGGGCCGAGCCCTCGATGCCCGCGCACAGCGCCCCGCCGCCAGACAGGCTGGCCAAGGCGATTGCCCAGAGCAGCGGGCGCCGAACCATCCTCGACCTCCTGTGGCGTTCCCCAAACCACTCCCACATAGGTACGTAGCAAATCCCATGCCGCCAGCTCAGGATGGCCATCATGCAACATAAGTAATTATCATGTCAATACATGCGGCCAAAGGACGGACACCACTGTGCCTAGCGGAGGGGCACGTTCCCAAGTATGCGAACCGCTCAACCCGGAGCGATCTGGAGGGGCTCTATGGGCGCGGTGTGGCCGCCGGCGCCGAGGGTTCGTCCTTGCCTTCGGGCTTGGCGGGGGCAATGGTCGGGGGCTTGGGGGCGGGCTCTGCGGGGGCTGGCGTGGGTTCCTTGGGGATGGGGGGGACGGGGCGCTCGACGCCCGGGACGGGGGCGCCGAAGGCGTAGACGCCCAGGCGGGTGTCGCCCACCTGGCTCACGACGAAGACCAGATACTCCGGCTCGATACAGGGATGGATGAGCTTGCGGAAGTAGGGCAGGCACGAGGTGTCCACGGCGATGCCCGCCGGCAACTCGAGGAAGCCCGGCGCGCCGCGGAAGTTGCCGAAGCCCATGAGCACCCTGCCCTGCTGATTGAACATTTGCACAAGTTCCATCGCAGCGTCAACGACATAGACCAGGCCATCCGGCCCCACGGCGATACCGCGCGGGCGGGCGAAGGTGCCGTAGGCGTCGCCTTGCTCACCCGAGGCAACGAGGGGCTTGCCCGTCGTCCGGTCGAGCTTCTGCCAGCGGAAGTTCATGTGGTCGCTGACGTAGATGTTGCCTTCGGCGTCTCGCGCGATGGCGTTGGGGAGGAGGAACTGCCCCGGCCCCTGGCCCTGGGCGCCGATGGTGCGGAGGGTCTTGCCCGAGGAGCGGTCGAGGACCAGGACGCGGTGGCCCCGCACGTCGGTGACGAACAGCTCGGGGCCGATGGCGACGGCGCCGCCTACGCGGGTGCCCTTGAGCAGGAATGTGGTCACATAGCTGTCCGAGGGGTCAAACACGTGGATCTTGCCCGCCATGGCCTCGAGGACGAATTTGTAGCCGTCCTCGGCGACGCAGATGCCGGTCGGCGCGCCCATGATGCCCTTCTTCCCGCTGAGGAGGGAGAAGGCGCCGGCCTTGACGTCGAAGACCTTGACGTCGGCGTTGCGCTGGTCGCACACGTAGATGCGGGCGGCATGCACGGCAACGCCGTAGGGTTTCACGAGGATGTCGGCTCTCTCCAACTCGCGCTTGGTGCCGAAGACGAGGGCGGCAAGGCCCACGCGCTTGGGCACCACGTCGGCCGAGGTGTTGATGGCCTTGAGAAACTGCACGCGGGGCGGATCGGGGGGGAGCGGGTAGATAACGGGGGGGCCGGCCACGAGCTTGGGGCCGGGGGTGCAGGCGGTGGCCAGCACGCTCAGGGCAACAGCCAGAGCGAGGTGGCCTGCGATTCTCATCGTCCAGCGTCCCATCGCCCTCTCCAGCTCTGCCCCATGAGGGACATAAGAGACGCGGCGTGTGGGGCCGGCGTCCATGCCTTGCCCCACACGCCGCTCGAAGATTCCGGCCCGGCCGAAACTAGTTCGTGTGGCACGCGCGGCAGATCTGGCTGCCGGCGCGGGTCCTCCGCAGGATGTAGCGCTGCGGCTCGCCTGCGTCTTCGTCGTGGAGCGTATCGCTGCCGCGGCTGTGCACGCGGTGGCAGGAGGTGCACTCTACCTTGCCATCCTCCAGATACGATTCGACGTCCGCTCTGGCCTCTAATCCGTGAGGAGGGCCTTCCTCGTCGTCAGCAAGGTCCGGGTAGGGGATACTGACGGGGTGATCGTCGGCGAGGCCGTAGCGGCCGATGTTCCAACGGACGTCTCCTGCCACCATGCCGGGGGTGCCGGAGTTCAAGGTGAAGCTGGTGCTATCCACGTAGCCGTAGCTATCCACGGCCGTGATGCCATCGTGGCAGCCCATGCACAGCTTGCTGTAGCCTGTGAGGCCGGGGAGCGAGCTGAGGGCGTGGTTCCATAGCGGGCCATCGTTGTAGTAGGGCGCGTGGTGCGGGGTATGGCAGGGCTTGCAGATCTCCTGGATCCCGAGCAGGGTCCTGAGGTCGTGCGGCGTGTTGTCCATGTCTCCCGTCATCCTGTCTGCCGCTGCCTGAACGACGCCGCTGCACAGGCTCAGCGCCACCAGCCCACACACGATCAACCGAATGGCTCTCATTTTCGCCTCCATAACAGGCCCTAGATATGGGGAAAAAGGGTTCCCAATGCCCTCCGAAACAGCATCCAGTTTGGCAGCCATCTCCTTTCACTATGAAGCCATCGGGAGCAAGAAGCCGGGAGATGTCTCCACCAGCTACATGAATCTAGTAGCACATGCCGTGCCGGACGGCGCGAGAGTTACTGTCGCCCGATGCGCGCCGCCCGTAAACGGCTGGCATAGCTTGAGATAGACCGGGCGGCCCGGCCGACACTTTCCGGCGCTTCGAGACACGCACGAGCCGGGCCGGCAGAAGAGGCACGGAAAAACTGCGTGTTTCGCATTTTCGCAAAACCTCCGTAGTCAACCGATCCTTCGGCTCGCCCTCAGAACGGACCGCCGACTGCCCCGAGCCTGTGATGGATTGCGGGGCCACGGCCTCGCCGGCGGGTCTCCCACCGGGGGACCAGGGGCCCACCCCGCATCTCCGCCGCGTGTTCACGGGCTTGACCTGCACCCGCGCGTCGTGGATAATAGAGTTGGCGACGCGGCAAGGGGCCGGAAGACGAAGGGGCGGAGACGCACGTGTCTTCCATTGTTCTGCTGTTGCTGATCGCGGCCACGGTTCTCTACGGACTGAGGGGAGGACTGGCTCTAGCCGAGCTTCTGGGCCGCCGCGCGCAGCCCGGCCTCGCTCGTCTGTTGCTGGCCGGGGCATTGGCGTATCACGCAGTGTTCTTGGTGGTGCGGGCGGTTGCCACGGGGGGGATTCCTGCCGGCACTCGGCTGGATTCGGTGGCGTTCTTCCTCTGGCTGACGGCGGTGGTGTTTCTCCTTGCGGCTCGGCCGTACAGGATTCAGGCCATCGCGCCGGTGTTCTGGCCCTGTCTGGCGGCGGGGATGGTGGCGATGTGGGCGCTGGCG
>DATKZY010000138.1:0-53803 GCA_035527715.1 Planctomycetota bacterium | reverse complement strand
GGGGTAGGGGGGGGGGGCGGATGGCGGGGTGAGTGCAAGATGGGAGGAGTGGATGGCTGCCTTGGCGGCCATCCACCCATCCACCTGCCTATGACCCTATCCCCGTCTCTTGCAGCGTTTGCTTGAAGATGTCGAGCTGCGTTTGCAGGCGGTCGAGGAGGTGGGCGCAGGGGCCGTTGGGGCCTTGGCGCGCGGCGTCCTCGAGGTCGCGTGCGGCCCTGTGGACGCCGACGGCGCAGATCGTGCCGGCGGCGCCCTTGAGGGTGTGCGCGGCGCGGCGCAGGCCCTCGGGGTCGCCGCGCTCGAGGGCGGAGCGGGCCTCGGCCAGCCGCCTCGGGCAATCCTCGAGGAAGATGCCCGCGACCTCGCGGAAGAGGTCGGCGTCGCCGCCGACGACCCGCAGCGCCGCGTGCCGGTCGAAGACCGGGT
This sequence comes from Planctomycetota bacterium, assembly GCA_035527715.1. Taxonomy (GTDB): domain Bacteria; phylum Planctomycetota; class PUPC01; order DSUN01; family DSUN01; genus DSUN01. The sequence continues at coordinate 53,374 of DATKZY010000138.1, read as the reverse complement.
TCTCCTGCTGGGCGGGTTCCGGGGGCTGGGGCGGCCTGGGCGCCTCGCCGCCCGCCCCGGCCAGCCGCTCCACGATCTCGATGAGCTGGGCCGGACGGATGGGCTTCGGAATGTAGTCGTCCATGCCCGCCGCCAGGCAGCGTTCGCGGTCGCCCTTGAGGGCGTGCGCGGTCATGGCCACGATCGGAATGTGCCCGCCCGCGGCGCGCTCGCGCTCGCGGATGGTTCGCGTGGCCTCGAAGCCGTCCATCTCCGGCATCTGGACGTCCATCAGCACCAGGTCGAACGACTGGTGTTGGAGCGCGGCGAGGGCCTCCTTGCCGTTCGCGGCGAGGGCCACGGTGTGGCCATGTTTGGCGAGGATGGTGGCGCCGACGCGCTGGTTCACCGGGTTGTCCTCGGCGAACAGGACGCGGAGCCGGCGGCGCGCCTCCTGGAGGCTGTGCCGGGTGACGAGGACGTTCTGTGTGCGCCCCGCGAACCGCGGGTCCATGAGGGCGGCGAGGGTGGCGTAGAGGTCGGCCTGTTTGATGGGCTTCATGAGGTAGGCGGAGATGCCCAGGCGGGTGCACAGGCTCGCATCGCCCCGGCTGCCGGCGGAGGTCAGGAGCACCATCGGCACGCGGGCGTAGTGGGGCAGGCGGCGCGCCCGCTCGGCGAAGTCGAAGCCGGACATCTCGGGCATGTGGGCATCGAGGAGCACGAGCTGGAAGGGGCAGCCCTCGCGCACGGCGCGCGCCAGCGCCTCGAGGGCCTCGGCGCCGCTGGCCGCCTCGTCGGGCACCATGCCCCACGCCCCCGTCACCTCGCGCAGGATGATGCGGTTCGTGGCGTTGTCGTCCACGATCAGCGTGCGAAGGCCCGTGAGGTCGGCCTTCGGCTGGCGCGGCACCAGTTGGGGCTGCGGCGGGGCCAGGGGGAACTCGAGGACGAAGTGGACGGTCGTGCCTTTGGCCACCTGGCTGTCGATCCAGATGCGGCCGCCCATTCGTTCGACCAGTTGCCGGGCGATGGTGGTGCCGAGGCCGGTGCCGCCGTACTTGCGGGTGATCGAGCCGTCGGCCTGCGTGAAGCTCTCGAAGATCTTCTCGAGCTTGTCGGGGGGGATGCCGATCCCCGTGTCGGTCACTCGGAAGTGCAGGGTGCACGAGGCGTTGTCGCCGGCCTCGAGGTCCACGTGGACGACGACCTCGCCCTTCTCGGTGAACTTGACGCCGTTCTGGGTGAGGTTGCTGAGGATCTGGCGGAGGCGCTCGGGGTCGCCGACGAGCGAGGTGGGGATCTCGGGCGGGACGTGGCAGGCCAGCTCGATGCCCTTGCCGTGGGCCTTGGCGGCCAGGGTGTCCATCGTCGTGTCCAGCACCGTGCGCAGGTCGAAGGGGATGCTCTCGAGGTCCAGGCGTCCCGCCTCGATCTTCGAGAAGTCGAGGATGTCGTTGATGATGCCCAGGAGCGCGTTGGCCGAGCTCCTGCCCATTTCGAGATACTCGCGCTGCTCGCGGGTGAGGGGGGTGCCGAGCGTGAGCTCGGTCATGCCGATGATGCCGTTGAGGGGCGTGCGGATCTCGTGGCTCATGTTGGCGAGGAACTGGCTCTTGGCCTGGTTGGCGGCGGTGGCCTCGGTGAGGGCCTCCTCGAGGCGGACGCGGCGGCGCTCGAGCTCCGCGTCCCGGCCCTGGATCTGCGCCAGCATCGCGTTGAAGCCGTCGCACAGGGCGCCGATCTCGTCCTCCGACTCCTTCTCGACCCGCACGGCGTAGTTGCCCTTGGTGGAGACGGTGCGGGCGGCCTCCGCCAGGCGCAGGATGGGAGCGGAGATGACGCGCTGGAGCTTGAGCGACAGGACGATGGCGGCGAGGAGGGACACGAGGAGGACGCCGCCGGCGATGGCCAGGGCGCGCTGAATCCCGGCCTGCACTTCGGCCGTGTGCGCCCGAAGGAGCAGGGTGCCCGCGATGCGGGGTCCCTCGCGGATGGGCCGCGCGACCTCGATGGAGGCGCTCCGGAACACAGGCTTCCCATCCTCGGGAGGCACAATGGGCATGATCGGCGGCGGGTCGGCGGGGTAGGTGGCGAAGACCTCGCCCTTGGGGCCGTAGACGCAGGCGGCCGTGACCAGCGGCTGGCGGCGCAGTGAGGCCAGCAGGTCGGCCGCGGCGGCCCGGTCGTCGAAGGTCAGCGCCGCGGTCACGTTGGCGCCCAGCACGTCGCAGAGGGCCGACAGCGTGCGCACCGTCGAGGAGCGGATCGAGACGATCTCGTTGGCCACGAAGGCCGCCGACGCCGTCAGCAGCGCGAGGGCGCCCATGACCGCCAGCAGCAGCGCGAGCTTGGTGCCGAGGTGCATGTTCCGCAGCCAACGCATTCCGTGACCTCTCTAGAACCGTTTGGTGAGCTGCAGCCGGAAGGTCCGGCCGTCCTGCTCCAGGGCCTCCTGAAGGTGCTCGGTCGAGCCGGGGTCCGCGTAGCGCTTGTCGAAGAGGTTGTAGACGCTCAGCGAGGCGTCCAGTCCCTTGAAGAGGTTGCGCGCGTAGAGGGTGAAGTTGGCGACGCAGAAGCCGGCGACGTGGGCGTCGGCGACCGTGCGGCGACGGCTCGTGTACTGGAGCTCCGCGCTCGCGAAGAGCCTGTCCCGGACCAGCGGCACGCTGACGTTGAGCCGGGCCAGGTGGGCGGGGGAGTTGACCAGGCGCTCGCCCGTCTCCTCGTCCTCGGCCCGCACGAAGGCATAGCCGAGGCGGCCCCGCAGGCCACTCGGCCAGTTCCCCGCCAGCTCGGCTTCCACGCCCCGGGCCCTGGCGCCCCCGGCGTTCTGGAACACCAGGAGGTCGTCGGCCGGGTCCACCTGCTGGGTGACAATGTCCTGCATCGAGTAGGCGAAGGCCGAGGCGGCCAGGCGCAGGTGCTCGGTGAGCCTCTGCTCGAGGACCAGCTCGAACGTGTCTATCGTCTCCGGCTGGAGGCTCGGGTTGGCCTTCTGCGAGTAGCCGTTGTCGTGGTAGTGCATCTCGTAGGCGTTGGGGGCGCGGAAGGCCCGGCCGTACAGGGCCTTGAGCGTGGTGCCCGCGAAGGGGTGGTAGATCAGGGAGACCCTGGGGTTGGTGGTGCCGCCAAAGGTGCTGTACTGGTCGTGGCGCACGCCGGCGATGAGCGTGAGGTTGCGGAGGATGCGAATCTCGTCCTGTAGGAACACGGCACACACGGTCGAACGTGAGCGCTCGTCCAGGTACACGTCGGAGTCCCTGCCCCACAGCGCCTGCTCGAAGTTGTCGCGGTACTCCACGCCCCAGGCAAGGTGGTGCCGGTCGAAGGGCGGGTCGGCGAAGGTGTGGCGGAACACGAGCTCCGCGCCCCACCATTGATCCCTGGTGCGTTCCCTGCTCACCAGCACGCCGCCGCCGTCGTCCTCATAGGCGTACTGCCCGGCGTAGCCGGCGTAGTCATAGTACAGGCGGGCCTGGACGTTGAGGTGCTCGGTGAGGTCGCGCTGCCACTTGAGGTCGAGGTAGCCGCGCTCGTCGGTGGTCCGCGTGCGGCGGTCGTTGAACCGGGTCTCCCAGGCGGCGGTGGGGATGCCCTTCTCCCGCGACACGTAGGCGGCCTGGAGGGTGACCTCGCCGAGGGTGAGCGCGGCGAAGACGTTGCCGTAGCGGTCGTCGTCGCAGTTCCGTGCCACGCCGTGGTTGGTGGCGGGGTCGTCGTATTCGCGGTAGTAGAGGCTCCGCGGCCCGGCGCTGTCGTAGGCGGAGGCGGAGAAGAGGGCATCGCCCTCGCTGCCGATGCGGGTGCCGAGGGTGAGCCTGGCCTTGCCGGTGCCGAAGCTGGCGGCCTCGGCGGCGAGCTCGGCGCCCTGGAGGTCCTTGCCCCGCTTCGTGACGACGTTGACCACGCCGAGGAGCGCGTTGCTGCCGTAGAGCGCCGAGCCGGGGCCGCGGATCACCTCGACCCGCTCGATGAGCGCCACGTCGGGGATGCCATACGTGCCGATCGGCGGCGAATCGTAGATGTTGTCGTTCACCCGGTGGCCGTCCACGAGCACCAGCACGCGCGAGTCGTAGTCGCCCGGGCGGCTGAAGCCGCGGACGCCGAGGTGGTGGTAGTTGCGGTCGTAGGTGCTGTAGCAGCCGGGCACGCTGGCCACGATGTCGGCCAGGGTGCGGTAGCCGTACCGGCGAATGTCGGCCGCGGTGATGATGGACACCGCGGCGGGGGCCTCGCACACCCTCTGCTCGTGGCGCGCAGCGGCGTAGACCGTGTTGACCTGGACGTTCATCAACTGGTCCAGGCTCAGGTCGGCCAGTTTCGCGGCGAGCTCCCGGTCGTTCCTGGGCTTCTCTGCCTCGGCCGCCTCGACCGCAGTGGCCAGGAGGCAACAGACGGCAAGCCACTGGTGCGCGCGGCGGGGGAGGGTGCTGCACATGCTACGACCCTCCCATTCCCGGCTCGACGATTCGGGCGAGCCGCAGGAGCTTCGAGCTGATCTTCAAACCGGCACGCTGCGCGGCCCCGGCGTTGACCTCGAAGCGCACCTTATTGCTCTCGATGAAGAAGTTGACGTGGACCCCTCGCGCCGCGGCGGTCTGCGTGTCCGCGGCGAGGAGGGTGGGGGAGCCGCCGAGCTTCTGAAGCACGGGGCCCAGGCGCTCCGCCTCCGACGCGCTGATGAACAGGATGTGGCACGGCGTGCAATCGTCCACCGTGTGGAAGCGCCGCACGACCACCTGCCTGCCGTCCACCGACTTCGCCTTGGCCAGCTCGTCGAGCATCGCCCCAAAGGGGTCGGCCCCGAGCACGCCGATGACGAGCGCCTTGCCGGCCCCCATCGGCGCGCCGGGCGGCCAAGTGACGTAGCTGGCGAAGTGGTAGAGGAAGGCCGCCTTGATCGCGTACTCGCGCTCCGTGGCCTCCCCGGCCAGGAGCGGCCCGTTCGCCTGGCCCGCCACGAGCAGCGCGACGGCCCACGCGCCGCTCCTGCGGCGCCGCGGGCGCCAAGCGCCGAGAAGATCTGTGCCTGTCGGCTCTCTGGGCGTCAAAGCGGCGGCCCATCCCCTCCGACGTGGGAAGCTGGCTACATGACGGCGTGACGGGAGAAGCAAAGCACGTGCCGATGCCCGGGCCGCCCAAGCGGGGAACGACTGTCGCCTGGGGCCACAGCGCCATAAATGTCTGGTGGAACGGTGGTTCGGCTTAACTGCCCCGCTCTGCGGCGGCACATGCGCTCGCCGGACCGGGGCGCTATTGGGGGGAGGATGGCCGGTGCCGGCGCGGCCGGCGTCCCGGCTATGGTGCGCCGCGCCATACAGCGCGCGCTATGATCTACGGGGTCACACGTCTCCCACTGGGGAGAGGCCCCTGGGGGCAGGGGCCTCTCCCGGGAGGGTGGGCTAGCGCCGGGGCTTGACGACGACGAAGTGCTTCGAGCCGTCGCGCTTGCGGATGAGGAGCAGGATGGACTTCGACAAGTCGGCCTTGGCGAGGGCGCGGTTGAACGCCACCACGCTGTCCGTGGGCTGCTGGGCGACCTCCTGGATGAGGTCCCCCTCGGCGACGGGCGTGGGCCGGGCCGCGGCCGCGGGCCCCGCGGCGTCCACCTGGGTCACCACGACGCCCTTCTCGCCCTTGTGGCCCAGCTCCTCGGCCAGCTCGGGAGTGAGGTCCTGCACCGTGAGGCCGAGCGTGCGGTTCAGCGCGCCGCGCGAGCGCACCGTCGCCGTGTCCTCGGGTTGCTCGGTGAGGGTGACCTTCAGGTTCAACGTCTCCTTGCCCCGAAGGACCTTGACGGGCACGGTCGTGCCGACCTTCGCCTTCGCGACGATCTCGCGGAACTTCTCGCCGTCGGCGATCTTCTGGCCGTCGAACTCCAGGAGGATGTCCCCCTCCTTGATCCCTGCCTTGTCGGCGGGGTCGCCGGGGACGATCTGGTTCACCTGCACGCCGTGGTCGAGCTTGAGGGCCTCGGCGACCTCTTTGTCGAGGGGGCTGAAGACGATGCCGAGCCAGGCGCGGGTGACCTTGCCCTTCTCGAGCAACTCCTCCATCACGACCTTGGCCATGTTGATGGGGATGGAGAGGCCGACGCCGGAGAACACGCCGCTGGGGGTGACGATCATGGTGTTGATGCCGATGACCTCGCCCTTGAGGTTGATGAGGGGTCCGCCGCTGTTGCCGGGGTTGATCGCGGCGTCCACCTGAATGTAGTTCTCATACGTGTCGCGCCGGAAGCCCCGGCGGCCCTTGGCGCTCACGTGGCCGATGGTGACGGTTTGCTCGAGGCCGAAGGGGCTGCCGATGGCGAGGCACATCTCGCCGGGCTGCACGATCTCGGAGTTGCCGAGCTTGGCCACGGGCAGGTTGGGCCCGGAGATCTCGAGCGCCGCGATGTCGGTCTTGGGGTCGGAGCCGCGGAGCTTGGCGTCGAACTCCCGGCCGTCGCTCAGCTTCACCTTCAACTCGTCCTGGCCGCTGGCCACGTGGAAGTTGGTGAGGACGACGCCCGTCCTCCCATCGGCCCGCACGATCACGCCGGACCCCTGGCCCGGCCTGCGGAACTCGCGCGGCGACTGGCGGAGGTCCCGCGGCGAGTCGGGGAGGAGGAAGCGGAAGGGGTCGAACTCCGGGTGCTCGCTCATCCGCACGACCTTCATCGTGTACACCGTCACCACGCTGGGCTTCACCCGGGCCGCGAGGGCAGCGAGGGCCTGCGACTGGCGCTCCAGGGCGTCCAGCTCCTTGTTCACCTCCTCGTCGTTCAGCTTCGGCGCCGCCGGCAGACTCTGCACCCAGTCGAGCGACACCGAAATCCCCAGCCCAACCACCACGCCCATCAGAAGGGCGAGGAGGGCACCAGACCTGTTTCTCCACATGGGTCAACTCCTGAGAAAAAAGAGAGAATGTGCAATCACCAATGACCAATCACCGATGACCAATGACCAATGAAGGCCGGGCACAGAGAGTTGGCTCGTTGCTCGTTGGTCATTGGTCACTAATGCTTGGTCATTCAACGCTCCTGCCCCAGATCAACCACCACGTACCGTGCGCCGTCCTTGCCGCGGACGAGCATGAGCACGGTCTTCTCGTTGGCCTTGCGGGCCTCGGCGATGGCGGCCTTGGCCTCGGCCATCGTGGCGACCGGCTTGCGGCCGATCTCCTTGAGCAGCTCGCCGCGGGCGATCGCGGTGGGCCGAGCCTTCGACGCCGGGCTGCCGGCCGCCACATCGGTGACCAGCAGCCCCTTGTCGCCCTCGAAGCCGAACTGGGCCGCGAGCTCGGGCGTGAGGGGCTGGAGCGACAGGCCGAGCTCGAGCTTCTCGCCGCCCTGGGGCAGGGCGGGCGCCTCGGGCGGCACCACGCCCCCGGCCCCTAGCTCGCCGAGGGTAACCTCGAAGATCATCTCCTTGGCGGCCCGGAGGACTTTCAGCGACACGCGGGTGCCGGGCGCCTTGGCGCTCACGAGGCCGCGGAAGGTATCCACGTCCGCCGCGTTCCGGCCGTCGAGCGCGAGAATCACGTCGCCGGCCTCGACGCCGGCCTTGGCCGCCGGCTGCCCCTGGAGCACGCGGGCCACCTGGATGCCGGCGTCAATCTTCAGCCCGCGCAGGGCCTCGGGGTCGAGTGGCTGGAGCACAATGCCGAGCCAGCCGCGACGCACCTTTCCCTCCTTGGCGAGCGCGTGCATCGTCGCCTGCACCGTGTCCACCGGCACCACGGTGGCCAGGCCGCGTCCCTGCCCCGCCCGGCCGGCCGGGGGCAAGGTGATGCCGACGACCTCGCCGCTAAGGTTCACCAAGGGGCCGCCGGCCATGCCCTCGGCCAGCGTGATGTCGGCCTCGAGCACCTGCACGCCTGCCATCTCGCCCTCGCCAGGATGCTTCTTAGTGCTTATGATTCCGATAGTTACGGCGCCGGCCGTTTCGGGGCCGCCGACCGCGAGCACCCAGTCGCCCACCTGGGCGGCGTCGGGCGCGGCAAGCTTCGCCACGGCCAGCTTGGCGTCCCGCACCTCCAGGCAGGCGATGCCGGAGACGGCATCGTCGCCAAGCGGCTTGGCTGCCAGCTGCCGGCCGTCGGGGAGCCGCACGAACACCGCCTCGGCACCGGCCACGAGCGCGTGGGGGGCCGCAACGAGGCCGCGGTCGCCTTCCACCTCGAGGATCAGCCCCGTCCCCTCGGCGGGCTGTTGGCGGAAGAGCCGCTGGATCTGCGGGAGGTTCTCACCGCCGAACGGCAAGATGGGGGGCTGGCCCTCACGGGGCGGGCCTTCGCGTGGCGGCCACTGCCACTCGAAACGCCACTGCCGCGGTTCCCCCGGCCTGCCAGGGCGCCCGAAGGGCCAGTCGGGCATCGCCCGCGGCGCGGCGCCATCGCGTCCCTTCACCTCGATTCCGACCACGGCCGGGCGCACGGCGTCGGCGGCCGCCCGGATGGCCTCAGACAGCGGTCGCTCGGCGGCGCGGGATGTGCTCCCCACCAACGCCATGCCGAGTCCCACGGCCCAAGCAGCGAAGCGTCTGAGCATCTTCCGATCCTCCTGTTCTCAGTCACCCTCCTTCGCACTTCTAGTCGTGCGCTTCCTCTTGCTGCTTCAGGCGTTACATCTTTTTACACTCGAGGCTCCAGGCCTCCAGGTCGAGGTCGGGGAACACGGCGTCGCGCTGCCGCAGTTGCGTCAGGAAGGCCCTGTCCTCGTCGGGCAAGGCTTGCGTGTCGGCATATGCCTCGATGACGCCGAAGAGTCGCTTCAAGTCATCGTAGTGAACGGAGACGCGGTTGCTCGCGTAGTCCCTGGCCGACCAGGTGCTGATGAGGAACTGCCAGTCCGAGCTCTCCAGGAGCAGCAACTCGCGTCCCGCCTGCCGCAGCAGGTCGCCCATCGTGGCGTCGGCCCCCTCTCGGTGGGCGGCCAGGAGGGCGAGGAAGCGCTCCTCGCACTCGTAGATGTGGCGCCAGGTCCACTCCGTCCAGTCGTTCAGCCAGATCCAGTGAAAGCCGCCCTCGCCCCACGAGCCTTCGGGCAGGCCCACGACGCCGCCAGGGGGCTGGGTGGCCAGGTACTCGCTGCACGTCACGAGGCGCACCGTCTGGGCCTGGTGGAGGCGGCGGATGATCTTCTCGATCCACCTTGGGCCTTCGAACCACCAGTGGCCGAAGAGCTCGGCGTCGAAGGGCGCGCACACAACTCCTTGCCCCGCCTGCACTTGCGTGTCGGCGTCCAGGATGCTCTCGACCAGGCCCGCGAAGTGGCCGGCGTGCGACTCCAGGCACTCCTCGATGCGGGCGGGGTCGTACTGCTGCTTGTCGGCCAGGTCCGCCTTGCAGTCGGTCACCCGCCAGTAGCGGTGGCCGCCCGGGTAGTGCTTCTTGTGGAAGTCGAGGTACCAGCCGTCGCCCGGGTAGCCGTGCTCGCCGCTCCACACCTGGAGGGCGGAGCGTGGGTCGCGGACGAAGATGGCCGTGCTGCGCTCGCCCGATGGGTCGGGGCAGACGACATACGTCGTGTGGGGCGAGCGCTCCGTGACTTCGGCCCTGGGCTCGTAGTGTTCGCTGAACTGGCCCCACAGGCGCTTGAGCGCCTCGAAGCGGTCAATGTACACGCCGATCGGCTTCCCGCCCTTCAGCAGGTGAGCGTCTGCGAAGAAGAAGCGGATACCCGCGTCGTGCAGCACCTCCTCGACGCCGAGGCGCTCGATGGCAGGCGTCTTCCCCTCCTTGTCCAGCGGCGAGCGCCAGGCATAGCGGGGGCGGTAGGCGCACTCGGGCAGCCAGATGCCGCGCGGCTCGCGGCCGAAGTGCCGGCGATGCGTCGCAACTGCTGTCCGCACCTGGGCTTGCACGCACTCGTCGCGGCCCAGCAGCGGCAGGTAGCCGTGCGTGGCGCAGCACGTGATCAGCTCGATATGCCCATCGTCCTGGAGCCGCCGAAACGCCCCGATGAGGTCCCTGCCGTAGACGTCCTCGAACTCGCGACGGACCCCCTCGAAGTGCGCCCGCCACGTCCTGGCCAGGTACTCGAGGTGCGGGCGGCCCGTGTCGTGAAACTCCTTCTCGTTCTGCTCGGCGAACTCGACGCGCTGGTCGCAGTAGCCGACGAACTCCTCCTTGAACCCCGCGTCGGCCAGCATCTCGCACAGCACGGGCGTGATGTTGAGCGTAACCTTTGGTGAGATGCCATCTTGCGCCAACCGGCGGAAGGCGTTCAGCAGTGGGATGTAGCACTCGGCCGTTGCCTCGTTCAGCCAATCCGTCCCGTGCGGCCACACGCCGTGGCTCAGCACGTAGGGCAGGTGCGCGTGCAGCACCAGCGCGAAACTCCCCTTCCCGTTCTTTCCCATTGCGCCACAGTCCTTTTCCTGAAACCCCGGTCACGTCACACACAAACCTATCGCGATTATACCAGAACACACGGCGAGCGCGAAACTCCTCGGCCTCTGCGGGGTTTGGCCTCCAGGCCTGCCTGCCGCCGGCTTCCCCAATCGCCGGCATGCCCCCCGCTTCAATCACAGAATGCCAACTGCGTCTCTCAGGGGTTGGCATTCTGAGAACTCCTGGCCGGACGAGGCCGGATCGCCGATCGGCTCACAATGCCAACCGCGGCACAGCGAGCGGCTTGGCATTCTGAGAAAATGCCCCCGGGCAGCCGCCATCGGCACGACCGTCGCCGCAACCCCCATGCGCCCTGACACGCCCTCAGTTTCGGTCTTCGACTTGTCCTAAGCCCCAACGGGGCGAAATGGGATAAGCCCAGGGCGAAGCCCTCATCTTTGCCCACATCTCTGCGGATGGGCGCTCCCAGCCCCGTCAGGGGCGTCAGAAGGTAGCCACGGGCGTGAGCCCGTGGACTGGCCGGCCCACGGTCCAGCCCCCGCAGGGGGCGGCAGAACGCCGGCGGCCAACGCTTCTGCCGCCCCCTGCGGGGGCTGGGCCCTGGACCCGCCCGAACCCACGGCTTACGCCGTGGGCTACCACCTGCCGCCCGCCGACGGCGGGCTACGGAGCCCGAGATGTGGGCAAAGATGAGGGCGAAGCCCTGGGAATAGGCGGCGCCCCATCGCAGCCCTGAAAGGGCGGCATAGGAGGGCCGCGTGAGCCTATTTCGCCCTTTCAGGGCTGGTCCTGGGGCCCGGCTCCGTTCCCAGGGCTTCGCCCCTGGGCTATCCCATTTCGCCCCGATGGGGCTCAGAGGAAGTCGAAGACCAAAACCGGGGGCGTGTCAGGGCGAGCCGGGCGGGGTCGGGCGGTTCAGGGTGCGGGCGCCTCGGCCCGGTTGTTGCCCTCGAAGAGCTCGGGCACGCGGCCGTCGGGGTCGAGGGCCACGGCCCAGCCCTTGGCCCCGCGCGGCAAGCCGTCGAGGGTGAAGGGCAGCCGCCGCGGCACGAGGTCGAGGGGGGCGGCCAGCGGCCCGAGCGTCTTCCGCGCCCGCACCTTCCCCTCGGCGTCCACGAGCGCGACCTCGAAGGACTCCGCCTGGCGCGAGCCGAGGTTGTGGGCGATGCCGTGGACGGATTCGCCCTCGATCCGCAGCTCGCGGGGCGAGAGGGCGAGATCGGCGCGGTCCCACTCGGGCTCCAGCCGCTTCGCCTGGCGCAATTCGACGACCGTGATCGCCTTCGGCGCCAGGGCCAACGGGATGCCCGTGGCGCGCATCACCTCGAGCTGCTCTTCGTGGGCCGCGCTGTCCATCGCATCGTCGCCATCCGCGTCGGGGCCGACGCGCAGGGCGTAGGTGCCGTGGTCGAGGGTCCAGAGGCGCATGCGGCCGGCGAGCGGCTTGTCGGCGAAGTTGTAGACGAGGGCCTTCAGGTGGTCGCGCTTCGCCCGCAGCACGAGGGCGGCGTAGTCGGTGCCCAGGCCCTCCCAGCTCACGGCGTGGGTGTGGGGCAGCTTGTTGCGCGTGGCGTAGCCGCCGGTGTAGGCGATGGCGGCGTTGCTGACGGCATTCAGGAACACGCGGTCGGTGAACGGCTCGGTCGTGGTGTACATGGCGGGGAAGCGCTGAAGCTCGGCGATGTCGCGCTTGAGGGCCTCGATGAGCGGCTTCTTGTCGCCGGTCACCAGGGTCTCGGCCGCCCCCTCGCCCTTCACCAGCTCGGCCAGCTTCGGGCCGAGGAACTCCAGCCCGTGGCGCTGGATCAGCTCGGGCAGGATCAGGTGCGGCGAGGTGTTGCGGCTGCCCTTCTGGAACGCCTCGAAGAACGGCGACAGATACCGCTCGTCGTCGGTCAGCCCGTACAGGTAGAGGAAGCAGGAGCCCAGGGCGCCGTAGCCGCCGTAGAGCGGGCGGTCGGTGGTCTCGGTGACCTTCTCGGTGGCGACCTCGACGGCGGTGGCGTACTTGCCGGGCTGCATGTGGTCGAGCCAGCCGTCGGCCCACTCGCGCAGGTGCTTCATCGCGCGGGGGTTGCGGTTGTACCAGGCGACCTCGAGCGTGGGGTGCCACATCAGCGGGTGGGCGTGGCCGTCCACGCCGAGCTTGCGGTCGGTCCTGAGGTCGGCGGCGCCGCAGTCCTGGTTCTTGAAGTGGCGGTGGCCCTTCGCGGTGACCACGGTGAGGGCCTCGGTGGAGCGTGCGGCGACCATGCAGCGCTCGAGGCAGACGGGGTCGCCGTAGTTCCACCAGGCCATGAGGGCTTCGTGGTTCACGCCCTCCTCGTAGGCGTGGAGGGGGTCCATCGTGCGGAGGTTGAGGCCGGCCTCGAGGTTTTGCTTCTCGGCCAGCTCGGCGAGGCGGGCCGCGCCGTCCTTCACCATCGCGCCGACGCCGTCGGACTCGAACATCGGAAAGTCGGCGTAGTTCTGATACATGTCGGTGTCGTCGCCGACCTGGCCGCCGAGTTCGCCCGTGGGCACCATGCGGTGCTCCATCCACCAGCGGGGCACCTCGCGGGCGATGAGCCAGGCCTGGCGGGCGACGGCCGCCCACTCGGGCGCGCCGGGCGCCGCGTCGAGCTTCGGGTCCCAGGGCTTCATCGTCCTGCGGCGGAGCGCGCGGAAGACCCACTCGTCGTATTGCCGCACCAGGTCGTCGTCGGGGCCGAGCTGCTTGCACTGTTCGAGGGTCAGCAGCAGCTCCCTGAGCTGCGGCCCCCAGCGCTTGTCGGCCAGGCTTTTCTGCATTCGCGCCTCGTCGTACCAGCCCGTCCACGGCCTCGCCTCGCTGATCGAGCAGAAACAGGTCCTGAGCAGGAACTTGCGGTATGCCAGGGCCTCGGGCAACGCCTGCTCGCGGGCGTTCGGGAAGAGGTCCAAGGCCAGACCCTTCACCTGGGCGGCCGCCGCGACGGTGAGGTCCACCGCCAGTGCCGTGCCCTTCGGCACGACCTGGTCGGGGAAGTCCAGCACCACGCGGCAGCGGCCCGGCTTCGAGAGCAGCAAGTCGGCCTCGAACAGCCGCCGCCGAGGGTTCAGCGGGTCCGGCACCACGGCCGTGAAGGGGATCGGCGTCGGACCCTCGGCCACGACGAAATCCAGCCCGACTGCGGCCAGCGGCGTCTCGCCGTCGAGCGGCTGGGTCGTGATCCTGTGCAGCCCCGCCTTCTGCACCTCGATGCTCGCCTTGCCCCTCGGGCCGGGGACGAGGCCGCCGAGGCCCCGGCGAACGCGGAAGAACGAGACATCGGCCAGCAGCCCGTCCTCCAGGTCGAAGAAGCTCACGCGGTCGGTCGCGACCGGCTTGTCGAACCAGGCGCGGGTGCGGTGGGTGGAGCCGGGGAACTCGGCGACGAGGGCGCCGCTCGCGGGATCATCGTAGCGGGCGCAGTCGCGGTAGAGCTTCACCCGCGCGCCGCCCTCGATGAGGAGGGCGTCGAAGCCGCCCTTGTCGGCGAGGGTGACGTGCAGCCCGTCGTTGCCGCGATAGGCATAGCCGACGCCGCCCCCCGCCCCGCGCTGGTTGTACTCCCACGTCTCGCCGTTCCAGTTCCAGCTCTTCGTCGAGCCGTCCACGGGCGAGCCGATGAAGCCCTTGAGCGCCCGGCAATCGGCCACCAGGAGCTTCGTCACCACCGTCGGCTCCGCACCGGCCTCGACGGGGATGGGGCTGCCAAAGGCGTCCACCGCCGGCTCGCGGACGACGCGCAGATCGGCGATGCGGACCTCGCCCGCCCCGTGCGACTCGGTGTTACCGACGAGGATGAGCGCCTCACCCGTCGGCCCCGTGGGGAAGTGCACCTCGTAGTGCCGGTAGTCGGGGGACGGCTTCGTGTCGGCCGTGTAGGGCACGGATTCAGCGCCGGGCTTCGGCGACGTGCGTGCGCGCAGGTAGACGCCGGCCGCGCCCTTCACATTCGCCTCCAGGCGGTAGCGGGCGTTGGGCTTGAGCTTGAGCGACTGCTGCATCGTGGTGTACCGGCCGGGCGCCTGGAAGGCGATGACGCGGCGGGCGCCATCGGTCGCGGTGGCGAACAGCCCTTCGTCGCCCTTGCCGAAGCGCCACGCCAGGGGCTTGTCGCCCTCGCGCTCCGAAAGGTCGGGGTTGGGCAGCAGGTTGGCCCGCTCGAGGTAAACGGGCGCGAAGCCCTCGGTGCCCGCATAGGGCGAGCCGGGTGGCCAGGCCGAGAGCGCGGCCTCGCGGCCCGTGTAGTCTTCCCTGCCCAGCTTGACCTGGAGCATGTCGCCCGGAGCGGGAGCAGCGAGGCCGAGGTCGGCGAAGGGGATTCTCAGCTCGGCCACCCAACGCTTCTCTGCCCTGGCCACCTTGACCTGCCACTGCGGCTTCCAGGGCGCGGCCTCGCGACTCTGCCGCCGCCGAAGGCTCTGCCGTGTGCCCAGGGTGTTGGCGATGAACTGGTCGAACTCCAGGCTCGAATCCGTCGTGCGGATCCAGACCTCGACGCAGTCGTCCTGCCACACGTCCTCGTTTTCGACCGTGGCCTTTGCCCTGATGCGCTCCGGGTTCGGCTCGTCGCAGGCGAAGGCGAGGTAGAGCGCCTGGTCGTCGAAGCACAGGCGGGCCTCGATGGCCTTGCCCGGCCGTTCGTCGGATGCTGGCCGCGTGAAGTCCGCCAGCACCAGGGCCTTCGCCCACGCCGCGTCGTCGAGCTTGCCGTCCAGGACGACCCCGCTCGCCGCCCGGGGGCAGATGCGCTCCGCGCCCGCTGCCCCTCCAACGGCCGTCATCAGCACCAGAGCGATCGCCCGTACCGTTCGCATGGTTCTTCTCCTCATGTTCCGGTGAGCGTAGCCCCTCGCGGCCCTCGCGTCAAGCTCGTGTTCTGCCGGGCTTTGCCTGGAGAGCTCGCCGTGCTACAATCTCCCGGGCCTTTCATGGTAGGAGAACACCCGTGGGGGATAAGATACGACTCGGCGTGAGCGCCTGCCTCCTCGGCCAGCGCGTCCGTTTCGACGGCGGGCACAAGCTCGACCGGTTCATCACCGAGACCCTCGGGCAGTTCGTGGACTACGTGCCCGTGTGCCCCGAGGTCGAGTGCGGCCTGCCGGTGCCGCGCGAGACGATGCACCTGGTCGGCGACCCCGCCGCCCCCCGCCTCGTGACGATCCGCACGAACGTGGACCACACCGAGCGGATGGTGGCCTGGGCGCGGACGCGCGTGGCCGAGCTGGAGGGCGAGGGGCTTGCCGGCTTCATCCTCAAGGCCAGGTCGCCCAGTTGCGGCATCGCGGACGCCGAGGTGTGCCCTGCCGACGGCGCTCCAGGGGTGCCGGGGGACGGCCTGTTCACCCGAATCCTCCGCGAACGCTGCCCCCTTCTCCTCCTGTGGAACGAAGGGAGCGCCCGCTGCGTTTCGCCGGGGCGCAACTTTGGCGAGGGGGCGCGCGACGGCTCCCCTCCACCTAAGTAGCCTCAGTATCTATACTTGCATCTGGCCGACAAGTCGGAGGCCACTCAATGGCCCCATAGTCGCGCCCTTGTGCGCAACACGGGGGGCGCGACTACGGGGGCGCGCCTGAGGGGCGCGACTACCAGCCCGCGGCGGAAGCCACCGAGTGGGAGGGCGAGGCCCCCGCCGAGCCGCTACTCCTGTGTGCCTCACCACTGGATTTCGACGCTCACCGCCTCGCCTTCGGCTACGCTGGCCCTCGCGGCGAGAGTGATCGTAAGTCGTTCCGCGTTCAGCTCATGCATCGCATCGAGCGGCTTGCCGCCGAGGGTGACGGCGAGCTTCGAGGGCTTGGCGTCCTTCGGCAACTCGAAGACGAGGGACTTCACCTGAAGCTTGCCGTGGCGGACCTCGATTCGCTCGGTTTGTCGGCTCACCTCGCGCTTCTGGGTGAAGAGGCCCCAGCCCTCGGCGCCGCTCCAGAAGCTGGCGTGGTCCTCGGGCTTCCAGATGGGCCGGAAGCCGATGAGGCCGGCCGGGCCGTCGTACACAAAGCCTTGACAGGCAAGGAGTAACGACCAGATGCTCATCGGGCGGGCGTAGAACTTCCCGCACTCGTCGTCGCCGAAGGGGTTGCCGCTGTGGCCCCAGGACGACGTTCCGCCGCCCGAAAGGCCCGTGCGGGCGCGGCCATCGTAGCGGTCGGCCACGGAACGCACGACAGCGAAGCCCTCCTTCATCTGCCCGGCGTAGAGCATCATCGCCGCCGCCGAGTATTCGAAGCCGGTCATCACCTCGTCGGCGTAGATCGTGTGGTTGGGCGGGCGGTTCTGCTTCGGCCAGCAGATCATCTGGAGGCCCGCGTCGGCATCGGCCACGAACTTGCGCGGGGCCTGGCGCACGCCGCGGAAGTTGGTGCGGAAGTTGTGCTGGAACAGCGCGGCCATCGCCCTGGCGCAGTGGTCGGGCGGGTAGAGCCAGCCGAGGTCGAGCTGGTGCGCCCACCACTGGCCGAGAAGCTGGTCAATGTGGCAGCCATCGTGGTAGTCGCGGTGGGGCTGAGCGTCGGGCACCTGGATGTAGTAGTCGCCGTTGAAGAGCGTTTCGTCCTGCCGCTTCGAGCCGCTCGCGCGAATCTTGCGGTAGCGCGCCGCGGCCTCAGCGTCGCCTTGGAGCACAGCCATTTTCTCGCTCGCGGCCAATGCCCCGAGATAGAGCGTGCCCAGCCACGAGGTGTTGCCGCCTGTGTTGCAGTCGAGTGTGTTCCACTGCGGGCCGGCGAGCACGCCGTCCTCGTCCTTGTCGTTGGCCGCGATGAGGAAATCCATCGCCAGCTTGATCTTCGGCCAGTGGGCAGCGAGCCAAGTGCCGTCGGGGCTGAGGAGGTGCTCGCGGTAGGCCCCCATGATATCGCCGCACTGGCCGTCGAAGGCGGGATGGCTGGCGGGCTGGCGATGCGGGATGGCGCCGTTGGGCGCTTCGTAGTGGAGGGCCTGCTCGCGCATGATGCGGCCGATTTCGGGGAAGAGGCGGGCGTGGCTCTGCGCGTATTGCCACACGTGGTTGCAGTTGCCGTTACAGCAGCCGCTCCCGGGCGAGCAGCCCTCCCAGCCGCCGAAGTAGCCGGCCTTTGTCCAGAAAGTCGTCTGGCAGCGGATCACCACGAGCTGCGAGCTGAGGCGGTCGAGGAGCCACCGGGGCAGGTTCGTCTCGTAGAGCGTGTCGTGGTAGAGGCGGGTGAGCTTCGACAGCTCGTCGAGGCGCGCGGCCACGTCGTCGGCCACGGCGCCGGCGTTGGGCCACCAGTTCTCGTACATGTTGCCTTCGCCGCCCCAGGCCCCGCCGCCGTGGCGACCGACGGGGAAGTGCCAGGCGAGGATGAACGTGACGGTGCGGCTGGCGCCCGGTTCGAGCTTGAGGGTCGAGGTGAGGGCGCCGTCGGCCTCTTCGCCGGTCCCAAGGACGGCGAGGGCCATGCTCCCCAGCTTGACCCCGGTCATGTCGAGGATGGTCGCGCGCTCGGTGCGTCGCACGCGATTCTTGTGGTCCTCCGTGCCCACGGCATTCCGCTGCTCGGCGACCACGGCCGCCTTGATCGGCTTGTCCGTGGGGTTCTTCACGGTGATGTTGTAGATGGCGCAGGGGATGGCGGAGTCTTTGGTGTCGAGCGGAATAAGGGGGTTGAAGGTCTCGAGGCTCACCTTGACGGGCAGATCGGGGTCGTCGAAATCGTACCAGCCGAAGGGGTATTCGCCACGGAAGGTGAGGGACTTCATCGCGGCGAAGGCGCCGGCGGCCTCGGTCTGGAGCGCCTTGAGAATGGGCTTGTCGCCCTGGATGCGAATGGCGAAGA
Organism: Planctomycetota bacterium; assembly: GCA_035527715.1. Classification (GTDB taxonomy): domain Bacteria; phylum Planctomycetota; class PUPC01; order DSUN01; family DSUN01; genus DSUN01. The sequence goes on along the minus strand of DATKZY010000138.1, from coordinate 35,248 downwards.
AGCTGTCGGGCAGGCCAGTCTGGGTCATGTTGTTGAAGATCTGCCAGACGGGCCGCGTGGCCTTGCCGTCCATCTGGATCGAGCCGGCGCCGATGCCGCCGACGGGCAGGCGAATGGCGCCGAGTGTCTCCTCCTTGTAGACCCGCGCTTCGCCGCGGGCGAAGAGCCGCTCGTCGGTCAACAGCTCGGCCAGCTCTTTCTTGCGGACCTCTTCGCGGGCGAGGCGCTCCTTCTCGGCGAGGGCGGCCAGCTCCTCGCGGGTCATCCGCTTCCTCGCGCCCATCGCGTCCATGTGCCGCTCGATGTCCACGACCGAGAGCACGCGGGAGTAGATGGCCACCTCGTCCATCGCCCCCTCGTAGTGCTCGACGCCGTTGAGGCCGGCCGCGCCGAGCAGGAGGGGCAGGCCCTTCTTCTCGAAGCTGATCGTGCCCGCCCCCGCGAACTGGCGGCAGGGCAACCCGTCGAGGTAGAGCTTCAGGTCGTTGCCCGCGCAGGTGAGGACCAGGTAGTGCCACTCGCCGCGCCGAAGCTGTCCCGCGGCGGGGGCGAAGCGGACCACCGCCTTGCCGTTCCAGAAGGCGAGGCCCGTGTAGTCGTTCCAGATGTGGAGGCTGAGGCGGGTCTCGCCGCTGCTCTTGCGTTTGCAGATCAGGCAGGGGTTGCCCTGGCCGCCGGGGGCGAAGGTGGGCTTGAACCACAGCTCGATGCTCGTCGTGTCGAGGTCGAGCGCGGGCGCCTCGCCCATCGTCACGACTTGCTTGGCGGCGAGCAGAATGGCCTTGCCGCCGTTCGGCCCGTCGGTGAATTCCGCCTGGCCATTCCGCACCTCGCCCTTGAGCGCGCCCCTGGCATCGGCGAGGTCCCCCTCGAAGCGCCATTGGGCCGCCAGCCCCGGCTCCCTGGCCGCGAGGCGGCCGAATGCCTCCGCCCCTGTCTCGCCAGCCAGCGCCACACCCAAGGCGATCACGCAGACGCCCAACATCGCTCGCCGCATCGAGGCATCCTCCAACGATTCCGCGTGCAGGTATGCACGCCCTACCATCACAAGAGGTCGAGCAGCTCTGTCGGCTTCTCGATAAGCACCTTGGCTCCCGCGGCACGCAACTCCTCGGCGGTGCGGAAGCCCCAGAGGGCGCCCACGGCGAACATCCCCGCGGCGTTCGCCGTCTGCATGTCCGTGTTCGTGTCGCCGAGATAGAGGAACTGCCCGACGGGCACGCCCAGCGTGGCGACGATCTGCCGCACGCCGGCCAGGTCGGGCTTGGGCGGAACGGTCGTGCTCTGCCCGATGACGGCGTCGAAGCGCCAGTGCGGCAGGAGCTTCGCCACGCAGAGCTTCGTCGAGTCGTCGGGCTTGTTCGACAGCACGGCCATTTTCACGCCCCGCGCGGCCAGTGCACCGAGCAGCTCGGGCACGCCGGGGTAGGGCCGCGTCTTGTCGGCCCAGTGCTCGCCGTAGATGCGGCGCATCAGGTCCATCGTACGCCCGACGGTCGCCTCGTCGCGATGGGCCTCGGGCAGGGTGCGGACGATCAGGTTCGTCACGCCGTCGCCCACGAAATACCTGTAGGCATCGAGCGGGTGGGGCGGGAAGCCGAGCTGGGCGAGCGCGGCGTTGGTGGAATCCGCCAGGTCCTCCAGCGTGTCCAGCAGCGTTCCGTCGAGGTCGAACAGCACGGCGCGGTAGTTCACGGAAGCTCCTAGCGGGTTCGGAACAGGATGCTCCGCAGCGACTTGGGAGGAAGCGCGATCGTGGCCGAGCCGACCTTCTTCGTCCGCTCCTCGGACGCCAGGTTGTGCAGGATCACCTCGCCATTGGCGAGGAGCGTGGCGTACACGCCGTCCCACGCCGTGTCCACCTCCTGAGCATCGGCCTTGCTCGGGTCGAGCTTGGAGAGGTTGTAGACCACGTCCCGCAGCAGCTCATAAAATGTCTGCCGGGCCTGCGGGGGGCTTCCGCCCCCGGCCCAGGCGATGGCCCAGCCCTTGCCGTGGGGCATCGCCCAGGCGGCGGGGAGGTCGCCCGCGACGAGGAGGGGACGGGCCTTCGGGTCGAGGTCCGTGACGGCGGTCGCGACGCGCCGGTCCTGGTACGCCGCGACATGGGACAGGAATCCAGGCTCCTTGGCCGTGATGCGATCGGCCGCGGCCGGTTCGGCGAGGGTTCGCAGTTGGGCTTGTGGCGGCAGGCCCAGCAACTCGCGGCCGAGCTTCGTCTCGCCCTCCACGTCTCGCACGTCCTGTGCGCCAAACCGCACCAGGACGCCGCCGTCTCCGAGCCATCGGGCGATGCGGTCGAGGGTGTCGTGCTCGACGAAGTCGCCTTCGAGCCAGACGAGCACGCGATAGCCTTTCAGCCCGTCGTCGGCGATCAGCTCTTCGTCCACCACGTCGTAGTCCATCACGTCGCGGAGGGCGGCCCCCATCTCGGCGAGTTGCCGCGGGTAGTTCTCTCCTTGCCGCAGGCGGTGGTGGGTGGTCGGGAAGAAGAGCGCGACGTCCACAACGGGCGTCTCGCGGGTGAGGAAGCTTGCGTACTGGCGGAAGACCCAGGCGGCGTTCACGGGGTTCTGCCCCCAGTCCCAGAAGCCGTAGTTGCCGCAGGAGATGGCTTCCATGATGCGGCTGACCTCGCCCTCGGCGCTGATGGCGCTGGGCGGCTCGAGCCAGTGGGGCACGCCGTAGACCTTGCAGGGCGTGGCGATCCGCTTGATCATGGCCGGGTAGCCCTGGGCGAAGGGCTGGAAGCCGCCGTGCGTCGAGCGGATGTGGACGCCGTGCTTCTTCGCCACCCTGGGGATGGCCGTGGTATCCTGGCCGTAAACCAGGCTCTCGTTGCCGCCGCCGACGGGGAGGAGGAGCAGCGATTGCGGGAAGTGCTTGCGCGCGATGCGGCAGACCTCGCCCGTGAAGGCCGTCATGCTGTCGTAGTACCAGCCGACGAAGTCGAGCCAGTACCAGCGGCTCTGGGCGGAGCCTGCGACCGGGCCCTTGCCGTAGGCGGCGGGGGGGTAATCGAGGGCGTCGAACGAGGCGAACTGCGTGCCCCAGGCGGCGTTGAGCTTTTCGGGGCTGCCGTACTTCTGGCGTGCGAAGCGCCGGAAGTCGGCCCGCGCCGCGTCGTCGCCACACCAGTAGTCGGCCAGGCCAGTCCCTTCCGGTCCGAAGCGCGTCCTCTCGCCGGGATGGAAGCCCATCGGGAACATCGTCTCGCCGAAATCGCCGTGGATGCCCAGGTAGATGGCGTACATGGGGTCGCTGCCGCTGCCGTAGTGCTCGGCCAGGGCCGCGTAGCCGTGCTCGAACCAGGGCACGATGTCGGGGCTCCAGAGCGACATGCAGGCCAGCTTTCGCTTAGACCGCAGGCCGATCGAGGGGACGAACTTCTCCCCTTTCCGATACCACTCGGGGGGCCAGTTGAAGTGGGGGAAGTACTGCCACTTGAGGCCGGCCCGGCGCGCCGCGGCCAGCCCCGCGTCGGCGCTTGTCCAATCCCACTTGCCGGGCTCCACCTCGTTGACCGTCAGGTGGTCGGAGTCGGTCTGGATGCAGCAGAAGCCCAGCGACTTGACCAGGCGGTTGCGGCGGTCGTCCATGACGCTGGTGCCCAGCTCCATCGGATCGCCCGGCTTGCCGGCGCGCTCGACCGGCTTCGGGGGCGGGGGCCGGGGCGCGAGCCGAGCGACGTCGCCTGGCGTCACGAGCCGCTGGGGATAGACGTCGCGGTCCGTGACCAGGATGGCATCGAGGTAGAGCAGGTAGGCCCGCTCGGCGTTGTTGCGCCGCTCGTTGACGCGGACGGCCAGCGTGTGCTTGCCCGCGGCCAGGGCGGGCGAGGCGAGCAGAACCCAGCCCATGGCGTTGGAGACGCCGAAGCGGGCCACGGGCTCCTCGACGCACTCCGGCGTGAAATGGCTCCAATCTCCCGCGTCCAGCCGCCACCAGAAGTTGCTGGTCAAGGGCGGGAGGGAAGGGGCCAGCCAGAGGTGGAACTCGCCCGCCTTGTTGACGGCGAACGGGAACGTCGCGTGGTAGCCCTCCCCTGGCGGGGCGGCGTCCTTCCACAGCCGCAGGATCTGGTCCCCGCTGACGATTTTCTCGAACCGGGCCGCCTCGTTGAACGAGTGGTCGGCCGAGCTTTCGGCCTCGATGAAAAGGTCCTCCGCGCGCAGCGAAGTGCCGAACAGCGCCGCCGCGGCCAGAAAGCTCATTCTGTGCATTTCACGCCCCTTCGGCCCCTGTGGCCCAGAGCACGCTCGAGGGCCGCGAAGGGCCCCGCAGCGGCAAAGGGATTGGCCTGGTTTCTTCCATACGCTCCGAGCTCACGACAAGCGGCCGGACGGCCATCTTGACGCCGCATTCGGCCAGGGCATCGAGCAGCTCGGGGATGCCGGGATAGGGCCGCGTCTTGTCGGCCCAGTGCTCGCCGTAGATGCGGCGCATCAGGTCCATCGTTCGGGCGACCGTCGCCTCGTCGCGATGGGCCTCGGGCAGGGTGCGGAGGATCAGGTTCGTCACGCCGTCGCCGACGAAATACCTGTAGGCATCGAGCGGATGGGGCGGGAAGCCGAGCTGGGCGAGCGCGGCGTTGGTGGAATCCGCCAGGTCCTCCAGCGTGTCCAGCAGCGTTCCGTCGAGGTCGAACAGCACGGCGCGATGCTCCAATGCATGGCCCTTTCCTGTGTTGTGCGGGTTGCTGGACAGTGTAGCAAATCGCCCGCGGGCCGGCCAGCGGCGTCCGCGTGAGCCAAAATGCCTTGACGCCCCGTCGGGAGGCGCTACAATGCTCGCGAGCGATCCGGTATCCACTTTGTGCGAGGTTGCAGAATGGTCAGGTTCCGCGAGCTGCTGGCTGCTGCACTTGGGGCAGCCGCGCTGTTCGTCCAGGCGTCCCGCGTGTCCGCGGCCGAGCCCTTGCCGATCATCCCCAGAGCGGCAGGCTTCGGCATGGAGACGCCCGCCGGCAGCGGGCGGCACCTCGATGTGCCCAGGACCCGCGTCATCAAGGTGACGAACCTGAATCCCAAGGGGCCTGGGTCGTTGCGCGAAGCGCTGGAAGCCGAAGGCCCGCGCGTCGTCGTGTTCGAGGTCTCGGGCAACATTGACTTCACGCCGTACGGCAGTCTCGCGATCCGGCATCCGTACGTAACGATAGCGGGTCAGGCCGCCCCCTCGCCCGGCATCACGCTGAAAGGCTGCGAGCTGAACATCAGCACCCACGACGTGCTGCTCCAGCACATTCGCATCCGCGTCGGCGACCTGCTGGACCCGAACCGGCCCGCGCGCGACGAGAAGAGCGGCTGGACGCAGTGGAGCGAGCGGGACTGCATGAAGGTCGGCGGCGACCGGGTCGTCGTTGACCACTGCTCGTTCAGTTGGGCGACCGACGAGAACGTGCAGACGCGGGGCAGCGACCTGACCTTCCGCCACTGCATCTTCAGCGAGGCGCTCGACAGCGCGAAGCACCACAAGGGCGGCCACTCCAGGGGGTTGCTCATCATGAACCAGGGCCCCGCCAATACGCGGAAAGAGGGCCAGCGGGTGGCGGTCATCGGCAGCCTCTTCGCGCACAACAAGGGGCGCAACCCCACCGTCAACGGCGGCGCGGAAGCGGTGATCGCGAATAACCTCGTTGATGACGCCCACTTCGCCATGAAGGGCGACTGCACGGCGAAGCGCGGGCACCAGTGGATCAGCGCCGTGGGCAACGTCGTCAAGCGGACCCGCTACCCCGTCGTCGCGAGGGCCATGCATCCCGACACCCGCTACTACTTCGCCCCCGACAACGTGTTCAACGGCAAGACATTCGCGTCCGTCGCCGAGGTGTGGAACGAGGTTTTCATGCCCTTCGAGCCGGGGGTTGCCGAGGCGTGCCGTGCGGGCAAGGCGCCCATCGCCGTGCCCGGCCTCGCGGTCAAGCCGGCGGCCGGGGTGGAGGAGTGGGTGCTGGCCAACGCCGGCGCACGCCCCGCCGACCGCGATCCGGTGGACGCGCGCGTCGTCAAGTCGGTCCGCGAGCAGAGCGGCTCTATCCCCTCCAGCCAGGAGGACGTCGGCGGCTGGCCGGACCTCGACGGGAAACAGCGCACCTTGACGCTCCCCGACAACCCGAACGGGGACGACGACGGAGACGGCTATACGAACCTGGAGGAGTGGCTTCACGCCTTCGCCGCCGAGGTCGAGGGAGCCGCGAAGTAGAGCACGCCGCAACCTGCCCGCCAGGCCATACGGAACCGCACCGGAGGCATGCTCCTCCTTCCTCTGTGCGCGGGGCATCTGCTATAATGCGGGCGGAGGAAGGCGAAGCCAATGCCCGACGATACGGCACGATATCGCGTCCACGTCCGAGGCACGGTGCAGGGCGTGGGCTTTCGGCCCTACGTCTATCGCCTGGCGCAGAGCCTGGCCCTGGCGGGGTGGGTGCGCAACGATTCCTCGGGTGTGGTGATCGAGGTCGAGGGGCCGAGGGAGCGCTGCGACCGCTTCGTCGAGCGTCTCGTGCCCGAGGCGCCGCCCGTGAGCGATATAGCCGAGGTGCGGCACGAGGCCATCGAGCCTGTGGGCGAGGCGACGTTCACCATCGTGAAGAGCGAGCGGCTGGCCGACGCGCTGGCCGAGATTCCGCCCGACATGGGGGTCTGCGACGACTGCCGCCGCGAGCTGCTCGACCCCGCTGACCGCCGCTACGGCTATCCCTTCATCAACTGCACGAACTGCGGCCCGCGCTTCACCATCGCCGAATCGCTGCCCTACGACCGGCCGTTCACCTCGATGAAGCGCTTCACGATGTGCCCCAACTGCCAGCGCGAGTACGACGACCCCGCCGACCGCCGCTTCCACGCCCAGCCCAACGCCTGCTGGGTCTGCGGGCCGCAACTCGCGCTGCTCGACCCCAAGGGCGAGCCGATCCAGACCGATGACCCAATCGGCGCGGTGGCCGCCGCGCTGCGAGAGGGCAAGCTCGCCGCCATCAAGGGCCTCGGCGGGTTCCACCTCGCCTGCGACGCGACGAACCAGGATGCGGCGCAAACCCTCCGCGAGCGCAAGTGGCGCGAGAAGAAGCCCTTCGCCGTCATGGTGCCCGACCTCGAGGCCGCCCGTCGCCTGTGCGACCTCACCGAGGCCGAGGAGCGCCTGCTCCTGAGCTGGCGCAAGCCCATCGTCCTCGCCCGCAAGCGCGAGGGACACCCCCTCGCCGAGGCCATTGCGCCCGCCAGCCAGTTCTTCGGCGTCATGCTGCCCTACACGCCCGTCCACGTGCTCCTGATGCAGCACGGCTTCGCGGCGCTGGTGATGACGAGCGCCAACCGCACCGACGAGCCGATCGCCATTGACAACGCCGAGGCGTTCGAGCGCCTTGGCTCGGTGGCCGACCTGTTCCTCGTGCACGACCGCGACATCATCCGCCGCTCCGACGACTCGGTGATGCGGGTCTTCCGCGGCGAGCCAATCGTCCAGCGCCGCGCGCGCGGCAACGTGCCGCGGGCCATTCCCGTCGGTGTCGAGGGTCCCGTCCTTGCGCTCGGGGGCGACCTGAAGAACACCATCTGCATCATCCGCAAGGGCCGGGCCTATCTGAGCCAGCACATCGGCGATCTCGACCACGCCGACGCCCTGGCCTTCTTCGAGGAGACCATCGAGCACTTCCAGGGCATCCTCGAGACCCGCCCGACCCTGGTCGCCCACGACCTCCACCCTGGCTATCACTCGACGGCATACGCGCGTCGCCTGAGCAACGTGGAATTGGTCGGCGTGCAGCACCATCACGCCCACGCCGTCTCGGTGATGGCCGAGCACGGGCTCGAGGGGCCGGTGCTGGGCGTGTCGCTCGACGGCACGGGCTACGGCGCCGACGGCAAGGTGTGGGGCGGCGAGGTCCTGGTCGCCACGCTCTCGGATTTCGAGCGGCTGGCGCATCTCGCCTACGTGCCGATGCCGGGCGCCGAGCGGGCGATCAAGGAGCCGTGGCGGATGACGCTGGCCTATCTCGGCGCCGCCTCGTTCCCCGAACTGGAACGGGCGGGAGTTGGTGCGCACGACCTCGCTGCGGTGCAGCAGCTTCTCGACAGGCAGGTCGCGTGCCCCGAGACCTCCTCGATGGGCCGCCTGTTCGACGGGGTGTCGGCGCTCCTGGGCATTTGCACCCGCGTGAGCTACGAGGGCCAGGCCGCCATCGAGCTCGAAGCGGCCGCCGATGCCCCCGACAAGGTCTATTATCCCTTCAACCTCGACGTGACTGCGACGCCGTGGACCGTTGACCCGCGCGAGATCGTGCGCACGGTGCTCGACGACCTGCGGCGGGGCACGCCCCGCGGGTTGATCGCCGCCCGCTTCCACAGTACGATCATCGAGTTGGTGCGAGCCGTGTGCGTCGTGGCCCGCCGCGAGCGGGGCCTGGACACGGTGACCCTCAGCGGAGGCTGCTTCCAGAACCTGCGCCTCCTCGAAGGCGCCACTGCTGCACTCGAGCGCAGCGGCTTCGTTGTCCGCTATCATCGCCTGGTGCCGACGAACGACGGCGGCGTGTCGCTCGGGCAGGCGGTGGTGGCGTTGGCGAGGATGCGTGACGCGTGACCCGTGACGCGTGAGAAGACAAGAGGAGAGGAAGCCCGTGTGTTTGTCCGTGCCCGCAAGGATTGTTGAGTTGACCGGCCGGCTCGCGGTGGTGGACGTGATGGGCAACCGCCGCGAGGCCGACGTGAGTTTCGTGGACGAGCCTCAGCTCGGCGACTACGTGCTCGTGCACGCGGGCTTCGCCATCGAGAAGATGACGCCCGAGGACGCGGCCGAGAGCCTGCGCATCTGGGAGGAGATTGCCAGCCTGGAAAGCGGCGAGCCCTTGGAGGAGGACGAGCCTTGAGTTCCCCTCCTCAGTCACGCGTCACGCGTCACGCGTCACGCGGCTCCGTGCCCGACCTGCTGCACCTCATCGCGGAGCGCGCCGCCCGGCTCGGCGGGCGCCCGGTCCGTTTCATGGAGGTCTGCGGCACCCACACGATGGCCATGTTCCGCAGCGGCATCCGCGCCATGCTGCCGCCGAACGTGAAGCTCCTCAGCGGCCCGGGCTGCCCCGTGTGCGTGACCCCGATGGGCATGGTGGATGCCGCGCTCGCGATCGCGCGGCGGCCCGGCGTGTGCCTGGCCACGTTCGGCGACATGGTGCGCGTGCCGGGCAGCGCCTCCAGCCTCGAGCGCGCGAAGGCCGAGGGGGCCGACGTGCGGATGGTCTATTCGCCGCTCGACGCGCTGAAGCTGGCCGAGGCCGAGCCGCGCCGCACCGTGGTCTTCTTCGCCATCGGCTTCGAGACCACCACGCCCGCCGTCGCGGCGACGGTGGCCTATGCCCGCGACCGCGGCCTCGCGAACATGCTTTTCCTCGTGGCCAACAAGGTGATCCCCCCCGCGATGGAGGCGATCCTCGCCGGCGGCGAGGTGAAGCTCGACGGCTTTCTGTGCCCCGGCCACGTGAGCGTGATCACCGGCTCGGCCATCTACGAGCCGCTCGCCGCAAACTACCGCGTGCCGTGCGTCGTCACGGGCTTCGAGGCCGAGGACATTCTCGAAGGCATCGCCATGCTCCTCCTCCAGGTCGTCGAGGCCGACCCGAAGGTCGAGATTCAATACAAGCGCTGGGTTCACCCCGAGGGCAACGCCAAGGCCCGCGAGCGGGTGGACGAGGTGTTTCGTCCCTGCGACGCGGCGTGGCGGGGCCTGGGCACCATCCCGATGAGCGGCCTGGAGCTTCGGCCCGAGCTTCGCGCCCACGACGCGCTCGAAGCCCTGGGCATCGAGGTCCCGCCCGAGTTGGAGAACCCCGGCTGCTCGTGCGGCGAGGTGCTTCGCGGCCTCATCGAGCCACCCGAGTGTCCCCTCTTCGCCGGCCGCTGCACCCCCGCCACCCCCGTTGGCCCGTGCATGGTCTCCACCGAGGGAAGCTGCGCGGCCTACTACAAATATGGGGAGCGCTGACTATGGAGCGCATTCTCCTCGCCCACGGCGGCGGCGGGTCGTTGACGAAGCAACTGATCCGTGATTTGGTGGTCGCCCGTTTTGGCAACCCCGCTCTCGCCCCTCTCTCCGACAGCGCGCTGGTCGAGCTTCCGCAGGGCCGCGTGGCGTTCACGACCGACAGCTACGTGGTGAAGCCGCTGCGGTTTCGCGGCGGCGACATCGGGCGGCTCGCTATTTCGGGCACGGTGAACGACCTGGCGATGGCGGGCGCGAGGCCGCTTTACATTTCGCTTGCCCTCATCCTCGAAGAGGGCCTGGCTCTCGACGACCTCGCAGCCATCCTCGATTCGGCGAAGGCCGCGGTGGATGAGGCAGGCGTGACTGTGGTCTGCGGCGACACGAAGGTCGTCGAGCGCGGCGCGGCCGACGGCTGCTTCATCAACACCTCGGGCATCGGCGTCATTTCCGAGGGCGTGAGCGTCGCCATGGAGCGCGCCGCGCCGGGCGACGCCATCCTGGTCAACGGCTCCATCGGCGACCACGGCGTGGCCATCATGAGCGCGCGCGAGGGCCTGAGCTTCGACACGCCCGTGTCGAGCGACGTCGCGCCCCTCGGGGGTCTCGTGGCCGCCGTGCTCGAGGCCGGCGGCGACGCGGTGCACGCGCTCCGCGACCCCACGCGCGGCGGGCTCGGGATGGTCGTGTGCGAGGTCGCCGAGGCGTGTCGTCACGACATCGAGCTCGACGAGGTGAAGATTCCCGTGCGGCCCGAGGTCCAGGGCGCGTGCGACCTGCTCGGCCTCGACCCGCTCTACGTGGCGAACGAGGGCAAGGTGGTCGTGGTCTGCGCCGAGGCGGTCGCGTCGAAGGTCCTCACGGCGATGCGGGCGCATCCGCTTGGCCGCTCGGCCGTCGCCATCGGCCGCGTGCTCGATGGTGCCAAGGGCCGCGTGACGCTGCGCACCACCATCGGTGGCCGCCGGGTCGTGGACCCGCCCTACGGCGAGCAATTGCCGAGGATATGCTGAGGCGTGACCCGTGACGCGTCATGTTCCGCGCCTCTCACCGGGGCCTGCCCTTTGCGTGTCGAAGACTTCGATTACGACCTGCCGCCTGAGCTGATCGCGCAACACCCGCTGGCGGAACGCGACGAGTCGCGGCTGCTCGTGCTGCGCCGCGATTCGGGCGCCATCGAGCATCGGCGCTTCCGCGACGTCGTCGAATACCTGGAGCCCGGCGACCTGCTGGTGCTCAACGACACGCGGGTCATCCCCGCGCGGCTGGTCGGCCGGAGGCCCACGGGCGGCCGCATCGAGGTGCTGCTCGTCGCGCCCGAGGGCGACGTGTGGCGCGCGATGCTCAAGGGCAGCGGCCGCGTGAAGCTGGGCGAGCGGCTCTCGCTCGAGGGCGGAGCGCTCACCTGCACCTTCTACGGCCGCCTGCCCGACGGGCAGGTGCACCTGGCCTTCCCGCTCGGCCCCGACGAGCTGATGGCGGCCCTCCAGCGCGTCGGCCGCGCGCCGCTGCCGCCCTACATCCGGCGGCCGCCCGAGGCCGACGCCGACCGCGAGGCCGACCTCACCCGCTACCAGACCGTCTACGCCGAGCGCCCCGGCGCCGTGGCCGCGCCGACGGCTGGGCTGCACTTCACGCGCGAGGTCTTCGCCGCGCTCGACGCGAAAGGCATTCGCCGCGCGACCCTCACGCTGCACGTCGGGCTCGGCACGTTCAAACCCGTCGTCGCCGAGCGCATCGAGGACCACGCGATGCACGCCGAGTGGTTCGAGCTGCCGGGCGAGGCCGCGGAGGCCGTCGCCGACGCCCGCGCCGCGGGCCGCCGCGTCGTCGCCGTGGGCACCACGGCCACGCGCGTGCTCGAGACCGTCGCCCGCCGGCCCCAGTGGGGCGCGGCGTCGGGCTGGACCGATCTCTTCATCACGCCCGGCTTCGAGTTCCGCGCGGTGGACGTGCTCGTCACGAATTTCCACCTGCCGCGCTCGACGCTGCTGATGCTCGTGGCCGCCTTCGCGGGCCGCGAGCGCGTGTTGGCCGCCTACGACGAGGCCCAACGCCTCGGCTATCGCTTCTACAGCTACGGCGACGCGATGCTGATCGTGTGACGCCGCGGTTGACGCGGCGAGGATTCCGGCTACAATCAGGGGTCGGAGCGTTTCCCCACCGCGGGAGACTGCCGGAGGAGGATCGTGCGTTGGGTCGGCTGGAAGACTTCCTGAAGTCGAAAATGCGCGGGCCGACCGATCCGCAGGCCCCCGAGGCGTCCGAGGCCCTGCCCTCCGCCGGGCCGGGCGTCGAGTTCCTGTGGCCCCAGGGCGCCCCCGGCGCCCTCGGCACCCGCGACGTGGACCGCCCGACCCTCACCCTGTGCCTGCCGCCGCCCGAGCTGGCCACCGGCGCCGGCGTCGTCATCTGCCCGGGCGGGGACTACTGGGACATCGCGGGCGACTACGAGGGGCGCGACGTGGCGCTCTGGCTCAACACCCTCGGCGTGGCCGGCTTCGTGCTCAAGTACCGCCTCGCCCCCAGCTACCACTACCCGAGCCAGCTCCAGGACGCCCGCCGCGCGGTCCGCCTCGTCCGCCACCGCGCCGCCGAGTGGGGCGTGAACCCCGCCCGCGTGGGCATCCTGGGCTTCTCGGGCGGCGGCCACCTCGCCTCGACCATCGCCACCCACTTCAGCGACGGCGTTCCCGACGCCGAGGACCCCGTGGACCGCTTGAGCTGCCGCCCGGACTTCGTCGCGCTGGTCTGCCCGGTCATCTCGTTCGCCTCGAAGTACACGCACGAGCCGACGCGCGACAACCTCCTCGGCGGCGACAGCACCAAGACGAAGCACCTCGAACGCCTCTCCAACGAGCGACAGGTCACCCCCGCCACGCCGCCGACCTTCCTCGTCCACACCGGCGACGACAAGGAGGTGTTGCCCGAGAACAGCGTGCTCTTCTATGTCTCCATGCGCCGCATGGGCGTGCCGGGCGAGCTCCACATCTACGAGAAAGGCGGCCACGGCTTCGGCCTCGCCACCACCGACCCCGCGCTGTCGAGCTGGACCCTCCGCTGCGCCGACTGGATGCGCCGCCGCGGCCTGCTCGAGAAGCCGGGCTGACCAGCCTGACCAACCTCCCGCGGGTTCCGGAACCCGCGGGAGGTTAACCGAGAAGGAGACGACGATGCTGAGCGAGGGCCCCTGGGGAGTTCTGCTGGTCGCGGTCGTGCTTGCGGCACTGGCCACGGGAGCCGACGCGGCGGAGCCAAAGGTCGAGCTGCTCTGGCCCGACGGCGCGCCCGGCGCCGTCGGCGACACCGACGCCGACAAGCCGTCGCTCACCATCTGGCTGCCGCCCGCCGACAAGGCGACCGGCGCCGCCATCGTCATCTGCCCTGGCGGCGGCTACGGCCACCTCGCCGTCGGCCACGAGGGCAAGGACGTGGCGGCCTGGCTCAACTCCTTCGGCGTCGCCGGCTTCATGCTCAAGTATCGCCACGCCCCCAAGTACAAGCACCCCTCTCCCCTCCTCGATGCCCAGCGCGCCATCCGAACCGTCCGCGCCCGGGCCAAGGAGTTCGGAGTTGACCCCGCCCGCATCGGCATCCTGGGCTTCTCCGCCGGCGGACACCTCACCTCGACCGCCGGCACCCACTTCGACGACGGCGACCCGAAGGCCAAGGACCCCATTGACCAGGTGAGTTGCCGGCCCGATTTCATGGTCCTCGTCTACCCCGTCATCTCCCTCACCACCAAGTACACCCACGGCGGCTCGAAGAACAACCTGTTGGGCAAGGACCCGTCGAAGGAGCTCGTCGAGAGCCTGTCGAACGAAAAGCAGGTCACGGCGAAGACCCCGCCCACCTTCCTCATGGCCACCAGCGGCGACACGGGCGTCCCGGCCGAGAACAGCGTGTTGTTCTACATGGCCTTGCGCGAGCACAAGGTCAAGGCCGAGATGCACATCTACCAGAACGGCGGCCACGGCTTCGGCCTGGCCCCAGGCGACCCCGTCCTCTCCACCTGGCCCGCCCGCTGCGAGGCGTGGATGAGGGTGAATGGCTGGCTGACGGCGGCGAAGTAGCTTCCGCTCCCAGGCCGGTAGAGATTCTTCGCTCCGTGCCACTTCGCTCAGAATGACCCCGGGACGAATGTCTGGCATGGACCCGTCGTGGTGGCGCCGTCGAGCGCACGGGTGTCCGCGGGTCCCAAGATGATCACCCCCCCTCACGGAGAGGCCTGATCACCTTGACGCAGCCCAGGGGCGCCTGGGCTCTGTGGCGTCACATGTCATTGCTGCTTCGTGGCTTATGGCGGCTGATCGCCTCCTGGTGGCCCCAGCGCAAGATGATCAACCCCCCTTGCGCGCGCGTGATCATCTTGATCATCTTGGGGAGGGGGGTTGAGGCCCTATCGCCTGGCGGCCTGCTCCTTGCGCTTCGCGATGATCTCTTCGGCGATGGCGAAGGGCACGGTCTCGTAGTGCTCGAAGTGCATGGTGAACGTGCCGCGGCCCTGGGTGGCGTTGCGCAGCTCGGTGGCGTAGCCGAACATGTTGGCGAGGGGCACGAGGGCCTTGACCTCCTGGGAAGTGCCCTGGCGCTCCATGCCCGTGATGTGGCCCCGCTTGGCGCACAGGTGGCTGGCAACCGCCCCCGCAAACTCGTCGAACGCGAGGACGCTCACGCTCATCACCGGCTCGAGCAACTGGGGGTTCCCGCGAAGGAATCCCTTCCGGAACGCCATGGCCGCGCAGGTGCGGAAGGCCAGCTCGGAGGAGTCCACCTCGTGGTACGTGCCGTCGGTGAGGACCACCCGCACGTCCACCACCGGGTAGCGCGACCAGGGGCCCTTGGCCATGGCGTCAATGATGCCGCGCTGGATGGCCGGGATGAACTCCTTGGGCACCCGGCCGCCCACGACCTCGCTGACGAACTCGAAGCCCTGGCCGGGGGGCAGGGGCTCGAGGGTCAGGACAACGTGGGCGTACTGGCCGCGGCCGCCCGTCTGCTTCACGTGCTTCTCGTTGATGTCCACCGGCGTTGTCAGGGTCTCGCGGTAGGCGACCTGCGGGGGGCCGGGCTGGACTTCGACGGCGAACTCGCGGCGGAGGCGGTCGAGGATGATCTCGAGGTGCAGCTCGCCCATGCCCGAGATGATCGTGTCGTCGGTCTCCGGGTCGTTGGCGACGATGAAGGTGGGGTCCTCCTCGGCCAGGCGGGCGAGGGCGCTCGACAGGTGGTCGGAGCTGGTGCGGCTCTCGGTGGCGACGGCGACGCTGAGGACGGGCGCCGGGAACTCGATGGCCTCGAGCACGATGGGGTGTTCCTCGGCGCACAGGGTGTCGCCGGTCACCGTGTCGGTGAGGCCGACGACGGCGCCGATCTCGCCCGAGTAAAGGGCGTCCACGATCTCCTGGCGGTTGGCGTGCATGCGCAGCAGGCGCCCGACGCGCTGGCGCTTGCCCTGAGTCGAGTTGAGCACGTAGGTGCCGGCGGAAAGGGTGCCGGAGTAGACACGGACGTAGATGAGCTTGCCGATGTGCTTGTCGGCGACGACCTTGAAGGCGAGTGCGGCGAGGCGGCCCCCGTCGTTGGGCGCGCGCTCGATCGGCTCGCCCTTGAGGCACACGCCGCTGATGGGCGGCAGGTCAATGGGGCTGGGCAGGTAGTGCACGACGGCGTCGAGGAGGCGCTGGATGCCCTTGTTCTTGAAGGCCGAGCCGCACAGCACGGGGCACACGAGGTGGGCGTGGGTGGCCTTGCGGATGGCGGCGCGCAACTCGGCCTCGCTGATCGGCTCGTCGGCGCAGTACTTCTCGAGCAGCCGCTCGTCCACCTCGCTCACCTTTTCGACCAGGTGGCGGCGCCAGCGCGCCACCTCGGCCCGCAGCCGCTCGGGCACGGGCTCCTCGTGGAACGTCGTGCCCAGGTCCGCGTCGTCGTAGTAGACCGCGCAGTTCTCCACCAGGTCCACGATCCCCACGAACTCGTCGTTCTCGATGTTCGGGATGACGACGGGGACGGCGTTGGCGCCCAGCTCCTTCTGGATCTGCCCGACCACGGCGAAGAAGTCGGCCCCCACGCGGTCCATCTTGTTGACAAACGCGATGCGGGGCACCTCGTACTTCTCGGCCTGGCGCCACACGGTTTCGCTCTGCGGCTCGACGCCGCCGACGGCGCAGAACAGGCCGATCGCCCCGTCGAGCACGCGCAGGCTGCGCTCGACCTCGACCGTGAAGTCCACGTGGCCCGGCGTGTCAATCAGGTTGATCCTGTGGTCGCGCCACACGGTGGTCGTGGCGGCGCTGGTGATGGTGATCCCGCGCTCGCGCTCCTGCGGCATCCAGTCGAGCGCGGTTGTCCCCTTGTCCACCTCGCCCACCTTGTGGGTCTTGCCGGTGTAGAACAGGATGCGCTCGGACGCCGTGGTCTTCCCGGCGTCAATGTGCGCCATGATGCCGATGTTGCGGACGCGGTCGAGCGAAAACTGCCGTGGCACGGACGCTTGTTCCTAACCAGAGACGGGCTGCCGAAGGCAGGCAGCCAACCAGTTCACGCGAGAACGTCGGTTTGCTCCACGAACGTTCCCGTCGCTCCTATTCTGGCTCATTGTCTGGGTAAGCAAGAGCAGGATAGGCTTGAGGCACATAGTGTACACGAAAGGCCGCTCGCTCTCAAGGCCCACGTGCTTGGAAGCTTTCGCTTTGACAGGGCCGGTTCGTCGAGCTACGATCACCGCGCGGCCGGAGCCGCTCGCATCGTCGCGTCGGACGCGTGCCGTGGCTGCCTGCGGAACTGCCCGGAAGGGCGAAGCGAGAGTGTCCATGACGGACCCGCCCATTCGCTGCCCGAAGTGCGACCAGGCGCTCACCCAGGTCGGCCAGTTCTGGATCTGCCCGGACCACGGCCAGGTGTCGCCGCAGAAGCCCTTCGCCCCGCTCCGCATGTTCCTCAGCTACGGACACGACAGCAACGAGGAGCTTGTGCGCCGAATCAAGGCCGACCTGGAGAAACGCGGCCACGACGTCTGGATTGACAAGAGCAAGATCAAGTTCGGTGACGATTGGCGGCGCAAGATCACCGACGGCATCCTGGACAGCAGCCGCGTCCTGTCCTTCCTCTCGAAGTATTCCACCCGCGACCCCGGCGTGTGCCTCGACGAGATTGCCATCGCCATCGGCGTGAAGGGCGGCAACATCCAGACCATCCTCGTCGAGACCGAGCAGGAGGTGAAGCCGCCGCCCAGCATCAGCCACATCCAGTGGCTCGACATGCACGACTGGAAAGAGCAGCGCGCCGCGGGCGAGGCCGCGTGGGAGCAATGGTATCAGGTGAAACTCGCCGAGATCGTGGCCGTCGTCGAGAGCGACGAGAGCCGGCGCTTCGCGGGCGAAATCAGGACCCTCGAGGAACACCTCAAGCCCATCTCCTCCGACTCGCGCATCTTCCAGTTGCTCAGGAAGGGCCTGGTCGGGCGGGCGTGGCTGGTCGAGGCGATCGAGCAATGGCGCAACGCCGCCGACCGCGCCTCGCGTCTCTTCTGGATCCTGGGCGCTCCGGGCGTCGGCAAGAGCTCCTTTGCCGCCCACCTCGCACACTATGGCCGCGACAAAGTCATCGCCGTCCAGTTCTGCGAATACGACAAGCCCGACCACCGCAACGCGCACCGCATCGTCCGCACCCTGGCCTTCCAGATTGCCACTCGGCTGCCCGACTACCGCAAGCTCCTGCTCGCCCTGCCGGAAATCACGGAGCTGGACCGGAAGAACCCCGCCGAACTCTTCGACTACCTCCTGGCCGACCCGTTGCGCCACACCATTGAGGGCGGACGCGAGCGGTACCTGATCGTCATTGACGCGCTCGACGAAGCCGGCGGAAGCGGACGCAACGAGTTGGTCGAGATGCTGGCACGAAACGCCCCGCGTCTGCCCGACTGGATTGGCATCGTCGCGACCAGCCGGCCGGAGAGCGACGTCATCGCCCCGCTGCAAGGGTTGAACCCATTCGTCCTCGACACCGCGACCGAATCCAACCGCGCCGACATCCGCGAGTACCTGCGGCGCGAACTCGCGTCGCCTCTCCAGGACCGCGCGGACGCCGACCGCCTCGTGGAGCAAGTCCTGGAGAAGAGCGAAGGCGTGTTCCTCTACGTCGAGCGCTTTTGCGACGACGTTCAGCGCGGCCATTTCTCACTGGACCGTCCCGATCAATTCCCGCAAGGTCTCGGCGGAATCTTTTTCCAGTACTTCCAGCGGCAGTTCCCCGACCTTGAGAAGTTCCGCAAAGACGTGCGCCCCGCGCTGCGCGCCATCCTCGCCGCCCGCGAGCCGCTACCCATGGAGATTCTCCAGCGCCTCTTCAACTGGCAGGACGAGGAACTCCGCGACTTCACCCGCCCCCTCGGCTCGCTCTTCCCGACCACGACCGAAGCTGGCCACGAAGTCATCAAGCCCTACCACAAATCCCTCGCCGACTGGCTGGCGGATGAAGGCAAGGCCGGGGCGTTTTTCGTGAGCATCCTGGAAGGTTGTCGGTTGCTGGTTGACCTCGGTTGGCGACAGCAGGAACAAGGCGCCGCAACAATGTCTGGTTACTTTCTAGCGCACCTGCCTGCCCACCTCGCCACTTTGGAGCGGTGGGAAGCACTGGTTTCCTTGCTGTGTTGTGAGGATTATGTCAAGTCTGTCGAGATCCGTCTGCCGACACGACGATACTCTCTAGTTCTCGACTATCAAGAGGCGCTGAGGGGCTCTCCTTTCTCACTGCGAAATAGGCTCTGGGACGCGGCCCCTGTCTGCTCGCTTCTTGCGTTGAAGGCGATAGGCAGCTTGGTCGACCGGGGTGAGCTTGGTGAGGCCAGAGTTCTGCTGCAGACTTGTGCGGATGCAATCTCATCCCGGAGACTGCCTGAATTGACGAGCACTTGGAGCTGTCTTGCTGGTCGACTGGCCATCTATGCAGGCGATAGGCAGGAGGCGGACTCGAGACTGGCTCAAGCTCTTACGGCCGCCCGGGATGCTGCATACCAGGAGGGTGTAGCCAAGGCTTTGCTTGGCATCGGTGTAGCCATCCGGAAATTCGGCGGCTCTCACTGCGATGCGCAAGATGCACTCCACGAAGCTCTCAAGGCAGACTTCTCGTCTTTCGACATGGATCTCCAAGCGCGAGTGTTGCTGAATCTCGCCATGGTCCACATCTGCAAGGGCCAAGCTAGAGAAGCTGACGATTGTCTCAGCAATGCTGGCAGCCTTATCGAAAGGAACGACAACCCTGTCCTGCATGCTTGGCTCCACAAGTACCAAGGGTTCCTGCGGTTGCTCCGCCAGGATTGTGACGGGGCGGCGGAGCAGTTTCGCTCAGCGGGCGAGACGTTTTCCAGGCAGGGACACTTCCAAGAGCAGTTGCGTTGTGACGAGCTCGTGTATTGTGCCCTTGGCCCTGTCGCGCGCCTGTATGCCCAAGAGCGGATTGAGCGTGCGTCGGCTGCACGTCTACCCAGGGAGCGAGGACTAGAGCTTCAGAAGGAGATTCGGCGGGCCGTGGATGCGGTTCCGAGTTTGGACACGGTCCCCAGTGAATCTGACGCACGGAGAATGGCGGCTGCCACCGAACACCTGATTCTCATCATCCGGGACCTCGAACGGAGACTTGATCCGGAGCCTCTTTCCGGCCTCACTGCCAGGCGTGCCAAGAGATAGCGATGAGTCCCTCGTTCCAGAGGCAACGCGCATGGGTCGTCGTCACCCCTCGCGCCGCGACTTGAGGACGGTCCACCCCATCCGCAGTGAATTCGAACGGCGCGGCAACAACCCGCTGCTGTTCCTGCTCACGTGCCGGGACGACGAGAGCGCGGAGTAACCCGACCCCGCTGCGAAACCGCCGCCCGCCCAGCGGCGGGCTGGGCTTCCACTCGCGCCAGACTGGGGTCGCGTCGGCGCAGGCCGCTGCCGATCTGTATCAAACCCCTGAGGGGGGCGGAGTGATACAGATCGGACGGATTGGCGAGAATCGGCGATTCTCTGGGCTCTAGCGATCTGTATCAACTCCCCGAGGGGGCCGCGGTGATACAGATCGGCGAGAACGCCGAGGATATGGGGGTTTGGGGGCCTGTCGGCGTAAGTGGCTCGCGCATCGTCAGATCCACCGCGCTGCCAGCAGCCGTTGCGCTAAGTCCAGGCCAGCAGGCAACTTGGGATGCCGCCCCCTGGACGCCGGCGGCGTGTCGGCGCGGGCCGGCCTTGACTTGCGGGGTGCGTTGTGCCATTATGGCGTTGGGCCGTCGGTTCAGGAGAACGCCATGGTCCGCGGCTGGGTCGCCTTTCCAGGGGCTGCGCTGTCGCTGTTCCTCGTCGTCCAGGGGGCCGCGGGGGGCGAGGCGCTCCGCTCGGGCCTCCGCATCGGGGCCAAGACCAAGCAGTTCGACGTCTCCGACGTCACCGGGCCGTCGAAGGGAAAGCAGTGCTGTTACGTCTGAACGTACGGGGGGCGTCCATCGCTCATCGTCTTCACGCGAGCGGTGGACGGCCGCCTGACCAGGCTGGTCAAGGCCATTGACAAGTTCGTGGCGGCCCACAGGGCGAAGCAGATGGCCGGGTTCGTCGTGCTCCTCGATGCGAACACGGAGGCGAACCGCACGAAGCTGGCCGAGGTGGCGAAGGCCCAGGGGATCGCCCTCCCCCTCACCATCGCCCTCGAAGGCGCCAAGGGGCCGCCCGATTACAGCCTGAACCCCGACGTGCCCATCACCGTGCTGCTGAGCCGCCGCGACATGGTGCTGGCCAACTTCGCTCTGGCCGGCCCGCCGCCGGCGGACGCGGCGGCCCAGAGGAGCGAGATCGGCCGCATCCTCGCGAGGGCCACAACCGTGCTGGGCGCGCGCTGAGCGCCCCCCGACTCTCAGGAGGTTCCCAATGCTCCAGCCAAGACGGCGGCGAAAGCCCGTGGGGATCACCCTCATCGAAATCCTCACCGTCACCAGCATCATGTCGGGGCTCCACAGCCAGTCGAACTTCCAGTACGCGATCAACAAGGCCAACGAGGTCAAGGGCCTCAGCAACCTCCGGCAGATCCACCTGTTGCTCCAGACCCAGTGCATCGCCGGCGCGCTCCCGAGGGCCGCATTCTTCCCGGAGGGCGACCCGAAGAAGGACCCCAAGTCCATCACGCGCCTCATCGCGGGCGCGCCGCCCCAGCTCTTCGTGTCGCCGTTTGCCCCGCCCTCGCTCCAGGACAAGGGCCTCAGCTACGCCTGGAACACGGCGCTCAACGGCAGGACGCTCGACACCGTGCCCCGGACCACCTGGGTCCTGATCGACGTGACGGCCTTCCTCGTGGACCCCGACATCCCGAAGCCGGGCAAGTACCTCGTCCTCTACGCCGACGGGCGCGCGGAGGCCATCGCCGAGCCCCCGGCCGACATCGTGAAGTCGGTGCGGGAGGCCCAGGCCAAGAAGGCCCCGGTCGCCCCCAAGAAGGGCGCCTCGCTGCCCAAGCCCCTCCCCCCGCGGGACCCGAAGGGCCCCGCCCCCAACATCCCCAAGATTCGCCTGCCCGGCGGCCAGACCGTTCCCATGCCGCCATCCGTGCCGGGCCTGTAAGGCAGCCACGCGGCCGGGCACGGACAGCCTGCCCTGAGGCATCTGAGCTTGGCAGGTCAGGGGCGCGAGGGTGGGTAACGACAGTGATTTCGGACCTCGCGAAGTCCGAAATCAGGAGACCGGTGAGCAGATGCCCCAAGCGATGGCCTCCCAGTCCGGCGGGTTGTTCGGCGCCCAGACCTTCGGTGATGGGCCTGTGACCTGCAGGGGCAGCCGTGCGAGAGCGATGGAAACCGGCATGCGACCTTGCCCGGGCATAGGGCACGTATCTGGCCATAGGGAATGATCACGAACTTCGCGAGGTCCGTAATGAAGGGAGCCACACAGAAATGCTCGAAGCTGTCGCCACCGTCTGTCGTGCGTTGGCGTGTGAGCAGAACCTTTTGATTCTGCACGCTCTCTGCCCCGACCGCGAACTGGCCTCCGGCAAGCTCGCCGAGCGGGCCGTACTGCCCCCCGCACAAGTGTCTGATCGCCTTGGGCCTCTTGCCGCCCGGGGCATCGTTCAGCGCAGGCGGTCCGGGGCCCACGTCTACTACCGCCCTGCGGACCACGATGGCGGACCGAGAAGGTTCTGGCCCTGGGGCCTCGTCCGGCAGTCTCTCGCGGACCCCTCAGTGGCTGCGGTTGGATGGGAGCACGACCGCATTCTCCACCTCTCCGCCGAGACCGTCAAGAAGGTCCCAGCAGCCGCGGCCACGGCCATGGACATCATCTTCGATGCGGCCACCGCGTTCGCCAATGTTCGCCGCCTGCAAGTCGTGAAGCTCTTGCAGCAGAAGGGTGGCTGCTCGGCGGCCGGAATCCAGCAGGGCCTCAAGATGTCGCCGCCGGCCTGCTGGCGGCACCTGGGGAAACTGAAGAGGCGTGGATATGCCCGCCAGGAGCCGCCGGGAACCTGGGTATTGGTGGCCCACCCGAAGCCTCGATTCCACCGGGGCCTGCTGAAGCAGGTGATCGAGGCCCTGGGGTAGGTATTACGCACCTCGCGAACTCCGTAATCTGCGCGCCTCGTCCGGTGCCCAGCCTTCCCTGGTCTTGAGCATTCATCTGAACCTTTCCGCGGAGCACGCGCGGGGTGGTGCGAGGCCGCCAATGCCCTGTTCCACAGGGACTTGTCGGAGAAGATGACTGCCAGGTCCGGCAGGTATCTCGTACTTCTCGAAGTCCGTAATCACCCCGGTTCGCCCGTCGGCCACCGCGCATTCGCTCAGACACTCGTCCAACCATCCCAGATAGCCGTGAAGGAGCCGCCTGATAGGGACCCCGAAGCCCATGGTTCGGCGGGGCTTGCTGAAGGAGGCGCTGGAGGCCATGGCTCAGAGATTACGGACTTCGCGAACTTCGTAATGACACTACGCTGCTCCCATCGTGCCCCGGACCACGGCGCAACGTTCACTGGTAGGGACCCCGAAGCCCATGGTTCGGCGGGGCTTGCTGAAGGAGGCGCTGGAGGCCATGGCTCAGAGATTACGGACGTCGCGAACTCCGTAATGACACTACGCTGCTTCCATGGCGCCCCGGACCACGGGGCAACGTCCACTTGAACCTGACAGCCCCGTGCGCGATACTATGGCCAGTCTGCCGCAACGCTTCAAAGACCCTGTGCGACCCCAGCGGGAGCCTGCTCAATGATTCGGTTGCCTTCACGCGAGGACAGCGGCTCATCTCCGGCCACAGATGCCGCCCGCCAGCAGTGCATCCGTCCCGCGTGCGGGGCGACGTATGAGCTGAAATCCGTCCACCAGCGGTGCGAGAAGTGCGGGGCACTGCTCGACGTGGCCTACGACTGGGAGCGCCTGCCCGTGCCCGCCCGCCTCGCGCTGTTCGACGAGCGGCGGGCGTCGTCGCGCAATCCCCTCGACTACAGCGGCGTGTGGCGCTTCCGCGAGCTGATCCCGTTCGCCGAGCTCGACAAGGTGCTCACCATCGGCGAGGGGCAGACCCAGCTCCGCCGCACCGACGGCGTGGCCGCCTATGTCGGCCTCGACCCCGGCCGCCTCTTCCTTCAATACGAGGGCCTCAACCCGTCGGGCTCCTTCAAGGACAACGGGATGACGGGAGCCTTCACCCACGCGAACATGGTGGGGGCGAAGTACGCGGCCTGCGCCTCGACGGGCAACACGTCGGCCTCGCTCGCCCTGTTCGCGGGCGTGTCGGGGCTGCTCAAGGCCGTCGTGTTCGTCGGCTCGGGCAAGATCGCCTACGGCAAGCTCTCGCAGGCGCTCGACTACGGGGCCACGACCCTCCAGATCGCGGGGGACTTCGACGACGCCATGCGCCAGGTGCAGGAGGTGTGCCTCCAGACCAATCTCTACCTGATGAACTCGCTCAACCCCTTCCGCCTCGAGGGGCAGAAGGCCATCATGTACCGCGTGCTCGAGGGGCTCGGCTGGGAGCCGCCCGACTGGATCGTGGTGCCGGGCGGCAACCTGGGCAACAGCTCGGCGTTCGGCAAGGCATTCGCCGAACTGCGGCAGCTCGGCCTCATCCCGCGCATCCCGCGCGTGGCCATCATCAACTCCACGGGCGCCGACACCCTCGACCGCCTGGTCAACCGGGCCGGCCTCCGCTGGAACGGCGGGAACGTGGGCGACGCGGCCATCGAGGCATTCTACGCGCAGATGGACGCCGAGAAGCGGAAGGCCCACACGATTGCCTCGGCCATCGAGATCAACCGCCCGGTGAACCTCGACAAGGCGCTCCGCACGCTGGAGGTGACGAACGGCGTCGTGCGCGCGGTGCCCGACGCGGCGATCCTCGACGCAAAGGCGATGGTGGGCGCGCACGGCTTCGGCTGCGAGCCGGCCTCGGCCGCCTCGGTCGCGGGCGCGAGGCTGCTGCGCGAGCAGGGCGTCATCGCCCGCGACGAGCGCGTCGTGTGCATCCTCACCGGCCACCTGCTCAAGGACCCCCACGCCACCGTGGGCTACCACTCCTACGACGCCGAGCGTCTGCGGGAGGAGTTCGGCCAGTTCGGCGTCGCCCAGGCCCGCCACGCCAACCGGCCCATCCCCGTCCCCGACGACATCGAGGCGATCCTGAGCATCATCAAGGACCTCTGATACACCCATAGGACCTATAGGTCCTATAGGCCGCGGGGCATCGTTCCCCAGGAGGAATCAAGTACATGGGCGGCTTGTGCATCCAGGACTGCGAGACGATGGTCCTCATCGGCGACAGCATCACCGACTGCGGCCGCCGCGACCCGGCCGCTGCGCCACTCGGGAACGGCTACGTGGCGTTCTTCGTGGACCTGGTGACCGCGAAGTATCCCGAGCGCAAGATCCGCTTCGTGAACAAGGGCATCGGCGGCAACACCGTGCTCGACCTCGAGGCCCGCTGGGAGGCCGACGTGTTGGCCGAGCGCCCCGACTGGCTGTCGGTGATGATCGGCATCAACGACCTGCACCGCAGCCTCGACCGGGTGCGCGACGTGCCGCCCGAGGTCTACCGCGAAAGCTACACCCGCATCCTCACCCGCGTCGCCAGCCAGCTCGCCCCGAAGCTCGTGCTGCTCGATCCCTTCTACATGATCCTCGAGCGCGACGCGAACGAGTGCCAGCGCCGCGTGCTCGCCATGCTGCCCGGCTACCTCGAGGTCGTGCACGACCTCGCGAAGGCCTTCGATGCCCGTCTCGTGCGCCTCCACGAGATGTTCGCCCGACAGCTTCAGTATCGCCCCTTCACCACCTTCTGCGGCGAGCCCGTCCACCCCAACCGCACGGGCCACCTGCTCATCGCCTGGGAACTGCTGGCGACGATGGAGGGGTGAACCCCGCCAACGGGTGGAAAACCCGGGAAGTTTCGAGTATACTGAGGCCCTCCCCCACACTGCGTGTCGTGGGGCAAGGGGGCCGGAAGGGGCATTGCCTTCGTTCGAGGGGAACCATGACCGAGCACAAAGAGCTGCTGGCCTGGGTGCGGGAAGTCCAGGAGATGTGCCAGCCCGACAAGGTGGTGTGGATTGACGGCTCGGAGGAGCAGCGGCGGGCGTTGCTCGACGAGTCGCTGAAGACCGGGGACTTCATCCGGCTCGACCAGGAGAAGCTGCCTGGCTGCTACTACCACCGCTCGGCTCTCAACGACGTGGCGCGCACCGAGGGCCTCACCTACGTGTGCACGAGCACGGAGGAGAGCGCGGGGCCGACCAACAACTGGATGGCCCCCGAGGAGGCCTACGACAAGGCGGCGCAGATCTTCGCCGGCTCCATGCGCGGCCGCACGATGTACGTCATCCCCTTCTCGATGGGCCCCATCGGCTCCCCCTTCAGCAAGGTCGGCGTGGAGACCACGGACAGCATCTACGTGGTCATCTCGATGATGATCATGACCCGTACGGGCAAGGCGGTGCTCGACCAGCTCGGCACGACGGGTGAGTTCACCCGGTGCGTGCACGGCAAGGCCGATCTCGACATGAAGCGCCGCCTCATCCTGCACTTCCCCGAGGACAACACGATCTGGAGCGTGGGCTCGGGCTACGGCGGCAACGCGCTGCTGGGCAAGAAGTGCCTCTCGCTCCGCATCGCCGGCTACCTCGCCAGGCAAGAGGGCTGGATGGCCGAGCACATGCTCATCATGGGCGTCGAGCATCCCGACGGGCACGTGGACTACATTGCCGGCGCCTTCCCCAGCGCGTGCGGGAAGACGAACCTCGCCATGCTCGTGCCGCCCGAGGCCCTCGGGAAGAAGGGCTACAAGGTCTGGACCGTGGGCGACGACATCGCCTGGATGCGCATCGGCCCCGACGGCCGGCTGTGGGCCATCAACCCCGAGGCCGGCTTCTTCGGCGTCGCCCCGGGCACCAATCCGAAGTCCAACTTCAACGCCGTCCAGACGATCCGGCGCAACAGCCTCTTCACGAACACGGTGCTCTGCGCCGATGGCACGGTGTGGTGGGAGGGCGGCGACGGCGAGGCCCCGGCCCAGGGCGCCCTGGACTGGACCGGGCAGCCGTGGTGGCCTGGGAAGACCGACGAGCACGGCAAGCGCATCCTGGGCGCTCACCCCAACAGCCGCTTCACCGCGCCCGCGCATCAGTGCCCCTCGATCGCCCCCAACTGGGAGGACCCGCAGGGCGTGCCGATCACGGCGATCCTGCTGGGGGCGCGGCGGGCGCGCCTCGCCCCACTCGTCTACCAGTGCTTCAACTGGCAGCACGCCGTCTACGTCGGCGCCACGATGGCCTCCGAGCGCACGGCCGCGCAGGACGGCCAGTTCGGCGAAATCCGCCACGACCCGATGGCCATGTTGCCCTTCTGCGGCTACAACATGGGCTCCCACTTCCAGCACTGGCTCGACATGGGAAAACGGATCACCCATCGGCCCAAGGTGTTCCGCGTCAACTGGTTCCGCCGCGACGACGACGGGGACTTCATCTGGCCCGGCTTCAGCGAGAACCTGCGCATCCTGCTCTGGGCCCTCGAGCGGTGCCACGGCCACGGCAGCGCCATCCGCGCCCCCATCGGCTACATCCCCACCTACGACAGCATTGACTGGTCGGGGCTCGACTTCCCGCGCGACAAGTGGGCCGAGCTCCACGCCATCTACACCGAGGACTGGCTCGAGGAGCAGGCCCTCAACCGCCAGTTCCTCGCCCAGTTCGGCAACCGCCTCCCCCACGAGCTCTGGTACGAGCACGCCGCTCGCGACCACCGCCTGCGAGGAGAGGAATAGCCCGCAGCTCAAGAGTCCCTTGCGTCCCTTAGACCCCTTGAGTCCCTCAGCTCCGATGGCCGCCACCGACTGGCTCCCGCAGCGCCTCGAGTGGTTCCAGGACCTCAGGTTCGGCTTCTTCATGCACTGGGGGCCCTACAGCCAGTGGGGCTGCATCGAGAGCTGGCCACTCGTCCCCGCCGACCCCTGGGCACGGCCCGACGACCTCCAGCCCTGGGTCGAGCGCGGCAGGGACATCGTCCGCTTCCAGCGCGACTACTTCGCGCTGAGCAAGACCTTCAACCCCACGAAGTTCGACCCCGCGACGTGGGCCGCCATCGCCAAGGCCGCCGGCTGCCAATACGTGTGCTTCACGACAAAGCACCACGATGGCTTCTCGATGTTCGACACGCGGCAGACCGACTACCGCGTGACCCACCCCGACTGCCCGTTCAGCAAGCACCCGAAAGCAAACGTGGCGAAAGAGGTCTTCGACGCCTTCCGCGCCCAGGGCCTTGCCATCGCCGTCTACTTCTCGAAGAGCGACTGGCACTGCCCCTGGTACTGGAGCCGCGACTTCCCCATCCGCGACCGCAACCCCAACTACGACACGGCTCAGCACCCAGAGATCTGGGCGAAGTTCCAGCAGTTCGTTTACAACCAGATCGAGGAGCTGATGACCGGCTACGGGAAGGTGGACATCCTGTGGCTCGACGGCGGGCAGGTGCGGCCGCCGAAGCAGGACATCCAGATGCCCCGCATCGCGGCCATGGCGAGGAGGCACCAGCCCGGCCTCCTCATCGTGGACCGCACCGTCGGCGGCAAGTACGAGAACTACCGCACGCCCGAGCAGGAAGTGCCCGACACGCCGCCCGACTTCGCGTGGGAGTCGTGCCTCACGATGGGCGACCAGTGGTCCTTCAAGCCCAACGACAAGTACAAGAGCGCGCGACGCCTCATCCATCTGCTGGTGGATATCGTGTCGAAGGGCGGGAACTTCCTGATGAATGTCGGCCCACAGCCCGACGGCGAGCTGCCCGCCGAGGCCGTGAAGCGGCTGCGCGAGATGGGCGAGTGGCTGGCCGTCAACGGCGAGGCCATCTACGGCACCCGTGCCATCGCGCCCTGCAAAGAGGGCCGCGTGTGCTACACGCGGAAGGGCGACACGGTGTACGCCATCCACCTGTGCGAAGAGGGGCAGGAGGGCCCGCCGAAGCAGATCGTCCTCGGCACGCTCCGCCCCGCCCCCGGCTCGAAGGTCCACATGCTGGGCGTCAAGGAGCCGTTGGCTTGGCGCCTGCAAGGCGGGGGGGCTGTGGTGGACATCCCGGCGGCGGCCATCGAGAGGCCCCCCTGCCACCACGCGTTCGCCATCAAGCTCGACCATGGCGCGGCTGATTGGGGGAGACGAGGAACGTGAGCATACATTCGAGAGCGACGGCACTCCTGACTGCGGCCTGGCTCGCGGGGCTCGGATGGGGCGGCGAGGCGGCCGGCGAAGGGCCGCCGTTGCGGGTGTGGGCACTGCCCCAAGGGGCGCAGAAGCCGGAGGCCCGCGAGGGGTGGAAGGCCCTGCCGGCCGAGGCGGCTCGAACGGCGCCGTTCCCCGGCGGCGTGGCGGTTGAGACTCCCGACCTGATCGCAGTCCTGGCCGCCGGCTCGGCGGGCGTCTCGCTCGTCCCGAAGGCCGCCGGCAAGGCGGGCAGCGTCCGCGTGGACGTGGTGCTGGTGGATGACCAGGGGCACGAGGCCGTCGGCCTGAAGGACTTCCGGTGCGTCGAGTGCGACGAGGCGGGGGTGATCGTCGCCTTCGCCGCAGGGGCCGCGAAGGCCCGCCTGAAGATGGGCCTGGGCAAGCCGTTCGCGGAGATCGTGCCTGGCGATGGGGTGAGCGCCGTGCAGGTGCGGGGCCGCGCGCGGCTGGCCTTCATCCCCGACTTCTTCGGGAACGACGTCCTCTACGACGCGACCGAGACCCGTGTTGACAAGGTGTATGCGCCGGCGGAGAACTTCTTCGTCCAACTGCTCGACGGCCACGCGGCCCTGGCGATGCTGGTGTGGCCGAAGGAGGGCGCGGACGAGGTGGTGCTGGTGCCCGAGGGCGAGGGACCGACCCGCCGTTTCGCCGCGACGCAGGTGGGTCTGAAGGGGAAGAGCCTCTACGTGGCCGTCCTCGCGCGCGAAGGGATCTGGTTCGCCAGGGACCTCGCCTCGGCGCAGAAGGACACGACGTTCGTCGTCGAGGGCTGGCAGCCGCCCTTCGCGGCGAAGTGGATGACCATCCTGGCGAAGCGCCCGGCCCTCGGCGCGACCTCGGGCGCCGCCTCCGAGACGATGGAGGTCAAGGCACTCCCGCCGCAGGGCGACACGCCGTACAGCGACGTCTACGTCCACCCCTGGGTGCCCAGTTGGCTCAGCGGCACCGAGTGGCGGCTCCACCTCCAGACCGAGCTGACCCACATGATGACCCGCGAGAAGGTCAAGGCCCCCGACTTCCTCCTCGCCATCGTCTACCCGCGCGACCGGGTGAAGGGGACGCCGCTCGATGCCTTCACGCTGGTGGACGTGATGCGCGGAGCGCTCGGCGCGGGGCCGTGCGAGTACATCCTCGACCTCGAGGGCATCAACAAGACCCGCAGCACCGGGGCCGCCGGCACGGGGAAGCCCACCGCCGCGGCCACCTGCTCCGAGCGCGGCGGCCTCATGTACTACTACCTCAGCGAGAGGAGCGAGACCCCGCGCCGCGAGGACCCGCGCACCGCGACCGACCAGGCCCTCGAATCCGTCGAGAAGATCAAGGACTTCCTCGACGCCGCCCACGCGCGCATCCAGGAATACCTCACCTGGTCGGACGGGATTGTCCAGTTGGCCGAGGCCGCCGCGGCCAAGGACCCCGCCGCGAAGGGCCTGGCCGACCGGGTCGTCCCCATCGCGCGCGGGATGCGCCAGCTCTGGAACACAATGGCCCAGCACGGCAAGCCGTGCGCGTTCCCCGCCGAGTGGCGCCTGGCCCTCGACCACTGCAAGGACCTCATCCGCCAGAGCGCGCCGAATCTGGCGGCCAGGGTTCGCGACTTCGACCCGCAGATGCGCGGGGCCGGCGAGGAGGTGGACGGCGGCATGCAGGCCCTCCGCATGGCCGTCAAGCGCATTCGCCAGGAGGCGGCCCTCGCCGGGGCCGGCGACCCCAAGGCCCTCGGCCTGGCCGCGGCGATTCGCGAGCGCTGCCGCGACATCCTGCGGAACAAGCACTACAAGGAGGGCGACTCGGTTCGCCTCAGTGGCCTTGAGGGGGGCTCTCGATGAGTTGCAGGCCGTTGACCTGCGTGTTCGTCCTCACCCTCGCCGCTTCCCTGGCCGCGGCGGAGGCGACCCGCGAGGACGCACTCGCGCGGGCGGTCGAGCGCGCCGCGAAGGTCGAGGAACGCTTCGCGCGAACCTGGACCTTCTACGCAATCGCCGAGGAATGGGCGCACTCCGACCCCGCCCGCGCGGCCGACCTCGCCGACCGGCTCGAGGCCTGGACCGCGAAGCGGGACCTCCTGGGCGTCGTGATGTTCGCCTGGGGCCGCCGCGATCCCCGCGCCGCCGCCGACTGGGGGCTGAAGTTCCAGGAGCGGACCCAGGGCGACCGCGCGACCCGCAACACGGCCCTGCACTACGCCGTCGTGGGCATGGTGCGGAAGGACCCGAAGCTCGCCGACGAGCTGATCTGGAAGCACCTCGGCGAGGACGGCTGGGGCAACCTGCCCCGAACCGCCCCGATGGAGGCCGCGCGCGAGCTGGCCAAGGCCGATCCCCAGGCCGCCCTGGCCATGGCCGAGAAGATCAAGAACCACGAGGGCTGCCGCGTGGACGCCCTCCGAGGCGTCGTCCGAGAGTGGGCCAGCAAGGACCCCAAGGCCGCCCAGGCCGCGCTCGCCGGCCGTAGCGAGAAGGAGTTCGTGAAGGCATTCCCCCGCGACCTCGCGGAGGGCTGGGCCGCCGCCGACCCGAAGGCCGCCGCCGACTACGCGACAAGAATCCAGGACGTCTACACGCGGATCATGGCCCTCAGCGCCGTGGCCCACGAAATGGCCAGGTCCGACCCGAAGGGCGCGGCCGACCTCTGCTCGCTCCTCGCGTCCCTCAACGTCGGCCAGCGGCACGAGCAGGGCGCCCGGCTCGGCAAACTCGTCCGCGACATCGGCGAGGCGTTCGGCCGCAAGGACCTCCAGGCCGCCGCGCGGTGGGCCGCCGCGCTCCCCGACAAGCCGGGCGGGTGCCAGGCGAACGCCTGCGACGGCGTGGCCGCCGCGTGGGCCGCCGCCGACCCGAAGGCGGCGCTCGACTACTACGCGAAGGCCGACGGCGGCACGGGCGACGCCCTGCCCGCCCTCGCCCGAGCGCTGGCGAAGCGGGACGCCGCGGCCGCCCTCGAACTCGTCGGGCGGACGAAGCGCCTCGTGCTCAAGAGCCACATCATCCACGAGGTCGCCGTCGAGCTCGCCAGCCGCGACCCCCAGGCCGCCGCACGCATCGTCGAGACGTGGGCCGGCGTGACCGACTACTACAGCTACCGCACGGCCGCCGCGTCCGCCGTGGCCGCCGCCTGGGCGGCCAAGGACCCCAAGCTGGCCACCGCGTGGGCGGGCAAGCTCGAGCCGACCCGCGACCGCCTGGCCGCCCTCCGAGCCGTCGCCGCCGCCTGGGCGAAGCGGTCGCCCGCGGAGGCCCTGGCGTGGGCGAACGCCCTGGGCGACCCCCAGGAGGCCGCCAATGCTTTCGTAGGCTTGGCCGAGGGCCTTCGGCCAGATTCCCCAACCCCCGCACCATCAGGGAGCAAGCCATGATGCAGATCGGTGAGTTCCTGGGCACGCTTGGAGTCGTCGTCGCCATTCTCCCGCTCGCCCTCGCCGTCAGCGACGCCGAAGCCGGAGCGAACTACGATGAGGCCAAGGTGCCGAAGTACACCCTGCCCGACCCCCTCGTGATGCAGGACGGCACGAAGGTCACGAGCGCCGAGCTGTGGCGCACGAAGCGCCGGCCGGAAATCCTCGAGCTCTTCCGCACCCACGTCTACGGCCGCTCGCCCGCGAAGCCCGAAGGCATGACCTTCAAGGTCTTCGACAACGAAGCCAAGGCCCTCGACGGCAAGGCCACGCGCCGACAGGTCACCGTGCTGTTCACCGGCAAGGACGACGGGCCGAAGATGGACATCCTGCTCTACCTGCCCAACGATGCGAAGAAGCCGGTCCCCGCCTTCCTCCTGCTCAACTTCCAGGGCAACCACGCCACCAACCCCGACCCCGGCATCAAGCTCTCGACGAGCTGGATGCGCCCGGGCAAGGGCATGGTGAACAACAAGGCGACCGACGAGGCCCGCGCCGCCGCAAGCTCCCGCTTCCCCATTGGCCGCATCCTCGCCCGAGGCTACGCACTCGCCACCGTCTACTACGGCGACATTGACCCCGACTTCCACGACGGCTTCAAGAACGGCGTCCATCCCACCTTCGACCAGGGCAAGCGCGAGGCCGACTCCTGGGCCACCATCGCCGCCTGGGCCTGGGGCCTCAGCCGCGCCCTCGACTACCTGGAGACCGACAAGGACATTGACGCCAGGCACGTCGCCGTCCTCGGCCACTCGCGCCTCGGCAAGACGTCTCTCTGGGCGGGCGCCGAGGACGAGCGCTTCGCCATCGTCATCTCGAACGACTCGGGCTGCGGCGGCGCCGCCCTCAGCCGCCGCGCCTTCGGCGAAACCGTGGCGCGCATCAACACCAGCTTCCCCCACTGGTTCTGCGACAACTACAAGAAGTACAACGGCAAGGAGGACGAGTGCCCCGTGGACCAGCACGAGCTGATCGCGCTGGCCGCCCCGCGGCCCGTCTACGTCGCCAGCGCCCAAAAGGACCAGTGGGCCGACCCGAAAGGCGAGTTCCTCTCCTGCCTCCACGCCGACCCCGTCTATCGCCTCCTCGGCGCCGACGGCTTGCCCGCCAAGGAAATGCCTGGCCTTGATACGCCCGTCATGGGCACCCTCGGCTACCACATCCGCACCGGCGGCCACGACCTCGCCGCCTACGACTGGGACCGCTACATGGACTTTGCCGACAAGCACTACGGCAGAAAATAGGGTCTGCGTTCCTGTACGGAGGGGATCTGGAAAGGAGAAGGCATGGTTCGAGAGTGCGCTCTGGGGTTGCTGGTGGCTGGACTCGTGCGGGTCAGCACGGGGGCGATGATGGCGCCGGGCGTGCCGGAGACGCCCGAGGGGCTGAAGGGCCAGATGAGCGCCGCCCTCGCCGCGGCCAAGGCGGGCGACAACGAGAAGCTCGGCCAACTGGTCAATGGCTTCATCCTGCCCGAGCCCGAGGCCTGGTTCAAGGACGTGTTCGGCGACGAGACGGGCGCGCGCCTCGCCGAGGAGTATGTCGAGGTCGCCAAGCGCTTCCCGCCCGACGCCACGAAGTTCTTCGGCCAGATGGCCTCGAAGGAGGGGCTGGAGATCGTGGTGGCGAAGCTCGACAAGGCCGACGACAAGGAGGCCCGGGGCCTCCAGCGCTCGGCACTCGGCGCGATGAAGAAGCCCGTGCCCCTCTACGACGTGCGGTTCGTCGGGAAGGACGTTCGCCAATCCGTCTGGTCCTTCGTCTACCACAAGGCCGCCTTCCGCTTCGTCGGCAAGATGAAGCGCGTCGAGGCCGACTGAGCCGCCACGGCCTCATCGCCGGAACGGAACCCGCGATGAACGGCAGAGAGCGATTCCTGGGCATCGCCCGAGGGGAGCTGAAGGGCGAGCTGTTCCTGCCGTTCAACCTGAACTACTCCTGGTTCATGGACGAGACGCTGGAGCGGTGGCACGCGGAGGGGCTGCCGCGGGAGGCCGACCCGGTGCAGTTCTTCGGGCTCGACCGCGTGGCGTTCACGGGCGGGAAGCCCTACACGCCCATCCCCCCCTTCGAGGTGCAGGTGCTGGCGGAAGACGCCGAGACGCGAATCGTCCGCGACGAGCTGGGCATCACCAAGCGAGTGTCGAAACGCCACGAGCAGTCCACCATGCCCCAGTGGCTCGACTTCCCCATCAAGTCGCGTGCCGGCTTCCGCGCGTTCCAGAAGCGCCTCGACCCCCGCTCCCCCTCGCGCTTCCCTGCCGACTGGGCGAAGGCGGGGTGGGCGAGGCGGGACTATCCGCTGGGCATCGGGCCGGGCAGCTTCTTCGGCCACACCCTCCAGCGCTGGGTCGGCACCGAGAACCTCTGCATGCTCCTCTACGACGACCCGGGCCTCGTCCACGAGATGCTCGACTACCTCGAATGGTTCTTCCTCGAGCTGCTCAAGCCCTACGTTGCCCAGGTGGATTTCGATTTCGCGTCGTTCGGCGAGGACATCGCCTACAAGGGGCGGTCATTCGTCTCGCCCGCGATGTTCCGCGAGTTCTTCCTGCCCCACTACGTCCCCCTCTGCGAGCTGCTGCGGAGCCGCGGCGTCGAGACGATCTTCGTGGACAGCGATGGCTGCATTGACGAGCTGATTCCCCTGTGGCTGGAGGTGGGCGTGAACGGCTTCTCGCCGCTGGAGGTGGCCGCGGGCGAGGACGCCCTTGCCCTCAAGAAGCGCTATGGCCGCGACATCGTGCTCGCTGGCAACATAGACAAGCGGGCGCTGGCCCGCGGCCGCGCGGCGATTGACCGCGAGGTTGCCAAGGCCCGCCGCCTGCTCGCCCACGGCGGCTACTTCCCCGCCGTGGACCACTCCGTGCCGCCCGACGTCTCCCTCGACAGCTTCCGCTACTTCCTCTGCGCCTTGCGTGGTACCCGCGGCACCCCCGCCGGGCGGGTGCGAGCCGGAATTGTTGGTAGATTCCGTAGCCCCAACGGGGCGTGATAGGATAGCCCAGGGCAACGCCCTCATCCTTGCCCACATCTCGGGCTCCGTAGCCCGCCGACGGCGGGCGGCAGGTGGTAGCCCACGGCGTAAGCCGTGGGTTCGGGCGGGTCCAGGGCCCAGCCCCCGCAGGGGGCGGCAGAAGCGTTGGCCGCCGGCGTTCTGCCGCC
>DATKZY010000137.1:0-59176 GCA_035527715.1 Planctomycetota bacterium | reverse complement strand
GCCCGGCTGCTTCGCCTCCGTCGTGCCATCGTGCATCCTCCTGGAGTGAACGGCCCGAAACGCTCCAGGACAGTATACATCATAACGTACTGCGGGCCAAGCACTTACACAACATATGCCCCTAATCTCATGCCATTCGCGGCTCGACGCCGCTTTTCGTTGGCGCCCTGGCGCCGGGGCAAGAGCGATGCCTCGACAGGCTCGGCATGACAGAGGCGTAACCGGCACTTGACCGCGCCGCCCTTTCCTGTCATTCTGAGCGCAGCGAAGAATCTCCCGAAGGAGTTTGCTCAAGCCATGGCGGCGACCATCGTGGATGAGGCAGCGTGCCCTGAGAGGTTCTTCGCTCCGTTCCACTCCGCTCAGAATGACGCGGGTGGTGTCCCTGGTCGAGGCCCACTCCGGAGGACCACGTGATGAGCGAAGCACTCACTCGCCGCGACGTGTTGAGGATGGCCGGGCTGGCAGGCCTGGCAATGCTGAGGAGGACCGATGCAATGGCAGCACCCGAGGGCGCGGCAACCAAGCCGCCGAACGTCCTGATCATCCTTGCCGACGATATGGGCTTCTCGGATATCGGCTGCTATGGCGGCGAGATCGAGACGCCCAACCTCGATAAGCTGGCCGCAGGCGGGGTGCGGTTCACGCACGGCTACTCCACCGCCCGCTGCTGGCCGACCCGCTCGTGTATCATGACGGGCTACTACGCGCAACAGGTGCGCATGGACCCGCCCCGCGGGCGCGTGCCGCAGTGGGCACGCCTGATGCCGCACTACCTGAAGCCCGCGGGCTATCGCTGCTATCACAGCGGCAAGTGGCACGTGAACGGCGCGCCGAGGCCCTGCGCGGACGGCGGCTTCGACCACTCGTACAAGCTCGACGACCACGACCGCCATTTCTACCCCCGCGCGCACCAGGAGGACGACAAGCCGCTGCCGCCCATCAAGCCCGGCTCCGACTACTACACGACGACGCACATGGCCGACCACATGATTCGCTGTCTCAAGGAGCACGCGGAGAAGCACGCCGACAAGCCGTTCTTCGGCTACCTCGCCTTCACGTCGCCCCACTTCCCCGTCCAGGCGCACCAGGAGGATATCGCCCGCTACCGCGAGCGCTACCTGGCGGGGTGGGACGCCGTTCGCGAGGGGCGCTGGAAGCGCCTGCGCGAGATGGGCATCGTGAATTGCGCCCTGTCGCCGCTCGAGACGGGCTTCACGCCGCGCTACTTCCAGAAGAAGTTCCTCGACGAGCTGGGTCCAGGCGAGGAAGAGCATCCGATCCCCTGGAAGGACCTCACGGACGAGCAGCGGCAGTTCCAGGCGACCAAGATGGCCATCCACGCGGCGATGGTGGACAGGATTGACCGCGACGCCGGCCGCGTGATCGAGCAGGTGCGGGCGATGGGCGCGCTCGACGACACGGTGGTCTTTTTCCTCTCGGACAACGGGGCCGACGCGACGATACTCATCCGCGGCGACCGGCACGACCCGAAGGCTCCGCCCGGCTCGGGCGCGTCGTACCTGTGCATCGGCCCCGGCTGGGCGAGCGCGTCGAACGCGCCGTTCCGCCGCCACAAGATCTGGGTGCACGAGGGCGGCATCGCCACGCCCTGGATCGTCCACTGGCCCAAGGGCATCAAGGCCCGGGGCGAGCTGCGGCACGACCAGTGCCACGTGATTGACTTCGTGCCGACGCTGCTCGAGCTGGCGGGCGTCAAGCCGTCGGAGGAGTGGAACGGCGTCAAGGCGCCGCCGCTGCCCGGCAAGAGCATCGTGCCGGCCTTCGAGCGCGACGGCGCGGTCACCCGCGACCGCCTGTTCTTCCATCACGAGGGCAACCGCGCGCTCATCGAAGGCAACTGGAAGCTCGTGTCGGCCCGGGAGGACAAGGATGCCTGGGAGCTGTTCGACCTCTCGACCGACCGCTGCGAGATGGTGAACCTGCTGGCGAAACACCCTGACCGCGCGAAGGCCATGGAGGCGAAGTGGCGGGAGTTGGAGGCCGAGTTCCGCGCCCAGGCCGGCCCGCCGCCCCAGCCGCCGAAGGGCAAGGGGAAGGCGAAGTGAACACCGGTGCGATGCACCGTCGGGACTTCCTGGCGCGCCTGGGCGGCGGGATGGCCGCCTCGGCTCTGTGCGCGCGAACCCTCGCAGGAGAGAAGGCAGCGATGGCGCGCCCGAACATCGTCATCGTCCTCAGCGACGACATGGGCTTCTCGGACATCGGCTGCTACGGCGGCGAGATCGCCACGCCCATGCTCGACGGCCTCGCGGCGAAGGGCATCCGCTTCACGCAATTCTTCAACACCGCCCGCTGCTGCCCGAGCCGCGCGAGCCTGCTCACGGGCCTCCACCCGCACCAGGCCAACGTGGGCCACATGACCAACCCGCGACAGCTCGAGGGCTACGGCGGCGACCTGAGCCGCAACGCCGTCACGCTCGCCGAGGCGCTCCGCCCCGCGGGCTACCGCACCTACATGACCGGCAAGTGGCACGTCGCCTGCAACGATGGCCCGAAGGGGCCGAAGCACAACTGGCCGCTCCAGCGCGGCTTCGAGAAGTTCTACGGCACCATCACCGGCGCGGGCAGCTTCTACGACCCCACGACCCTGTGCCGCGGCGACGACTTCATCACGCCCGACAACGACCCGCACTACAAGCCCAAGCTCTTCTACTACACCGACGCGATCACCGACAACGCGATCGCGTTCCTCCAGGAGCATGCGACCGAATCGCCCGACAAGCCGTTCCTTCTCTACATGGCCTACACCGCCGCGCACTGGCCCATGCACGCGCTGCCCGAGGACATCGCGAAGTACAAGGGCAAGTACGACGGCGGCTACGAGCCGATCCGCCGCGCGCGCTTCGAGCGAGCGAAGCAGATGGGCATCATCAGCCCCAAGTGGGAACTCTCGCCCCAGGCGGGCGACTGGGACGCCATGCCGCACAAGGCCTGGGAGGCGCGGTGCATGGAGGTCTACGCGGCCATGGTGGACCGCATGGACCAGGGCATCGGGCGCGTGGTGGCCGAGCTGGCGCGCGAGGGCCGTCTCGATAACACTCTCATCCTCTATCTGCAGGACAACGGCGGCTGCGCCGAGGGGATGGGCCGCGGGCCGGCGCCGAGGTGGGACATTCCGCCCCGCGCGCCGATGGGGCCGGACGAGCTTCAGCCCCACATCTGGCCGCCCATGCACACGCGCGACGGCAAGCCCGTGCGCGGCGGCCCGACCACGATGCCCGGCGGCCCCGACACCTACGTCGCCTACGGCCGGGCCTGGGCCAACGTGTCGAACACCCCGTTCCGCGAGTACAAGCACTGGGTGCACGAGGGCGGCATTGCCACGCCGCTCGTCGCCCACTGGCCGGCCGGCATCGCGCCCGACCGCGCGGGCAAGCTCGAGCACCACCCCGCGCAACTCGTTGACCTCATGGCCACGTGCGTGGACCTCTCGGGCGCGCGCTACCCCGGCGAGCACGCCGGCCAGCACATCCAGCCGATGGAGGGCGTGAGCCTGGCCCCCGCGTTCGCCGGGCGCGACCTGGGCCGCACGGCGCCGCTCTTCTGGGAGCACGAGGGGAACCGCGCGCTCCGAGTGGGCAAGTGGAAGCTCGTCGCCAAGGGCGCCGCCTCGCGCTGGGAGCTCTACGACATGGACGCCGACCGCACCGAGCTGCACGACCTGTCGAAGTCGCAGCCCGAGCGTGCGGCCGAGATGGCGGCCCAGTGGGAGCAGATCGCGCGGCGGGTCAAAGTCATCCCCTGGCCCTGGGCCGGCGCCTACGGGACGAAGCCCCCCGCAAAGGGACGGAAAGGCAAGGCAGAATGAGCGAGACGCGACGGACGTTTCTGGAGCATGCAGGGCTTGGCCTCGCCGCCGCGGCGTGTTGCGAGGCCGCGCACGGGGCGGAGGAGGCCCCGCGCCGCCCGAACCTCCTCGTCATCATCACCGACCAGCAGCACGCGGGAATGCTGAGCTGCGCGGGCAACACGCACGTGAAGACGCCGCACATGGACAGCCTGGCCGCCACGGGCACACGGTTCGAGCGGGCCTACTGCTCGAACCCCGTGTGCGTGCCCTCGCGCTTCAGCCTGCTCAGCGGCGTGATGCCCAGCCGCATCGGCATGGAGCACAACGGCCACCAGCGGAACCCCGTGCCCGAGGCCATCCTGCGCCACGGGATGGGCGCCGTGCTCCGGGCCGCCGGCTACGCCACCGCCTACGGCGGGAAGACGCACCTCCCGGGCGCGAAGGGCCACACGAACAACGTCGCGGACTACGGCTTTGACGAGGTGCTGACCCGCGACGAGCGCGACGGGCTCGCCCAGGCCTGCGCCGCCTTCCTGCGGCGGAAGCACGACAAGCCGTTCCTCCTCGTCGCCTCGTTCATCAACCCGCACGACATCTGCTACATGGCGATAGACGACCACGCGCGCTCCCAGGGCAAGCCCGTGAAGGAGACGGTCGAGCGGCGCTGCCTCACCGAGGCCCTCGCCCTGCCCGAGGGCGTGACGCGCGAGGCATTCTTCCGCGACACCTGCCCGCCGCTCCCGCCGAACGTCGGCATCCCCGAGGGCGAGCCCGAGGCGGTCGAGAAGACCGACTGGCGCGCCTTCCGCGCCCACGCCCGGCGGCGCTGGAGCGAGGAGATGTGGCGCCTGCACCGCTGGGCCTACGGGCGCCTGACCGAGCGCGTGGACGCCGAGATCGGCCGCGTGCTCCAGGCCCTCCGCGAGGCGGGCCGCGAAGACGACACGCTCGTCGTCTTCACCAGCGACCACGGCGACATGGACTCCGCGCACCGCCTCGAACACAAGTCCATGCTCTACGAGGAGGCCTGCCGCATCCCGCTCCTCGTGAGCTGGAAGGGCGTGACGAAGCCGGGGGCCGTGGACCGCGAGCACCTGGTGTCGAACGGCCTCGACCTGATCCCGACGCTGTGCGACTACGCGGGCATCGCGCCGCCGCCCGAGCTGAAGGGCCGAAGCATCCGCCCCCTCGCCGAGGGGCGAGAGCCGAAGGGCTGGCGCGACACGCTGGCCGTCGAGAACGAGCGCTCGCGCCTTGTCCTGTGGGACCGTCTCAAGTATGGTGTCTATGGCACGGGGGAGCGCAGGGAACTGCTGGTGGACCTCAAGCAGGACCCTGGCGAGATGAGGAATCGTGCCGCCGAGCCCGCCTGCCGCGCGCAGGTCGAGGCGGGGCGTCGCCTGCTCGTCGAGTGGTGCAAGGAGCACGGCGAGACCCTGGCCGACGCCTACGTGGTCAAGGGCTGACGCGGGAGCGACTGGACGCGGCGGCCACCCCGCGCTAGAATCGGCTTGTCCGCGTTCCGGGGAAATGCCCATGATGGCCAGACGCACCTTCCGCCTTGGCCTCCTGGCGACGGCCCTTTGCTGCACAGTGGCGATGGCTGGCGAAGCGCCGCCCTTCCGCCTCGTGAGCCATCGCCAGGACCACCGCGAGCTTCAGCTCGACAAGAGCTTCATCGCCGAGCCACTCCACATCGGCTCGAAGACCTACGAACGCGGCCTCGGCACGCACGCCAACAGCCGCACCGAGATCGTCCTCACTGCCGCGTGCCGCCGGTTCGTCGCCGACGTGGGGGCCGACCTCAACGAGCCGACCCGCAAGGCTGGCGGCTCGGTCGTCTTCGTCGTGCGGGTGGACAGCAAGGAGCGCTTCCGCTCCGGCGTGCTGAAGCCGGGCGTTGAGGCGGTCGCCGTGTCGGTGGACCTGGCCGGCGCGAGGAAACTCGAGCTGGTCACCGACACCGCGACGAACGGCTACATCGGCGATCACGCCGACTGGGCCAACGCTCGCATCGTGCTGGCCGACGGACGCGAGGCCCATCTCTCCGATGTCTTCCGCCGCCAAGGGCTGCCCGCCACCGCGGCCAGGCCCGCGACGCCGACCACTGCGACCCCTGAGCCCGAGACGCGCACGCTCTCCGAGGAGGAAGCCCAGGGCGTGCTCGAGCGCGACTGGCTCTTCCAGGCCGACCACAATCCCACCCCCGCCCGCATCCAACAGGAGATCGCGTGGGCACGGGAGTTGGCCGCCCGAATCGCGCGCCGCGAGAAGGCGCCTGACCTCGCGCGGGAACTCGCTGTTCTTGCAGACATCGAGAAGAAGGCAGCAGAGGGCAAAGAACCGCCTGAAGGCGGAACTACGAACGAAGGCCGCTATCTCGCCGTTCGCCGTATCAAGCGGCAGATGCTCCTCAAAGACCCCGCCGTGGACTTCACGCAGGTGGTCTTTGTGGACGTGCCGAACTGGTATCCCCACGAGTCCATGCACAAGGTGTGGCCGCTGGCCCAGGAGAACTGCGGCCGGCTGCTCCTCCTCGACGGCCTGCACCCCGGCGGCAAGCTCCGAAGGCTCGCGGGGCCGGAGCCCGGGATGTTCTGGCGGCCCGACGTGTCATTCGACGGCCGCAAGGTGCTCTTCTGCTATCGCCCGAAGCCCGACCGCGTGTTCCACATCTACGAGATCGGCGTGGATGGCTCGGGCCTGCGCCAGGTGACCCACGGCTCCTACGACGACCTGGACCCCATCTACCTTCCTGACGGCAACATCGCGTTCATGACCAACCGCGGCAACAGCTACGCCCGCTGCGCCGTCGGCCACCCCAGCCCTGCGCTCGCACGCTGCGGCCCCGACGGCAGGAACCTCTACATCATCTCGGCCAGCAACGAGCCCGAGTACACGCCCGCCCTCCTGCACAACGGCCGCATCATCTACACCCGCTGGGAATACACCGACAAGGAGCTGATGCGCATCCAGAGCCTCTGGACCGTGAACCCCGACGGCACGGCGGTGAGCGTGTTCTGGGGCAACCAGAGCTACTGGCCCGACATGCAACTGGAGGCGCGGCCCATCCCCGGCAGCCATCGCGTGATGTTCGCAGGCCACGGCCACCACGAGGTGTTCCTCGGCTCCGTCGGAATCCTTGACCCCAAGCTCGGCTTCAACTACCCCCACGGGCTGACGAAGGTGACGGCCGACGTGGCGTGGCCCGAGGTCGGCAACGGCCCCGCCGAGCGCGTCGAGAACCCGCGCTACCATGCCAGCGGACGCTTCATCGGCTACAAGAGCCCGTATCCGCTCAGCGAGGAGCTCTTCCTCGTCTCGGCGCGGCCGGCCGGCGGCGTCCACAAGCTCTACCTGATGGACACGCTGGGCAACCGCGAGTTGATCTACGAAGGGGCGTTCCACGTCCTCTACGGCCAGCCCGTCCGCCCGCGGCCCGTGCCGCCCGTCGTGCCCGACACCGTGGCGTGGCCGGGCTCGGAGAAGGACGGGCGCCCCGCCGAGCCTGGCGTCGTCTACAGCCCCAACGTCTTCGATGGCCTGCCCGACGCGGTCCGCGAGAAGGCGAGGGCCATCCGCGTCATCAACCTCGACTACACGACCTTCACCTACGGCCTGAAGACCCAGGGCTACAGCCACTGGCGCGGGCAGCCGCACATGCACGCCGGGCCGCCCGTGTCGATCACCTGCAACGACGGGATCAAGCGGATCCTCGGCACGGTGCCCATCCAGGCCGACGGCTCGGTGAGCATCGAGGTGCCGCCCTGCAAACAGCTCCACTTCCAGATCGTGGACGAGCACGGCCGCGCGCTCCAGACGATGCGAAGCTTCGCCAACGTGATGCCGGGCGAGCGACGCGGCTGCCTCGGCTGCCACGAGATGCACAGCGCGGCGCCTGCCGTGAAGCATGGCGGGGCCGCCTGGAAGCCGCCGGTGAAGCCCACCCCGCCCCCGTGGGGGCCCAGCTACAGCCTCGGCTACGAGCGCGATATCCAGCCCATCCTCGACCGCTATTGTGGCAAGTGCCACCAGGGCGACGGCAAGGGGCGGGCGAAGCTCGACCTCACCCTCCGCCCGAGCAAGGATGCCGGCGCCTTCCCCGAGCCTTACGTCACCCTCACCCTCGGCGCCAGGCGCTCGTTCCCCGGCTGCTTCATCGCCGCCGAGGGCGGCATCGCGGGCACCATCCTCGCCGAGAACCACCCGTGGCGGCCCAAGGACTACGCGACGCTGCCGCCCATGACCACCCTCTCGTACACCAGCAAGCTCATTGACATCGTGATGGGGAGAAGGTTCCAGGCGTGCCTCTTCGACGCGAAGGTGGACCCCCTCAGTCTCCAGAAGCTGATCGCGTGGGTGGACATCCTTTGCCCTTACCTCGGCGAGCCGGAGATTCGTTCGCTGCCCGACCCCGACCCCACCGACCCGCGCTTCGCCAATTCGGGCTATCCGCCCCGCACGCCTGGGGTGAAGCCCTTCGCTGACAGCCCCTACCCGCCGCGGCTGAAGAACGCCCCCGTCGTCAACCGCGCCTACTGCCAGGACGACTTCCCCACTCAGGCTGACAGGCTGAGAAGCCGGTGAGAAGTGGATGGATGGCTCGTACGCTTCCCTCTTTACTCGCTGTCGTCCTCGTCGTCGGGCCCGCCAAGGGGGGTTCGAGCGCGCTCGGCCCCTATGACCGCCAGGTGGCGGCGCACACGGCAAAGCTCCGCGCCGAAAGCCCTTCGGCCCGCGCGAAGGCGGCGGAGGCCCTGGGCTTTCTCCGGGCCTATGCCGCGGGGGCCGCGCTGGTCGCAAGGCTCCGCGACGAGGCGCCCGAGGTGCGCCGCCAGGCGGCGATGGCCCTCGCCTGGTGCGGCGGACGCACGGCCTTGCCGCCGCTGCTCGCCACGCTCGACGATGCCGACTGGGTGACGCGTCAGGCCGCCCACGTCGCTCTCACCAACCTCACGGGGATGGAGTTCCCCTTCGACGCGTTCGCCTCGAAGGAGACCCGCCGCACCCAGGCGACGGCCTGGCGCGAGTGGTGGGCCGCCGTGCCCACCGGCCAGCCACCCGCCGAGGTGCTCAAGCTCCTGGGCGATGTCAAGGTAAGCGCGGGAGCCACAAGACCGCCTGAAGGCGGGACCACGAACGGCCTGGCACGCGGCGCCGTCACGGTCTCCTCGACCTACAAAGGCCCTCCGGAATCGCTGCGCGACGGCCAGCTCGGGCCGGGATTCTGGCAGACCAAACTCGTGCCGTTCCCCCAGTGGGTCGTGGTAGACCTGGGGCAGCCGCGCAAGGTCGGTCGCGTGGCCGTGCACCAGCACGGCCCGACGTTCGTCATGACCGACTGCGAACTGGCCACGGGCCTCGATGGCAAGGCGTACGACA
The DNA here is from genome assembly GCA_035527715.1 of Planctomycetota bacterium. Taxonomy (GTDB): domain Bacteria; phylum Planctomycetota; class PUPC01; order DSUN01; family DSUN01; genus DSUN01. The sequence continues at coordinate 49,980 of DATKZY010000137.1, read as the reverse complement.
CCGTCGTGCGCCGCCGCGAGGCGACGCCGGTGAAGTGGGAGACGAAGTTCCCCGCCCGCGAGGTCCGCTACGTCCGCGTCACCAGCCACGCCTCCAAGAACCCAACCTACCCGACGACGTTCCTCGAGATTGAGGTCGACGGCGACCCACCACCGACTCCGTCGGCCCCGTCTCCTGTCACGGGTCACGCGTCACGCGTCATGTCCGAATCCGCCTGGCGGTTCGAGCGGGGCCTTCGGGCGCTGGGCGTGCTCGGCGGAAAGGGCGCGAGCAGGACGATCCTGAGCGCCCTCGGCCCCTCGCCGTCTACCGCGTTGCACATGCAGCCCGCCGTTCGCGCGGGGATTCGCTCGCTCGGCCGCCTCCGCGAGGAAGAGGGCTTCCAGGCCCTCGTCGCCCTGCTCGGCAATCTCACGTATGCCCGCAACGCCGCCGAGGCGCTCGGCGACTTCGGGGACAGCCGGGCCGTGCCCGCGCTGCTCGCCGCCTACCCGCGCTACGCCAAGACCCTGAAGGGCCAGAACCCGTCCGCCTTGCCACCCGACGACCGGATGGGCTTCCCCAGCGAGGACAGGATGCTCGAGACGCCCTACGGCATTGCGTATGCGCTGTGTCGCCTGGGAGGGGACGGGCGAGGAGGACCCTTCGACTTCGCTCAGGGCGCGAAGCTGCGGGAGCTGGCGCCGTTGTTCATGGCCAACCTGCCCGGCGACCACGACACGTTTTTCCTCTACGAGCCCGAGGTCGGCCACCTGCTCACGCGCCACCTCGTGGACCAGGCGGGCCTGCGTCGCGAGGCCCTCGAGCACGCCTTTGCCATCCTCTCGGGCACGCCGACCGCGGGGGCCGGCACATGGCCGACGTTTCCGCCCATTCGCGTGGCCACGTGGCTCCCCTGCCTGTGCGCCGAGAAGGCGGACGTGCCTCGGCTTCTGGCGCTGCTGGAACACAAGGAGTACTGGGTGCGGTTGAACGCCGCCAAGGCCCTCGCCTGGCTGGGCGACAGGAGCGCCGTCGAGCCGCTGGCGAAGCTCCTCGCCGAGGCGAAGCCCGAGGCGGAGTTCGGCTACTCGGGCCGGTTCAAGGACGAGGAGTATAACGACACGTGCCCGCGCTGGCGCGAGGGGCTTGTCCGCGCCCTCGGCCTGCTCGGCGCCCACGAGCACACGGGCCTGATCGTGCAAGTGCTGGAGGATGAGCAGTCGGTGGTGGACGTGCGCCACGCCGCGGCCTCGGCCCTGGCCGACTTGGGCGACGACAAGGCCCTCGCCGCCCTCCGCCGCGCCGCCGCCGACCACCCCTTCCACGTCGTCCGCCTCGCCGCACGCGACGCGCTCCTGCGGCATGAAGGCCGCGCCTCCTGGCCTGTTACGGATTACGGATTACGGATTACGGACTCGACGACGAGGACGGCGACGACGACGAGCACGAAGCAAGACGATGTGCCCGCATTAGTCTTTATCAAGGGCGACAACGATCTCCCCAACACCAGGGGCACCGTGGAGCAGCTCGACCGCTGGCGGACGACCTACATCGTCAGCGACCCGGGGCCGGAGTATCGGCCGGGCGACAACCTCTACGTCCTCCGCCCGCCCGGGCCCGAGGGCGCCGTCGCGCCTCTGACCCGCTTCACCAAGGGCTACGTGGCCTCGCCCGAGCTGTCGTGGGATGCCTCGCACGTGCTCTTCTCCCATCGTGGCAAGAGCGACCCCTGGTGGCACGTTTGGCGGGTGAACGTGGACGGCTCGGGGCTGAAGCAGCTCACCTTCGGCCCCTTCCACGACGTGCAGCCCGCCTACCTGGCCGACGGGCGAATCGTGTTCTCCACCAGCCGCAACGGCATCCGCGACGAGTATCACGGCTATCCCTGCACCGCGCTGTGGGTGATGAACCCCGACGGCACGGGCATGTACCCCATCGCGACCAATATCGGCCGCGACAACGAGCCAGCCGTCCTGCACGACGGCCGCATCGTCTTCAGCCGCCTCGAGGTCTTCTACTCGCGCAACAAGACCGAGCTGACCCTCCACGCGGCCTACCCCGACGGCACGCGCGACGTGGTGCTCTACGGCCCGGAGCGCCGGGCCTTCTGGCGCGGCCTCGACCACGGCCCCCGCACGCCCGCCGACGGCCAGGAGGCGCCCCTGACCCATCGGGTGCTCCGCGTGACCCAGCCGCAGCCGATGCCCGACGGCCGCCACATCGTCGTCTCGACCCAGGGCGGCCTGACCCTCGTCGGCCCCCGCCGCGACGCCGAGGAGATCATCACGCCCGACAACAAGACACGCGCCTACACCACCCCCTGGCCCCTGCCCGACGGCCGCATCCTGTGCGCCTCCACCCTCAAGACCCCCGACCGGAAGAAGGTGGACCTCGGGCTCTACGTCCTCGACCCCGCGACGCAGAAGCTGGAACTCGTCTACAACGACCCGGCGGCGGCCGACTACGAGCCGCGCCCCATCCTCGCCCGCCGCCCGCCCGCGATGCGCTCGACGCAGGCCTCGCCCGACGGTTACAGCGGGCGCTTCCTGTGCTCCTCGGTCTTCGCCACGCAGGAGGCTGAGGTGCTCCAGCGCGGCCGGCTCGTGCGGCTCATCGAGGGCGTGCCCGTCGTCGCCCGCCACACCACCCACACCAGCCGGCGCTGGCCCGTGTGGCAGAACCACGGCGGCACGCTGGCCCGGGTGCTCGGCACGGCGCCGCTGGCCCCCGACGGCTCGTTCCACGTCGAGGCCCCCGCCGACCGACTGCTGCACTTCCAGGTGCTCGACAGCGACCGCCGCGTCGTCGGCAACCAGCTCACCTGGATGTCCCCGCGGCCCGGCGAAACCCGCTCGTGCGTCGGCTGCCACGAGAACCCCCACACCACCACCGCCGTCCACGCCCCGATGGCCGCCACTCACCCTCCCCTGAGCTTCCTGCCGACCGGCGACGAGTTCCGCTACCGCGCCAAGGCTTGGTTCAAGGGCCACCTGCCCGCCGCCATCGAGGAGCGGACCCGCACCGTGCGGGCCGTGAACCTGCTCGCACGGTAGCTGGACAACGCCTGCTCTTCCCGCTACACTCAGGGCACAAGCGTGTCGCAGGGACGAGAGGCCTTCCACGATACTCCAGATCGGGATGACTGCCATGGCGATGAGAAACGAGTTGGGGGGAGCGGACACACGCAGGACGCTCCTGATGCTGGCGCTCCTGGCCTGCACGGCCATGCGGGGCCGGCCGGCGGCCGGCGCGGACGACCCCGCGCGCGAGATCCTCGCCGCCAGCGGGGTGAAGGGCGGCCTCGTCGTCCACCTCGGCTGCGGCGACGGCACGCTCACGGCGGCGCTGCGCGCGAGCGACGCCTTCCTCGTCCACGGCCTCGACGCCGACCCCGCCAACGTCGAGAAGGCCCGCGCCCGCATCCGCTCCCTCGGGCTCAGCGACAAGGTGTTCGTGGACCGGCTCTCGGGCAGCCGCTTGCCCTACGCGGACAACCTGGTGAACCTGCTGGTGGAAGAGCGCCCGGGGACGGTGCCGGCGGACGAGCTGATGCGGGTGCTCGCCCCGAACGGCGTGGCCATGGTTCGCGAGGGCGCGAACTGGAAGAAGACGGTGAAGCCCTGGCCGACGGAGATTGACGAGTGGACCCACTGGCTGCACGACGCGAGCGGGAACGCGGTGGCCCGCGACCGCGTGGTCGGCCCGCCGCGGCGGGTGCAGTGGGTCGAGGGGCCCGTGTGGCAGCGGCACCACGAGCTGAACACCGGCACCACGGCGTTCGTCTCGGCGAAGGGCCGCATCTTCTACACCGCGGATGAGGCGCCGGCCACGGCGGCGGGCCTGCCCGACCAGTGGGTGCTGATCGCGCGCGACGGGTTCAACGGCGTGCTGCTGTGGAAGCGCCCGATCGCCGAGTGGGGCTGGAAGGCCTGGAGCACGCGCGAGCCGGGCGGCCGCTTCAACCTGCCTCTCCACGTCCCACGCCGCCTGGTCGCCGTCGGAGACCGCGTGTACGTGACCCTGGGCTTCAACGCCCCCCTCACGGCCCTCGACGCCGCCACGGGCGAGACCGTGAAGACCTACGAGGGAACCGCCTTCACCGACGAGATTCTCTGCCACGAGGGCCTCCTGGTCCTGTCGGTCAACCAGGCGCCGCAGAAGCCCGGCCTGCTCAGCGACGCGCCCGCGGTGCGTAAGCGGGTTGTGGCGCTCAAGGCCGACACCGGCGAGGTCCTCTGGCGCCAGGGCGACTACACCGGCATCTCCACGAAGTCCGACCTCTTCGAGCGGATCACCCACCTGGGGCTCACCGTGGGCCAGGGACAGGTGTTCCTCCTCGAGGAGGACGCCGTGGTGAGCCTGGACCTGCGGACGGGTCGGGAGCTGTGGCGCTCCCCGCGGCCCGAGAAGCACACCAAACAGGGACACGTCCCGTACAAGCCGGCCAACCTCTGCACCCTCGTGGCCCACCAGGACGTGCTCCTGTTCGCCCAGGCCGAGGGGCCGTACACCAGGAGCACCTGGAACCGCGGCGTCAAGGTCCTGCTGACCGGGCTCTCGGCCCCGACGGGAAAGACGCTCTGGAGCCACGAGTGCAGCAAGTGGGGGCCGGGCGTGGAGCCCGACGTCTTCGTCATCGGCGGCCTCGTGTGGACCCACGCCGCCGACGAGTTCGCCGTCATCGGCCGCGACCCGCGCACCGGCGAGGTGAAGCGCCGCGTCTCGACCAAGGACGCCTTCGACGAGGCGCACCACCACCGCTGTTTCCGCGACAAGGCCACCGAGCGCTACCTGCTCACGGCTCGGCGTGGCATCGAGTTCATTGACCTCCAGACCGGGCAATCGCAGAAGAACCACTGGGTGCGCGGGGCCTGCCGCTACGGCATCGTGCCCGCCAACGGGCTCGTCTACGCGCCGCCGCACCCCTGCCAGTGCTACGTTGCGGTCAAGCTCAGCGGCTTCTACGCCCTGGCCCCTGCCTCCCCCGAAGTCCGAAGTGGGGAGGAGCGGCTGGAGCGCGGCCCGGCCTACCAGGCAGTCGGCGGTCGGCAGACGGCAGTCGGCGGTGAAGAGGACTGGCCGACCTACAGACATGATGCGGCGCGGAGCGGCTCGACGAAGGCCGAGGTGCCGGCCGAGCTGAAATGCCTGTGGCAGGCGCAGCTCGGCGGCCGCGTCAGCGCGTGCACGGTCGCCGGCGGCAGGGTCTACGCCGCGGCGGTGGACCAGCATCGCGTGTGCGCGCTGGACGCCAGGGACGGCAAGGTCCTCTGGGACTACGCGGCCGGCGGGCGCGTGGACACGCCGCCCACCCTTCACGGGGGCCTCGCACTGTTCGGGTCGGCCGACGGCTGGGTGTATTGCCTGCGCGCCGCGGACGGGGCGCTGGCCTGGCGCTTCCGCGCCGCGCCCGAGGAGCGGCGCCTCGTGGCCTTCGGGCAGGTGGAATCGGCCTGGCCCGTGCACGGCACCGTGCTGGTGGAGGACGGCGTGGCCTACGTCGCCGCGGGCCGCTCGACCCATCTCGACGGCGGCATCAAGGTCTACGCCCTCCAGCCCGAGACCGGCAAGCTCGTGCGCGAGCTGAAGCCGCTCAACGCCGACCCGCACGGGATCGAGGACGTGTTGGTGAGCGACGGCAGGCGCGTCTGGATGCGGCACCTGGCATACGGCCTGGGAGGGGCCGAGCCGCTCCCGAAGGCGAAGGGCCGACAGGCCCCGCCTCCGACCCCCCGCGCCTTCTCCACCGGTGGGCTGCTCGACGACGCGTGCTTCAGCCGGGTCGGGTGGTCGCTCGGGAGCAAGGTGAAGGGAGCGGACCTCCTGGTCTTCGACGAAGGAGCGGTCTACGCCTTTGGCACCAAGCGCAGCGGGAGCTTCGGCGGCTGGTTCCAGCCCGGTGCGGGGGCCTACGAGCTGGCGGCGTGGGACCGCGCGGGGAAGCGTCGCTGGGCCGCGCCCAGCCCCCTTCGCATCCGAGCGATGGCGTGCGCAGGCCGCGTGCTCTTCGTGGCAGGCCCGCGAGATGTTGTGGACGCCAAAGACCCGTGGGCAGCGACGGAGGGCCGCGCCGGGGCCGTGCTCTCCGCGCTGTCGGTCGAGGATGGGAAAGTGCTGGCCAGGTGCAAGCTCGATGCCCCGCCGGTGTGGGACGGCCTGGCCGCCGCGGGCGGGCGCCTGTACCTGGCGACCCTCGACGGCAAGGTGCTGTGCCTGGGCGCCGCGACGCCGTGAAGCCACCGCGCGCTCGGCGGGTCATTCCGCAGGCAGGATGTGAAGCAGACGGACGTCGCCGCCGGCGAGCTTGAGGGCGAAGCGGCGCAGGCCGGCGGCGGCGAAGCTCTCCTTGCCGCCGAGCAGCCCCTTGCATTCGCTGCTCGGGGCTGAGGCCGCCGCGGTGTGCATTCGGTAGTTGCCTGCGGGCAGGTGGAGGCCGACCTCGAACTCCGCCTCACCATCCTGCCAGTTGATGAGGGTGAGGAACTTCTCGCGCGGGCCGCTCTCGGCCAGGTATGCCTCCACATTGCAGCCGTGCCTGCGGAGGACGAGGGGCTTGGCGTCGCCCAGCACCTCGTCGAGGGCCTTCGCGAACTCCTCCGCAAAGGTCGGCTCGGTCTCCCACTCGACGAGGTTCCTGGGGAGGTAGACCACGGAGCCGTCGTCGCGTCCCTTGCGGACCAGGTCGGAGAGGATGGGCCGCTCGTGCCTCGCGCCCACCTCGTTCACCTCGCCAAGCTGCTGGGCGATGAGGAGCTTCGAGCCGCCGGCGTGGGCCTTCGCCAGCGCCTCCGCCGCTTGCCGCGACACCGAGTAGGGGAACGGCAGGAAGAGGACCTTGTAGCGCCCGATGTCCTTGAGGTCCTCGGGCTGGTCGAGGTAGTAGAGGTCGAACGGGTAGCCGTTGGCGTTGAGGAACTGGTTGACGAGTCGGGCGGTCCAGAAGCCCTGCTTGGCCACGGGGTTCGCGCCGAGCCAGTTGGTGCCGTGGTCGTTGTCCCACCAGTCCTCGGACGCGCGGGAGGCGACGACGGCCAGGGCGCCGGGAGTGCGGGCGCGGGTGACGCCCCAGCGTTCGAGCGCGCGCAGGAAGGCCAGCTCGCGGCGGCGATAGTCGCTGGACTTCTGCATCTCGATGTAGTTGTAGCGGTACCAGGCGAGGAAGCGGGCGCCCTGGAGCGCGGCCTGGATGCCCTCACGGACGGAGGGCGGGACGAAGATCTCCATCGCCGCTCGGCGGTTGCGCGCCGAGGCCGCCCACACGCGCGTCTCGGCCTCCATGTAGTCGGTGCCCAGGTAGTCGAGGTCGGCGATGTGCCCGATCACGTCGTAGGCCAGGCAGTAGGTCATCCGGTTGTTCGACGACACGGCGTGCGAGCCGATGATGCAGAGGGTCTCGCACTTGGGGTTGATCTTCCTCACCGCGTCGCGGTAGCGGCGGAAGCGCCCGGCGAGCTGCTCGTAGCTGTAGACGGTCCAGCGCTTGTAGGCCACCGTGTCCTGCCAGATGCTCTCGGGCAGGTCGGCGCCGGGGCCGAAGCGTTTCTGGAAGGCGAGGCGCACGGGGTCGTCCTTGGGGCGTTCCTTGCCCTCGGGCTTGTCGAGGCCGTAGAAGGCTTCGTCGTGGCACAGGCTGATGCCGTCCACGCCCCGCGCCGCCACCTCTTCGAGCAGGGTCTGCCAGCCGTTCTTGTCCTTCGGCCCGATGTAGCACTCCATGAAGCGGCCGAGGAAGATGACGTAGAGCTTGAGGCCGTGGGCGTGAAGCGTGTCGGTGAGTTCCTTGAGGAGGTCGCGGCCTGGCGGGGGCTCCGCCTTGTCCTTCGTGTGCCAGCGGAAGTGGGCGGAGGGCCAGAAGGCGCTCATCTCGGCCTCGACGAAGAGCAGCACGCCGTCGGCGCCCATCGCCTGGATGTCCTTCGCCACCTTCAGGCACGGCTCGAACTCGCGGAGCGGCTTGGGCGGCGGGGCGTCGAGGTGGATGCCGAACATCCACAGGTCGGCCGTGATGCACTTCGTGATGCGGCCCTCGGGGTGCGGCGCGGGCCGCTCCACCTTGACCGGCGCCCCGACGCTGAACCGCACGGCGCCCCCGGGCACGGGCTCGGGCTTGCGCAGCGGGGCGGCCCGCTGGAGGCCCGCCGCCGCGCCTTGGGGGGCGTAGACCTCGAACTCCGCGAGTTGCGGGAAGCTCTGCTCCCAGCCGCGCTGGCCCTCGAGGGCGCACAGCTTCAGCCGATGCACGGTCGCGGGCGGGAAGGCCGCCTCGCGCCAGGCGTTCGGCGCCCCGTCCAGGATGGCCGCCAGGATCGTGTCGCACGCTCCCCGCCCCGTCGTGTCGGCGCACACCACGCTGCGGAACGCGAAGAGCGGCCCCTGGAGGAAGCGGACGGCGGAGACCTCCATCGGCTTCGGCAGGACGAACTCGTAGGAGCCGGCGAGGCCGACGCCTGTGCGGAAGCTCGCCATCGTGGCCTCCGAGCCGTCCACCGCCTGCCAGATGCCCTGGCCGACCGAGGGCGACGGACGAATGGCCTTGACGAAGGGAGCAACGTTGGCCAGCTTGCTCTTGTCGGCCTCGGGCGGGGCGACCAGGGCGAGCTTGAGGTCGGTGATCCGCGCCTTCTCGCCGCCCTCGAGCGCGGCGTCCAGCTCGTCCGCCTTCTTCGCCTGGGCCGCGGGCTTGCCGTCGAGGAACAGCTCGCCGTCCTTGATGGCCAGGCGGCTGTCGGGGCGGTTGACCGAGAGGTCGCCGGCGTGGAGGCCCGCGGTCGGCTCCACGGGCTTGGCGTCGTCGCCTTCCGCCCTGGCCTTGCGCGCGAAGGAGTAGAGGCCGCTCACGGCGTACGCCTTGCCGCCCGCGTTCACGTAGAGGACGAACGGCACCGCGGGCGAGCCGAGAAGGGCGCCCTGGTTCACCAGGTCGCGGCAACTGCGCCAGGTGTGCCAGGTCTTCACGACGTTCTTGTCGGCGGGGTCGAGGCGCCACTCGGGGGCTGCGGAGCCGAGGATGAGTTTCTGGCCGGCGGCGAGGTCGAGGGTGTTGTCGGGCGCGAGGAAGAGCCCGGCGCAGTGCAGGTCGCCGCTTGGCGTCACCTTGCCGCTTTGCTTCTGGAGCCGCAGGGGCGGCAGGAGGCCGCCGGGCCGGAGCGTCTGGTCGTCCGCGCCGACGAGCGTGACCCAGCCCGTGGCCCCGCCGAGGTCGTGCGCGGAGCCGTCGCTCTTGAGGGTGCCCTGGACCCGCACGTCGCCGTGAGGCGTGAGGCAGGCGGGGCCCGATGCCTTGCCGCGGAAGAGGAGGTCGCCCTCGACCGTCAGCACCGCCTCCTTCGCCACCACCAGCTCGCCCCCGGCAAGCTCCAGGTTCCCCGCGACTGTGAGGTTCTGGGTCAGCGTGACCCGGTAGGGGTACGGGGAGCCGGCGAGGAGGAGGGCCGCGGGCTTGAGGCCGCCGGGCTGGACCACGAAGCCGTGGAAGACCCCTGCGATGCGGACGACGGGGCTGCCCGCGATCGCGCCCTCGTTCACGAGGCCGCCGAGGCCGATGCACAGCGTCGGCTTCCCCTTCGAGGCCTCCAGCTCGCCCTCCTTCTCGATGATCAAGCCGTAGGGCGTCTTGGGCGTGTAGGCCGTGTCGGGGCCACCCACCGCGTCGCGGGCGCCGGCGCCGACCGTGAGGCTGTGGCCATCGAGGTCCAGGCGGGCGCCGGCCGCGATGCGCAGGCTGCCGCCCACGACCGCGTCCTCCGTGAGGAACGGATAGTTCTCCAGGTCGGCCGGGATCAGCACGTCGGTGCGGTCAGCTGCCGAAGGGGCCCTCTTCCCCGACCAGTTGCCGGGAAACGTCCAGTCCGTGGGGCCTCGGCCGTCGCCGCCCTGCCAGATGTTGCCGGCCGCCCAGGCCCACCCCGACAAGGAAAGGGCCAGAACGGCAGATTGCATCACGCGCATACACGGTCTCCGGTTCGCGTTGATTCGTGCGATTCGCGGTCGGGCTCTTCCTACTTCGCCGCGGCGGCGCGGGCCTTGAGCATGGTGCGCTGGCGCTCGACCTCGGCCTTCTTGCGCGCCGCCCGCACCTTGAGCATTTCTTCCTCGGGCACGAGCTTCGCCAGCGCCTCGATCGTGTCGCCCAGTTCGCGGTGGGCCTTCAGCAGCACCTCGGGCTCCCAGGTCCAGCTCACGAAGTCGAGCTTCGTCACCTCGTCGGGCACCTTGAGTAACGCGTCGGCCTTGGCGAGGAGCGGGTTCGCCCTGTCCTTCGCCCGCAGCGCCTCGGCGTAGTCGCGCAGCACGTAGTGGCTCTCCCAGTCCTCGATGCCGTCGCGGATGTTCTCGAAGCGCACCGAGCTGAACGGCCCGTCGGGGCCGGGGTAGAAGAGCATGCCGTCGCCGTTGGTGTCGCCCCAGCCGCGGGGGTAGAAGGGCTTGTCGGGCCAGCGCTTGCCGTCCTTGTCGGGGAAGTTGTGGCTCCAGATGTTGTAGCAGTAGTATTCGAAGCCGGTGACGCCGAACTTCCAGGTGAGCCAGAAGAGCACGCGCGACGCGACAAGCGGCTCCTCCATCTGCACGTTCGGGCACGGCAGCATCGGGCCGGCCGCGACGTACCAGAAAAACTTCTCGCCCCGCGCCTGGGTCTTCCGCACCATCGGCAGCATCTCGTCGGCGGGCAGGCTGTAGACCTTGTTGGCCCGCTGGTCAATCTGGGGGTCGAAGATGTCAATGATTCCCTCCAGCTCGGGCCGAGGGAAGCTGCCGCCGATCATGATCATCAGCTCGGGGCAGGCCTTGCGGATGGCGTCGGCGCGCTTCCGCATCTCGGCCCAGTCCTTCGTCTCGTCGCCGATGTAGACCAGCGCCCTGTCAATCAGCCCGAGCTGCTTCACCGCGTCGTAGCGCTTCTTCAGCTCCTCGACGCTGCGCTCGGAGACCTTGAAGTTGCCCGAGAGGTAGATCGTGCTCATCCCCCGCTCGATGCAATAGGGGATGTCGGCCAGGTCGGGCGACAGCACGTCGGCGTACTGCTGCACGGGGCTGAAGCGGTGGTCGAGGAGGAAATCCATGTACTTCCGCTTCAGCTCGGGCGTGAGCTTGCCGTGGGCTCTCGCGATGTTGCCCCAAATGGTCTGGCCCATCGTCTCGAAGTTCCACGCCTCGGGGATCTTGTAGTCCCACACCTTCACGGCCAGCTTCAGTTCTCGATGCGGGGCGCTCTTCGGCTTGACGGTGATCGTGCCGACGTAGTTCCCCGCCTTGGTCTCGGGCCGGGTGCGAATCGTGAACCAGTAGGGCGTGGACATGTGCTCGGGCAGGTCGGCTGGGGCGAGGGACACCAGCGGGTCGGGCACGTCGAAGCTCTTGCCGTGGAAATACCAGTCGCCGATCTTGCCGTTTTTGTGGAGCCGGAAGACGTCCTGGCGGAAGCACGCGATGTCGGCCTTGGGGATCTTCGCGCCGCTCTTCGCGTCGGCCAGGTCGCTCCACTCGAACGTCACGCCCTCCAGCGTGCCGTGCATCGGGTAGACGAGCACCTGAAGGCCCTCGAACTCGTTCCGCGCCATCGCCATCTCGTAGGATTCGGTGAAGGGGCCGAAGAAGCGGTAGCGCGTGTCGCGGTCGCAGAACTTCTCGAGGCAGTGGGTCATGCCGACGAGGTACGGCTTCTCGAGCGGCTCGAAGTCGAGCACGAGGTGCGGCCGCTTCGCCGCGTCGCTCGCCTTCTCCGATGGAATGTCAATCTCCGCCGTGTTGGGCATCCGCTTGTCGGGCAGCGCGAGAGGCTGAAGCGCCACACCGAGGTTCGCCTTGGGGTCGGCCAGCCACTTGCGCGCCAGCGGCGTGACGTTGAAGTCAATCCACTTCCCGCCCTCGGGCACACCGAGGAAGCGGTACTTGTGGGGGAACCACTGGCCCTGATACTCCCAGAGCGAGTAGGAGCCGAGCACGCCGTCCTCGCTCGCGGCCCCCTTGCAGGCGATCTCGCAGATCATGCGCAGCTTGCTGACCGACGGCACGAAGACTTCGAGCCGCGCCCTCGCGAGCTTCTTGCCCTTGAGCGCATCGGGCAGGGGGAACTTGAGGAGCAGCGCGTTCTCCGGACCCCGCAGGTACAGCGTCGCGGGCGAAACGTCGGCAGGCTTCTTCGCCTTCGCGCCCCACTGCGTCGCCGTCGTGCAGCCCTTGTAGCCGCCGACGCCCTCCTGAAGCGTCACCGTCTCGGCCACTCCCACCGAGCAGGCCAGCGACCCCGCGATCAGCCACACCGCCCATCGCGCCCTCATGGTCAGCCCCTTTCCGTTGTGCCGAGGAACTTGCCGATGCCGCAATTGTGGCGCGTCGGCCTGCTCGCGTCAAACGCGGCGCGGTCGGGGAACGCGCTGGCGAGTTCGCAGGCGTGGGCCCGCGTGTGCCTGGCTCTGGAAACCAGGGCTGGGGTGCAGAAGAGCGGCAGACTATCTGGTCTGCGCGGCGGCTGTAGGTGCAGGCGGCGACGTGCGCCGGATGGCCCGCCACCACTTCGCCACAGGCCCTCTCTCGGCGCTGCGGTTGAAGTACGCGATCTGCTCTTCGTGGGTGAGGCCGCGGATTTCCTCGTAGATCTCCCGCTGCACGCGATCCTTGTATTCCAGGCAGTCGAATGCCTTCTCAGCTCTCAGGTGGCTCATCGAACCGTACCTCCTTCGGCGTGAGGATCGTCAGAATCCCGTAGCCGAGCGAGAGGTTGACTTGGTTATAGGCTCGGATCTTGTCGAGACGCACGATATGGCGGAAGTTCCACGAGACAATGGCATCGGCGCGCGCGACCGTTGCGGCGGCGACGTGGCCCGCATCGTCCAGCCGCTGGGGCCCGACCACGCCGGCGGCGACGTACGCGTCCCGCAGCTCAAGAACTTCCTCTGTGATCGGCACTTCTTCAACGCAGCCAGGCGGCAACTCCCCCAGGACGGCGTTCACCTTCGGGGGAGCGGATACAAGCTCACGGGCAACGATCGCACTTACCAGGATGACTGCGCGACCCTTCCGAGCCCCCTCAAAGAGACGGCGCGAGTCGTCTGCGTACTCCTCATCCTCACACCCGCCGATCACCGAGGTATCCACGTACACCCGATACCCGCGCATGGCCATTCCCCAAGGCGACAGGACACAACCCGCTGACCGCTATTCTCAGTATAGCTCCACGCAAGGCGATTGCAAGCCCAGGCCGCCGGTTGCGCGATGCTGCCGCCAGGAATATACTCGGAGCAAGGCACCCTGCACGGAACTGTGAGAGAAGGAGCCACGCCAATGGACCTCGTCGCCATCCTCGGAAGCCCTCACGGGATGAAGGGCAGCACGGGCCGCGTGCTCGACGCGCTGATCGCCGCCGCGAAGGGCCACGGGGCCGACGTGACGGTGTTCTCCCTCGCCGACCTCGATGTCCAGCCCTGCCGCGCCTGCGACACGTGCCACAAGACCGGCACCTGCCCCATCCGCGACGACTTCCACACGATCAAGGACGCGATGCTGGCCGCCGACGGCGTCGTGCTGGCCAGCCCGAACTACATCTTCAGCGTGACCGCGCAGATGAAGTGCCTCTTCGACCGCTGGTGCGGCCCGCTCCACCTTCAGGCGATGGAGGACAAGTATGGCGCCGCCGTCGTCACCTCGGGCGGGGCTGGGAGCGCGGAGGTCGAGTCCTACATCCTCCGCTTCCTGAGCGCGATGGGCTGCTGGACGGTTGGCAGCGTGGGCGCCGAGGGCTGGCGGCTCGCCGACCCCGCCACGGCCTCGCCCGTCCTCGAAGCCGCGGCAGCCTTGGGCACTCGCCTTGTCGAGGCCATCGAGACGAAGGCCACCTACCCCGACCAGCTTTCCGAGCGCCGCGCCTTCCACGACCGCATGAAGGCCCTCGTCACGATGCGCAAGGCCGACTGGCCCTTCGAATACGAGCGCTGGCAAACCCTCGGCCGCCTGTGAGCCGCCCCCTCCCGCGGGTTCCAACACCCGCGGGAGGGGGCGGAGATGCGAGGCCGGCCGCAGGGGCGGCAGGCGGTCGAAGCCTACCTCACCTCGAACCGAACACCAACAACGGCGGTGATCTCTTTCTCGTAGGAACTCGTGTCGTTGATCCCTTCTGCCGAAGTGGCTGTGACACCTTTCGGGTTGACCTGCATGACGCCCATGCGGGCCTCGACCAGCTTGCCGAGACGACCGTTGGCGTTGTTGATGATCTGTTCCGCGCGCGACGTGGCGTCCTTAGTGGCTTCGGCAAGCATGTTGATCTTCAGTTCCGACAGCTTCGTGTAGAGATAGCGGGGGGCGTCTGAGTCGATCTCGACGCCCTCTTTGATGAGACTGGTGATCGAGCGGGAAAGCGTGGGAACCCTGGCCATGTCGGTCGAACTGATGGAGACGCTCTGGGCAAGAGTGTACTTCTCAACCTGGTCGGTTGTGAGGACTGTCGGAGGCGGGGGGGAGGTGCCTGGGGCTGTGGGCGGCTCCCTGACGATCTCCTGCTTGTACCGCCGGTCGGTACTGATGGCCGAGAAGGTAATGTCCGATTCGGGTATGCCCCCTGCAATAAGGAACGCCTTGACCTTGTCGGATGCTGCCTTCAGAGCATCATAGGCCTTGACCAATTCAGCATCGCTTGCAGTGAACGTGCCAGACCAGGTGACGAGATCGGATACGATCGCCTTCCGGGCCGAACCTGTCACGGCAAGCGTTTTCGGCTCCAGCTTCACGGTCAGGTAGCACCATACGAGAATGGCGACACAGACGACGTTCGCGGCGGCGAAGAACACCCCGCCCGCGCGCAGAGAGACGACGATCTTCCTGGGTAGAGTCGCGGATCCGCCATCGGTTTCGGACATGAGTCAACTCCGTACGGGGGGATGCGAGGGGCGGGGAGAGCAGTGTGGTGGGGTGTCGGCGATTATAGCGCGCCGCGCCGCGTTGTCAAGGGAATTCGAGCCACGCTTCGCTGCATGGGGGGCCGACGCGCGGCTCCCCCGACCCCCTTGCCCCCTGCCCTCCCTCTCGGAGCTCATCTTTGCCCACATCTCTGCGGATGGGCGCTCCCAGCCCCGTCAGGGGCGTCAGAAGGTAGCCACGGGCGTAAGCCCGTGGACTGGGCGGACCACGGTCCAGCCCCCGCAGGGGGCGGCAGAACGCCGGCGGCCAACGCTTCTGCCGCCCCCTGCGGGGGCTGGGCCTTGTACCCGCCCGAACCCACGGCTTACGCCGTGGGCTACCACCTGCCGCCCGCCGTCGGCGGGCTACGGAACCCGAGATATGTGCAAAGATGAGGGCGTTGCCCTGGACTACCCTATCACGCCCCGTAGGGGCTACGGAATCTACGTAGGATCCCGGCTCGCACCCGCGGGGGGCCCGGGACGCGGCTCAGCGCCTTGCGGTCGGGACGGGAGCCTTGTATAGTGGACAGCCGATGGCTTCACAGGAGCGCGGGATGGAGAGCGTGTCGGTCGCCATGATTCGCGAGCGCTTGGCGGGCATCCCGCAATTCCCATTGCCCCCGCCCTATTCGGCTCGATGGCATCGGCCGGGCGACGAGGCGGCTTGGCTGCGCATCCACCGGGCGGCCGATGCGCTGAACACCTTCCCGGAGGGGAAGTTCCGCGAGCAGTTCGGCGACGACCACGGGCCGCTCGCCCGGCGGCAGCTCTACCTGTGCGACGCCCTGGGGCGGGAGATCGGCACCGCGACCGCGTGGCGCAACGACCGGTACCGCGGCCGCCCCTTCGGGCGACTCCACTGGGTCGCCATCGTGCCCGAGGAGCAGGGGCGGGGGCTCGCGAAGCCGTTGCTCACCCTCGCGTGCAACCGCCTGCTCGAGCTGGGCCACGAGAGCGCCTACCTGACCACGAACACGGCCAGAACCGCCGCGGTCAACCTGTACCTCAAGTTCGGCTTCGTCCCCGACATTCGTGCCGACCGCGAGCTGGAGGCCTGGCGCCGCCTTCGCGAGGTGGTTGCCCCGGCATACTGGGCAGCCGCCGTCGCTGCCGTGCCGGGCCTGGCTTGATCCGCGCCGGCGCGCCGGGTATGCTTGCGGACGGCTGAGGGAAGGAGGCTTTCCATGGGACACTGTGGCGGCGCCACGCGAAGGGGGTTCCTGGCCGCGCTCGGCGCCGCGCTGCCGGCTCCGTACTTCCTCACGAGCGGGGCGCTCGGAGCGGAGGGCAAGGCGCCCGCCAGCGACCGCATCCAGGCCGGCGTGATCGGCACGGGCGGACGCGGCATGGCGCTGCTGGGGATGAACCGCTACCCGCGGTGCACCGTCGTCGCCGTGTGCGACGTCTACGCGCCACACGCCGCGCGCGCCCAGAAGGCCATCGGCGGCAGTTGCGACGCGGTGCGGGACTTCCGCCAGATCCTGGACCGCGCGGACATTGACGCCGTGGCCACCGGCACGCCCGACCATTGGCACGCCCTCATCACCGTGATGGCCTGCCAGAGCGGGAAGGACGTGTATTGCGAGAAGCCGCTCTGCCGCACGATCGCCGACGGCCAGGCGATGGTCGCCGCCGCCCGCCGCTACAGCCGCGTGGTGCAGATGGGCTCGCAGTACCGCTCGATGGCCCACATGCGCCAGTTCTGCGAGTGGATGCGCAACGGCCGGTTCGGGCGCATCGAGACGGTGCGCCTCTCGCACGAGAGGAACTGGGGAGCCAAGGTCGCACCGCCCGTTCCGCCGCCGGCCGACCTGGACTGGGATCTGTGGCTCGGCCCCGCCCCCTGGGCGCCCTACCATCCGAGCCGCTGCCTCTTCAACTTCCGCTTCTGGATGGACTACGCGGGCGGCTTCATCACCGACAACGGCACGCACATGATGGGCGTCGTCTCCTGGGCGATGGGCGCCGACGAGACCGGCCCCGTCGCCATCGAGGCCACGGCCAGCCACAACCCCGAGAGCATGTACGACGTGCCCGTCGAGCTCCGCGTCCGCTGCGAGTTCGAGAACCCGAAGTTCATTCTCACCTGGGAGCAGCCGGGCGATGGCAAGCTCAACATGCAGTTCATCGGCCCGCAGGCGACGGTGGACGGCTTCTTCCGGCCGACGCTGGTGAAGGGCGAGGCCGACCTGTCGCCCACGCGCGGCAGCGAGCTGCACCTCTACGAGAGCAACGACCACTTCGGCAACTGGCTGGAGTGCGTCCAGACCCGCAAGCGGCCCGTCTACGACGTCGAGATCGGCTATCGTGTGACGAGTTGGAGCCTGCTGGGCAACATCGCCTGGCTGGTCGGCCGCAAGCTCCGCTGGGACCCCGTGGCGCAGTGCTTCCCCGACGACGCGGAGGCCAACCGCTTCCTCCAGCGCCCCTACCGCGAGCCGTGGCGGCTGTAGGGCGAGGGGAAATGGCCGAGCTTACTCCTCGGCGAGGCCGATCTGGAGCCCCTCGATTCGTTCGAAGTGCGCGAGGTTGTTGGTGAGCAACCGCAGGTCGTGTTCCAGGCAGGTCGCCGCGATGAGAAGATCGAGGTTCTCGATCAGCCTGCCCTTCTGCCGCAATCGCGCCCGCTCCTTGCCGAAGATGTGGGCCGTGAGCTCTGTGACATCCAGCACGGCCAGGCGAGAGAGGAAGGCGTCAAGGCTCTTGAGCTTCTCTGCCGGGTTGCGGCTGAGGTGCGCTCCCTCACACAACTCTCCCACGGAGACGGCGCTGATGGACACGGTGCCCTCCAGCAAGCCGCCGACTGCCGCAACAGCTTCCGGTTTCTCAGCTAGATAGTCAATGGCCCAGTCCGTGTCTATCAGGTATTTGGCCACCGTGGAGGCTTCCTGGTCCCGTGGTCCTTGCGGGACTCGTAGATCATCTTCTTGATCGCCTCGCAGTCCATGTCGCGCCAGCTTCCCGCGGCCCGACGGAAGGCCTCGCTGTCGCCGAGCTTCCGCTTGGGGGCGGCATCCTCGGGGAATAGGACGGTGACCTCACAGGGCTTGTGGCCGGTGAAGTCAGGGGGCAACTCGACCTTCCCATCCTCGTACTTTGCTTTGACGGCGACCATCGCATTGCTCCTCGGTCGTGGCCTCTCTTCCACCGGACATTATAGCAGAAACGGGGTGCTGGGCAACGTGCCATTGTGCTACCTGGCGCTCCCCCGGGTCACTGCCTCCTGCAATCCGAGGATCTGGCGGGCCAGGAGCCAGCGGAAGGTGTCGAACGCCTCGGGGTCCCAGAGGCCGTCATACTTGTATTTCTCCTGGACCTCGATGGCGTCCCAGACGAAGCGGAGGTCGGCCTCGGCCGCCTTGGCGAGGTCGGCGTGGCCGGCCTCGCGGGCACGCTCGATCCAGCGCTCGAGGGTAGTGACGTAGCGACCGTCGTCAATCCCCTCGCGATAGGCCTCCCACAGGGCGACCGGGATCGGGCTGGCGTCGTCGTCCGTGCGGTTGAAGAAGTCCATGTAGCCGCCGTCGAGGCAGTTCCAGGGGTCGCCGGTGCTGGACTGGTAGATCCAGGGGGTGAGTGCCCGGAAGCCCGAGCGCCAGAAGCCGAAGCCGTAGGTCATGCGGGCGCCGGCGGCGGGCGTGTGGTCGTTCTCGCCGTTGATGTGGTTTGGGTAGCACCAGTATTCGACGCCCCGCTTCTTCATGTCGTCGAGGATCGCTTCGCGGGACAGGCTGAAGGGCTGGCAGCACCACACGTCCACCCAGGGCTTCATGGGCGCGAACTGCTCGTGGGCGGGGTCGGCGGTCGCGTAGGTGCGGACGCCTGGCACGCGCTTGATGGCCTTCATCACCTCGGTCATGAACTGCACGGAGAGCTCGACGGTCGAGGGCTCGTCCACCGGGTAGTAGAGGAGCTCGGGCCACTGGCGGCTCCGGCGGCCGGCCTCGATGGCTCGGACCAGCTCGGTCATGTCGTCGAAGAACTCCTTCGGGGGCATCTTGAGGAGGCGGAGGTGGGAGCCCATTCCCCCCTTGATGTACTTGGCGTACGCGGCGTCGGTGGGGATGTGGCAGATGATGGGCTTGTCGAGGCCGTAGCGGCGGCAGAGGGCGACCTTCTTGGCGAGCGGCTCGAAGTCAAGGAGCCATCTCCCGTTCGCGTCCATCCGCCCGCCGATGCCGGCGACGATGGCGTTGTTGCCGTGGGCGGCCATGTCGGCGGCCTCGAGTTCCGCCTTGCGCCGCCACCACTGCCGCGAGAAGGCATCGGGCGCCCGCATCATCGAGTCGTACGGATGGCGGTAGTAGATCCCGTAGACGATGGAATGGTCCTTCTCGAGCGTGATGGGCAGGACGCGGAAGACGATGGGCACGGGGACGGGCGGCTGGCCGTCCACCGACACGGTCGCCTGCCCCTTGTAGAGGCCCTCCGGCGCGAAGGCGTCGGCGTAGACCGTGATCCAGACGCGGAAACCCTCGCCCTTGACGAGGGGTTGGGGCTTGCGGAAGGGCATCAGGACGTCGGGCGCGCGATAGTAGACGCCGGAGGAGCTGTAGTTCGGGCGGACGTGCATGTAGCGGACGTAGCGGATACTGATGTCGTCGCTGGGGATGGTCTTCCCGTCGGGGGTCCTCAGGTCGCTCACCTTGACGGCGACGCGCGAGCAGTCCCTCAACGGGAGGACGGTGAAGGCGAGCGGCTCGTACTCATCCTGGGCGGCGAAGGCTCGGAGCGTTGGGTCGCACTCGTCGCGTTTCGGCACCGTGCTTGGCCAGATGGGCGAGAGGTAGTGGCGATGGCAGATGGCGAAGCCGCGCTGCGTCTCGGCCGGGGTCGCATCTTCATTTCGCACATGGCGGCTATGTGCCAAATGAAGATGTGACCCCAAGGCGGGGAGGGGAGTGGTGTCCTCGTGGGGCGTGTGCTTCCAGGTCTTGAGGACGTCGTCGGGGAGGACGAAGACCTCCTGCTCGATCTTCGCGATCTCGCCCGCCTGCACCCGCGCCCATTCCGCCTCGGGCACGGCGAGAAGGGCGCAGACCGTCCAGCGGCTCCGGGTCGAGAACGCGAGGTCGAGGGTGCCCCCCTTCGCCTCGGCGCGCAGCTCGATGACGCGGGCCGTGTGGGGGCCGCAGAAGGTGGCCTCGTCGCTTTCGTTCCCCGAGGCCACGCGGAAGTTCCACACCTGGTCGCGGTTGCCGCCGGCAGTGCCGCAGAGGAGCCAGAGGCGGCAGGGGCCGTCCCGGACGCGCAGGCGAAGCAGGGCAGACCCCTGGCCGCCGACGTGGTCCTGGCGGAGATCGGTCGTGTAGATGGGTGGGGGAACCTTGCGCCCGCTGGATGCGTTGACCGTCCAGTCCCGCGACAGGGGCATGTCACGCGAAACCAAGCCGACGGGGTTCACCCATCCGACAGGCGTCCCCTCGCCGAAGACGGTCTTGTGTGTCACGCGGATGAAGCCCGGGTGGACGGGGGAGGTCTCCGTCCCGAAGTCCACGCGGACGGTTTCCCCCTGCGCGCTGGCGAAGGCCAGCAGCGTCGCCGTCAGGAGAACCGAGTGTGCGGCCATCTTTATTTCTCCTGCCATGGGCTTTCCACCAGACGGAACGGTGCGACCTTTCCTCGGGCGGGGTCATCGTCGAAGGCGATCAGGGTGTATGCCCCCGGCTCGAGCTTCTGCTCGCGAAGGTCAACCTCTACGCTCTGAAGGCCGCGCTGGACGGCGAGGGCGTTGAGGCGGATGGTCCGCTCGCCCGTGCGGAGGGCCAGCGGCAGGCCCTGGGCGACCTTCTGCGGCGGGCCGGCCACGTCGAGCTCCACCTTGAGTGTCGGCCGGTCCTGGTAGAGCACGGGGTTGAGCACCTTGAGACTCGTCAGGCCGAACTCCGCCGCTCGCACCAGGCGGAACGCGCCGAGATAGAAGTCCAGCTTGTCCCCGTGCTTGTAGTCGCTCTCGGAGATGTTGAAGCCCAGGCGTGCGGCGTCCTTCGCGCTCTTGATCGAGCGGATGGGGATCGAGAGCCGCACCCACTGGCCGAGCTGGATTTCGCTCAGGTTGCGGTGGAAGGCGTTCCGCCGGTCCGGGCAGAGGACCTGGAAGCTGAGGGCCTGCCTCGGCGCCCTCTTGCGCGACATCGTGGCGTAGGCCAGGAACTCGAAGCGCTCGAAGTCCGTCCAGCCCTTCTCCTCCTCCTTGAGGTCCGCGTACATTCGCGGCCAGCCGATGGGGTATTCCTTCTCGCCGGCCAGGTGGTCCACGGGAATGTGCAAGTGGAGCGTGGGGCGGCCCTGGGCCTTGAGTTCCTTCGACTCCTCGACCGTGCACTCCGCCGGCCCCCAGCGCGCGGGATCGCCCAGGCCATCGAGGCAGAGCACCTCCTCCCTCCCCTCGACGACGGTCTGCTGGCCCCCCCGGGCAGAGATGCCCAGGCAGCACAAGACCATCACGGCGACCAACGCGGGGGCCGGTTTCATCTTCCCATCCTTTCAGTTCCGCGTGACTCTGACGGGCTTGCCCGTTCGGGCGGATTCCTCGATGGCGAAGACCAGGTGGTATGCCTTGGCGGCGCGAGCGAAGGAGAGGTCGGAGTCGCCGCCGCTCTCGACGCAGTCGAGGAAATAGCTGACTTCGGCAGGGAAGGGGTGCTCGGCGACCTGCCAGTCGTCGGGATACTGGCCTTCCTGTTTGGCCCACTGCCTGGGCGGCAGGTCGGGCGTGTGGTAGAGGGCCTGGTGGATGCCGCCCTTGGTCCCGTGGAGGTGGAGGCGGAAAGTGTAGGGCACGGCCGATTCGGCGTCGGTCGCCACCTTGCCGATTCGCCCGTCGGCGAAGCGCAGGATCGCGCACGACGAGGTCTCGTAATCGAAGTCCTTGCGCCACTGGGCGGGCTGCCAGACGCCGTAGACCTCGGCGACAGGCGAGTCGTAGCCCATGAAGTGGAGCAGCAGGTCGAGGGCGTGGATGCCGCCCATGAGCCAGGAGGAGCCGCCCGTGGCGGCCTTGGTCTTCCACTCGCCGAGGTACTGGTGAAAGTAGTCGGCCTCGCCGTAGTAGAAGGCGCCGAAGAGGCCGGCGTCGGCCTTTCGCTTCAGCTCGGCGACGGCGGAGTACCAGCGGACGACGTGCCCGACGTGGGTGACGACCTTGCGCCTGGCCGCGGCGGCGACCAGGGCGTCCACCTGCTCGGCCGTCAGCGCCAGCGGCTTCTCGCAGAACACGTGCAGCCCCGCCTCGACCGCGGCCAGGGCGTTCGCGTAGTGCATGTGGTTGATGGTGCACACGGAGGCGACCTGGGCGCCCGATTCGGCCAGGGCCTTCCCCAGGTCGTCGTAGTAGGGGCCTGGGAAGCCGTGCTGACGGCGGTACTTCTCGCATTGGGCGGCATCCTCGGGCCGGAAGCCGACCACGGCGACGATTTCCGCCCGCGGGTCGCGGCAGTAGCCCTTGATGTGCTCGCCGGCCACCCACCCCGGCCCCAGGATCATCACTCGGATTCTTCCCATCGGCAAAGCGTCCTTCCAGCATTCGTCCTCGGGTGCTCCCATCGTAGTGCGCCGGTTGCTCCTCGTCAAGAACGGAGTATGATATGGCGAGGGATGTGCAGGAGCGCGTTCGGCAAGCGTTGGGAGTACTGCTGGGGTTGAGGGGGTCACATGCGCGCCTGGTTGGGGGCGGTCGTCCTGGGCCTTGTGGGTTGCGCGACGGCCTTTGGCGGCGAGGGGGCCGCGTGGTGGGGGCCGCGGTGGCGGCTCCGCACGACGGTCGTCCGTCCCACCCCCTGTCGCGACGAGGTGCCGCGGCCGGTCGAAGTGGCCGTGGACTTCCCGCTGCTGTTGAAGCACGCGGGGGTCGGAGGAGAGTTCGATCCTGGCTCCGTTCGCGTCGTCGAGCGGGGGACGGAAGTCCCGGCGGCGCTTCGCAGCGAGCTCGATCCTGCGGACGGCCGCGAATGGCAGTATCTGGCGTGGGTGGCCCGGCCGAAGGCAGGCGAGGCCAGCGCTGCCGACATCTACTTCGATACCAGAGACCGAGGGATCAAGGCGCGGGTGCATGACCCGAAGCTCCTTCCGCCTGAGAATCTGCTGTCGAACGGTGGTTTCGAGGAGGAGGCCTCGGGCTGGCAGGCGACGCCGACCACACTCGTCCGCTTCGGGCGGTTCAAGCACACCACGGGGGAGCGGTCGCTGAAGGTCGTCGTGGACGAAGCGACGCCGAGGGGTGCCCCGCGCGAGGCCGGCGTGTCCCAGAAGATTGACGTGCAGGCATTCGCCGGGCAGGGGATGGTTTTCGAGTGCGACCTGCTGGCGGAGCGTGCGGCCTACGGCGCGCCCGTCTCGATCGAGCTCGAGCAGCGCCGAGCGGACGGCTCGCGGATCCCGGAGTGCGCCGTTGACCCGCGGTGGCTGACGATCGAGCTCGCGGCGGGGCAGCTTGTGCAGTTCCGCGAGCGGGGGCGGTTCCACCCCGCGGCGGCGAGCGTGACCGTGCGCGTCCGCTTCCGCTGCACCGTGCGCGATGCCGACACGGGAGAGGCCGTGACAGGCCCCGAGTCCTTCTTCACCGTGTGGCTGGACCGTGTGGTGGTTCGGCCCGGGGAGCGGTGGCCGTGGCCGGCGGCCTCGAACGGCGGGTTCGTGGCGGGCGCGCTCGAGCGGGCGCCGCTCAACCGGGGCTTCGAGTTCACAGGCCAGCGCCGGCTGGCCTTCAACGGCGCCTCGGAGGGCACGCTGACCTCCGGGGCGTTCAACCCGGACCCCAGGTCCGTGCACTGGGGCCTGGAAGCCGGGACGCTGGAGTTCTGGTGCCGGCCGTCCTGGAACGCCGACGACGGGGCGGAGCGGCTCTTCTTCGAGGGCGTCGCCTACGGCCACAGGCTCCAGTCGCGCCTGCGCAAGCTCGGGGCGGACGGCAGGAACCGGCTCGAGTTCACCATCGCGGATGCGGGCGGCACGGCGCGAACCGTGCGCGGCCCGGCGGCGCTGCGAGCCGGCCAGTGGCACCACCTTGCGGCCACCTGGGATTTCCCCAAGGCGCATCTTCAGCTCTTCGTGGATGGCAAGCGCGTGGCCGCGCAAGGCCCGGGCAAGGAGCCCTGGCCCAGCAGCCTCACGCCGAAAGGCAAGACCAAGGGCATCGGCATAGGGGACGACGACAGCCGGAGCCTGCCCATGCAGGCATTCCTCGGCGGCGGGAAGGAGTGCCGCGCCGGCGGCACCGAGGCCGTCCTCGACGAGTTCCGAATCTCCGACGTCCCGCGCTACGCTGCCGACTTCGCGCCTCCACGCGAGGAATTCGCGGCGGACGAGCACACGCGCGCGCTCTTCCACTTCGAGGGCGAGCGCGACGGCACGCACGGCGGCGACGACCGCTTCGTGCGCGGCCACCTCGTCTGCGACCTCGAGCTCCAGGAGGAGAAGGTCCCCCTGGACCTCTTCACGGACGGCCGGATCGAGCGCCGCGATGTGGCTGTCAGGCCCCATGCCCGCCGCGAGCTTTTCGAGGCCAACCGCGCGGAGACGCGGCTGGTCGTGACGAGGCCCTTCCGCGCCCTGCCCGACCCGCGGCTCGTCGAGTGCCGCGAGCGATCGGTCGAGCGGACGGTTGCGGGCGCCAACGATGACTTCGTGCTGAAGGTCGAGGGGGACTTCGAGCCGCTGATGCGCTCCGTCACGTTCGAGCACGCGAAGGGCGCACCCGCGAAGACACTCCTCATCCCCCACTTGCGGGCGAACGACAACGTGGTGCCCTTCAGCGTCGAGAGCCTCGCGGCCACGCTCGCCCCGACCGCGGCCCGCGAGGCCGAGCGGGCCTTGGAGGCCTTCAGATATGCCCTGGCGACGACGAACTACTTCGATGCGCCCTACTGCGAGACGCTGCCCGACCACTCGCCAACTCGCGGTGCCCGCCATCGCCCGCGCGTGTCCTACACGCTCCTGAAGGCGCTGAACATCTACCCCTTCGACCAGTGCGGGCCGCTGAATCACACGCTGCGCAAGCTGTTCCTGAGCGCCGGCATCTCCTCGAACAACGCCTCGGGCACCCACCACCAGTTCGAGCAGGCATTCTACGGGGGGAGCTGGCGGCTCTTCGACCTCTCGCCGAGGGTCTACTGGCTGGACCGCGACAACGCGACGGTGGCCAGCCGCCGCGCCATCGAGGAGGACCCCTATCTGAAAATCCGCCAGGGCGGCAATGTGTGCGCCTGGCTGCGCGGGCGGAGGGGCAGGGCGACCTTCGGCACGGCCGAGCGCCCGCACCGCATGGACTTCTCGCTCCGGCCCGGCGAGCGCGTGAGCTTCTGCTGGCACAACGAGGGCCGCTGGTTCGAGCTCACGGGCAATCGCGCGCCGCTCCCGCTTGCGAAGATTCCGCCCTGCTTCGGCAACGGCGCCATCCTCTACGAGCCTGTCGCCGAGGGCGAGGCCGCGGCCTTCGACAACATGGCGATTGAGGCGCCGCCCAATGCCCTCCCTACGCTGCGTGCCCGAGACCCGGCCAGGGAGGCGAGCCTCACGTACCGCGTTTCCTGCCCCTACATTCTCTCCGACCTGCGAGTCAGCGGCGCCTACGGCGCGTCGCAGCCCGGCGCCATCCGGCTCTTGCTCTCCTTCGATGAAGGCAAGACCTGGAGCGAGGTGTGGCGCAACCCCCAGGGGAACGGGGTGATGAACGCCGATCTCCGCGAGCGCGTGAGCGCCCGGTATGCCTACTGGCTAAAGATCGCGTTCGCGCCGGGCGAGGGCACGCGGCTCGCGAGCCCGAGGGTTCGCACGACGTTTGTGGCCTCGCCGCTGGCGCTGCCCGGCAAGCTGCGGCTCGGCGAAAACCGCGTCCAGTTCGTCGGCGGGCCGCCCGCGGCGCCCGTCAGGACGGTCTGCCGCTGGGTCGAACGCCACAAGACCGACCTGGGCGCGTCGCTCAACGCCCTGAGCTTCTACCTGGACGGCGACGAGACGCAGCGGAGCCTCTTCGTCGCCGCGCCAGGGGCCAAGCTGCCCATCGCGGTCAGCGTGACGGGCCGACGGTTCCGCGGCGAGGCCTGGCTCGTCGGGCCGTTCTTCGGGCACTCGAGCGCGCCGGCGGAGACGCCCATCGAGGTCGCGGACCCGTCGAAGCCTGGCCGCGCGGAATTCGTCGTCTCGGTCCCGAGCGTCAACGAGGGCGAGATCTTCCCCATCGAGGTCAGGCTGCGCGACGGCGAGCGGGAGAGGGTTCTCCAGGCTCAACTGCTGGTGGCCGAGGCCCCGCTGGTGCGGGAGGCCGAGCGGGCGGACGCGGCGGAGGGCAAGGTCGCGGCGGCCGCCCTCGCCGAGGCGAGCGGCGCGGCCACGATGGCCTTCACGGGCGCGGGCAAGCTGGCCTTCGACTTCACCGCGGCGCGCGAGGGTAAGCACGCCCTGTGGCTACGGGCGCGCTGGGAGCCGGACAGCAGCGCCCGCCTGAGCCTCACGCTCGACGACGGCCCACCGCGCGAGCTGCGCGCCGCCGCCCTGATCGGCTTCAGCGACTGGGCCGACCCGCATCGCGCGCACACCAAGATGTTCGCTCACTTCGGCGAGCAGTATGGCCACTGGGCCTGGTATCGCATCCCCGACGTCCCACTCGCGGCGGGCAAGCATCGCCTGGCGCTCGGCGCGGAGGCCGGGGCGGCCTTCGATGCTTTGCTGCTCCTCCCCCAGAACGACGTGATGGAGAGGGCAGCCGTGAATCTCTTCCAGAACTGGAACTTCGCTCCCTGGCAGAACCCGCATTAGGCAGGAGGGCCGCGCATGACAAGGCTGATACAGATGCTATGGGCAGGGCTGGCGGCGGCGCTCCCGATCTTGCCGACTTCCGGAGCGGCCGCGGGTGAGGACTGGCGGCAACTGAAGCACGATGCCAGGCATTCGGGCGACGTGCCCGACCGCAACGTCACTACGCCCCTCGGGCTGGTGGGGGCGGCGGCACTGACGGATGCGGTCTTCACGGCGCCAGCCGTCGCCGACGGGCGGGTGTATGTCGTGGACGGCTCGGGCGTGGCCTTCTGTCTCGATGCAGCGACGCTCCGCGTCCTGTGGCGGGTCGAGACCCGCGGCGGCAAGGCCAACTGCAATAATGTGTCGTCGCCCGCGCTGGCGGGCCGCTACGTGCACTTCGGAACGATGGCCGGCTCGTACTACGTGCTCGACGCCGCCTCGGGCGCGGTCGTCAGGGAGATCGCCTGCGGCGAGCCAATCTTCAGCGCCCCCGTGGTCGGGGACGACAGGGTGTACTTCGCCACCCTCGGCTCGCGCGTCTACGCCCTCCAGCCCGACGGCACGGTGTGCTGGACGTGGGACTACGTGAAGGAGAAGCTCGGCTTCCCGGGCGACCGCTGGAGCGGGGAGGCCTGGGCCAAGCACAAGGGCGGCCGCGTGACCTGGCGCGACCAGTTCTGCTGCTCGCGCGACCTCGCCCTGCACGGGAAAACGCTGGTCGTCCCCGCGGGCGGCCAGATCGTGTGGCTGGAGGACCTTGGCGAGAAGCCGGAGCTTCGCCTGGCCGGCGCCGTGCCCAACTACAAGGGCGGCGAGGCGCCGGCCATGTTCGGCTTGAGCCTCGACGCGACGGGAGCGGCCTACGTCCAGTGGCACCGCCGCGACAACACGGGCCGCGTGGAGGTCCTGCGGCTCCGCGACGGCAAGCTCGAGGCGGCATCGGTTCCGGGAACTCTCGTGCGCAACGACCTTCCTGGGCTGCTGAGCTTCTCCTCGGTGAGCGTGCGGGGCCAACAGGTCTACCGCTGCCGCCCAGAGGAGGGGTTCGGCCTCTGCGAGCACTCTCCCGGCCAGGGGCAGCCTCGCGTTCTGTGTGGAGCGGGGTCGATCGCCTCGCCGGTTGTCCTCCGCGACGCAGCGGTCTACGGGGGCCTCGACGGGGTTCTCCACGTCGTGCCGCTTTCCGGAGGCGGCGCCGCCTGGTCGTTCACGACCGCCTTCGGGAAGGCCATTTCGGCGCCGGTGGCTGTGTGCGATGGCCGCATCTACTTCGGGTGCGAGGACGGCTACCTGTATGCCCTGGGGCCGGGCGGCGCGGCGCCCCTCCCGACCCGTGACCTCGGGCTCTGCCAGATTCGCAGCCCGCTGACGAGCAAGCTCGCCGATCCCCGGCACGACTGGTTCACCCACTTCGGCGACCTGGGGAGCACGAACGCGAACGCCCAGGGGGTCGCGCCGCCCTTCAAGATCAGGTGGATTCGCCGCTACGAGGGCTCGTTCAAGCATCTCCCCGTCTGCGGCGGGGGCCGCATGTACACCCACACGGCGGAGGGCCAGGTCTTCGCCGTCGAGCAGGAGACCGGCCGCCTGCTCTGGCGGGCCTTCTTCCCCGGCGCGCACGTCTCCTACACCGCGCCCCTCTACCACAACGAGCGCCTCCTGGTGCCCCACGCCGGCCTCCAGCGGTCGCGCCTCTTGTGCCTCGACGCCGCGACGGGGAAGCTCCTGTGGGAGGCCCCCTTCACCGGCTCGCCGAGCTGGAGCCGGCAGCAGCCGCCCATCGTCCACAAGGGCCTCGCGATCTACATGTTCGGCACCGGGCAGTACGCCCCGAAGGGCACGGGGATCTTCGTCTTCAGCGGGAAGGGCGACCCGGCACCCGAGGGCAAGCCCGACGTCATGAGCTGGCTCTACAGCCACGACAACTCGCGCTACCCCCAGGACCATCGCGCCCTCGTGCGCGCCTGGGACCTGGCGACGGGCAAGGAGGCCTGGACGACCGAGTTCACCGAGCACGGCTCGGGCGGCGACGACGCCGGCCTGTGCCTCATGGGCGACACGCTCTACTACTCGTGCTTCTTCGGCTACGCGGCGAAGCGGAGGGGCGTCCCCGGGCCGACGGGTGTCACCGCCGCGCTCGACCCCGCCACCGGCAAGGTCCTCTGGCTCACGACCAGGCACTCGGTCGCAGGCGGCTGCACGGTCTCGGCCAGGGACGGCCGCCTCTACCTCGGCGGCTACAACGCGGCCGACTCGCAGAAAGGCCCCCGCCACGTCTGGTGCCTCGACGCCCGCGACGGCTCGCTCGTCTGGGAATCCGAGCCGCTCACCAAGGCCATCAACGTCGTCACCGTCGGCCAGAAGTTCCTGTTCGCCTACGCCTACGGCGGCGACAGCTACCTGCTCGACAAGGCGACGGGGAAGATCCTCTCGAAGTTCAACAAGGGCACCGCCTGCACCCGATTCACCCTCTCCGAGCCGTATCTCCTGGGCGCGAACATGGACGTGATTGACACGGCGGAGGGCCACGCGGTCGTGTCGTCGGGGCCTGCGGTGGATTGCCGGGAGTGCGTCGGCGCGGTCGCGTCGAACGGCCGCCTGTTCTACACCACGCAGGCGAGCGGCCTCCAGGTCTCGCAGGCCTACGGGCCCGAGGCGGCTTCGTTCACCGCCCCGTGGCAGGCGCCGGCTCCCTGATCTCACTCGCCGGCCAGGGAATGCTCCGGCCTCGGGCGGCCCTCGTTTGACAGTGCTTCGGGCTTCTGCTATCATCGGCGGGCGCCGATTGATGAGGATGAGGATCCGTGATAGACGAGAAGCTTCTGGCGATTCTCGCCTGCCCGGTGTGTCGGGCGCATTTGCGGCTCGAGGAGCAGGGCCTCATTTGCACGAAGACCCAGGTCCGCTACCCCGTCGAGGACGACATCCCGATCCTCCTGGCCGACAGAGCGGAGCCACGGCACCCCGACGAGGTCCCAGGGAATGACCCACCTCCGCAGTAGCGCGCGTGGCAGGAGCCGAGGGCGGTGATCGCGATCATCTCCGACACCCACAGCAACCTCGCCGCCCTGGAGGCGGTGATCGAGGACATTCGCTCGCGCCACATCGAGCGGGTGCTGTGCCTCGGCGACGTGGTGGGCTACGGGCCGCAGCCGCGCGAGTGCGTGGCCCTCACGCGGAAGCTCGGCTTCACCATCATGGGCAACCACGACGAGGCGATCTTCCACAGCCACAAGACCGAGCAGTTCAACCTGCGGGCCGAGATGGCCATCGAGTGGACCCGCGAGCAGCTCTCGAAGCAGGGGACTGAGGACGAGGTGGCCGAGCGGTTCGACTATCTGCGCTCGCTGCCCGTCTCGGAGGAGCGCGCGATTGACAGCGTGCCGCTGCTGTTCGTGCACGGCTCGCCGCGCAAGCCGCTGCGCGAGTACATCTTCCCGCGCGACGTGCAGAACCAGGAGAAGATGCGCGAGATCTTCAGCCTGATTCGCGGCCTGTGCTTCGTCGGCCACTCCCACGTGCCCGGCATCTACACCGAGGACCTGGCCTACACCCACCCCTCGGAGCTCGAGCTCCTGAAAATCTACCACTTCGAGGAGAAGCAGAAGGCCGTCGTCAACGTCGGCTCCGTCGGCCAGCCGCGGGACAACGATCCGCGCGCCTGCTACGTCACCCTCACGGATGAGGCCGACGCTGTGGTCTTCCGCCGCGTCCGCTACGATGTCGAGAAGACCCGCAAGCTGATCTACGACACCCCTGGGCTGGACAACTCGCTCGGCGATCGCCTGCTGGAAGGACGCTGAATGCCCTCCCCGTACACCGTTGCGACCGCGAGGCGCGAGCTGCTGCTCTACGGCCGCAAGATCGCCGAGCGCCTGCTCGTCGTCGGCCCCGGCGGCAACACCAGCGCGCGGGCCGACACCGCCATCGTCGTCAAGGCCTCCGGCTGCGCCTTTGAGGACTGCACGGAGGACGACTACATTCCGATCGACCTGAAGACAGGCGACGTGATGGGTTCGACGCGGAAGCCGACGTGCGAGATCTACATGCACATCGCCTGCTTCCTCAAGCGGCCCGACGCCAACGCCGTCGTGCACACCCATCCGCCCATCGCCACGGGCCTGGCCATGGCGGGCCAGACCCTGCCGCCGATCTACCCCGACCTCATCGCCCTCGTGGGCGCCGAGATCCCCGTGCTGCCCTACATCGTCCCCAGCGGCAAGGCCCTCGCCGAGGCCGTGGCCAAGGTCATCGTGGACCACAATGCCGTGCTGCTGAGCAACCACGGCCTCCTGACCGTGGGCGCGAACGTGCGCGAGGCATACTTCCGCAACCTCATCGTCGAGGAGGCCGCCAAAACCTGGCTCGCCGCTTGCACGTTCGGCCAGCCCTACGTCCTGACCCCGGAACAAGTCCACGAGGTCTACCACCTCGAGGCCGAGGACTACCGCCGCGCCCTGCTGCGCGGCGACATTGCCTGAGCCATTCCTCTCACCCCCCCGAGGCCCATGGACCAGTTCGACGACTTCGACCCTGAAGGCAAGCGGAACGACGGCTCTCGGGCCATCGTCGCCCTGCTCGTGATCATGGGGCTCGTGCTCCTCTGGGGCACCTTCCTCGCCCCGAAGCGCACCCCGCCGCCTCCCCAGGCCGAGGGCGAGAAGGCCACCACCGCCCTCGCCACGGGCAAGGAGAAAGAGCCGCGGCTCACCACGGCCACCTCGCCCAAGGGCACCACGGCCACGCCCACCAAAGGCGAGAAGCAGCCCGAGCCGCCCGAGAAGCAGCCCGAGCCGGCCCCCGTGTCCGAGCCGGAACTGCCGCCCGTCGAACTCACTAAGTCGTCCCAGCTCCTCTGCGCCAGCTTCACGAACCAGGATGCGCGCCTCGCCCGCCTCATCCTCCTCGACCACTACCGCACCCCCGTGGCCAAGCGGGCCGCCCTCCGCGCGAAGAAGCGGGACCCGAACGCCGACCTGTCGCCCTACGGCCTCCCGCTCCTCGGCCAGGAGGAAGAGGCGGCCCTCGAAAACGGCCGCTTCGAGCTCGGCGACACCCTCGCCGCCGGCCAGGCCCCGCCCGACCGCCCCAGCCACTGGCTCCCCTCCGCCGCCGACGACCTGGGCAAGGCCCTCCTGTGGAGCGGCGACGCTCACAGCGGAGCGAAGTCCCTGGCGATCAAGGACCCCGCGCGCGACGCCCAGTGGCGCATCCTGGTCCGAGGCATCCAGCCCGGGGCGACCTACGAGCTGGTCTGCTGGGTCAAGCTCGATGCCGCCGCCGCAGGCGTCGCCGACGCCCTCCTGCCCGCTGTGCGAGTTCCTCAACTGGCCAGCGATGGCAAGGAGGTCACCTGGACCGACGAGAAGGGCGAGGTGCGCCCCGCCGCGCTGGAACTGCGCGCGCCCAGGGCCGAGGGCTGGCAACGCCTCGTCGCCAGGTTCCTCGCCGAGCCGCTCACGCGGCAGGTCCAGGTGCTGCTCCACGCTCCGCAGGGCTTCAAGGGCCAGGTGTGGTTCGACGACGTGTCGCTCGTGCGGTTCGGCGAGCCGTCGCTCGTCCTCCTCCCGCCCAGGAGGGCAGGGGGCGATGCCCTCAAGGCCGAGGAGGAGCGCCTGTTCGCCCCGCGCCGGTTCGGGCTCGCCGCGCACACCGAGAGCTCGGTGAGCTTCCGCACGGTGATCCCCGGCACGAGCCTCGAGGTCACCAAGACCTTCACCCTGCCGAAGGCCGACGACCCGCTCCAGCGCCACATCCTGCTCGAGGTCCAGCTCAAGAACCTCGGCGACAAGGAGATCAGCCACCCCGGCTACCTGCTCCGCGGGCCGGGCGGCCTCTCGGCCGACCTCGCCCCCGCGTCCTGGAAGCACGGCGAGACCGTGCCGAACGAGCTGGAGCGCCACGCCGCGGCCGGCGCCCTGAGCGCCGCCGTCGCCCGCGAAGCCGCCGGCGGCCAGTTCAACGTGCCCGACAAGTCCTGCGCTGCTCTCCGTTCCCTCGAACTGGGCTCCGACAAGGAGAAGGGCACCACCTGGGACGAGGTGGGCGGGGTCCTCTGGGCCGCCGTCGCCTCCAACTACTTCGTGTCCATCCTCGACCCGCGCCCGGCCGACAGCCGCGGGATGAAGGTCGAGAGCGGCGGCGCACGCTGCCTCGGCGAGAGCAAGGGCAACCTCAGCAGCGTCGTCCAGGTCGCCCCCTTCACCCTGGGGCCGAGCGGCAAGGGCGACGACGTCGCCGTGCACCGCTACCGGCTCTACGCGGGCCCGAAGAAGCCCGGCCTCCTGGCCTCCTACGGCGCGAACTACGAGCGCCTCATCCCCAGCCGCTGGCTCGACCCGCTCACCGCCGCCTGCGCCTGGGTGCTGCGGGCCTCCTACTTCGTCATCCCCAACTACGGCATCGCCATCATCGTGCTCACGGCCATCGTCCGCCTCGTCCTGCACCCGCTCTCGAAGAAGAGCCAGACCTCGATGCAGAAGATGCAGAAGCTTCAGCCCCAGGTCGCCGAGATCCGCGAGAAATTCAAGTCCGACAAGAAGCGGCAGCAGGAAGAGATGATGAAGCTCTACAAGGCCTACGGGGTGAATCCGATGGGCGGCTGCCTGCCCATCGTGCTCCAGATCCCCGTCTTCATCGGCCTCTGGCGCGCCCTCCAGGAGAGCATCGAGCTGCGCCAGGCCCCCTTCGCCCTCTGGATCCAGGACCTCTCGCAGCCCGACGCCTTGTTCGGCGCCGTCAACGTCCTGCCCATCGCCAGTTGCGCCATGATGTTCGTCCAGCAGAAGCTCACGCCCAAGGGCGGCGACCCGCAGCAGCAGCAGACCCAGAAGATGATGGGCTACATCATGCCCGTGTTCCTCGGCTGGATTCTCTACGGGCTGCCGTCCGGCCTCGCCCTCTACTTCATCGCGAGCACCCTGGTCGGCCTGGGCGAGCAGAAGATCATCAAGATGCACATGGCCCGGATGGGCGACCTCAAGCCGGTTGCCCCGAAGCCCAGCAAGCAGACCCGGAAGGTCATCTACTCCAAGAAGGGCGAGAAGCGCCCCAAGCGCAAGCTCTTCTGAGCCACAGGCCCGTGCACTCCCTCGACGACACGATTGTCGCGGTCTCGACCCCCGCCGGCCCCTCGCCGCGTGCCATCGTGCGCCTGAGCGGCCCCGAGGCATTCCCTCTCCTCGAGCGCCTGCTCGCCGAGCCGGCATCGCTCGCCGCGTTGCCCTGGTACTGCGCCCGGGAGGCCCGCCTGCGCCTGCACGGGGGCGGGCCGGGCGTTCCGGCCACGCTCTACCTGATGCGCGCCCCGCGCTCCTACACGCGGCAGCACGTGGCCGAGGTCCACACCCTCGGCTCGCCGCCCCTGCTGCGGATGCTCCTCGACGCCTTCGTCGAGCGCGGCGCCCGCATCGCCGAGCCGGGCGAGTTCACCCGCCGCGCCTTCCTGGCCGGCCGCATAGACCTCGCCCAGGCCGAGGCCGTCCTCGCCGTCATCCAGGCCGGCAGCGTCGCCGAGCACCGTGCCGCCGCCCGCGCCCTCCAGGGCCTCGCCTCGCGCCGCATCCACGAGTTGCACGGCCGCCTGGTCGGCCTCCGCGCCCTCGTCGAAGCCTCGATCGACTTCGCCGAGCACGACATCGAGCTGGTGTCCTCGGCCGACGTGTTGGCCGGCGTTGACGACGCCTTGGCCATCGTCGCCGGCGAGCTGAAGAACGCCGATGCCGGCGTCCTGCCGCCCGAGGGCATTCGCGTCGCCCTCTGCGGCCTGCCCAACGCCGGCAAGTCGAGCCTCTTCAACGCCCTCCTTGGCCGCCCGCGCGCCATCGTCACCCCCATCCCCGGCACCACCCGCGACGCCGTCGCCGAGCCGCTCACCCTCGACGGCATCCGCTTCCGCCTCTACGACACAGCCGGCCTCGCGCCGAACTGCGGAATGCGGAACGCGGAATGCGGAATTCCGCCCGCCATTCCACCATCACCCTCGCCGAGCGCCATTGGTGCGGGCTCCGATGCTTCCTCCGATCACGCGTCACGCGTCACGCGTCACGCGTGCACCCTCGCCGACCCCATCGCCACCGAGGCCATCACGCGCTCCCGCGGCCTCATCGCCGGCACCCACATCGCCCTGGTCGTCCTCGACGCCAGCCAGCCGCTCACCCGCGCCGAACGCGACCTGTGGCACGAGGTCCACGCCCCCCACAAACTCCTCCTCCTCAACAAGAGCGACCTGCCGTCCGCGATCTCCGATGCCCATGTCGCCGAGTTCGCCCCCGACGCCGCGGTCATCCGCACCTCTGCCGTCACAGGCGAGGGACTGGATGCCCTGAAG
Source organism: Planctomycetota bacterium (assembly GCA_035527715.1). GTDB lineage: Bacteria > Planctomycetota > PUPC01 > DSUN01 > DSUN01 > DSUN01. Next base: position 15,042 of record DATKZY010000137.1, on the reverse strand, counting down.
CGGGCGCTGGCGGGGCTGGTCCAAGGCGGCCGCGTCGAGGCGACCCCCTCCGACCTCATCTGGAACGCCCGCCACCGCGAGGCGCTCCGCAAGGCACGCGAGGCCCTCGGCCGGGCGCGCCAGGCGGTGGGGGAGGGCATGGGCGAGGAATTCGTCGCCGCCGACCTCCGCGACGCCCACGACGCCTTGGGCGCCATCACCGGCCAGGTCGCCCCCGACGACCTCCTCGACCTCATCTTCGCCCAATTCTGCATCGGCAAGTAGCCGCCCCGCTGCCTCCCGCAAGATGATCAAGATGATCACGCGCGCAACACGGGGGGTGATCATCTTGAAGGTGCCGAAGTGAGGAGTGGTGCCCTGCCATAAGCCTAGCTGCGGCAATGATATGCGGCTCTGCTCACCCGCCATCCAGCCGTTCCTGGCCCGCGTCAACATGATCACTCTCCTCTCCCGCCGCCATCCCGACCCTCTCGGCCGCCTGCGCAACACGGGGGGTGGTCAAGATTGGCCCCAAGTGTCCTCATCTGTCGCCGTCGCCCTGGGAGTGCTGGTGCCCGGGTAGGTGTTCACGCCCCCAATTGCGGACCCACCGCCGGCACTGGCCCAGCAGGTGCTCGGCGCTGTGCCCCTTTCCGCGCCGCAAGGAGCAGGCATTGAGGCAGGCCGGCCAGGGACGGGCCTCCCTCGTGCGCCTCCGGCCGGTCTCCGAACTCGTCTACGGCCAGCAGTTCGCATCCGGCATCGAGGACGGCCATCAGGTACTGACTGATGGTCCAGCGGAACTCGTAGGAGGGCAGTGAGCCCGGCTCTGCTCCCGGGATGCCCTCTGCCCTATCGTATCGGTCTGGCCCCAAGTCGAAGTAGCTGGAGCGGACTCTCAGGTGCGGAGCCTTCTCGTCCCATATCCGTCGGAAGGGATGGTACTCGTTGACCAGGAACAGGCCTCCCGGCCGCAGAATGCGGGCTGCTTCGGCGTAGTACTTGCGAAGGTCGGAGACCCAGACGGCCACGTGGCCTCCCGTGTAAACGAGGTCGAAGGTGTCGCTATCGAGGGCCGACAGGTCCGTCACGTCGGCGCGAAGGAAGCGGATCTGGAGGCCGAGTTGCGCGGCACGCTGGCGGGCGACGTTCAGTTGGCCTTCCGATATGTCCACCGACGTGACCTCGGCCCCGAGGCCCACGAGGGCAAACACCACGCGGTTATCACCGCTTCCCAGGACGCATGCCTTCTTCCCGCGCAGGTCGCCGAGCCATTTCAGTTCGCGCTCGTCGAGGGCAAGGCCGGCACTGCGATGGCACTCCCGCCAGTCAACGTCATGGCGGAAGTCCGCCATGCCTGCCTTGGCCGCAGCGTCCCAGCCCCTTCGGTTCGCGTCGTGGATCTCGTTCATGTCGCGATGTTCCGAATCCTGGGGCCACGGCACTCAATTCCGTGCGGGCGGGTGGCCCGGGAGCGCGCGGTTGATGCGAGGGCCGCCCTGCCGGACACGACCGATGCTGCGATGCTAGCTCTCGCGCGCCCGTTTGTCAAGAGGTCGGCCTGGTCCGCTGCCCCGGGCCTCGCCCCTCACTACTAGGTGTGACGTGTCTGGTCACCCGGATCAACCCAGGGGGGGAAATGGCCAGGCCGCGTTTGGCCGAATAGGCGGCTCCTGGTAAAATAAAGGCTTCCTTGGGATTGCGAGGGTTTCTCCAGGAGCTTGGTATGGCGAATGCGAAGAAGGAATCCGATGTGATGGAGAAGCTCGTGTCGCTGTGCAAGCGGCGCGGGTTCATCTTCCAATCGTCCGAGATCTACGGCGGGCTGAATAGCTGCTGGGACTACGGGCCGCTCGGCTCGGAGCTGAAGCGGAACGTGAAGGAGGCGTGGTGGAACACGGTCGTCCGCGACCGCGAGGACGTGGTGGGCATTGACGCCTCGATCCTGATGCACCCGCGGGTGTGGGAGGCGTCGGGCCACGTCGCGGGCTTCACCGACCCGCTGGTGGACTGTAAGGGCTGCAAGAAGCGCTTCCGCGCCGACCACATTGCGGACGCCAAACGCTGCCCCGAGTGCGGCGGCGAGCTGACCGAGGCCCGCCAGTTCAACCTGATGTTCAAGACGTTTATGGGGCCGGTCGAGGAGGGCGCCGCCGTGGTGTTCCTGCGGCCCGAGACGGCCCAGGGCATCTTCGTGAACTTCGAGAACGTGATGGCCTCGGCCCGCCTCAAGCCGCCCTTCGGCATCGCGCAGATCGGCAAGAGCTTCCGCAACGAGATCACCCCAGGCAACTTCATCTTCCGCACCCGCGAGTTCGAGCAGATGGAGATCGAGTATTTTGTAAAACCCGGCACCGACGAGCAGTGGTTCGAGCACTGGAAGGCCGAGCGGTTCAAGTGGTACACCGACCTCGGCATTCGCCCCGCGAAGCTGCGCATGCGGCCCCACGAGGCCAACGAGCTGGCCCACTACGCCAAGGCCTGCGTGGACATCGAGTACGAGTTCCCCTTCGGCTGGAGCGAGCTGGAGGGGGTCGCCAACCGCACGGACTTCGACCTCAAGCGCCACACGGAGTACTCGGGCAAAGCCCTCGAATACTTCGACACCCAGACCCGCGAGCGCTACGTGCCCTACGTCATCGAGCCGTCGGCCGGGGTGGACCGGTCTTTGCTCACGTTCCTGGTGGATGCCTTCGAGGAAGTGGTCACGGAGAAGGGCGAGACCGAGCGGTTCATGCGGCTGCACCCGCGGCTGGCGCCGATCAAGGTTGCCGTGTTCCCGCTGGTGAACAAGGCGGGCATGCCCGAGCTGGCGCGACAGGTCTACGAGGGCCTGCGGAAGCGCGTCCGCTCCTTCTACGACGACAGCGGCGCCATCGGCCGCCGCTACCGCCGCCAGGACGAGGCGGGCACGCCCTACTGCGTGACGGTGGACGGCCAGTCGCTCGAGGACAACACGGTGACGGTGCGCTACCGCGACAGTCGGGAGCAGCCGCGCGTCGCCATCCCCGACCTGGCCGCCTTCGTGGCCGAGAAGCTGGAGGGCGCGAAGTCGAATATCGTGTGAGGGTTGGCTGGAGCAACCTTGATTCACGCGGGGCAGCGCTGTATCATGCACTGAGGGGCACGGAAGCGCGGCATCAGGTCAGGGTTTGGAGCTGGCGGCATGGCCAAACGCTCGGTTTATGTTGAGACGACCATTTTCAGCTACTTGGCCGCGAGGCCGAGCCGCATTCTCACAGTGGCTGCCAGGCAATAGACCACTCGGGACTGGTGGGACTTCCGACGCGGCTCTTTCGATCTCTGCCTCTCGCAGCTTGTTCTCGATGAGGCGTCGCGAGGCGACAGCGAGGCCGCGGCTCGCCGGCTTGAGTTCGCAGGCGGGCTTCCGCTTCTCGAAGTGAGTGAGGAAGGGATCCACCTTGGCGAGGCCCTGATTGTGGAGGGGATACTGCCTGAGAAGGCTGCCCGCGACGCGCTCCACACGGCAATCGCTGCGGTGCATGGCGTCGAGTTTCCTATGACGTGGAACTGCACACACCTGGCCAATGCCGAGATCATCGGACCCGTTGCTGACCTCATACTGTCCCGCGGCTACGAACCGCCCATCATCTGCACGCCCGATGAGCTTATGGGAGATGCCCCATGTCCAGAGATCCCATTGTAGACGAGGTGAGAGCCATCCGTGAGGAGTTGGCTGCACGCTTCAGGTACAACGTCCGCGCCATTGCGGAGGACGCCCGGAAGCGCGAGAAGGAGAGCGGCCACAGGGTCATCTCGCGCCCGCCGAGGCGCCCTGCGATGAGCCGGTGAGGGACGGGCGGCAGCCGTGCCTCCTGAACGGAGAGGGGGCGGAATGGGGGCATCCGAACCAAGCGTCAGCGGGCGAGAGTGGGCGGCGCCATTCAGCATCGTTGTCGGCAGCGGACTTCTCACCGCCTTCTATGTCGCCTACCTGCTCGGCCTGCGCGCGGCGTGGGGACGGGAGGCGCCGGCCGGTGTCACGCGGCTGCCAGCCGCGGCGAAGGTCCTCGCGGTCTTCGCCATAGCGCACCACGCGGCGAGCGTGGCGTGGTGGGCGTCCTTGTTTCCCATGTTCTCGTCCGTGCTGGGCAGGGGGCTGTTCTCGTTTCTCCCGCTCCTTTCGAGCATTCCCTGCTCGGAGCCGATCGCGGGGGTGCTCGTTGGCGGGGCCGGCTGGGCCTTTTGAGGTGAGCTTCCGCGCGGTGGTGGGCCTCGGCCTGACGTTCGCCTGCGTCGCCTTCCTCATCGCCTACGTGGCCGGCCCGGCCGTGAGCGCGGCGATGCGGGTGTCGGAGAGCGAGGAGTGAGGGGCTTGGGGAACGGCCCCTGGCTTCGGCGCGGCCCGCGCTCCCCAATCGTCGTCGTTGTCGTCGTCGTCGAGTTCCCTGAGAAAGCAGAGCCAGAGATTCGACGACGACGACGAGGACGACGACGAGCACGAGTGACAGGGGCAACCGGGCCTGCCTTCGTTGACTTGTCGCCCCCTTCCCGGTATCCTTGAGGTATTGGGTGCCATCAGGAGGCCGGTGCGTGGGGCTGGAACAGATCCGGGCGCTGGTGTGCGACGTGGACGGGGTGCTGACCGACGGGAGCATCCTGCTCGCCGAGGACGGCACGGAGATCAAGCGGTTCAACTCGCACGACGGAGCGGGGATACACCTGTTCGTCGAGAGCGGCTTCCAGGTGGCGCTCCTCACGGGCCGAACGTCGGGCGCCGCAGCGCAGCGCGCTCGGGAACTGGGCGTGCAGCACGTGCGACAGGGCGTCCGCGACAAGATTCCCGTCTACGAAGAGCTTCTCGCCGCGATGGGGGTGACGGACGCCGAGGTGTGCTACGTGGGGGACGACTTGCCGGACGTGCCGGTGATGCGTCGGGCGGGCTACTCGGCGGCCCCGGCCGACGCCCGCGAGGAGGCGCGTGCCGCGGCGAGCTGCATCACCCACGCCCGCGGCGGGCGGGGCGCCGTGCGCGAGGTGATCGAGCGCATCCTGAAGGCCCAGGGCAAATGGGCCGATATCCTGCGCCGCTTCCAGGCCTGAGACGAGGCGACCGCTGATGAGCAATCCGCTCCGCTTCCTTGCCCTCGCGCTGGTGCTGGGCGCGGCCGTGGCCCTCGGGGGCGAGCCGGGGAAGGGGCCGCCCAAGAAGATGCCCGCCGAGGAGACGCGCTTCGTCAAGGTGCCCTTCTACAACCCCACGACGGGCGAGCTGGAGTGGCTGGTGCTGGCGGCCAAGGTGGCCCCCGACCCCGGGAACCCGCGCGTGCTGGTCGGCGCCACGGTGAAGATCATCGGCTACCGCGACGGCAAGCCGCAGACCGCCACGGCCAAGAAGGGCACGGTGAACACCGACACCCGCTCCGCCACGCTCGAGGGCGACGTGGTGATGGAGCTTCAGGACAAGGAGGGGCAGGCCATCCGCGTGGAGGCGGACGACCTGTTCTGGGACAACAAGAACGGCACGGCCTCGACGCGGGGGCAGGTGAAGATCGTGCGCCCGGGCTCGACGATCACCGGCGAGGGCCTTCGCCTGTGGGTGACGAAGGTGCCGGACGAGAAGGGCCGTAGCGAGCGCACCGGCGAGCTGGTCATCGGGCAGCGCGTGCGGGCGGAGATGCTGGCCGGCGCCGAGGTCGGGCTCTTCCCCGGCGCCCTTGCGGAGGGGGCCGGCGACCAGCCGATCGTGGTCACCTGCGACGGCTCGCTCGCGGCGTCCCGCTCCGAGCTCGGCGCGACCTTCCGCGACAACGTCCGCGCCACCCACGGCAAGCAGACTCTGACCTGCGACGTCCTCACCCTGTGGCTGCGGCCCGTGCCCGGGGTGGAGGGCAAGGCGGATGGCAAGGCCGAGCTGGACCGCGTGGAGGCCACGGGCGACGTGCGGCTCGACGATGCGCGCACCGTGGCCGTCGCCGATGTCGTGCACTGGAGCCGCGAGCAGGGCTCGACGCGGCTCGTCGGCCGCCCCGCCGAGATCCGCTGGGACAACGGGAACCGCCTGGTCGCGGGCCTCATCCACCGGATGGGCGACGGCTCCGAGATCGTCTGCTCCTCCACGCCCGAGTTCCCGCGCGACGTGTATCTCCTCGCCCACACGGTGGACCGCGCGTCCGGGCCTCCTGGGGGACGGGGGCCGTATCACCTCCGCGTCGCCGACATCGGCGATTGGCCCGCCTTCGTCGCCGCGCTGGTGAAGCAAGGAACAGCGAATGCCCCCAGCCCCGGCAAGCGGCTCTGGGAGCAGTTGCCCGAGGACACCCGGACCATCCTCCAGAGCGCCGCCGCGGGCAACGTCCTGGGCGACCGCCGCAAGGGGGGAATCGTCGGCGCGCTCAACGACATCCTGAGGAAGCCCGGCTTCTACCGCGAGGCCGATTTCAAGGGCGTGACGCTGTCCCCCGAGGCCGTTGAGCTTCTCAAGCTCGAGCCCAAGGCGACGGAGGAGACGCAGGTGAGGAAGCTGAACCGCCTGCTGCTCCACGCCGCCTTCCCCGGCCAGATCGCCAAGGCCCCGGAGGCAGGCCCCGAGAAGCCCAAGTGAGCGGCGGCTCGCTCGGCGTCCCATGGACTCTTCGATCGCAACTCGTGCGCTGGCCGCGCGCATGTCAACGAGGATGAATGGATGAACGGATGGGTGGATGGGTGTCAGGCATTCATCCATTCATCCAAGCATCCAATCATCCCCTTTGGTTGCGGCCACCGGCCGCTTTGCGTCCCATCCGTCCCATTGGTCCCATCGCTGTCATGCGCATTCTTGTGGTAGACGACGAGGCGCTGGTTCGCAAGGCATTCGCCCGCGCCCTGGCGGACGACGGGTTCAGCGTGGAGAGCGCGCCGAACGCGGCGGAGGCGGTGCGCCTGTTCGGCGAGGGCGAGTTCGACCTCGTGATCACCGACCTGCGCATGCCCGGGGGCGCCGACGGCATCGAGGTGCTGCGGGCGGTGAAGGCCCGGCGGCCGCAGACCGAGGTGGTGGTCCTCACCGGCTACGGCACCATCGAGAACGCCGTGGCGGCGATCAAGGAGGGGGCGTACAACTACGTCACGAAGCCTCTCAACCACCACGAGCTGCTCCGCATCGCGCACGAGGTGGCCGAGAAGCTGACGCTCCGCGGCCGCGTGGAACAGCTTCAGAGCCAGCTCGAGGAGCGCTTCGGCCTCCACAACCTCGTCGGCCGCGCGCCCGCCATGCGGCGGGTCTACGACCTCATCGAGCGGGTGCGCGGCTCCGAAGCCACCGTGATCATCACCGGCGAAAGCGGCACGGGCAAGGAGCTGGTGGCCCGGGCCATCCACTTCACCGGCCCGCGGGCCGGGCAGCCGTTCGTAGCGGTGAACTGCGGCGCGCTGCCCGAGACGATCGCCGAGCGCGAGCTGTTCGGCCACGAGCGCGGGGCCTTCACCGGCGCCGTGCGCACCCAGCCCGGCTACTTCGAGAGCGCGGACAAGGGCACGATCTTCCTCGACGAGCTGCCCGAGCTGAGCCCGGGCACGCAGGTGCGGCTGCTCCGCGTCCTCCAGCAGCGCGAGTTCACCCGCGTGGGCAGCACCAAGCCGATCCCCGTGGACGTGCGTATCCTCGCCGCCACCAACCGCAATCCCGAGGAGTGCGTGAAGCAGGGCATGCTCCGCGAGGACCTCTACTACCGCCTCAACGTGGTGACCATCGCCGTGCCGCCGCTGCGCGACCGCCTCGACGACATTCCCCTCCTCGTCGAGCACTTCCTGGCGAAGCACGCCCAGCGGCTCGGCCGGCCGCGGAAGTCCTTCACCCTCGCCGCCCTCGACGTGTTGCGGGCCTATGCCTGGCAGGGAAACGTGCGCGAGCTGGAGAACGTGGTCGAGCGCACGGTGACGCTGAGCCCGAACGAGACGATTGACGTGGCGGACCTCCCGAGGCCGGCGGCGGCGCCGGTGCCGGGCGAGGGCGGTGTGCCGCTGGGCGAGGCCAAGCGCCGCGTGCAGCGGACCTTCGAGCGCGACGCCATCGTGCGGGCGCTCCGAGCCGCCGGCGGCAACGTCACCCAGGCCGCCCGTTCCCTCGGCATGGCCCGCAGCGCCCTCCAGCGCCTCATGCGGCGCCACGGCCTCACCAGCAAGAACCTTGGGTAATCCCCCTTGCCGTCAGTGCGTGCGGAGCGGTCCGACGGCCTTCGGCCTGACGGCGAGGAAGCGGACGCCGGGGCACAGCCGCGCCAGGCGCCGGGCGAGGACGGGGATGGCGGGCTGCTCGGTGCCCGCGTGGCCGGCGTCCACGACCACCAGGCCGGCCGCCTCGGCCGCCTGGGCCTGGTGATACGAGACGTCGCCCGTGAGGTAGAGCTGGCAGCCGCGGCGGACCGCGTCGTCCACGTGCTTGCCCCCCGAGCCGCCCAGCACGGCCACGCGCAGGACCTTGCGCCGCAGGTTGCCCGCGGTGCGCACGGCGTGCACTCCGAGCCGTTGCTTGATGAGCCGGACCACCTGGGCGGCTGCCATCGGCTTGGGGAGCTGGCCGCAGCGCCCGAGGCCCACGTCGAGGCGCCCGCCCGCCAGGGGATAGATGTCTATGGCAGGCTCCTCGTAGGAGTGGGCGGCTCGCGCTGCGGCGGCGGCGCGCTCGGCAAGGGCGAGGGGCACGACGGCCTCGAGGCGCAGTTCCTCGACCTCCTCGCGACGGCCGACCTGACCGACGGTGGGATGGGCGCCCTCCAGGCCGCGGAACGTGCCCGTGCCGGGGGTGCGGAAGGTGCACTCGCGGTACTGGCCGATGACGCCGGCGCCGGCGTCGCTGAGGGCGCGGACCACCGCCTCGAGGTCGCCCTCGGGCGTGAAGACGACCAGCTTCGCCAGGGCGCTGCGGTCGCAGCGTGCCAGGGGCTCGGTGGCCCGGAGGCCGAGGAGGCCGGCCAACACGTCGTTCACGCCGCCCTCGGCGACATCGTAGTTCGTGTGGGCGGCGGCGAGTGCGACGCCTCGGCGGGCCGCCTCGAGGACCAGGCGGCCGGCCGCGTCGTCGGTCGTCGCCCTGCGGAGGGGGCTCAGGATGGGCGGGTGGTGGCTGACGATGAGCTGGGCGTCGGCCTTGGCGGCCCGGCGGATGAGCGCGGCATCCACGTCGAGGGCCACCAGGGCGCGGCGGCAGGGGGCCTGCGCGTCGCCCACGAGAAGGCCCACGTTGTCCCAGCTCTCCGCCAGGTCGGGCGGAGCAATGGCGTCGAGGGCGTCGAGCACGGTGGCCACGGTGGTCGTCATGGGGTATTCCCCTCAGGCTTGCCGCTCAGGTAGTTCCACGCGTCGTGGATTCTGCGGAGCCGTGGCTCGTCGCCCGCCGGCACGAAGTCGGTGTGGCCATCGAGGAACACGATATTCACGGCTTTGCCGTGGCGGAAGTCGAGCCGGCTGGAGGAGAGGAGGCCCGGGACCCGGAGGCTGGGGCCGACGCCGACGAAGACATCCATGCCGGCTTCCGTGACGACGTTGTCTCTGAAGCCGTTCCGCAGCTCGTGGCCGTGGCCGGGGTCCGGGTCGCTGGCCTGGGGGTTGGGGAGGGAGGCGTTGACGTCGGCGAGGAGCGGCCGCTCGGCGGGGGGCAGGGCGGCCTCGAGCTCTGCCTGGCGCGCCGGCTTGTCCGACCTGCGGAAGATGGTCTCGGGGGCGAAATAGTCGTCGGTCCAGCCCTTCGCGGGGCACTTCCAGAAGAAGGCGGCGGTGCGGAACTTCTGCTGCCGCGCGGGGACGAGGCCGACGCTCTGCTCGACCTCCTGGGGGGTGACGACGTGGCGGAAGCTCGGTTCGCACTGCTCGTAGACGGCGAAGCGCGAGTAGCTGAGGTTGCTGAGGTCGTCGGCGATGGAGAGGCCCTGGATGTGCCAGGCGAGCGGGAGGCACCCGTCGCTGGCGCCGGCGTAGGCCAGCGCGCCCTTGTGGAGCTCGTGCAGCTTGCTCATGCAGGCGAGGCGTTGCCCATGCCTCCGCGCGGGGTTCGTGCTTGGCACGAGCAGCCAGACGACGACCGCGAGGAGGCCAAGGGCGATGAGCACCTCCACGAGGGTCAGTCCCCGGGTATCTTGCGTTCGGCGGGTGCCGAGCGCTCGGCCGCGCGAGATGGCGACGTGTCCTCCCACGTCTCTTGCCCTGTCACGAGGGGTAGGGTGGTGTTGCCGAGGTCTGCCTGTTGCGGCCATCTTACCGGGCGGCGAGGGCGCCGTCAACCGCTGGTCGCGCCGGAAGTAGAGCGGCTCCGCGGCACGGAGCCGCGGAGCCGCTTGTCGGGCAGGTAACGGTGTTGCCCGCCGCGGGACACGGGCTCAAGGCGCTTCGCCCGGGGGCGTCACGCTGTTCCAGGCGTCGCGGATGGCCAGCACGCGCGTCGCATTGGTCTCCGAGACCATTTCCACGTGGCTGTCGAGGAAGAGGACGTTGAGCGAGCCGTTGTGGCGGAAGTCGAAGCGGCTGTAAAGCTTCGATCCCTCATCCGCAATGGCAGGGGTGTCGGCGTCGCGCGTCGCCCTGCCTACGCCGATCAGGATGTCATCCGTCCCCGCGGTGCCACCAGGCGGGGTGACGACGGTCCAGCCGGCCTTAAGCAGGTTCTTGTGCGCGGTGCCGGCCTCGGGCTTGTCCTTCCAGTCCGGCGGGTCGGTCACCTTGTAGCTGACATCCACTTCCGTCAGCACGGGGAGCTGTGTGGCCGGGACGGTTTGCGTGGCCTGGGTGAGGGCGATGTGGCCCTCGAACTTGTCGGTGGCGGGCAGGGCCGCGGTCTTCACCGTGCCGTCGGCGTCCACCTGGCCGCTGAAGATGCGCGGGGCGAAGTAGTCGGCGGTGTACCCACGGGCGGGGTCGGACCAGAAGATTCTGTCGCGGGCGACTTTGGCCCGCACGGTTTCGCCCTTGTCCGTCTGGAGGAGGGCGCTGAAGCCGGCCTCGCAATACTCGTGGACGAGGAAGCGCCAGTAGGCGAGGTGTTCGAAGTGGCTGCTATCCGAGGTGGCCGTGTCCGGCTTGTGGGACACGTAAGCGGGCGGGAAGTATTCCTCGAAGTTGTTGAGGTACATGCGGACGCCCTGGAAGATCTGGCGCTGCTTGTTGCTGCAACTGGCCCGGCGCGCGCTGGCGGTGGCCGCCGCGATGATGGGGAGGAGGAATGCGGCAAGGAGCGCGATAATCGCAATGACCACCAGCAGCTCCACCATCGTGAATCCTTGCCTGTGCCTGCGTCGCCTGTCCATCGAGTGTCTCCTCTTGCGCTTGAATCCCCGACACCGCCTCGGGTCGCCCTCGTGCGCAAGACGAGGGCGGTGGCTCACGCTTGGGCCGCCTCTTCAGCCTCCCTTCCCTTAGACATGATACAATGACCCTGCGGGCGTGTCAAACGCGGCGCCAGCGGTTGGCTCGCGCCCGGCGCGACCGCCCGCTCGTTGCCGGGGTGCCCCTCTCCTCCTCGGTGCGCTGGAACTCACCGGGGCCGCCTCGCAAGGCGGCACGACCCATGCTTCGAGCCTTCGCACAAGAGCAACACGGGCAGAGATCGGGCGGGTCTATGCATTCAACCTTCTTTGGCGTCCCTTGTCAAGCGCTTTTTTCGCTCCCGCGCCTCCAAGGGGTTTGACACTCGGCGCGGCATGCGCGTATAATCCACCGGCCTGGCACGCGGCCACGGCGGCGCGGCGGGCGCGTGCGTGGGTGGAGCGTCGCACCCCTGGGTCCAGCGGACATGCCGAAGCTGATTGACGAGCGGACGGGGGAGGAGCGCGAGCTGATCAAGCCGGTCGTGCTCATCGGCCGGGCGGAGTACTGCGATATTTGCGTGCCCGAGCCCGCGGTCTCGCGCGAGCACGCGCGCATTCAGCGGCGGCTCACAGGCTACTATATCGAGGACCTCGGCTCAAGGCACGGCACCCAGGTGAACGAGGTGCGCATCCGCGGGCGCGTGAAGCTGTGTGATGGCGACGTGATCGCCGTGGCGGCGGCCCGTCCGGAGGGGGGGCCGACCACCAGCCTTCACGTCCAGCACACGGATACGGTGGCGGTCGCCCGCCAGGCCGCACCCGCCGGCCAGGCCGCGGAGCGCGGCCCGGATGCCGCGCGGGGCGCGTGCTTCGTGTTCCGCAAGTAGTCGGGCGCCCGAGCGGGAGCCATTGGATCGGAGGAGACTGGGACATGGCGTCCGAGGGACTCCACTGTCAGGGCTGCGGGAAGCCGCTCGAGGGCAGGGACCGCTTCGAGGGCAAGTGCCCGGCGTGTCGGGAGGCCGAGATTCTCGGCCGGGCTCTGCCGGCGGAGGCCCCCGGTGTGCCGGAGCAGGCCGCCGGCGCGGGGGGGGGCGCCCCTCCTGCTGCACGGTTTCCCGCCCCCGCGCGCCTCGCGCTGCTGGGTGGAGCCGTGCTGCTTGGCGCGGTGGTGGGCGCGCTCCTGCTGTGGCCGCGGAAGGGCGTCGAGGGGCCGCCCGCGCAGAATCGGGTCGTGCCCCCTGAGCCCGGCGCGGCGCCGGGGCCGCGCGAGCCGGCGCCTGGCCCCGCCCCGCCCGCGCGGAAGGCCGTGTCGCGCGACTTGCGCGCGGCCCTCCAGCAGGAGACCCTCGAGCTGCTTCGGCTCCTGGCCCGCGGGAGCCACGAGCGGGTGATTGACAACTACGTGCAGGCGGACGAGGTGGACTTCGGCCGCGCCGAGCGGGCGCTCGACGACATCGTGCAGGGGAGCGCCGCCAAGGGCTTCGCCGAATGGGCAGCACGCCTCATCCGCCTCCGCGAGGCCCGGGTGGCCGAGGACCTGCGGCGAGCGGGCGACGCCGACCCCGGCTTCACCGCGGCGTTGTTGGGATACCTGGCTCGCGAGCCCGCCGCTTCCGACGCCGGGCTCCGCGCCGAGGACCGCGCGCGCAACGTCCTCCGCTGGCACCTCGCCAGCCTGTTCGATGGACTCGACGTGGGCGCGGCAGAGGTCCGGGACATGGCCGAGACCGCCCCCGGCTGCTTCGAGGTCGCGCTCGACTGCCGCGGCGAGCGCCGCGCCGCCTGGCTTCGCGCGGAGCCGACGCGATTGTGCTGGTGCAAGCTGCCGGTCGGCTGGGTCGTCAAGGTGGGGCTTGCCGACCGGCTCGAGCGGGTCCGCGACGTGCTGAAGCGTCCCTTGGCTGCCGAGCGCCCCGCGGCCCCCTGAGCGCGGAAAAGACACCCGCTGTCTTTTGCCGGAACGGCCCTGCGGGTGCTTCGCACAAGAGACAGCGGGTGTCTTTTCCGTGCGGGTGTCTTCTCCGTGCGCTCGCCCCGCCCCAGCCGGAGCCGTCACGTGAACGCGACGCAATGCCCGAAGTGCAACGCCGAGCTGCCCGCCCGGGGCCGCTTCTGCCTGGAGTGCGGCTGCGACCTCTACCAGGCCGCCGTGCGGCGTCCGCCCTTCCGCTGGGGAAGTGCCCTGATCCTCCTGGCCGTCGTCGGCGGCATCCTGGCCCTGGTGGTCCTCGGCTCGACCGGGTGGGGCTTCCGGCGCCGCCCCGAGCTGCCGCCCGAGGAGCGCGTGGTGCGCGACCTGACCCGCGAGCTGCTCCAGCTCGCCGCCAGCGGGAGCCACGGCGAGGTCGTGCGGCGCTTCTACCGGCCCAACACCCAGGAGTTCCTGCGGCTCGATGCGGCGCTGCAGGAGGTGGTGCGCGGCCGCGGCGCGCCCGGCCTGAACATCTTCCGCGCCCATTGCATGGACGATCTGGACGAGGCCAGGAAATTCGTCGAACGCCATGGCACCGAGCACCCGGCCTACGTGGTCGGCGTGCTGGCGGCGCTGACGTTTCAGGACGGCGCCCTGCGGGCCACCCTCGGCGGCACCCCGCTGGGCGCGCAGCGCGCCGAGGACTTCGCGGCGTGGCACCTGAGCCTGGCGTTCCACAGCGTGGACGTGAAGGGCTCCGAGATCGGCGACGCCCGCTGGCGCGACGGCGCCGGCGGCGAGCGCCTCCTGGCCGTCGCCGTGCGCTACCCCGAGCCCCCCAGGCTCGTGCCCGGGGTCGTGGACCCCACGGCCCTCGCCTGGCGCTACACCGAGGACGGCTCCTGGGCGCTCGCCTTCGGCAGCGCCCTGGGCCTTGACGAGGTGCTGGCCTTCCTCCTCAAGGTCAAGCTGTAGGCGGCGCGCCATCGGGGGCTGCTTCGCCCAGGAGATTCCGCAGGGCGCGGGCCTGCTCCTCAGCGATGCCCCCCTTGCGCACGGCAAGGGCCACGGTCTGGAGGCCAACCGTGCGATAGAGGGGGAGGAGAGCGGGCGCCTGCCTCGCCAGGGCCGCGAGGTGGGCCCGCAACGTGGCCAGGTCGCCGCGGCAGATCGGCCCCGTCAGCGCGTCCGGCAGCCCCACGCGCGCCAGGTTGTCCACCGCCCCCCGCAGGAGCGGCAGCAGGGCGGGAAGCGTCGGTTGCCCAAGGCCCGCCTGAGCCAGGAGCCCGGCCCCAGCGTCGGCCAGCGTCACCAGGTAGTTGCACGCGATGCACAGCGCCGCGTGGTAGAGCGCCTTGTCCTCGGCTCGGATGGCGATGGGGCTGGCCCCCAGGAACGTGGCGAGCTCCGTGCCGAACGCAACCCCCGCCTCATCCCCCTCGAGCACGCACACGATCCCCCGAAAGGCATCGGCGTCGGGGCGGGCAAACGTCTGCACCGGGTGGAACGACAGCACGCTCGCTCCCGCGGCCTGCGCCGCGGCGATGGTGCGGGAGGGCAGGGCGCCGCTGAAGTGGAGCACGACGTCGCCGGGCTTGACCCCGCCGCCGTCGGCCGCCGCCTGGCACACGGCCGCGATCGCGTCGTCGGGCACGCACAAGGCCACGGCGTTCGCCCGCCGGGCCGCCTCTGCCGCGTCGGTCGTCGCGAAGCGGCACCGGGCGAGCTGGGCCGCCTCGCGGGCCGACTCGATGCGGCGGCTGGCCACGGCGGCCACGTGCGCCCCGCGTGCGCCCAGCGCCGCCGCCAGCGAGCGCCCCACGGCGCCCGCCCCGATGATCGCGAACTCCCTGTCGGTCACCATAGTGCCCCCATTCTACACAGCGAGGGGCTGACATGGAAGCGGGCGGT
>DATKZY010000136.1:0-25208 GCA_035527715.1 Planctomycetota bacterium | reverse complement strand
CATCCCTGCCCTCTGGGTGCACCTGTGGGACAACTGGTACTCGCTCGACAAGGGGGAGGAGCTGGCGACCCGCTGCTACTACGGCGCCGGCCCGGGGGGAGTCCTCGCGGGCTACACCCGCTGCGTCCAGCCCGCCGACATCTCGAAGAACAGCGGCAGCCTGTGCGTCACGGGCTCGGAGACCTTCGGCCAGTATCTCGCTGCCGTGACCGTGGCCAAGGGCGACGAGGCGCGCTACAACTCCCAGTGGGCCTGGCACATCCTCGGCGGCCTGATCGGCTGGGGACGCGTGAACTACGAGTACTTCGCCCAGGTGGCCTGGCTCCCCATCCGCCTCTGGCGCGTGCGGGAGTAGTCGCTCCCTTCGGCCCGGCCCGCGTCCTCCAATGGCCAATGACGCAATGACCAGCCCAGTCCAGGCCAAGTCTTCTTTGTTGGTCATTGGGCATTGGGCATTGGTCGTTCGCCGCCCGGCCGGCGCGGCGGCTCCGGGCCTCGCGCCACAGGAGTACCCCGATGTCCGCGGACGACGTAGCGGACAGGTTGCTGGCGAGTCAGGCCGATACGCTGGGGGAACAGGTCCTCCGGGGCGAGGGCGACCCGTCCTTCGCGGCGTGCGCGCCGCTGCTGCCCGAGCTGCTCGCCTACACGTTCCTGGCCAATGAGGGGTCGAGCGAGGTCATCTACGTGGAGCCGGACGGCCGGCTGGGCGTGGCGGCCGAGGGCTTCGGGCCGGTGCAGCTCGACCAGGCGCTCTTCGACCCCCGCAAGCTTCTGCCGCCGGTGGAGCCGACGCGGGCCGTGCGCCGCCTCGTCGGCGGCTACCTGCCTGCGGTGGACTTCTCGTTCACCGACGGCCGGAACGGCGTGGCCTGGCAGCAGCTCGCCTTCGTCGCGCCCACGAGGCCCGAGCTGTATGTGGCCTTCAAGTCGGTTCGCGTGGACACCGGCGAGGGCGTGGTTCGCTTCCGCATCGCGGCCGACGGCGTGACGCCCATCGCGGCCGAGTGGTTCGACGCGCGCCTGCGCGAGCTCGAGGGCTACTGGCAGGGGGCGCTCGACGGCACGATGCGCCTCGCCGTGCCCGAGGCCAAGGTGGGCAAGGCCTGCCTGGCCTCCCTCGTCCGCGCCCTGATCACCCACGACGGCGCCAGGCCCCACTACGGCGTGGGGCGCTACCGCGATCCGAAGGACGACCATTTCCCCCCCGCCACCCTCAGCACGGTGAACGCCTGCACCGAGTGGGGCCTCTTCGCCCGCGCCCGCAGCCACCTCGACTACTACCTCGACCACGCCGTCCGTCCCGACGGCACGTTCGACTACTACGGCCCCGCCGTGTCGGAGTCCGGCCAGATGCTCGACGCGATCGCCCGCTACGCGCGCCGCAGCCGCGACGCCGCCTGGCTGCGCGAGCGCGCCCCGGTCATCGAGAGCATCGCAGACCACCTCCTCGCCCTCCGCCACCAGGGCGAGAAGTGGCCGCGGGACGACCCCCGCCGCGGCCTCCTCTTCGGCGCCGCCGAGGCCGACGCCCGCCAGGAGACCGACTACTACTACGCCGGCAGCGTCTGGACCTGGCGCGGCTGGCTCGAGCTCGCGCGCGCCTACGCCGACCTGGGCGACGAGCCCATGCAGGCCCGAGCGGCCGCCCTGCGCGCCCAGTGCAAGGCCCTGTGGGCCGACATCGAGGCCAGCCTCCAGGCGTCCGCCCTGCGCACACCCGCCCACACCTTCGTGCCGCCCATCGCCGGCTTCGACAAGCCCTTCCCCGCCATGTCCACCGACCGCCTGGCCTCGTACACCAACTACCGCTACTGGCCCGAGATGCTCTCCGCCGGCTGCCTGCGCCCCGAGTGGCACGACGCCATCATCGCCTACCGCCTCGCCCACGGCGGCGAGCTGCTCGGCACCACCCGCTTCTTCGACCGCCTCGACGACTGGCCCTATGCCGGCTACGCCCACGCCCTCCTCGCTCGCGACCGAGTCCGCCACTTCCTCCTCGGCTTCTACGGCCACCTGGCTGCCCACTGCACCCGCGGCACCTACACCGCCTACGAGCAGGTCCCCGTCCGCGGCACCCCCACCCGCTCCCACGCGGCCGACTACTGCGTGCCCGCCCAACTGGTGACGCCGCTGATGGCCAAGTGGATGCTGGTGTTCGAGGAGCCGGACGCCGACGTGCTGTGGCTTGCCCGCGCCACGCCGCGCCACTGGCTCGGCCCGGGGCAACAGGTCCGCGCCAAGCGCGCACCCACCCGCTGGGGCCTCGTCGGCCTCGCGCTCGACGCCAGGAGCAACGGCATCATCGCCGCCCAGGTCAGCCTGCCCGAGCGCGGCTTGCCCGCCGAGCTGCGCCTGCGCCTCCGCAGGCCCGGCGCCCGGCCCCTCACCAGCGTCACCGTGAACGGCCAGCCCCACACCGACTTCGACCCCCAGAGCGAGACCATCCGAATCGTCCGCCCCGAGGCCAAGGCCCTCGAAATCCTCGCACGATAGCCGCAGTTGCACCGGCGGCTCGTTTCGTGTACCCTTCTCCGCCAACTTCTCGACCAGGAAAGGAGGCACACGCCATGCCCAGCAAGGTCGAAGGAAAGGTCCGAGTCGCCCTCATCGGCTCGGGCGGGATCGCCGGCGCCCACGTGGGCGGCATGCTGAAGCACAAGGACAAGGTCGAGTGCGTCGCCCTGTGCGACATCTCGGAGAAGAATCTCAAGGCGCGCAACGACCAGCTCGGCGGCGAGCGCCCCTGGTTCACCGACTGGCGGAAGATGCTCAAGGACATGGCCGACGGCATCGACGCCGTCGTCATCTGCCTTCCGCATCACCTCCACGCCAGGGCCATCATTGACGCGGCCGCCGCGGGCAAGCACATCCTGTGCGAGAAGCCGATGTGCATGGGCCTCAAGGAGGCCGACGCCATTGCCAAGGCCGTCGCGAAGGCCGGCATCACCTACATGTCCGCCCACAACCAGCTCTTCCTCCCCGCCGTGCAGGAGGCCAAGAAGCTCCTCGACGCGGGCAAGATCGGCGCCATCCGCTGGATTCGTTCGCAGGACTGCTTTCTGGCCGGCGTGCAGTGGTTCCCGGGCACGTGGCGTGCGAGCCTGAAGACGCAGGGCGGCGGCGAGCTGATTGACACGGGCTACCACCCGACCTATCGGCTCCTCTACCTGGCCGGCTCGCCGGCCGTCGGCGTGCGCGGCAGCATGGGGCGCTTCGTGCAGCAGATCGAGGGCGAGGACACGGCGAGCGTGCAGGTGCGCTTCGCCAGCGGCGCGCTCGGCGAGATTCTCACGTCGTGGGCTTTCCCGAATCCCCACGGCACCCACCAGATCCACGTCGTGGGCGAGAAGGGCCAGCTCTTCGGCTCGGGCAACGACCTCTACCTCCTGCCCGAGGGCTTCCGCGAGCCCGCGAAGATGACCCTCGGCGGGGGCGACACCTTCGCCGACCAGATGGCCCACTTCGCCACCTGCCTCAACGCCGGCACCCGCCCGCTCCACTCCGTCGAGGAGGGCCGCGCCGTCCTCGAGATCATCCTCAACGCATCGAAGGATGCCAAGGGCTGGGAGAAGCTCGTCGCGAAGAAGTGACCCGTCGCATCGGCGCTGTGGGCGGGACCTCTGTGTCCCGCGTCGGCAGGTTCGCGGGGCACGGAGGCCCCGCCCACAAGAAGCAAAGCGGGCAGGCGGCGACCCGTTCATCGCCTGCCCGCTCCCATGATCGCCGCGGCGTTGAACACCACGCGAAGCGTCTTGCCCTTCTCGAGCTTCGCGGGCAGGGGCAGGAGGAGGAAGTTGTCGGTGATGACGGGGCGATGGTCGGCGCCCTCGATGACCTGCACGTCGCCGACGCGATGGGGGAAAAGGACGACGGCCGGGCGGCTGGGGGCGCACTCCTGGTTGGCGACCAGCTCGAAGGTGTAGACGCCGCCCTTCTCGGTGAGCTTCTGGTCCCAGGCGAGGGGCCTCGGGGCGAGGCGGGCCTCCCAGGCGGGGTCGCCGTAGAAGGCCACGGTGTCGCGGTCCCAGAGCAGGCCCATCTCGTCCCTGTCGCGCAGGCCGTGCTGGGCGGCGAGGCGGCCGAGGAGACGGCGGTCGGTCTCGATGTCGAAGCGGTCGAAGTTCACGCGAGCCGTCTTGGGAAAGCGGCTTTCGAGCTGATGCACCAGGGCCTGGCTGTTGGCGTAGAAGGCTTCCGAGAGCGTGTAGCGGCCGGGCTGGCCGATGAAAAGGTCGCGCACGCCCCAGCCGCCGTAGCCGTGCCAGGTGGAGACCACGTAGCCGATCATCTGGTGCACGCCGCCCGTGTGCAGGAAGGCGAGGGCCATGCAATTGCGGTCGGGGATGAGGCCCATCAGGCAATTGCCCACGGGCAGGTAGACCTTGGGGTTCGGCGACTGGATGGGGTGGGCCTTGCCCTGAAGGTCGAGCCCGAAGAGCTGGCCGTCCTTGCAGCGGAACTGGCCGTTCTTGTAGGAGTAGCCGATCTGCCAGTCGCGCGGCGTGGCGTGGCCACTGGTGAGGAAGAGGTCGGGCTTGAAGGCATTGAGGGTCTCGACGAGTGCGGCGGTCGAGTCGTCGGGGCACTTCTTCCTCTCGGGGGTGCCGCCGGCGAGCTTCTCCCACATCGCGCCCTTCTCGCCCTCGCTGAACCAGCGCCCCTCGTCGAAGACCCCGAGGTCAATGGCCGTGCCCGCGGCCGCGCGGCGGACGGTGAGCCGCTCCTTGTGCTGTACGATGCGGAGGGCATCGGCGGCATCGTAGCCGGTCAGGATGCCCCAGAGCACGTCGGTGTACGGGTCGGTGTCGAGCGCCCTGGTCATGCGGTGGACCGCGACCACGAAGTCGCGCCCTGCCTCCTCGGGCCGTGCGACGACGCAGGCGTAGCGGGGGAAGACTTCGGCGAGGGCGGCTCGCACCTCAGCCACGGGGCCGCGATGGATGAGCACCGCGGCCTCGTGCTTGTCGCGCAGCGCGTCCACCACGGGCCGCCATTGCGCGTCCTCGAAGGTCGCGCGGCTCACCACGACGACGTAGGAGCCTTTGCCCGGCAGCCGCTCGATCGCCGGCTCGGCCGCCATCGAGCCACCCACGGCCAAGGCAAGCGAGAAGGCCGAGGCGAAGCAATGGGACATAGGGGACCTCGGGGCTGGTGCCACTTCCATCGCGGCCACGATGCGCCATTGTATCGGGAACACCAGAGCACCGCAAGGAGGGCCGCGATGCCCCCTCGCGTGTGGAGCGACGAAATGCAGGAGCAGAGCAGCGCGCCGCCTGCTCCGTAAGTTGCCATCCGACAGGCACTAACGTCGCGGACTGGGCCCGTGTGGCGGGGCGCGGGGACGGGGGGAATAAGTGGCGAATTCGCGCTTGACACAAGCCCTTGGCGGGTGTATACTCTTATGTTGCTGGATCGGGAGTCCGTCTACACTCTGGCCCGACTCAGGCGGGGCGGTGCCATGGGACGTGCTACCCTATTGACGGTTGTTGCTCTAGCGTTGCTCTCGCCCGAGCTTCTGCGCGCGGACATAGTGCACCTCTCCGACCGCGGCAGAATCCAAGGAACACTTCAAGAACTCCTCGTGCGCGTGGACGGCCTGCCCAGAGTCTACTCGCGAAGCGACATGAGGACGGCGATTCTCTCGGACGACGGCGACGACGCCATCGAGCTGGCCGACGGCGCGAAGGTCCAGGGGAAGGTCATCTCCCTGACCTTCCGCTGCGCCGACAAGCTCTACGCGCTGGGCAGGACGAAGCTGAAGGCCCTCGCGCTGGACGCGGCGAGCTCCGCCCCTGCCCCCGAGACCCCCGTGGCGGTTCCCGCCTACGAGCCCGCCCCGCGCGCCCGCGAGCTGACGCCGGAGGAGCTGGCCTCGCAGAAGAAGGGCATCACAAAGAACGAGGAGTTCCGCAAGCAGTTCTTGGCAAAGGCCGGGAAGCGCGGGCTGTTCGGCAGCGCCAGCAAGGCCGAGGGGCGGAAGAAAAACGTCTTGGCCATGGCCGAGCAGATCCGGCTCGAGCTGCTCGCCGGAAGGCTGTTCACCGATGGCCAGATATGCGTCCGCTACGAGGCCGCTCTCGCCGGCAAGCCGTTCCGCGAGCCGACGAAGACGCAGCTCCGCACGATGGCCTCGGGCGTCAAGATCATCGAGGGAGCGGACAAGAATACCCCGGAACTTGTGGTCGAGCCGTTCCCCGAGCACAAGTACTGACCTTACCCGTCTCTGAAGGAGAACACGGAGAAGCAGCCCGACGGGAGCCTTCACACGTGGCGTTCCCAATCGGCCCAAACCAAGGAGGCACAGGGATGAGAAAAGTAGTGGCGGTGGTGTTGGTGCTGGGCGTGGCCTCGCTCGCCTTGGCGGGCGGCCCGCGGGAGTACAACCAGGGCCTCGTGGCGCACTACTTCCAGGACTCGCAGTACTGGGGTGGGACCTGGCCGGACAGCGTGAGCGTGCCGAACTCGAACCCGCTGGACTGGACGTTCACGGAGTACGCCTACAGCCGCAAGGAGCCGCTGATCAACCACCAGTTCATCCGCAACGGGTGGTTCAGCATCCGCTGGGTCGGCCACATCAACATTGAGCCCGGCGAGAGCGGCATCACGGCCACGGACCCGGTCGAAGTGGGTTTCGAGTTGTGGGCGGACGATGGCGCCCGCCTGTTCATTGACGGCTCGAAGCTGATTGACGACTGGAAGGCCTGCTGGGAGAAGGCCCCCGAGTCCCATCGCAGGGCCAGCGTGACCCTCACCCCCGGCTACCACCGCATCGTGGTCGAGTACTTCCAGGGCCAGAGCCTGGAGAAGGACGACACGGACCCCGCGAAGCTCTACTGGACGATTGGCGGCAAGCAGCAGATCGTCCCGGCCTCGCAACTGTTCCACACGGACGAGGATCTCGACACCCGGTAGCCTGCGCGGCCCGACACTGACGGATGACGGCAACGAGCAAGCCCTGCTGGCCCGCCCATAGCGGCGAGCCAGCGGGGCTTGTCGCGCATGGGGGAACTCACTTGGCCATGGGAGAGGCCGGCACCGGCACCTACTCGGCAGTGAGGCGCTTGACCAGGTCGAGGAGGTCGCCGAGGTGGTCGTCGGTCCCGAAGTCCAGCACGACCCGCTGCCTGCTGCACCCGGCCCAGGAGCCGCTGACGAGTCGCCAGTGCAGCACGGTGGGGTCGGGCATGCCGGGGGCCGGCGGGACCGGCTCGGGGTAGCGCACGGTCACGGTCAGCATCCCTCCCTCCCAGCGGGCGCCTTCGGCGGCCACCTGGGCCCTGGCGGCGTCGCAGCTCCCGAAGGCGCGCTCGAGATACCATTCGAAGAAGCGCTCCGTGCGCTCCGAGGACATCCAGGGGTTCGGGTCGGGGTGCGACACGATGGTGTACAGGAGCTCGGCGATGTACTCGGGGTTCCGGGCGCTGTGCTTGCGCACGTAGGCCAGGGTCTCGTCGAGGTTGCGCAGGCCCTGCGACTGCGCGTTCTTGAGGCCCTGCGCGCCCTCGCCCCGCGCGATCCGCCGCAGCTTCTCCTCGGCGTCGGCGTAGCGCTGGGTGTTGGCCGCGAAGTACCGCTCGACCACCCGCCCGTAGTCCTTCTGTGCCAGGAGGCCGAGGAAGTCCTTCGTCTGCTCGACCACGGTCGCGATCTCGGGGGCCGTCTCGCTCTTGCAGGGGCCGATGATGAGCACGGCCAGCGCGCCCGCGGCCACAACGGGGAGGGCGATGATGCGGAACCAGGGGATGGGGGGATGCCGCAGCCCCTCCGCGTAGAGGTCGAGTCCACAGTCGAGGCAGAACTGCCCCCTGCGGGGAAGCGCCGCCTTGCACTTCGGGCATTGTGTGGCTTTCATTGGTGCTCCTGTGTCGCGGTGGCCCAACCGGTCGTCGCCCCAGCCGCCCACTAGAATACCACCTGCTCCGAGCTTGTCAATCCGCAGTGGGACCTTGCCACGCCGGCCCGAGCCGAAGCTGCGCGTGCGGAGCGGGAATTTTCCGGAAACATGCGATTTTTCCTATTGACATTGCGGAGCGAAAGCGGTACACATTAGCGAAGTGCGGGCTCCCCCAAGGGGCGGGGGGAAGCAAGTCGCTAGCACCCATGGTATTGGGTTGTTGCCCCTGCGAGACGGCGGTCCGGGCGCGGAGGGGGGCGCCGGCCGGCCCTCTGGGAGCAAATGTGGCAGCGGCGGCACCCCTCGCGCGGGGAGCGGGGTGTGTCGTGCGAAAGCTCTTGCGTTCAGGGTCGAAACGTGATAGGATTGGGCACGCAAGCGGCATCTCGTCGCCGCGTCCCATTCCTCTGGTTAGGAGCGAGTGCATGAGCGTCGAAGACGGCGAACCTCCGGGGAGTACCATCGGGGTGCTCACCCCTCCCGCCGCAGACGGTGGGCTTGGTTCGACCCGGTGGAGCCGATCGAAGGCCCGGCAGCTTCTTCCCACCGTTGAGCCCCACCTTGGCGCCTCGTCCCCGCCCGATTCTGTCGTCGCACAAAGCCGGATCAGCGCGCGCTCGCGCGCCTTCCGCAGGAGCTTCTACCCCGAGGCGACCAACGCCGAGTGGTGCGACTGGCAGTGGCAGGTGCGCCACCGCATCCAGGACCTTCCGGGCATCGAGCGCGTGCTGCGCCTCTCCGAGGCCGAGCGAAACGCGCTGACGCGCCAGGACCATATCCTGCCCGTGGCCGTCACACCCTACTACATGAGCCTGCTGGACCCCGACGCCCCGGCGCACCCGCTCCGCCGCACCATCATTCCGAACGAGGCCGAGCTCGTCGCGTCCCCAGGCGAAGAAGAGGACCCCCTCGGCGAGGACAATCAGAGCCCCGTCAAGTGCCTGGTCCACCGCTACCCGGACCGCGTGCTCTTCCTCGTCACCCGCTTCTGCTCGGCGTACTGCCGCTTCTGCACGCGGTCGCGGCTGGTGGGGCACCGGGCCGGCCCGCCCTTCAGCCTCGAGCAGTGGGAGCAGGCCATCCAGTACATCGCCGCGAAGCCCCAGGTGCGCGACGTTCTGGTCTCGGGCGGCGACCCGCTCACGCTCCCCGACGAGCGGCTCGACTGGCTGCTCTCGCGCCTGCGGGCCATCGAGCACGTGGAGATCATCCGCGTGGGCTCCAAGGTGCCCGCCGTGCTCCCCCAGCGCGTCACGCCTGCGCTCATCCGCGTCCTGCGGAAATACCATCCGCTCTGGGTGAGCCTGCACTTCACGCACCCCGACGAGCTGACGCCGGAGGCGGCGCTCGCCTGCTCGCGCCTGGCCGACGCGGGCATCCCGCTGGGCAGCCAGACCGTGCTCCTGGCCGGCGTGAACGACGACGTGCAGACGATGAAGCGACTCGTCCACGGCCTGATGAGGGTCCGCGTGCGGCCCTACTACCTGTACCAGTGCGACCCGATCCTCGGCAGCGCGCACTTCCGCACGCCCGTCGAGAAGGGCCTCGAGATCATCGGGGGCCTCCGCGGCCACACGACTGGCTACGCCGTGCCGACCTATGTCATAGATGCTCCCGGCGGCGGCGGCAAGATTCCCCTCCTGCCCGAGTACTACGCGGGCCGCGAGGGCAACACCGTGCTCCTGCGCAACTACGAGGGCAAGATCTACCGCTACCCCGACACCGCTCCGTGTGACACCTAGCGAAACGTCCATCTCGCCGCCCCGCGGGGAGTCGTCCCCCGCGGGGCGGTCCCCTGTACGCAGGGCCTCCTATGCGTATCGGCCTCACCTACGACTTGCGGCAGGACTACCTCGCGGCAGGGTACTCCGAGGAGGAGGCCGCCGAGTTCGACCGGCCCGACACGATCGCGGCCATTGAGGGCGCCCTGCGCGAGCTGGGGCATGAGACGCACCGCATCGGCCACGCCCGCGCCCTCGTCGCGCGCCTCGCCGCAGGCGACCGGTGGGACCTGGTGCTCAACATCGCCGAGGGCCTGCGCGGCTTCGGCCGCGAGGCCCAGGTGCCTGCGCTCCTCGACCTCTACGAAATCCCCTACACCTTCTCCGACCCCCTCGTCCTCGCCTTGTGCCTGCACAAGGGGATGACCAACCACGTCGTGCGCGACCTGGGCATCCCCGTCGCCGACTTCGCCGTCGTGGCCGACGAGGCCGACCTGGCGGCCGTTATCGAAGAGTCTCACGCAAAGGGAGCAGAGGACGCAGAGAAGAGGGGCTCTGGGGCTGAAATCCGAAATCGGTTCCCGCTCTTCGTCAAGCCCGTGGCCGAAGGCACCGGCAAGGGGATCACCGACGCCTCGAAGGTCTCGACCCCCGCCGAGCTCGCCGCCGCCTGCCGCGCCGTCTGGCAGCGCCTCGGCCAACCCGCCCTCGTCGAAGCCTATCTGCCCGGCCGCGAGCTCACCGTGGGCATCGTGGGCACAGGCCCCGACGCCGAGGCCATCGGCACCCTTGAGATCGTGCTCCTGGACGAGGCCGAGGCGCACGCCTACTCGTATCAGAACAAGGAGCTGTGCGAGGAACTCGTGAAGTACGTGCTCGTCGAGGACGAAGTCGCCGACCAGGCGGAACAGCTTGCCCTCGCCGCCTGGCGCGGCCTGGGCTGCCGCGACGCCGGGCGCGTGGACTTTCGTGCCGACGCCGCCGGCCACCCCCGGTTCCTCGAGGTCAACCCCCTCGCCGGCCTCCACCCCCAACATTCGGACCTGCCCATCCTGTGCACCCAGCGCGGCATCCCCTACGTGCGGCTCATCGAGAGGATCGTCGCGTCCGCGCTGAAACGGAAAGGCCCCGCGCGATGAAGGCGGTGATCCTGCACGCAGCCATCGCCGAGGACGCCCCGCCCGACGAGCTCGACACCCTCGTCCAGGTCGAGGCCGTCCGCGCCGCGCTGCTGGACCTCGGCCACCAGGTTGCCACCGTCCCCTTCTCCCTCGACCTCGAGGCGGCGCAGAAGGCCCTGCGGAAGCACGGCCCCGACTTCGTTTTCAACCTCGTCGAATCCGTGGAGGGCGCCGGCCGCCTCCTCCACCTCGCCCCCGCGCTCCTCGAATTCCTCGGCATCCCCTACA
Source organism: Planctomycetota bacterium (assembly GCA_035527715.1). Taxonomy (GTDB): domain Bacteria; phylum Planctomycetota; class PUPC01; order DSUN01; family DSUN01; genus DSUN01. The sequence goes on along the minus strand of DATKZY010000136.1, from coordinate 14,181 downwards.
CGGGCTCCGGCTCCGAGTCCCTCTTCATCACGTCCAACAAGGTCCTCGCCAAGGAAATCCTCCGCGCCCACGCCGTCCCCACCGCCCACTGGTACACCCTGGCCGACCTGGCCGCCGCCGGCCCGCTGCCCAGCGGCCCCTACATCATCAAGTCCATCTGGGAGCACGCCTCGGTCGGCCTGGACGAGGATGCGGTGGTCGTGACCGACCGCCGCGAGGCCCTGCGCGAGGCCTGCCTCGAGAAGGGCCGCGGGCCGGCCGGCGAATGCTTCGCCGAGACGTTCTTCGAGGGGCGCGAGCTCAACATCGCCCTCCTCGCCGACGAAGCGGGCCCGCAGGTGCTGCCCACCTCCGAAATCCTCTTCCAGGACTACGCCGAGGACAAGTGGAAAGTGGTCGGCTACCGCGCCAAGTGGCACGAGGGCTCCTTCGAGTACACCCACACGCCCCGCCGCTTCGACTTCCCGCCCGAGGACCAGCCGCTGCTGGACGCCTTGGCCGACACCGCGCGGCGCTGCTGGCGCATCTTCGGCCTCAGCGGCTACGCCCGCGTGGACTTCCGCCTCGACGCCGCCGGCACGCCCCACGTGCTCGAGATCAACGCCAACCCCTGCCTCACCCCCGACGCGGGCTACGCGGCCACCGTGGCGCAGGCCGGCCTGCGCTACGCCGACGCCATTGGGCGCATCGTGGCCGACGTGAGCCGCGCCGCCCGGCCCCTGGCCGGCAAGCCCCACGTCGAGCCGCCCTCCCACGCGGCCGTCCTCGCGCGGGTGACACAGGCGTCCCGCCCGTCGGCCGCGGGCAAGATGCCCGTGCCGCCGCCGCACGCCCCCGGCTTCTCCTTCCGCGAAGAAGTCACCGAGACCGACCGCGAGAACGTCCGCCGCATCCTCGAATCCACCGGCTTCTTCTACCCCGAGGAGATCGAGGTCGGCATCGAGCTGGTGGACGACCATCTCGTGATGGGCGTCGAGTCCGGCTACCGCTTCCTTTTCGCCGAGAAGGGCGGCGAGACACTTGGCTACGGTTGCTTCGGCCCCATCGCCTGCACCCGGGCCGCCTACAACATCTACTGGATCGCCGTCCACAACGCCCACCGCGGCCAGAAGATAGGCCGCGAGCTCCTCGCCCGCACCGAGGACATCATCGCCCGCCTCGGCGGCGACCAGGTCCACGTCGAAACGTCCAACCGCGAGCAATACAAGCCTACCCGCGCCTTCTACGTCAGCAACGGCTACCAGCAGGCCGCCATCTTCCCCGACTTCTACGCCCCCGGCGACGACAAGCTCGTCTACGTCAAGCACCTCGCCCCCAAGCCCTGACCGCTTAGCCCCCAGTACGCCTCCGGCCTGAAGCCCCGGAAAAAAGACACCCGCTGTCTTTTTTGCCACATACGGCGATGCGCAAGCGTAAGTATTGCCCAACAATTAAGTTATGATAACAGAGCCGCGCGAGGCGAGAAAAAGACAGCGGGTGTCTTTTTCGCCGCGGCGGTGTAGATGGTGGTTATACCGGCGCTCAGGGGGCGGGAGCGGGGCTCGGTGAAGCCGGCCGCCGTCAGTTCCCCCAACACGTCCTCGGCGGGCGGGAACCTGTCCACCGACCTCAGGAGGAAGCGGTAGGCCCCGATCTTCCCGCACACCAGCAGGGCGAGCACCATTCCCAACCCGCGCGTGTGGAGCCAATAGCCCGCCCGCAGCAGTGGATGCCTTGGGCCTGTCAGTTCCAGCAGGACGACGCGCCCGCCGGGCGCGAGCACCCGCCGCATCTCGCGGAACGCCCGCCCGCGGTCGGTGAAACTCCGCAGCGCGAACGCGCTCGTGATGCCGGCGAACGACCCGTCGGCGAAGGGCAGGGCGCAGGCATCGCCCGCCGCAAGCGTCAGCCGGTCGCCGACGCCCGCTCGGCCGGCTTTCTCCGCCGCCAAGGCGAGCATCTGCTGCGAGGGGTCGAGCCCTATCACGCGGCAGCCCGGTGCGCGGCGGAGGATCTCCAGCGCCATGTCGTCCGACCCGCAGCCGATGTCGAGGTGATGCTCCCCGTCGCGTGGGGCGAGGGCCTCCACCGCCCTTCGCCGCCAGCGGCGGTCCAGCCCCAGCGACAGCAACCTGTTGAGCAGGTCGTACCGCGGCGCGAGGCGGTCGAACATCCGCCGATTGGCGTCGGACGGGATCAGCGAATCGCCACTGGCGTTCACGCCTAGCCCTTCGGGGTTCCCGCGCGGATGGCGCGTTCCCCGCTGGCGCAGCCGCTTCGGAATAATTTGCCATCGCGCGCGCATTGTCAAGACCCATTCCCCCTGACACGCCCCCAGTTTCTGCGCTCAGCGGTCTGTCGCCCTGCAAGGGCGTTATGTAATAGCCCAGAGCCTGCCCTGAGCGAAGCCGAAGAGCAGAAAAGACACCCGCTGTCTTTTCTCTCTGCCGGATGAGGTGATAGACGTAACTAATGACTACACAATCCCTTATGACAACAAGGCCATGTAATGCTGGAAAAAGACAGCGGGTGTCTTTTTCATGAGTGCGGGGGTCAACCGGGGTGTGGCGGGCCGGGCAAGCCGCCAAGCAGGGTAAGCACGCGCTCGATGGATGCGTCGGAGGACGCGGCAAGGGCCTCCGGCTCGAACGCGGCGTAGAGGCGGCTCACCTCCTCGACCAGGGCCTCCCGGACGACGAGGAGGACGATGCCCGCCGCGCCCTCGAGCAGCCGGTCCACCCCTTCCCGCCAGCCGCCGCCCCGCAATTCGAGGGGGCCGAACTCGTCCGCCACGGCGAGCGCGGGGCACTGGTCGGCCGCGGCCGCCAGCGCGGCCCGGCCCAGGGCCAGCCCGCCGTCGAGAAAGCGGAAGCCGCCTCCACCCTCCACGCCCGGCTCGCGCCGGGCCAGTGGCGCCTGGCGCCCCGACGCAATGTCGGCCACGTCGAAGCCCAGCAGCCGCTCCCCCGCGTAGACCGACGGGCTGAGCACGCCGGCCACGCGAATCCCCTCGCGGCGTGCCCGGCGAACGAGACGAGTCGCCGCAGTGGTCTTGCCGGAGTGCTTCGGCCCGACCCACAGGATCAGCCGCAGGCCCACGGGAAGCGCCTCTTGCTCAGCCTGATGGCTAGAAGGTGACCGTGGCGCTGAGGACCCACAGTGCCGCCATCACGGCCGCCGTGCCGCTGGCGGCGAGCGGCGACCGGAACGCCAGGGGGGCGAACGAACGGCCCTTGAGGGCCTCCCCCAGCCGGAACCACGCGGGCACCAGGGCCGCATTGGCCACGGCCGCGATCGAGCCGGTGGCGAAGATGTGCTGCAGCACCTTCGACAGCCCGAACGGCGCCCAGTAGGGGTGCTGGAACGCATACGTCGCCAGCACGGCGAACAGGGCGAAGCCCAGATACGTGGCCAGCGCCGCGGAGATCGAGCGATTGCGAATCCTCACCCCGCTCCAGAAAACGTCGTAGGCCACCCCGAGCATCAACACCCCCAGCAGGTGGCAGGCGAAAAACGGGGTGTTCAGAAACTTGTAGAGCATCGCGCAGGCGGCGATCGCCGTGGACGAGCCTGCCGCCGGCAGATACACCCGGGCCACGCTCAGCACGGCGAACGCGATCACCGCCAGCACCGCGGCCGAGTGGGGCACTTGCAGGCGGTAGAGCACCCCGCCCCCGACGGCCTCCGCTGCGCCCCAGATCGTGCCGAACACCAGCACCCACAACACGTGTTCCTTCCTCATGACGCACCCTTTCGCACAAACGGTTTGGCTCACAGCTCAGCGCCGCGCGCGCAGGCGGCGGGCACGGCGCAGGCCCGCCATGCCCAGCAGCACCAGCACGACCGACGCCGGCTCGGGGATGGCTGCCTCCCTTTGCCCGAAGTCGCTCGACCGCGTGGTGAGCAACTGATAGTAGTCCCACCCATTGGACGTGCGCGTGTACTGCTCGAGGACGCCGGACACGCTGCCGAAGCCTGCACCGAGCGCGACCTCGGGCATGTACAGGTCGCCGGGGGGCAAGGCGACGTTCATGTAGTCGCTCGCCCACACGTTGCCGTCCGCAAGGCCCGCTATCACGTCGCCACCCGCAAGGCCCGCCAGGTTGTAGTTGTCGAGGGCCTTGCCCAGGTCCATGGCGGTGACCGTGACGTCCTGGATCATCAGGTACATTGATTCGTATTTCTCGGCGCTGTGGTCGGCGACGTACCACTCGCCGGGCGGCCCCTCGACGGGCGCGGAGATCTCGGCGAGCGACACGAGGATGGGCGCGGGCACGGGGTTCCCGGTGCTGTCGATCGAGAAGCTGGAGCCATAGGCACTGGGGTCGTACTGGAGATACGTCGTCCCGCGGTACTCCTCGACGTACACGCCTGTGAGCGACACGAAGTCGCCGATGCTCACCTGGCTGTAGAACTGGCTGGTCGTGGCGTCCCCTGTCGCGTCCTTCACCTGGATGGCGCCCCACTCGTTGGGGTGGGCGGGGTCGTAGAGGATGACCCGGGGCCGCGACCCGGGGAACAAGTGGGTGACGATGCCGCCGTCGCAGGCGAGGATCGAGGCATTGTAGGGGCTGTCGCCCGCCGGGGCGGCCGTGTACTGGATGTCGTAGATCGAGATGGCCGACGCCTGGCCGCACCAGAGGGCCGCCAGCGCAAGGCACACGCTGAGGCCGAGCTGTCGCGCTCTCCACGTCCGCACGTCCGTCTCCTTCACAACCTCGCATCACATGGGATAGGGAAACCAGTCGGGATCGTCCCGAGGGGGCACTTCCAGGTCCTCCGGCCAGTGGGGCTTCCACACGGAGGCGACCCACTGCACGTGGCCGTCGCAGTACAGCAGCGAGCCGCCGAGGCGCGAGCCGCTGCGGCGGTGCTGGGCGCTGAACGCCTTGGGGTAGCTGCCGCAGTACTTGCCCGCGGACCGGTTCATCAGCTTGCCGTCGTAGCCGAGCTTCGGCACGACGAGCTGGTCGAAGAGCAGGATGACACGCGCCGGCTCCATGACCTCATCCGCCCTCAGGAAGCTGGGCATGGGCACCCCGCCGTCGCCGGGCGCCCGCCAGCAATCCTTGTCGAGCTCGAGGCACGAGTTCATCGCGTACGAGAAGTAGCCGTCGCGCCGCGGGTTGTACTTGTAGTCGTTGCTGGAGGTCAGGCGGGCCGACGGGCACTGAAAGATCGAGGCGCTTCCCGGAAAGCCGTAGCGGGGGTGGTCGCGCCAGCGCTTCTCGTGGAGCAGCGGGGGCAAGACGTCCACCCAGCCGCACTGGTCGGCGGGCCCGTTGTCGCGGTCCAGCCCGTCAATGTGCGGGTAGAACCCGTCGTTCGCGTTGGCATACATGGCGAACGCCTGTGCCCACTGGCGCAGGCGCTGCTGGCACACGGCGGTGCGCGCGGCGGCGACCGAGCGGTCCACGGCTGGCAGGAGCAGGCCTCCGAGCACCACGATGACGCTGACGGCCACCAGGAGCTCGACCATGGTCAGCCCCGAAGGGCCTGTGCCTCGCAGCGGTCTCACGGCGCGTGGCTCCACGAGCGACAAGGGCAGCGGCGGCCGCTCCGCCGCCTGCCGTTCCCGTTATGTACCATCATGCATAACGATTGTCAAGTTCTAGTTCGCCCGTGCCGCCGGGGCGGGGCCGATGGCGCGGTCAGGCGAGGCGGACGAAGCGGCGGAAGCGGGCCTCGACCCACTTGTCGAGGCCCCGGCGGAACGTGCGGTAGCCGCGGAGCAGCCGGCGGCCTGTCTCGGTGAGCCGTGTGCCGCCGCCGCGGGCGCCGCCGGCCTTGCGCTCGAGGAGCCTCGTGCCCACGCCGCGCTCCATGTGGCTCACGTGCTTCCACGCCGTGCGGTAGGGCATCCCCAGCGCCTTGGCCGCCGCGGTGAGCGAGCCGGTCGCCTCGATCGCCTCGAGCAGGCGGGCGCGCCCGTCGCCGAACACGGCCACCCCGTCGCTCTCCACCCACGTCTTGAAGCGCACGGCAAGCATGGCAGCCACCTCCAATGCGGATCACTCGCCCACACGGAAAATCTCGCCCCGCAGCCACTGCCGCCAGGCGGTCTCGTACCAGGAGTCGTCGTCGGGCAGCGGGCGGACGGGGACGTGGCGGACCTCGAAGTCGCCGCCTGCGGCGAGGCGGGTTTCGAGGATTTCGCCGCGCATGGCCATGTTCTCGCTGCGGTGCGGCAGCTCCGAGCCGCGTTTCGTCTTAACGGTCAGGTCGCCCTTCCCGTCGAGGATCAGGTAGCCGCCGCGGCTGCCGCCGCCCCGCTCGATGAGCGTCTGAATGGTCTGAAGGAAGGCGATGTGGGTGAGGCACAGGTGCACGTTCTGGATGGCAGCGGGCAAGTCGGCCCGCCCGGCGAGGCGCATGCCCTTCGCGGCGACGGCGGCCCGGAGGGCCTTTGCCCCGCCGACCGCGTCGTCAATGCCCGCGGCCGAGCGCAGGAACGCGCCGTCGGCGGTCATCCGGTCCTGGATCTCGCCCCGCACCTGCGCGGGCGTCGGGGCGTCGTCGGGCGAACCGAGCAGGCGCTGGATGTCGGCCACCTCGCTCGCCACCTGGCCCGCCGCGACCTTGAGGAACTCGGCCGGCGGCATCGGGTCGGCGTTGTAGACGGCCTTGATGCGGTGCGCGGCGCGCAGGCCGCCCACCTGGCCGCTGTTCAGCGCGCTGCCGCCGGGGCGCACGCCGTGCGCGCCGTTCAGCTCGCCGATCGGGAACAGGTGCCGAATGTTCGACTCCCACCAGATCGAGCCGCGCAGGCCGCCGTTGTTGTGCTGCGTGCACACGGCGCACTCGAGCGGCTCGCGCAGGTCAATGCCGTGCTCGGCGTACAGCTCGATGCTCTCGGGGTTCATGTGGGCGAGACGCTCGTAGGGCGTGGCCTGGAGCGCGCCCGAGCGCTCGAGGTAGCGGCGGGCCTCGTCGCCCACGTCGGCCAGCGAGAACTCGCCCATCCCCGCGCCCGGCACGGGGTTGGCCATGAAATCCATGAACACGCGACGGCCCGCGGCCACCTCGTTCGCCACCGCGATGTCCACGACCGACGAGCCGAAGTTCTGGAGCCTTGAGGCGTGGAAGGGCCACTGGTAGCCCTTGAGAAACGTGTTGGTCGCCACCTGGCGCATCGTCTCGAAGTAGTCGTTGAGGAAGTAGCGGCGGCCGCGCCCCTCGGCGTTGGTCGAGAAGTAGCAGGGGATGACCTGCTGGTAGGTGCCGGAGAGGTTCCAGCGGAACTTCGTCGAGGCGAGGCCGAACTGGCTCTCGGCCAGGTTGTTGGCTATGGCGCCGGTCTCGAGGGCGAGGCCGTGGTTGCCGATCTGCCCGTGGGGATAGACCGAGATGCGGTACATCTCGCCCGGCCCGCCCGTGCCCATCACGACGTTCTCGGCGTTGATGACGAGCAGGCCGAAGTTTGGCGCGTCGAGCTTGTCGAGCTGAAGCGCCACGGCGCCGATGACCCGCCTCTCGTCCCCTTCGCCCGCCACCAACAGGCGAATGACGTCGACGCGGTCGAGGACGGGCGTGGCGTTGCGGCGCACCTGGGCGAGGGCGCGGTTGACCATGAACTGCGAGGTTTTCGGCCCGGCGCTCGTCGCGCGCTGGCGCGGGTCGTGGTCGGTCTTGTAGCCCACGAAGGCGCCGTAGGCGTTGAAGGGGAAGGGCACGCCGTTGCGGACCAGGTGGAAGAACTCGGGCGCCGAGCCGAGGCCCTCGATGTAGGCGAGGTCGCCGTGCATCATGCCGCCGGCGGCGAGCGTGCGGGCGAACTCCATCGGGCTGTCGGGAGTGTCGCCGAAGATGCCGAGCTTGTAGTAGGTCTGCTTGTCGGAGCCCGAGTTGCACGACGTGCCGCCGCCGAGCTGATCGGTGACGACCAGCAGGTCGGTCATCCCCATCTCGTGCAGGTGTTCGGCGCAATTCAGCGCCGCGGCCCCCGAGCCGATGATGAGCGTCTGCACCGAGAGCACGCGAGCCTTGAGGCTGCCGAACGGTTGTTCGCCGTGGTCAATCATGGACAAGCTCCCATAGGCGTGGGCATTGGGTGGGCCGGCGGGCGGGGCGCCTACCGCCGGCGGCGCGTCTTGGCTAGTCCGAGGCGGCGGCGAACCTCCGCGATTGGGATGCCACCCTCCGCCGCATGGCGTCTGCGGGAGCGCTCGATGATCGCCATGAACTCAGGGTTGGTGCTGAGGCTGATGCTCTCCCAATCCTCGTCCTCAACGGAGACCAGTGCGGCCACAGGCTTCCCCCGTCGAGTGAGGATAACCGGTTCGCGCCGCAGCCCGCGCGCGTACTCGGCCAGGGTCCCCTTGGCCTCGTCCATCTCAACCGTCTTCATATCGCAACCACCTTTCCTGCGAGGCGCAGTTGGCCATGCTCTTTCACCCCGACGGCCCGGATGAGGACCATCCGCACGGGGCTGGCCTGCACGTCATAGTACACTCGAATGTCCCCAATGCGTAATTCCCAGGGTGCGAGCGGGTTCGCACGCATGCGCTTCCTTTTCCGCGTCTGCTCCGTGGGCTGGTGGGCGAGCTGCCGCTCGACATGGTCCAGGACGAGAGCTTGCTTGCGCGCGGTCAAGCCCTGCAAGTGTTCCTCGGCCTAGGCGAGAACTCGATCCGGTAGCTCAACCGCCCCCTCGTCTCAACGCCTGCCAGTGGAGTACACGGCGCGCGCCCATCGCACCACCCGCAGTCATCCTACTCCGCGCCCGCTCCACAGTCAACCACCTCTTCGGTGATCGGGGGCGGCACCGGCTCGCTGTGGGCACTCAGGCTCTGGCAAGTTCCGCGTGCAAGTATGCATGCCTCACTATGCTGTGCTGTTCTGATCACCGTCACGGGTCACGCGTCATGGCTTCAGGACCGCTTTCACCGCCTCGCACTTCTCCACCGCCGCGAGGCCCTGCATCGCGTCGGCGAGCGGGAAGGTGTGGGTGACGAGGCGCTCGAAGGGGAACTGGCGCGAGAGGACGAGCTGGACCGCCTGCCAGAGGTGATTCGTGTCGCTCACCCACACGCCCTGGAGCGCGACGTTCTTGCGGGCGATCCAGGCGAAGAGGTCCACGGGGAAGCGCTCGCGCGGCTCGGCAATGCCGGGGATCGCATACGTGCCGCCCGGTGCGACGAGGGCGATGTTCTCCTCCAGCGCCCGCACCGAGCCTGTGCAATCGAGCACCACGTTCGGCCCGAACCCGCCCGTGGCGTCGAGGAGAAGCTGCTTGCGCTGATCGGCGTTCATCTCGCCGACGTTGATCGTGCCCGCCGCGCCGAAGGCCTTGGCCATTTCGAGGCGCGAGACATCGGCCGGCGTGCCTGAGACGTAGACCCGGCTCGCCCCCGCCTTGAGCGCGAAGGCGAGGCAGAAGAGGCCGACGGGCCCGGGGCCGACCACGAGCACCACGTCGCCCGGCCGAATCCGCGAGACCTCGATCGCGTGCGCCGCCGTGGCGCCCGAGCACGAGGCCGCCACGAGCACCGCGGGGTCAATCGCGTCGTCTATGCGGATGAAGTGGGCGCCCGCCTTGACGTGCAGATACTCCGCGTAGCAGCCGCGCAGGTGCGGCGGCTCGGCGCATGAGAACGAGATGCCGTAGGTGCGGCGATGGGGGCACAGCGACGGCTCCTTGCGCACGACGCAGTAGGTGCAGCGCCCGCACATCACGCCGCGCTCCCACATCACCTTGTCGCCGGGCTTGAGCACGCGGCCGAGGAGGTCGCGCTTCTCGCCGCCCGTGTCGGCGATGGTGCCCACGCCCTCGTGGCCGAGGATCATCGGCAGCGGCGTGCGAGGGTCCTTGCCGCGCCACATGTGCACGTCGGACCCGCACACGCCGGCGGCGGCGATCCGCACGAGCACCTCGCCCTCGGCGAGGGGCTGGACGTCGAACTCGCGGAACACCAGGGGCTCGTTGAACTTCTCGAGGACGGCGGCCTTGGCCTTCAAGGTTTCTTCCCCCTGCACAGCACGGACGATTGGGACCCGCGTGCCGGGCTCACGCCTTGTCGCCCCATGTTACCGAAAAGGGGATGGTTTGGGAAATCGCGAAGCGGCGGGCAGGGACGCCGCCCCTCAAGCGTCGCCATAACGCATCGGCGGCCAGCGACTTGCGGCGAACTGCTCTCGGCGATCTTGCGATCGGCCGGCAACTGGGGTACACTCTCTATGCCGCACGCTGCTTGCCCCATCATGGGGCCAATCGTGAATAGATACCGGATGACGGCGTACTACGAGGACCACAATACTACCGCTCGTGTCGCCCAGGAAGTCGTCGTAATCGAGAGGGACGCACGGTCCGCGGTGGACGCGGTGGCGAACAAGCTCGGCCCGCGAGCGATCGGCCGCCATATCGCGGTCATCGAGATCACGGAACGCCAGGACATCGAGACCGGCGTGGTCTACGTCGGCGAGCCGTACATCCCGATCCACTGGCCGCTCGTCAATCGGCCGCGCCAGGTGCCGAACGGCGCCAGGCCTCGCGCCGCGCCCGCGCCCCCGGAAAAGCCGGAGCCCGGGCCTCCCACCGGCGGATTCGCCGGTCACCCGCGGCGCGCCGAGTTCCCCGCTCCCACCGACGTCGGCATCACATCGGACGCAGGGTGATCGCGCGCAGGTTCATCACGGCTTCGCCGGCCTTGCCCTTGGGCCTGACCGAGAGGGTGTAGCGGCCCGGCTGGTCGAGCTTCAGCGCGCCCAGCTTCTCGGTGACATACTTGTCCCAGTGGCCGGTCTCCCTGACCTTGGCCGCCAGTTGCTGGCCGCCGATGGCGACGGTGTACTCGCCGCCGCTGCCGGGCGCGCAGGCCTGGACGACCTCGACCTGAAACGTGCCCGGCTTCGTGACCGTGAACTCCCAACTCACCCAGTCGGCGGGATCGGTCCAGTAGCCGAGGTTGTCCTTGTCCCCGCCCGATTCATACTTGACCTTCGAGCCGTGGACGGCGGCGCTGCCCGCCCGGAGGGCGATGGTGCCGTCGGCGGCCTGGCGGATCGAGGTGTCCACCTCCGCCGTGCCCTCGATCTCCATGGCCACGACGCTGATGAGCTTGTCGGGCGCCTCGGCGGGCAGCGCGATGCTCACCGCGTCCTCGGCCTGCTTGACCTCGAGCGGCTTGCGCTCGGGGTCGGCCAGGAGGTATGCCTTCTTCACCTCGTTCTTGAGGCCGCGGACCTCCAGCGTCCCCTTCGGCCAGTTGTAGACGTGGAGATAGAGCCGGCCCGGCTTCGCCGTGCAGCGGCCCCAGGGCGTGCTGCGGAGCGGGCTCGCCCCGCAGCCGTAGATGCTCTCGCCGTTGGCCTTCAGCCACGCGCCCATCTCGAGCAGGCGGTCCTGCATGATCTGCGGGATCGTGCCGTCGGCGTCGGGGCCGATGTCGAGCAGCAGGTTGCCGCCGCGGCTCACGCAGTTGACGAGCAGCTCGAGGCACTGGCGGGTGCTCCGGTAGTCCTGCGGCCCCTCGTTGCGGTTGTAGCCGAACGAGCGGCCGATGCCCTGGCACTCCTCCCAGATGTGCTCGGCGCCAATCTTTCCGCCGTGCCCGCCGTACTCCGATGTGTAGTAGCCGCCGTGGTGGCTGCGGCAGCCGCGGCCCCAGCGGTCGTTCACCGCCACGCTCTCGCGGCAGGGCGATTCGTTGAAGACCCAGGCGAGAAGCTCCTCGCTCCGCCAGGCCTTGTCGGGCTGCTCCCACTCGCCGTCGGGCCAGATCACGTCGGGAGCGTAGCGTGTGACCAGGTCCTTGAACTGGGGGATCATGTGCTCGGCGACGTAGCGCTTCACGTCGCTGCGATAGAGCGGGTGGAACCACTCGTAGAACGAATAGTAGAAGCCCATCCTGACCTCGGTCTTGCGGACCGCCTTCGTGAGGTCGCCGAGCAGGTCGCGCTTTGGCCCGGCCTCCACGCTGTTCCAGCCCTTGGAATCAGGGGCGGGCCAGAGGCAGAAGCCGTCGTGGTGCTTCGACGTGAGGACCACGTAACGGGCGCCCGACTTCTCGAACAGCTCGGCCCACTCGGCGGGGTTGAACTTCTCGGCCTTGAACATCGGGGCGAACTGCTCGTACTTGAAGTCCTCGCCGTAGGTCGTCGCGTGGTGTTTCCAGGTCGCGCCCTTCTTGTTCTGCATGTGGTTCCAGTACCACTCGGCGTATTGGCCCTTGGGCGCCCAGGCGGGCACGGAGTAGACGCCCCAGTGGATGAAAATCCCGAACCGCCCCTCGGCGAGCCAGGCGGGCGTCGGCCGCTTATCCAGCGACGCCCAGTTCGCCTCGTACTTCACCCCCTCGCCGCCGTAGGCCACGGCCAGGGCGAGAGCAAACGCAGCAAGTGGCTTCAAGGCAGACCCCCTATTCAGCGACGATGATGTCGTGGATCTCAAGCCGTGGCACGGCGAGCCGCAGCTCTCCCTTCGCATAGTCGAAGCGGAGGCGCTTGCCGGCCGGCTCCAGGGTCACGCGCTTGGGCCGGCGGCCCGTGCGAAGGGTGACGGCGAGCGGGCCGAGGGGCGGAATCTCGTCGTGGACGTAGACGCTGTTGTCGGCGTGCGGGCCGGCCGTGTTCACCAGGTTGACCGCCAGCTTGCCCCCGATGCGGTTGACCTGAACGTCCACGTACTGTGAGCCTGAAACCTCGACGATGGGCCTCGGGAACAGCTCGCGGACGAGTGCGGCGAGGAACTTGCGAGCGGTGGGCGTCGCGGCGTTCGCGTAGCGCTCGCCGAGGTTCACGTAGGTCGCTGCGATCTTCCCCTTGCCCAGGCGGGCGACCGAGGCGGCGGCCTCGAACGGCCCCTTGTTGTCGTTCTCGGCGTAGAGCCTGCCGAAGGGCTTGGCGCCCCGCCCGAGCGTCACCCGTTGCGAGAGCGCCTTCATCCCGCACAGCCAGCCGTCGTGCTCGAGCCACTGCGGCTTCGTCTCCGCCTTGCCGACGAGCCGCACGCGCAGCTCCCTCTGGAACATCGTGGCCGGCTTTGGCCCGATGAGGAGCAGGCTGCCGCCGGCCTTCGCGTAGGCGACAAGCTCCTTGCGGGACTTCGGGTCCAGGTAGTCCCATTCGGGCACGACGATGAGGGGGTAGTTGCCCATGCGGCCGGCCAGATGGTGCTCCGAGAGAATCTCGACCGAGTACTGCGATTCGAGGAGGCTGCGAAGGACGCCCGAGAGCGGCGTGAGCTCGCCGCCCCAGGGGGCGAAGAGGCGGGGCGACTTGCGGTAGAAGGCAGCGGTCGAGTTGATGAGGGCGATCTGCGGCACGGCCTCGGCCCGATGGCACACGGCCTGGCGCGCGCGGCAGAACTTCGCCGTCTCCGCCATCAGGTTCATCTCCCAGTCGTAGATCGAGCCGTCGGCCTTCTGCTTGAAATATGCCTGGAACCCGCCGCCGAGGGCGAGCACGACGGCCGCCTCGCGCTGAAGCTGGGGCACGCTCTTCGTGCTCTTGCAGCCCTCCCCCCGCTTCTCCGCGAAGCCCCAGGCCATCAGGTCCCACGGCTTCCCCTGCCGCGTCATGCAGCGGCCCTCGAGCCGCGCCGCGTTCACGCTGTTCTGCATCGAGTAGTCGCCCGAGATGAAGTCCACGGGAATCGTCACCGGCTCGGGCATGAACGAGCTGTAGGCCCAGTTGCTCGCGATCTGGAAGTCGGGGCTGTGGTGGTGGAGCGCCGAGACGTAGTGCTCGAGGTAGACTCGGAACGCCTCGCGGCAGATTTCGGAGAACTCGAAGAAGCCGGGGTCCTCGGGCCTCACGGGCAGCTTGCGGAGGCCGGTGCGCGTGCGGAACTCGTCGGCGGCCTCGCGGCAGTAGTCGTGCACCGTCGCCCAGCACTCGCCGTCCACCCACGCGCCGTCCACCCCGTAGTCGTCGGCCAGCTCCTTGAGTTGGGGGATGAGCAGCTTGTCCACGTAGGGGCCGAAGACCGAGGTCTTCTGCTTGTCGCGTTTGCCCTTCTCGTCAATGCGTGCCCAGGAGGGGTGGCGGGCGACGGCCTCGTTGTCCCACACGCCCGAGTAGTGCATGTAGAGGCCGACGCCGCGTCGGGCCGTGGCCTCGCGCCAGATGCGAAGCTGGTCGCGGACGAAGCCTGGCGCCGGGTGGCCGACCTTGGTCGGGTAGCTGCACAGCCCCCGATGGCCCTTGCAGTCGCACTGGATATAGTCGGGCCGCACCGCCTCGATGATCCGCTCCACCATCTTC
>DATKZY010000135.1:0-5056 GCA_035527715.1 Planctomycetota bacterium | reverse complement strand
CCGCCCGACCTCCGCGACCGCTGTTCGCCCGATGGTTATGAGGGGACCTGAGATGGCCAAGAGCTACACGGCTGACGAGCTCATCGCTCTACTGCGGCAGCGCTACGCCCAGGCGGAGCGCTACGCCTTCTTCGAGCAGGTGGCGGCCGGCACAGGGGCGGGAGCGAATAGCTGGATCGACGCGGCGGCGATCTCGCTCTGGCCATCGGACGGCCTGCATCGGATGGCCTTCGAGGTGAAGGTGGCGCGCGGCGACTTCCTCCGCGAGCTTCAGGAGCCAGGCAAGAATGCGTGGGCGCGCGACTGCTTCCACGAGTTCTGGTTCGTCGCGCCGCGCGACGTGATCGTCAAGGAAGAGCTTCCAGAGGGCGACGGCTGGCTGGCCCCGCACGGGAATGGCCTGAGCATCGTGAGGGCCGCGAGGCGCCGGCAGGCCCCCACGCTCGACGACGGCTTGGTGGCGAGCATCTGCCGCTCGGCGCAGAAGGCCGTCGCCTCCGACCTGTCCAGGCGGACGCGCGAACTCGTCGAGAATGATCATATCTACAAGGATGCGAAAGAATACCGCGCCGCCTGCGAGACCTTCCTCCGCGAGCGCGGCCAGGAGACATGGTCGCACTGGGACGCCGAGAGTGTGCTGAACGCCCTGCGCCGCGCCAGCTCGGACGACGCTTGGCGAAAGACGAAACAGCAGATCGAGGACGTGCTGGGCCACCTGCGCAGCCAGTTCCTCGAGCTCTTCCCGATTGTCCTCGCCGTCGCACACGCGGGCATTCTGGAGGTGGACGAAGCGGGCGAGGCCCTCGTGGAGGCATGGGGAGCCACACAGATCGACCTGATGGCCAAGCGGGCACGCGAGAAGGACCCCCGCGCCGCCGCCAAGGAGTCTCTCGCCAAGCTCGCAAAGCACTTCGGCCTGGCCGAGGGGAATGAGGAGCACTACGATGCCGGCTGTGACAATCGAGCAAACTGACCTGCGCGGTCTGCTGCTCGACGTGGTACGCCAGGCGATCCGCGAGGAGTTCGGGCCACCCGCCGAGAAGGGCGGCGGGGAGCCATCGCTGCTCCTGACCGTGCGGCAGGTGGCCGCGGCGTTGGGGGTGGGCGCCCGGAGCGTGTGGCGGATGGCCTCGGCGGGGGAGCTGCCGGGGCAGATAAAGGTGGGCGGCGCCACGCGCTGGCAGCGGGCGGCCATCGAGGACTTCGTGGCCGAGCGTGCCAAACGGGCGGCCCTGCGGCGGCGCTCCGCGAAAACCCTTGACGCCCGAGGGCTGCCGGCTTAGACTGGCCGTGGCGGAGGGCCACGGCTAGGAGGCGCGACGATGGGCTTCTTATTCAGGCGGCGGCGGCGTAAGGCGGAGGGGTTTCTGCGGAACTGGTACGTTCGCTATGCCGATTCGCAGGGGCGCTGGCACGAGGAGGCGGCCTTTACGGATAAGGGAAAGAGCCGCCAACTGCTGAGCGAGCGCGAGGAGGCGGCACGGGAGGGGCGCCTGAGCTACGCGACGTTCTGGCGGCGTTGGGAACGGCTGCTGCTGTGGGACGAGCGCGGGCAGAGCCACGTGGGCGCGTATCTGGTACACCTGGAGGCCAAGGGGACGATGGCCGGCCAGCGGGAGAGGGTGAGGGGGCACCTGGTGAGGGCGTTCGGGGAGATGGGGGCGGTGCTGCCTGGCGACGTGACGCAGGAGGCGGTGGAGCGGAACCTGGTGGCGCTGGTGGCGAGCGGGCGGGCGGCGGCGACGCGGAACCATCGGCTGAGCGCGTTGAGGAGCTTCTGGCGGTGGGGCCTGGAGACGCGGCGGTTCCGCGCCGAGAGCGACCCGACGCTCGGGCTGCGGAGCGTGCAGGCGGAGGCGGCTCGGGTGCGGGCACGAAGGGCGCTGAGCATCGAGGAGCTGAGGCGGCTGGTTGCCGCGGCGCGCGTGCGGCCGCTGGAGAACTATCTGGAGGGGCACCCGAACGCGAGCGAGGCCAAGCGGGAGAGTCTGCGGCTGCTGGGGCTCGAGCGGGCGATCCTCTACACGCTGGCGGCCTATGCGGGGCTGCGGCGGCGGGAGCTGAGGGAGTTGTGCTGGGGCGACCTGCGGCTCGAGCAGGCCGAGCCTCTCGTGGTGGTGCGCGCGGCGACGGCGAAGGGGAAGCGCGAGGAGAACGTGGAGTTAGCGCCGTCGGCCGCTGACGCTCTGAGGGAATGGCGAGCCGCCCTGACCTCCACGCTCTGGGCGCAAATGGGAGAGGGGCGACGCGTATTCGGGTGCGTCGGGCACGGCCTCCTGAACGCGCTGTGGGCCGATTGCAAGGCAGCGGGGGTAGCGATCACAACGCAAGACGGGCGGGTGGACCTGCACGCTCTGAGGCACACGACGGCGACGCTGCTCTGTCTGGCAGGCGTGGCCGTGCCCGTGGCGCAGCGGATACTCCGCCACAAGGACGCCCGGACGACGCTGCGAATCTACACTCACGTGAGTGATTCGGTGAGGGCGGCGGCCGTGGGGCGCATGGCGCCGCTGAGCGAGGGCGGGAGCGCGAGACAGGAGGGCATCGCGTGAGCGGGTGCCAAGCGATTTGCCAACTGCGATGCCAAGAAAAGTGCCAACCGTACGGGTGGCACAGAGTGGCACAGCTTGGCACGGGGAGAGGGCGAAAGAGCCGCACAGGCGGCTCATTGGCGGTGGGGCGGCAGCCGGTGGCACGGCCTGGCACGGCAGGGCACACGGCACTAGGAGTGGGCCTGGTAGGAGTCGAACCTACGTATCAAATTGACATAACGCATTATGATGTATCACTTTGCGATATATCATTTTGCGACGTGCCAACAGCTTTGCCAACGCGGGTCCTTTTTCCCTCTCCGCCGGCGTGTGCATACGAACCAGCCGAAACCACACGCTGACTTTATTTAGGGCCGCCATGCCGAGATTTCGCCCTCACGAATCGCCCCTGACGCCCACCCTCCCGCCCACCCGCGACGCCCTCCAGGAGCACCTCGTCGCCTCCATCCTCTCCGGCGGCATGAGCGACCTCGAGGTGGACATGCCCGCCGCCCCCAACCCCTTCCGCCTCGACGTGGTGACCAAGCTCGCCAACGTCCGCAAGCGCGACCGCCTCCGCGCCGCCGTCCCCGAGCCGCCCGCCCCGGGCGAGGCCGTCCACGTCATCTCCTGCGCCGACTTCGACTTCTGGACGTGGGTCCCCGAAATGATCGCTTCGCTTGGCACCGCCGACCACCTTTACTGCTCCACCTGGACCCTCTCCCGCCAGAACGTCGCCGAGCTGGTCGAGGTCATGGACACGGGGAAGATCACCGGCCAGGTGAGCTACCTGACCGGCACCTACTTCAAGCGCCGCGAGACCGCCACCTACTCCCTCCT
Organism: Planctomycetota bacterium; assembly: GCA_035527715.1. Taxonomy (GTDB): domain Bacteria; phylum Planctomycetota; class PUPC01; order DSUN01; family DSUN01; genus DSUN01. Next base: position 1,685 of record DATKZY010000135.1, on the reverse strand, counting down.
CCTCGAAGCCCTCCTCGCCCGCGGCCACCGCTTCCGCGCCTTCGAGAACCACTGCAAGATCCTGCTCCTCGCCAACGCCCAGAAGGGCGCCTGGCTCACCGTCGAAGGCTCCGCCAACCTGAACTCCAACCCCCGCCTCGAACAGTACGTCATCACGAACCACCGCGGCCTCCACGACTGGCACCGCGCCTGGATGGACGCCATCTGGACGTCCGGGAAAAGAGCCCAATGAGTCGCATCGTGACTCCCGTCTGTAACGTTGCTCCCGCTCTCGAAGAGTTCCTGGTGGCCATCGCCGACCTGAAGCTCGACAAGACGAACGCACGGAAGCACTCGACCCGAAACCTCGACTCCATCGCCGAGAGCTACCGCCCCACGGCGGAGGATAGGCCATGAGCGACCAGACGAATGCCGACAAGGTGCTGCTGCTCCTGGTGAGCGGCCTGGCCGAGTCCGTGGTCGAGAAGACCGCCGTCGAGAGCCTCGGCCTGAAGCCCGCCCAGGCCAAACGCCTGATCGGCCGCGTCCGCCGCCGCCTGGCCGCCCTGACCACCAGCCGCGACGAGCAGCTCGCCCTGGCCGTGCTGCGCCTGAACGACCTCCATGCGAAAGCGAAGGCGACGCAGGACGTGAAGTCTGCCATCGCCGCCCAGCGCGAGCTGAACAAACTCCTCGGCCTCTGCCGGCCCCCGAAGGCCGCCCCGAGCGTGGAAAAGGACGACGCCTCGCCCGCCACGGCGGAGATCGCGGCCATCCGCGCGCACCTGGCGCCCCTCGGCCTGGCCGACGAGGAGGCGCCGACCGTGGAACTCGCCCGCCTGGCCGTGGCCGAAATCCTCAAACTACGCGGAGCCGCCCCATGCGCTACCGCCCCGTGATCCGCCGCGTCCGCGAACTGCTCCGGGACCTCCGCCGCGACGCCCGCCGCCGCTGGCCCGCGCACGCGGCCGTCGTGGACCAGCTCGTCGCCGCCGCCCTCCTTGAACTCCGCCGCCTCGAATGCTTCCTCGCCGCCGCCGAACAGGAGGGGCCGCGTGGCCGCGCGGAGTGAAATGAGCACCGCACCCCTCCCCCCCTCGGCCAGCCGCTTCCCCGCTGGCGGCTACGAGCGGCACCGCGAGCGGATGCGCCAGCGGATGGCCCGCCAGGCGCACGCCGGCGCCGACATCGGCGCCATCCCGCCCGTCGAGGACGTGGCGCTCCGCCTGGCCGTCGCCCGCTCCTTCGAGCGCTTCTGCACAGAGTGCTTCCCGAAGATTTTCTACTTGCCCTGGTCGAAAGATCACCTGGAGGTCATCGGCCAGGTCGAGTACGTCGCCCGCCACGGCGGGACCTTCGCCGAGGCCATGCCACGCGGCGGCGGGAAAACGTCCCTCCTCGGCATCGCCGCGCCCCTGTGGGTGACGCTCAACGCCCTCCGCCGCTACGTGGGGCCCATCGCGGCCACCTGGCCGAAAGCCTACCGGCTCCTGGCCTCCCTGAAGGACGTACTGCTGCGGAACGAGACGCTCCTCGCCCTCTACCCCGAGGTCTGCTATCCGATCTGCCGGCTCGAAGGTATCGCCAATCGCGCCGCCGGCCAGCTCCTGCGCGGCGAGCCCACGGGCATCGCCTTGTCCCGCGAGTTCTTCGTCCTGCCCCCCGTCCGCGGCAACCCCGCCAGCGGGATCATCGTCCAGGCCGCC
>DATKZY010000134.1:0-39236 GCA_035527715.1 Planctomycetota bacterium | reverse complement strand
GCAATGGCCCGGCGGGCGGCGAGGAGGTCGGAGCCGCGGGTGGAGTACTTGGTGAGGGAGGCCACGAGCGAGGGGTCCACCGCGAGGGCGGCCTCGGCTCGCTTGAGCCAGTCGGGCGAAGCCTTTCGTTTTCCCGCCTTCACGTCGGCCACGGCGGTCTTCAGCAGCCATAGGTACTCGTAGTCCTCCAGCCCGTCGCGGATGCACTTCATCCGAATCGTGGGCACCGGGCCGTCGGGGCCGGGGTAGAAGATCAGGCCGTCGCCGTTGTACTCGGTCCAGCTCTTGCCGTCGGAGTTCGTGAGGGGGCCGCGGTTGACGGCCTCGGCGAAGGGGGCGTTCCGCTGGCGCCTCGTCTTGCCGTCGGGGCCGGTCACGTCGCGGTTCGAGAGCCACAGGTTCATCGAGTAGTGGAGAAAGCCCTGGCAGGCGAACTTGTGGGGCATGAAGCCCATGAGCAGGCGGTGCTCGGCGGCGGTGTACTCGACGAACCAGTTGGCGAACGGATGGCGCGGGCCGCAGCAGACGTACCACCAGACCTGTCGGCCCCGCTGCCGGGCCGCCGCAATGGCGGGGCCTGTCTCGCCGTACTTCTGGGTGAGCGGCACCCAGATGTCCACGAACTCGTCGAGCCCCGTGTCGCGGCCGTAGGAGTGGTCGTAGGCGGTGGTCATCAGGGGGATGGTGGGGTAGCGCTTCTTGATCTCGCCGAAGATGTCCTTGACGGCGGCGAACTGGTTGGCGCGGATCTCGTCGAAGCCGTAGATATAGGCCATGTCGAGCAGCCCCGCCTTTTCGAGCTTCGGCACGTAGGTGGCCAGGAGGTCGAGGTATTTCTTCCTGGCCTCGGCGGGGTAGGGGTCGCCGGCCTTCAGATTGCCGACGCTGGGGATGTGGACGATGTTGAACCAGCGGGCGCCGGCGTCCTTCCAGCGTTTCACGTCCTCGATCAGCGGGGGGCGGCTGCGGTAGATGCAGTCGGGGATGAGGTGGTGGGCGAGAATGAGGTCGTGGCACTTGCGACGGAGGTCCGCCAGACGTCGGGCCTCGCCCGAACCGAGCGATTCGAGCGGCGCCTCGCCGCGGCAGTAGGCGACGTATTTCTGCCATTCAGCGGGGTCTTTGCTGTAGAGCGGGCGGACGACGTTCTCGCCGTCGCTGCCGTCCCAGTAGACCACGGCGAGCGGGAAGTGGTACTCCCTGGGCACGGCGAAGGCCCAGACAACGACCTCGATGGGAACCTTCAGCGGCTCGACGCCTTCGGCGCTCACCGTCACCGTGCCGGCGTAGAGGCCAGGCGGCTGGGCGGGCGCGGCGTGGACGTCGAGCCAGACAGGCTGCCAGACATCGGCGTCGAGGTCGAAGCTCGGCAGGAAGTTCAGCAGGGGGTCGGGCCACCAGCCCACGTAGTCCACGGCATAGGGCGGTTTCTTCGTTTTCACGTAGCCGACGGGCAGCACTTCGACGTGGTCGGCGGTGATCCGCTTCCTGCCCGAACTGGGGACGCCCCCATTCGTGACCAGGTCGGAGACCGTGACTCGCACGTTCTTGAGTGGCTTGCGGGCGCGGAGGACGAGTTGCACGCCCTCGTACTCGTTGGCGGCAAGCTCGACCTTCAGCGTGCCGCCGACGGTGCCCTGGAACGGCCGGTCCTTGCGGAACACCTTGTCCACGCCGTGCGTCCAGCCGTAGCCCCAGGCACTCTTCAGGAAGGCGGCGTCGAAGCGGGCCACGGCAGGGTCAGGCGCCCCCGACGCCTCCGCGGCAGAAGCGCAGCACGCGGCCAGCGCGGAAAGGCCGAGCGCGACGCAGGAGAGGAACACTTCGCGGGCTGTGACCATTGTCGGCCTCCTCTCATGGACAAGCGAAGCCTCGACGCGGCCGGGGGCCGCGTCACGCCTCCCATAGGATAGCGCGCCGGCGTTCGGATTGGAAGCAAGGGACGCGTCGCGGGCCCGCCGAGCGGTCAGAGGACGTGTCGCTCGCAGATCCTGCGGAAGTGGTGGCCGTAGATGGCGAGGGTGACGGCGACGGGGAAGGCCCGCGGGCGGCGGAAGAAGGCCCACAGGAGGAGCTTCCAGTAGTGGTAGCGCTCGCGGCCGAGGACGCCGAGGCGGAGGATGGATCGGAGGAATGCCCTGACGTCGCGGAAGCTGAACCGCCCCTTGCTCACCGGCGGGTTGTACTCCCGCAGAAAGGTCTTGATGCGGGCGTAGTAGTGCTTCGGGGCATAGATGGTGCGGAGGATGCGTCGGTAGCCCTCGCGGAGGGCATCGAGGCTCATTCGCGGGACGATGTTGGTCGTGCCGTCCACATTGTCGCCCGTGGTCTGACCGTTGAGGCGGCCCTCGCCCTTGAGGCGCTCGAAGAGCCGGGTGCCGGGGAGGGCCTCGAGGAGGCCGACCATGGCCGTGACGATGCCGCTCTGCTGGATGAAGGCGATCTGGCGGTCGAAGATGGACGGGGTGTCGTGGTCGAAGCCGACGATGAAGCCGCCCTGGACTTCGAGGCCGGCTCGCTGGACGCGCTTGACGTCCTCGACCAGGTTCCGGTTGCGGTTCTGGATCTTGCTGCACTCGGCGAGGCTCTGCTCGTCGGGCGTCTCGATGCCGACGAAGACGGTGCGGAAGCCGGCTTGGACCATGAGGGCCATCAGCTCGGGGTCGTCGGCGAGGTTGATGGAGGCTTCGGTGTAGAAGGGCAGGCCCCGCTTTCCCCGCCGCCAGGCGATCAGGGCGGGGAGCAACTCGTCCTTGAGGTGCCGCTTGTTGCCGATGAAATTGTCGTCCACGAAGAAGATAGGGCCGTGCCATCCGGCGGCGAAGAGGCCGTCGAGCTCGGCAACGACCTGGGCAGCGGGCTTGGTGCGGGGCTTGTGGCCGAGGAGGGCGGTGACGTTGCAGAAATCGCAGTCGAAGGGGCAGCCGCGGGAGTATTGGACGCACATCGAGGCGTAGCGCTTCAACTCCGCCAGCTCCCAGAGGGGCGCGGGCGTGTGGTCCAGGTCGGGGAACTCGTCGGTGCGGTAGACGCGCTGGGCGGCGGGGGTCACATCTTCATTTAGCACATGGGGGCTATGTGACAAATGTAGATGTGACCCCGCGAAGTCGGCCAGGAACCGGGGCAGGGTGACTTCGGCTTCGTTGAGGACGAAGTGGTCCACCTCGGGGAACTGCTCGTGCTCGCTGGTGAAGAGCGGGCCGCCGGCGACCACGGTGATGCCGGCCCGCTTGCAGCGCGCGATGATCCGGCGGGCGGCCTCGCGCTGGATGCTCATGCCGCTGACGAACGCGCAGTCGGCCCACGCCAGGTCGCTCGCGCGCAGGCGCCGGACGTTGAGGTCCACCAGGCGCTTGCCCCACTCGGCAGGCAGCATGGCGGCCACGGTCAGCAGCCCCAGCGGCGGCAGCGAGGCGCGCTTGCGGATGAACTTCAGCGCGTGCTTGAAGCTCCAGAAGGTGTCGGGGAACTCCGGGTAAATCAGCAGAACGTTCATGGTGTGTCGCCTACCGATGTCCCCTTTGACGCCACGCAACTGCCACCACGCTCTCCTATCAGCCGAAGAATGTGCGGGCCGCCGGCGTCTCTGCCAGGCAGGCCCCGCGCGGCGGGGTGGCGCGATACGAGCGCTTCACCGCAGAGGCATCGTTGCGTCGCTGGCACTTCCGGCAGATGCGGTGGCAGCGGTCCGTCCACATCGCCTCGCCACAACCCAGGCACGGGAGACGCTTCCTCACCCTGTCGGGGTGATCGGCCGTCGCGACGGGAGTGGACATTTCACGCGCCTCCGAGATGCGGGTTCACCGCCTCTTCTTCCTCGAGTTCCGCGGGCACGCCGCCGCGTCGGCACCGCTCCCGCCCCAACTGCCCGCAGGCACGTTGCTGGCGAGCAGGAAGACCTGCACGACAGAGCCGGTGGAGAAGACCTGCACCACGGTGCCCGTGGTCGGCTCGACCTCCGCGGCGGCGTCGCGCACCGCCACGCCGGTGATCCTCTTGATCTCCTGGCGCAGTTCGTCGGCGGAGCTGTGGAACAACCGCTTGTGAAGCTCCTGCACCTCGGCGGCGCCCTTCGGGCTCTTGGCCAGGGCCTTCTCGGCGGGCGATAGGGCCCCGTGCAGCGTGATCACCAGCGTATTCTCACTGAGGACCACGGCCACGGACTCGGGCGCGCGGCCCGTGCGCCGCTGCTCGAACGCGCTGGCCGCCTGGGCGATCTCATGCGCCACACTCGGCTCGATCTTGTCCATCGGACGGTTCTCCGCTGGTTGCGGGAGGCCCGCGTCGCCCAAGGCCAAAAAAAAGCCGACGTGGCGGAACGCCCCGAAGCATTCGCCACGTCGGCTTACTCGTTAACAGGCCCCCCGGCCGGGCCGGGTTGCCCTTCACCTAGTCATCCGACAACTGAGCACTGCCTGTTCGGCCTTGCTTGAACCACCAGTGTAAGGGGAGCTGGAGAGGAAGTCAAGCGCATTCTTGACTTCTGTCCCGCGATTGGTATCATGCCCCTGTAACGCGAGCGGGCCGGGGGCCGACGACGCTCGGCCAGACGCCCCGAGCGGGGGGCGTCGCTCTCGCCTCGCGCAGACAATGGAGCCGCGCCGGGGGTGAGCATGAAGACGCAGGGGGAAATCGAGGCCGCCATCTGCGAAGGGATCGCGCGCTTCGAACAGGAGTACATGGGCAGGGGGCCGAAGGACATCCGCGCCCACCTTATCGGAGACCTCCTCGTCGTCCGCCTCCAGGGCGCCTTGACCGAGGCCGAGCAGCACCTGAGCAAGTCTCTCCCCGCCGAGAAGGGGAGAGACCTGCTCAAGCAGGTGCGTACCCACCTGATCGAGGCGGCGCGGCCGGCCATCGAGGCGATGGTCCAGGACACCACCGGCGTGAAGGTGTTGAGCCTGCACCACGACATCAGCACCTTGACCGGCGAAGAGGTCCTGCTCCTCACCCTTGTGGATTCACCGCTGTTCCGCGAAGCGAAGAGGAGATAGGCCGCTGCGTCAGCCCGGGAGGATCGCCTACAGCGGCTTGCCATAGACCCGGTAGACCTTGTAGAGCTCGGGCTTGAGGGCCTGCTCGATGGTGAGGATCGGGCGCAGGTTGCCCTCGGAAACCCAGGAAAGCTCGGCGTGGGTGTAGCCGCGCTGGTGGCCAATGCGGATGACCTCGACGGAGCCTGCGCTGCTCGCGTTGGTGACGGCGGGCATAGTCCGCTCCTAGAGTGAACGGCTGTAGACGCGGTAGCGCTTGTAGAGTTCGGGCTTGAGGACGTTTTCGATGGTGAGGATGGGGGGGAGATTGCCCTCGGCGACCCAGGACAGCTCGGCCGAGGCGTAGCCACGCTGCTGGGCGATGCGGATGACCTCGCCGAACAGGAGTGGGACGATGCCGATGTGGCGGTACTCCTCAAGGGCCGCGGACCCGAAGACGCGCACCTGCCGCAGCGAGCGCCGGCCCAGGAGCATCCGCAGCCACCCGAACGGCAGCAGCCGCCCGTTGCACTTCCTCAGAATGGGATTGATGTCGGGCAGGGCCAGCAGACAGCCCACGGGCCGGCCGTCGAGTTCGGCGATGAAGACCATCTGGGGGTCGAGGATGGCCTTCATCTCGCGGGCCATGTCGCGCAGCTCGGCCTCTGTGACCGGCACGAAGCCCCAGTTGCCCTTCCGCACGGTGTTGAAGAGCGTACCGATGGCCAACACGTCGGCCTCGTAGCTCACGGTATCGAGGGTGCGGATGCGCAGGCCGGGGTGGCGTCGGTGGATGAGGCCGCTGAGGCGCGCGATGCGCTCGAGTAGCGTGTTGTCGCCGCCCAGGATATGTTCGGGGAGGAGGAGGTAGGCCAGGAGGTCCTTCGCCTGCTGGAGGCCGGCCTGGAGGATGAGGTCGGGGTAGTAGGGCGGATTGTAGGGCATGAGGAAGACGGGGGGCATGCGGAAGCCTTCGACAAGGAGGCCGCACTCGTTGTTGATCGAGGGGTTCATCGGGCCCATCATCTGGGTCATGCCACGCGAGCGCAGGTCGTCGGTCGCGCCGTCGAGCAGGGCTTTGGCCGCCTCGGGGTCGTTCTCGCACTCGAAGAAGCCCCAGAAGCCCATCGTGTCGTTGTGGTACTCGTTGTAGAGGCGGTCCACCGTGGCGGCGACGCGGCCGACGGGGCGGCGGCCGCGCCAGGCCAGGTAGAGGCGACTCTCCGCGTGCTCGTAGAAGGGGTTGCGGCGGGGGTCGAGCGTGCGGGCCACGCCCGACAGCAGCGGCGGCACCCAGTTGGGGTCGCCACGGTAGATGCCCCAGGGGAGGCGGAGGAAGGCGCGGCGCTCGGACCGCGTGGTGACCTCTCGGACCTCGACGGGGCCTGTACGGCTCGCTCTCGTGATGGCGGGCATGGTCCGCTCCTAGAGTGGACGGCCGTAGATGCGGTAGCGCTTGTAGCGCTCGGCTTTGAGGAACTGCTCGATGGCCAGCGTGGAGTTGAGGTTGCCCTCAGCGACCCAGGAGAGCTCGGCGGCCTGGTAGCCGCACTGGCGGAAGCTGCGGAGGGCCTCGCTGAAGAGGACGTGAGCGATGCCGACGTGGCGGCATTCCTCGAGGATGGCGGTGCCGAAGAGCCGCACTTGGCGCAGCGAGCGGCGCCCCAGGAGCAGCCGCAGCCAGCCAAAGGGCAGCAGCCGCCCGTTGCACCGCCGCAGAATCGGGTTGACGTCCGGGAGGGCCACCAGGCAGGCCACGGGCTGGCCGTCCAGCTCCGCAATGAAGACCATCCGGCGGTCCACGATGGGCTTCATGTCGCGCGCCATGGCGCGGAGTTCCGCCTCGGTGGTTGGCACGAAGCCCCAGTTGCCGCGCCGCGCGGCGTTCAGGATGCGGCCGAGGGTGAGCACGTCGGCCGCGTAGGTCTCCCAGCACAGGTTGCGGACGCGGAGGCCGGGGTAGCGTCGCCGGATGAGCGCCACCAGGCGCTCGGCGCGCTGCGACTGCTCGCAGTCGGGCGTCAGGCGCTCCGAGGTCAGGAGGTACGCCAGGAGGTCCTTGACCCCTTCCAGGCCGGCCTGGGCGATGAGGGCGGGGTAGTAGGGCGGGTTGTAGGGCATGAGGATGGCGGGGGGCATTCCGAGGCCCTCGACGAGGATGCCGCACTCGCCGTTGGTCGAGGGGTTCATCGGGCCCATCATCTGGGTCATGCCGCGGGAACGCAGGTCGTCGGCCGCCTGGTCGAGCAGAGCCTTGGCCGCCTCGGGGTCGTTCTCGCACTCGAAGAAGCCCCAGAAGCCCATCGTGTCGTTGTGGTACTCGTTGTAGTTGCGGTCCACGGTGGCGATGACGCGGCCGACGAGGCGTCGCCCGCGCCAGGCCAGGTAGAGGCGGCTCTCGGCGTGCTGGTAGAAGGGGTTTCGCTTCGCGTCGAGCGTGCGGGCCGCGCTCGACAGCAGCGGCGGCACCCAGTTGGGGTCGCCGCGATAGAGCCGCCAGGGCAGGCGGAGGAAGGCGCGGCGCTCGGACCGCGTGATGGCCTCGCGCACCTGGACGGGGCTCGAAGGGTCTGCGTCCCCGGCGGCCTGCATGGTCCGCTCCTGACAGCCTGAGGGGCTATGGACGACATCCGCCGCGAGTGTAGCGGGAGCGCAGCCGCTTGTCAAACCTCCCCCCATGCGCCAGAATACGGGGAATGCTGGACAGGTTGGCGGCTTGGCCCACCAGGGTCACGAAGAGGGAGTGCACATGAGAGACGGATCGGGTCTTGGAGACACGGCCTTCACGCAGAACCGCACGGAGCCGCTGCACCGCTGGGTGCCCTGGATTGCGGGCTTCTCCTCCTCCTTCGTCGGCAGCGTGCTGGAGGCGGCGAGCGACAGGGATCCCGCCGACATCCTCGTCCTCGATCCCTTCGCGGGCGTGGGGACGACGCTGGTCGAGGCCGTGGAGCGGGGCCACAACTCGGTGGGCTTTGAGATCAACCCGTACGCCGCACTCGTCTGCCGCACGAAGATGAGCTGCTTGATGTACGATCTGAACCTGTTCCAGCGCGCGTTGCGAGCGTTCCGCGAGCGGATGGCGGACAGCGCCCGCCGTGCGCCGAAGGCGCAGCCGCCCCGCGAGTTCTCCAGTCGCGTCCCCTTCTTCAGCCCTGCGGTCGAGCGCAAGGTGCTGCACGTCCTCGACTTCATCGCCCGGGTGTCGCATCTTCATTTGGCGCCGGGCCGCCGGGCGCGAAATGAAGATGCGACACCCTGGCTCCGCGACGTGTTCCGCGTGGCGCTCGGGGCGGTGATGGTGGGCTTCTCCAACTACTCGTATGAGCCGAGCCTGGGGCGCCGGGCGTCGGCAGGCAAGGACGACATCCTGGATGCCGACGTGGCAGGAATCCTCGCCAGCAAGCTCGACGAGATGCTGAAGGACATGGTCCAGGCGCAGCTCCGGGCCGGTTCGCTCGGCTGGAAGCCCAAGGCAAGGGTGCTCGCGGACTCCTTCCTGACCCATTACGAACAGGCGGGCGTGGGAACGGTGGACTTCCTCATCACCTCGCCGCCGTACCTGAACAACTATCACTACATCCGCAACACGCGCCCGCACCTGTTCTGGCTGGGACTGGTGGAGAAGCGGTCGCAGTTGGCAGAGATGGAGCAGGTGAGCTTCGGCAAGTTCTGGCAGACCGTGCGGTCGGGGCCGCGGATCGAGCTGGAGGCGACGTGCGACGGCCTGGCAGAGGCGCTCGAGGACCTGCGGGGGCGGAACCCCGAGAAGGGGATCTATGGGGGCAGCGGCTGGGCGAACTACGCAGCCTCCTACTTCAACGACTGCCTGGCCTTCTGCCGCGCGGCCAAGCGGGTGATGAAGCCTGGCGGCACGATGGTGGTGGTCATCGGGAACAACATTCTTCAGGGGATCGAGCTCCAGACCGACCGCCTCCTCGCCCAGATCGCCGAGGGCTGCGGGTTCGACACCGTGGCCCTCCACCGCGTCCGCACGAAGCGGACCGGCTCGAGCATCGTTCGCTCCTCCGTGCGTGTGGGAAAGGCCGGGGACCGCGTGGAGCTCTACGAAACCGCCATCGAGCTGAAGGCGCGGCAAGCCGGAATCGCCTGAAGGCGGGACTCTCTTCCGGGACTTCTGGGCCGGGTGTTGCTACTTCGCCGCGGCGGCGGCCGCGCGGGCAGCGGCCATGGAGTTGAACTCCTCGCGGGCCGCCTCGAGCGAGGTCACGAGGTGGTCAATGTCCGAGTGCTCGTGGAGGGCGGTGGGGATGACGCGGATGATGCCGTTGCCGCGGCGGACGGCGGGGTAGACGACGGCGGAGACCCAGACGTTGTACTTGCGGCGAAGGATGTCGGCGCAGTGGACGGCACAACTGTCGCCCAGGCGGATGGGGGTGATGGGGGTCTGGGTGTCGCCGACCTCGAAGCCGCGCTGGCGCAGGAGGGTCTGGAGGTAGCGCGCGTTGTCCCACACCTTCCTGCGGCGGTCGTGGGCCTTGCGGACGAGTTCGATGGACTTCATCGTGGCGGCGACGACGCAGGCGGGCGCCGCCTTGGTGAAGAGGATGGTGGGGGCGAGGCAGCGGACGTAGAAGACGACCTCCTTGGGGCCGGCGATGAAGCCGCCGTAGGTGCCGAAGGCCTTCGAGAAGGTGCCGGCGTGGAGGTCAATGCGGTCCTCGACGCCCAGCATCTCGGCGGCGCCGCGGCCGTGGTCGCCGCACACGCCGTGCCCGTGCGCGTCGTCCATGAACACGCGCGCGCCGTAACGGTCGCGGAGGTCGCAGATCTCCCGCAGCGGCGCGATATCGCCGTTCATGCTGTACACGCCGTCCACCACGATCATCTTGGGCTTCGTAGGGTCGCAGCGCTTCAGCACGCGCTCGAGGCTCCCGGGGTCGTTGTGCTTGAAGTACTTGATGGTGGCGCCGGCGATGCGGGCGCCGCACACGAGGCTGGCGTGGGCGAGCTGGTCCATGATCAGGAGATCGTGGGGCCGGGCCAGGCAGGCGATGGCGCCGAGCATGGCGCCGGCGCCCATGGTGAAGCTGAGGGCGGCCTCGGTGCGCTTGAACTCGGCGATGCGGCGCTCGAACTCCAGGTGCAGCTCGACGGTGCCGGTGAGGGGCCGGGCGCCCATGGGCGCGCTCACGCCGTGCTTCGCGGCGGCCGCGGCCGCCGCCGCGCGCACCTCGGGGTGCACGCTCATGCCCAGGTAGTCGTTGGTGGAGAACTGGAGCATGCGCCGCCCATCGAACTCGATCCACGGCCCGGCGTTCTCGATGGGCGAGACGCCGAAGATGACGCGCTCGGCGATCGGCAGGTCCTCATGCAACACGCTCCGCTGCTCTTCGCGGAACCGCCTGCATTTGTCGAAAATGTCGGCCACCGTTACCGATTCCTCTGTATCCACAGACCCTCTGTCGCTCGCAGCCGACGCCGGGCGCGCGGGCCGTGCCCGAGGCGCCGCTCGACACGCCGCGGGCGCCTCCTGGGCGCATTCGGCCCCGCCGGCCCAGCGGCGCGCCGCCGCTGGGAGGCTGCATATCATACACACATGGCCGCCGCAACGCAAAGCCGGTTGCAAAAAAGCACGCGAGCGCTATCATTTGGCTTCCCGGTTGCCGTGTCCGGCGCCGGAAACGCCGGCAGTCGGGAAGGTGGGAACGCCGTCTTTCCCTGCCGCGGCCCGACGCGGAGCAAAGCCAATGGGCGCCGTGAGCTGGGTGTTGCGCAAGGCCCTCGAGTGGAGGTTGCGGCAGGTCGAGCGCGCGCTCGCCCACCCCGCCGCCACGCAGGAGCGCCTGCTCTTCCGCCTGCTGCGGCGGGCGGCCGACACCGAGTGGGGGCGGGCCCACGGCTACGCGGGCATCCGCAGCGTGCGCGACTACCAGCGCGCCGTGCCCATCTGCCGCTACGAGGAGATGGCGCCCATCTGGCACCGGGCCTTCGACGGAGCCCGGGACGTCACCTGGCCCGGCCACATCCGCTACTTCACCATGTCCAGCGGCACCACCACCGAGACCTGCAAGGCCCTGCCCATCTCGCGCGAGGCCATCCGGGCCAACCTCCGCTCCGGCGTCACCCTGATGGGCCGGGTGCAGCGCCAGGTGCCCGACGGCGACGTGCTGGGCGGCAAGACGCTTTACTTCGGGGGCTCGCCGACGCTCGAGCGCCGCGGCCAGAGCTTCCAGGGCGACGCCAGCGGCATCGTCACCCTGCACATGCCGCGCCTCGCCCAGCGCTATCGCCTCCCGTCGTTCGAGATCGCCAGCATCCCCGACTGGGAGGAGAAGGTGGAGGCCATTGCCCGCGCGTACCTGCGCACGCCGGTCCGCATGATCGTGGGGCTGCCGACCTGGACCTTTTTCCTGATGCGCCGCCTCGTCGAGCTGGGCCGCGAGCAGATCGGCCCGCACGTCCGCACCGTCGCCGATGTCTGGCCCAGCCTCCGAGCCTTCGTCCACTTCGGCATGTCCATGGACGCCTTCCGCGCCGAGTGCCAGGCCCTCGTCGGCCGCCCGATCGCCTTCGTGGACACCTATTCCTCCTCCGAGGCCGGCCTCACCGCCATCCAGGCCGACCAGGCCGACCCCGGCATGGTGATGGAGGTGGACATCGGGACGTTCTACGAGTTCGTGCCCCTGGCCGAGCTGGACAGCCCGCAGCCGACCCGCCTGACGCTCCGCGACGTGGAGACGGACCGCGACTACGCGGTCATCCTCACCTGCTGCTCGGGCATGTGGGCCTACGACGTGGGCGACATCGTGCGCTTCACCTCGCTGCGGCCGCCCAAGCTGCTCTTCGCCGGCCGCACCCGCCTGACGCTTCACCGCCTGGGCGAGCACGTGCTCGGGGCCGAGATCGAGATGGCCCTCGCCCGAGCCGGCGCCGCCACCGGAGCCACCGTCCGCGAATTCACCGTCCACACCCTCATCCCCACCGCCCACGAGGCGCGCGGGACCCACCAGTGGCTCGTGGAGTTCGAGGGAACGCCTCCTCCCCTCGATCGCTTCCTCGCCCAGATTGACGCGAACCTGCTCGAGAAGAACCTCGACTACAAGATTCACCGCGAGCGCGACTACCTGATGCGGCCGCCCGTGCTCGTGGCCCTGGCGCCCGGCACCTTTTACGAATGGGCGCGGCGCCACGGACGCCTCGGCGGCCAGCGCAAGACCCCTCGCGTCGCACTCTCGCAAGAGATGGTGGATGAGCTGTGCGCCCTCTCGCGCGACATTGCGCACGCCGAGCCGCCCAGCGTCGCCCTGCCTGCATGGACGGCGGGCTCGTGACCCGTGACGCATGATGCAGGGGCGGCCCTGTGTGGCTGCCCTCTTCCACTGGGCAGCCACGCAGGGCTGCCCACGACCGGGGCCAGCCACAGCCGCTGCGCTGTTCCTCGCGGAACCGCCTGCAACGCTCGAAAATATCGGCCACCTTTACCGACTCTTCTGTATCCAAGAACCCTCTGTCACTCGTAGCCGACGCCGGGCGCGCGGGCCGCGCCCGAGGCGCCGCTCGACACGCCGCGGGCGCCTCCTGGGCACATTCGGCCCCGCTGGCCCAGCGGCGCACCGCCGCTGCAGGGTTGCATAGGATACACACATGGCCGCCGCAACGCAGAGCCGGTTGCAGAAAAGCGCCCGCGCGCTATCATGTTGCCCTGCGGGGAGGCCCAGGGTCACGGCAGGAAGGACGCCATGGGCGCCATTCGCTGGCTCGCTCGCAAGCTCCTCGAGCGCCGGCTCGGCCAGGTCGAGCGGTCCCTCGCTCACCCCGCGGAGGTCCAGGAGCGCCTGCTCCTGCGCCTGGTGCGGCGGGCGGCCGACACCGAGTGGGGGCGGGCCCACGGCTACGCGGGCATCCGCAGCGTGCGCGACTACCAGCAGGCCGTGCCCGTCTGCCGCTACGAGGAGATGGCGCCCCTGTGGCACAAGGCGTTCGACGGCGCACGCAACGTGTGCTGGCCCGGCCACATTCGCTTCTTCGCCCTCTCGTCGGGCACCGCGTCCGAAACCTGCAAGGCCCTGCCCGTCTCGCGCGAGGCCATCAAGGCCAACTTCCGCTCGGGCCTCACGCTCATGGCCCTCTGCCAGCGCCAGGCGCCCGACGCCGGCATCCTGGGCGGCAAGACCCTCTACTTCGGCGGCTCGCCCACCCTCGAGCGGCGCGGCAAGTGCTTCCAAGGCGACTCCAGCGGCATCATGGCCCGCCACATCCCGCGCATCGCCCATCGCTATCGCCTGCCCGAGTTCGACGTCGCCAGCATCCCCGACTGGGAGCAGAAGGTCGAAACCCTCGCCCGCCGCTACCTCCGCAGCCCCATCCGCGTGCTCGTCGGCCTGCCGTCGTGGACCCTGCTCCTCTTCCGCCGCCTGGTGGACGTCGGCCGCGAGGAGCTCGGCCCCCACGTCCGCACGGTGAGCGACGTCTGGCCCCAGCTCCGGGTCTTCGTGCACTTCGGCATGGCCTTCGAGCCCTACCGCGCACAGTTCAAGGAGATCATCGGCCGCCCCATCGCCTACGTGGACACCTATTCCTCCTCCGAGGGCGGGATGAACGCCATCCAGGACAGCCAGGCCGACCCGAGCATGCTCCTCGAGGTGGACGCCGGCACCTTCTATGAGTTCGTGCCCGTCGAGGAGCTCGACGGCCCGCACCCCACGCGCCTCACACTCGACCAGGTGGAGACAGGCAGGGACTACGCCATGCTGCTGAGCACGTGCTCGGGCATCTGGGCCTACGACGTGGGCGACATCGTGCGGTTCACCTCGGTGCGTCCCCCGAAGCTCGTCGTCTCGGGCCGCACCCGCCTCACCCTCAACGACATGGGCGAACACGTCATCGGCGGCGAGATCGAGCAGGCGATGGCCGCGGCGTGCCGCGCCACGGGTGCCACCGTGCGCGAGTTCACCGTCGCCACCGTCCTCCCCACCGTGGCCGAGCCGCGCGGCGTCCACCAGTGGCTCGTCGAGTTCGACGGGTCCCCGCCCCCGCCTGCCGACTTCACGGCCCGTGTGGATGCCGTCCTGTGCGAGAAGAACCTCGACTACAAGACCCACCGTGAGCACGACTACGCGATGCGGCCGCCCGAACTGGTGGTCCTCGCCTCTGGCACGTTCTACGAGTGGGCTCGCCGCCACGGCCAGCTCGGCGGGCAGCACAAAATCCCCCGCGTCGCCCGCTCGGCCAAGATGGTGGAGGAACTACAGGCCATTTCCTGCAATCTGGCCAGCCCATGACCCGTGACGCGTGACAAGACGGGCCGCGGCGGCTCCCCTCTGGTCACGCGTCACGCGTCACGCGTCCTGTCGGCCTCATCCATCCACGCTCCGCGTACCAGAGCGCCGTCTCGCGCAATCCCTCGACAAGGCCCTTCCTGGCTTTGTAGCCCAGCTCCCGCTCGGCCTTGGCCCAGGTGCACGTCCAACGGCGCTGAAGCGCGTCGCGCATTTTGCGGCGGCACACGATCTGGGGCTTGCCCGTGAGCGTCCACTTCAGCTCGCCGATCTCCCCCACCAGCCGCGCGACGAGGCCAGGGAGGCGGAGGATGCGCAGCCGCAGCCCCAGGGCGGCGCCCAGGGCAGCGACGATCTCGCGCCAGGTGTGCGTGCCGCTGCCGACGAAGTAGGTCTGCCCCACCGCCGCCTCCGCCCGCGCCGCGAGCCAGATGCCCTCCACCAGGTCGGCCACGTGCACCAGGCTCAACTGCTTCGACGGGCTGCCCACCACCGGCGCCAGCCGCAGCCGCTGAGCGGTGCGGAACAGCGAGACGAAATTCGGGTCCCGCGGGCCGTAGACCGACGGCGGTCGCACGATGCACACGGGCACGCGGTCGCGGGCGGCCAGGACGGCCCGCTCGGAGGCCAGCTTGCTCGCCCCGTAGCCGGGCAGCGGATGCGGCTCCGCCGTCTCATCCAGCGGCGCCTCGGTCGGCGTCGGACCCGCCGCCGCCTGGCTGCTCACGTAGACGAAGCGCTTCAGCCCCCCTCGATTCGCCCGCGCCGCCGCCTCGACCAGCCGACGCGTCGGCTCCGTGTTCGCGGCCACGTAGGCCGCGGGCGGTCGTGCCCGCGTCACCGCCGCCACGTGGAACACCCAGTCCACCTCCCCCAGCGGCAGCGCCTCCGGCGCCTCCAGCGACCCGACCACCTTCTCGACGGGCAGCCCCTCCAGCCACTCCAGGCGGCTCGTCGGGCGCACCAGGCACACCACCTCGGCCCCCTCGCGGCACAGCCGCTCGGCCAGGTGGCTCCCCACGAACCCCGTCGCTCCCGTCACCAGTGCCTTCATCGCTCGGCGGGACCTCCAGCAGGCGCCTCGCAGAGTCTCACCGGCCCGAGCAGGGCCACGGTGGTGTAGTTGCCCACGGGGCGCTTGTCGGCGACGCGGAAGCGGAGCTTGAGCCGCTCGGCGCCCTTCGCCGCGTCGGTGATGTCGAGGGCGAGCCACTCCTTGCCCTCGCGAGACGCCGCGATGTCCTCCTCCCACACCAGCTTGTCGTTCACATAGAGCTGCATGAACCGGTAGCCGGTCCATTCCGTGGTGACCATGGTGTCGTTGACGAAGGCCTGAAGGGCGAGGCGGCGCTGGAACTTCGGGAGGGGGAGCTCGGCCTGGACCTCGGCGTAGTCGCCGACCTCGGAGCGGGTCTTCCCTGGGAAGGCGATGGCGGTGAGCTTGGTGCCCTGAACCTCCAGCGTGCCGATGCCCCACATGCCGCGCCAGGAGGGCGGGGTGGCGGACCACGTCCAGCGGTCGGCCGCAAGCTCGGCCAGCTTCGCGCCCTCGGGCGGCCGCGCGAGCGCAGCCAGGCAGCCACTGAGGTCGCGATTCGTGGTGAGCGCCTTGAAGCGCTCGGGCATCTGCTCGATGGCCTTGAGCCCGGCGGCCTCCCGCCGCGCCGCGTCGGCCTTTCGCTGAGCCACCAGCTTCTCCCAGTGCTCGATGCTGGAGATCTGCCTCTGCCAGAGCGCGACGTACTCCTTGATGCCCTTGAGGCCGCCGAGGGCCTCGGCGACGCGCTCGATGGCCGGGCTGGCCTTCTCGCGCACCTCCGCCAGCAGCTTCTCGGCCTCCTCTCTCTTGCCGCCCTCGACAAGCTCGAGCATCCGCTTCTCGACGCCGGCGGCGGCAAGCCAGTATTCCGGCAGATCGAGCTCGGCCATTGCCCTGGCGTAGCGCACGGCGGCTCGCATCGGCTCGAGGAACAGCTTCGTCAGGCGCTCGGGGGCGAGGAGCGTCTCGCGCGGGGCCGCCGCCTCGAGGGACTTCAGGTGCGCGTCCATTTCCTCGATGAGCGTAAGAGCCGCAGGGCGGCTCTTGAGGTCCTTGAGCCGGCACGGCCAGTTCGGCCCGATCCCGCGGCCGGGCAGGTGGAAGAGGGCCTTGAGCCGCGCGAGCGCGTTGTCGAACCCTCGGGCCGCCTCGGCCTGCGCGGGGCCGAAGACGCCAGAGTACACCGCGGTCCGGGTGCGCTCCCAGTCGTGCCCCTCGGGATCCCAGGCCCAGATGCCGAGGGAGCCGGTGGCGTATTCCTCGGGCCAGCCGCCCCACATCATGACGGTGTCGGTGTGGTGGCGTGCGTCGCGGAGCTTCTCGTAGGTGGGGTTGTGCCAGCCGACCTGGAGGGGCGGGAGGTCGAGGTAGGCGCAGCCGGTCTCGCGGAAGTTGCTGCCGCCGTAGTCGCCGTGGGTGAAGCCGCCGGGGGTGCGGGGCCAGTTGTGCCACCAGGCGGGGAGGCGCTGGAGGCCGATACGGCGCGCCGCCTCGACATCGCCCTTGCACGGCACGCGGGTGAAGAGCCACGTGGCCTCGGCGAAGCCGGGGACGGCGGCGGCGCTGCGGTTGAAGTCGGTCTCGATGTTCTGGTAGGATCCGGTCGGCGGCACGATGGCGATGGCCCGCCCCGTCATCCCGTGCCTCTTGCCCAGCTCGAGCACCCGCGCGATCAGCACCGACGCGCCCTTCCCCGGCCCGGGATCGTCAAATGAGAGCCAGAGGCCGTCGGCGCCCAGCTCGAGCAACTCCTCGAAGGTCTTCAGCACGGCGTCGAACTGGTCGGGCTTGACGCCACAGAACACCGTTGCGTAGACGAAGAAGCCGCGGCGATGGGCCTCGGCAACGATCTGCTTCGCCTGCGGCTTGTTGATCGGGAACCCTGGCGGGAAGCCGAACTGGCCCCGCCGCGGGGGCGGCCCGTCGCGCAGGTCCACCCAGTTCAGCCGCGAGCGAACGTAGGCGTCGAACGTCCCTGGCTCCAACTGGACCTCGGGCCGCGAGATCGGCCGGCCGCGCCACGGAATGCTCGGCCAGTCGCGCACCGAGGCGACGGGAAACACCACCTTCTCCCCCTCGCGCCGCAGGAGGTCGAAGAAGGCGTCCTGGCCGTAGACCACGCCGCGGGGGTTGCTCCCGCCGACCAGGACGACCTGGCGCCCCGCGTCGTCGAGCACGGCAACGACGAAGCCGTCGTGCCCGGGGGAGGTGTCGGTCAGGTCGAGCTTCTTCTCCCCGCAGAGGCGGTCGAGCCAGGCATTCGTCGAGCGCTGGCCGAGCAGGACGGCCTGCCGAATGGCCGCGCCCACGCTCCCCTCGGCCTGGATGGGGAGCGTGCGCTTGAAGCGCCGCTCGATGAGCGCCTGGAGCCGCTCGGCCGCGTAGCGCTCGGGCTCGGTGGCCTTCGCGCCGACCACAATCGCCGCCCCGTCGGCCAGGAGCTCCGCGGTCCGACCCGCGTCCCTGTACTCTCTCGGCGTCGGCACGATGGGACAGGCCGGCCTGCTCTCCGCTCCCAGCGCGGCCGCGGCCAACAGGAGCAGCACACACAAGAGAGCCGCGTGGCCCCCCATCTTTCTTCTCCTCTGCAAGATGGCCCTCCCTGCGGCATCATACTCCAGAGCCGTCGGCCCCGCCAGTCAACCGGCGGCTCGCCAGCTCGTGCCAGAAGGAGGCCGTGGGGCGGGCCATGTTGTCGCGCCAGCGCGGCTCGACCGCTGAGAGGAAGGTGTAGAGCGCCTCGGCGAGGGGGAGCGGGACGCCCTGCTCGGCGGCCTCGGCGAGGAAGTAGGGCAGCTCGGGGAACTTGACCCACAGGCTCTCGCCTTTGCCTTCGACGACGCGGCCGGCGATGGCGGCGAAGTGGCGACGGAAGCCGTCGTCGCCGCCCACGGCCTCGCGGATGGCCTCGGGGTCCACGCCGGCGCGGACGCCAAAGGCGAGGGCCTCCATGTACGCGGCGTCGCCGAGGCCCATGGCGAGCTGGTTCACGCCCTTGACGATCTGGCCGCAGCCGCCGGGGCCGCAGTAGACGATGTGCTTCGGGCCGCCGAGGGCCTCGAGGAGGCGGCGGCAGCGGTCGAATGCCGCGCGGTCGCCGCCCGCAAACATCCGCAGGGTCCTCGTCTCGATGCCGTGCGGCCCGCCGCTCACGGGCACGTCGAGGAGGGTGGCGCCTCTCGCGGCGAAGGCAGCGGCCAGGCGCCGGGTCTCCGGCGGCGCCGTCGTGCCCAGGTCAATGAAGGCCTGGCCCGCCCGCGCATTGGGCAGCAGCTCGCCTTGGGCGACCTCGACGAAGATGGCGGAGGAGCGGAGGCTGGTGAGCACAATGTCGCATCGGCGCGCGACCTCGGCCGCGCTCTCGGCACGCTCTGCCCCGGCCGCCACGATGGCGGCCAGCCGCTCCCCGCTGATGTCGAAGGCCGTCAGCGGGTAGCCGGCGGCGAGCAGGTTGCGCGCCATCGCGCCGCCCATCGCGCCGACGCCGATGAAGCCAAGTCGTGGAGCCGTGTCCAAGGGGCCTCTCCTCACTTCGCAGGCGCGACGACCACAATGCCCCAGGGGCCGAGGGCCGGGAGGTCGAGCAGCGTCTGGCTGGCTTTCACCGCGGTGCGGAGCGGCATCGGCTCCTGGCCGGGCCGCAGGAGCGTGGCGGCCAGCTTCCCGTCGGCGAAGAAGCGATGCGTCTGGAGGGCGAGGCGGAACGGCGAAGGCGTCTTGCCCCAATCCACCAGGTGCACGACCACGGGGGCGGCGGCCTGCCCCGGCACGGCGCGGACGACGGCGCACACGTCCCTGCTGCCGACGACCTCGATGGGCGGAAGCTTGCCGTAGCGCTCGTCCTTGACGCCGGGGAGGGCGATCGCCGCGTCCTCGCAGCCGTCGAAGAGGGCCGCATTGTCGCGGACCAGCTTGTAGAGGTCCGCGTAGTCCTCGGGCTTGCCGTAGTAGCGGGCGGCATTGGAGCCCATATACACGTCCCACGGCACGATCAGGTGTCCGCCGCAGGCGTAGGAGGTGGCGATGACCTTGCGGGTCAGGGCCTTGTCGTCGGAGACGAAGGTGAAGACCTGGGCCTTGCCGCGGGCGTGGGCATCCTGGAACTTGTGGTGCAGCGCCGCGGCCGTGGCGTTGCGCGCGGGCAACTCGGCCATGCCGAAGTCGAAGAGGTCGTACGGGAAGCTCCACCGCGCGTCGTAGTTGTTCGACGACATGGGCACGCGCCGCCCCGCGTGCTTGTCGAGCTCGGGCCGGACCCAGGCGTAGAAGGCGGCGACCGACTGGCGCTGGAACTCGGCGAAGTGTTTCTTCAGCGGGTCGTTCCAGCGGGCGAAGGCGTCGCCGACGGGGGCATTGCGTTCCTTGAGGAAGGCGCGGAAGTCGAACGCCTCGAGCTTCTCGATGCCGAGCTTCGCCAGCTCCTCCCGCGTGGCCTTCTTCCCCAGGTACTCGCGGAAGGCGGCGACGCAGTGGTCGCAGAGGCATCCGCCCCAGGCGACGGCGGCGAGGTTGCACGGCGGGTCGTCCATCTGGAGGCAGTCGGCGCCGATGTCGAGGCACTTCTTCGCGGTGGCGAGGTAGCTCGCGCGCCAGTCGGGGCTGTTGACGCAGCCCCAGTAGCCCTTCCAGCCGCGCATCCAGGGGGCGGCGATGCGGTGGCCGTCGAGGTCCAGGATGCGGCCCCGCTCGCGCGTCTGGGCCGGGAAATCGGGCACGAGCGAGTTGATGGCTGCCTGGAGGCCGTAGCCGCGTCGCTTCACCTCGGCAGCGAACTCGGCGTCCAGCGTGTACACCCACACAAGGCGCGTGGCGTGGAACGCCTCGGCGGTCCGGAAGGTGTCGTGCGGGTCCTTGTCGTCCCGCGGGTGCTTCCAGCGGCTGGAGAAACAGACGTCGCTCGGTTTGGGCGCGCCGGGCGGCAGCTTGCGTGGCGCCGCGATCTCGTGAAGGCGTTTCACATCATCGCCTCCTGACGCCGACGCGGCGACCAAGGCGCCGACAATGTGCAACAAGCTCAATGCTGCGACCAAGGTCGCGAGTGACTGGCATCGAGTGAACTCCGTTCCCACGCCGTTGCCCTTCGGCTATTACCCCTTTGGTGTCACGAGCCGACCAGCAAGTCGGCCCGCCGCTGCGCGCCTTCCGCAAGCCAGCGGAGGACGTTCTCTGGGTCCTCCGACGGGTTCACCCACGCAACAGAACTTAGTTCGGGGCACCTGGACGCAAGTCCATGGAAGGAATTCCGCGCCGTGTCGTCGCAAGAAACCACTACACGGTCAGTTGCCAGAGCGGCTTCGATCAGTGGGATATCTCTGGCGACAGCTTTCCACTGGGATTCTGTGAGGCCAAGCTGCTTGAGCTGGCTCCGAAGCGCCTCTCGCTCGGGCTCTCGGATTTCGCTCAGCTTGTCGCGGCCGGACATCCATACGCGCCACGCCCTGGAGAAACGGGAAGCGTGTCTGTCCCACTCCGCGCAGATGGGGCCGGTGCAGACCATGGTGTGGCAAATGCGCAGAACTGCCTTGAGGAAGTCACGGCAGTTCTGCGCGGTAGGATAGGTCGCCTGCTCTCCCCCGGCAGAGCGCGCGACCGAGGCATCAATCACCAGGCGAATGCGCCCAGGAGCCGCCATGCTAGACCCCCGCCCTACGACGGTCCGCCGCATCCAGGTAGCGGCTCTGAGCCTCCAGTTCCACCTCCCCGAAGTCCTCCGGCCAACCGCCGAATGCGCCTGCTTTGTCCAAGTCGCCGGGGGTCACTTCTGTTGCGCCAGTCCGATCGTCTCTCTTGAACCAGAGGAGCTTGACGAGTTCCTGCGGCAGGTCACGTCTCGCTACAAGCGTCTGTATGGCGAGGAGCAGCAACGCGCTGTGTGTTTCGGCAACAACCTTCACCCCGCGGAGCGCCGCAGCGGCCAGAAGGTCGGCCATTTGGACCTGCGCCCTCGGGTGCAAGTGGATTTCCGGCTGCTCGACGTAGACCAACTGCCCGGGCATTGCTGTGACGAGTGCCAGGACCACTGGCAACGCCTGAGATACGCCGAAGCCCACGTCAGCAATGCTGACGAGATCCTTGGCCCCGCCCTGCACGCCACGAACTAAACGGCCAACCCGCAGTTCCAGTTGGGTTTCGTCAACTGGCTTAGCCACTACCTTCCATGTGAGGCCGAGTCTCTCCAGGTCCCTGCCAATCTGGGTAAGCCTGTCATCATGGTCCAACTGCCAGTGGTATAGGATGCTGGCCACATAGTCCTGGAATAGCCCCGGGAAGGTGGGTCCGACAGCGGTTCTCTTATATGTGCGCTCCGGGTTGCCCCGTAGGCCGGGCACGTGGATGGCGCCGCGAACGGCGGCCTCATAGGGCCAACACGGCGAGAAACTCGCCCAGCGGGCAAAGCCTCGCCCCGTTTCGCTGGGTGCGCTTGCGCGGAGATGGACCTCCAGAAAACACTTCATGCGTCCGACGGCCCATTCGAGGGGTTGGCCAGCTTCCTTCGACACGGTCTCGCGCGCTGATCGCACACTAGGCGGGAGGACAGCAAGAATGTCATCCTGAGTCATGCCCGGGCGAAGCGTGACAATCTCCCCGTCGGCCGTGTCCTTCATCTCCTCAATAGCCAAGCCTTGGCCGGGTTCGCCCCCTGGTTCACTTCGGAAGACCAAGGAGAGTTCACCGATACGCCCCATGGCTATACCGACAGTGATACGATTGCCGCGGGGCTTGCCAAGAGGGGCAGAAAGGAACTGGTCGGCCGAGGTGAACCTGACGTTCGGGCCATCGATTCGCAGAGGACCCGCGTCGTAGGTTGCATCCAGTGTCTGCTTCAGGAGCAGTAGCGGCTGCAGAGCGCTCGACTTCCCCGAGCTGTTGGCCCCCGCAAGAATCGTCAACGGATGCACTTCGATCCGGCAATCGGTGTGAAGCGACTTATAGCCACAGGCCGAGATGCCGGTGATCCCCTCCGCCTCCGCCCCATTCTGGGTTTCTGGATCCGGATTCTTTGGCATGCGCATGCCTCCTACCACAGGCGAAGCAACGCAGCGCCGGTGCTTCAGGACCCCGCCAGCACCCGCAGTGACCGCGAACCTCGCTGCTACAGTACCGGCTACAGTCTAGGCAACCCGGCGGCGCATGTCAACCGCGCGTGCGGATAACAAGTCACCCCTTCACCGCGCCGAGCTGGATGCCCTTGACGATGAACTTCTGGCTGACGATGAAGAGGATGATCAGGGGAATGATGTTCATCACGCTCGCCGCCATGATCAGGTTCGTCTGCCGGCCGTACATCGTGTCGAAGTACAGCATGCCGATGGGCAGCGTGCGCAAGTGCTCGCTCTTGATGAGAATGAGCGGCCAGAAGAACGAGCCGTAGTTGCCCAGGAACGTGAAGATGCCCAGCGTGATCAGGCCCGGGCGAGCCAGCGGCAGAATGATGTTCCAGAAGACCTGCCAGTGGCTCGCGCCGTCCATCGCCGCCGCCTCGTCGAGCGACGGCGGAATGGTGAGCATGAACTGGCGGAGCAGGAACGTGCCGAAGGCGCTGAACGACGCGGGGACGATCAGCCCCGCATACGCGTCGAGCAGGCCCAGCTTCACCATCAGCGTGTAGTTGGGGATCATCGTCACCACGCCGGGGATCATCAGCGTGGCCAGGTAGAGCCGGAACACGTGGTCGCGCCCGCGCCAGCGGAGCCGTGCGAACGCATAGCCGGCCATCGAGCTGGTGAGGCACTGGAGAAAAGTGACCCACGCCGCCACGAACAGGCTGTTGAAGTAGTAGCGCCCGAACGGGATCTCCTGGAAGACCTTCGGGTAATTCTGTGGCTGCCATCGCGTGGGAAATGGCTTGAGCTGCTCGACCTCGACCAGCGGCTTGAAGCTGGCGAAGACCATCCACAGGAACGGCACGAGCATGGTCGCGGCCAGCAGGACGAGGACCCCGTGGCTCAGGCCGAAGCGGCCGCGGCGGTACCACCAGCCAGAGAAATCGCGGGGCGTGGCCACGGGTCACTGCTCCTTCGCCGCCCTGGCGGCCTGCTGCGCCGAGTGCTTCGCCCAACTCTGGTACCAGGGCAACGGGGTGTAGCGGCGGTTGAGGACGTGCCGTATGGGCCCGAGGCCGTAGAGCTGTCGGTCGAGGCGCTCCCGCTCCGCCCAGAAGGCATCCGCGGCGGCCAGCCTCGCCGGCGGCCACTCCTGCCCCGAGCCGATGGCCGCGTGGAAGCCCATGAGTCGAGTCTTGGCCTCCCACTGGGCCAGGCGCCACGACTGCCTGGGACCGGCCGCGAGCAGCTTCGCCAGGGCCTCGGCAGCGGCCTTGGGGTCAACGGCAAACGGCGTCCCCCACGCCCGGAGCCACGCGGCCCACTCCCTCGCCCTGTCGGCATCGGCGCCGAAGTAGCGCGCCGCATACGACGCCAGGACCGCGTCCGCCGTGCGGAACTGCCCCGAGCCGAGCCCGGCCAGCAGCGCCTTGTTCGCATCCTCGTAGATGCCCTCGGAGTAGGCCGTCACGCCCGTGCACTGGTGCGCCCGCAGGGCCGCCACGGTCCGCTCGATGCGCCCCGCGGCAATCACGGGTCCCAGGTGGCCGTACGTGTCGCGCGGCGCCGCCTGCTCGGCATAGCCGATGTGGACGAATGCCCTGCGCTCGCAGCCCTTGGGCAGCGGGACGTTCGAGACGTCGGTCTGGCCGTACGGGATGTGGAGCGCCATGGCCTTGACCCAGCCGGGGGCCTCGCGGTCCACCCATTCCGCGAACTGCTGGTGCTCCTCGGCGCTCCACCACCAGCCGATGAAGTGCATCTCGATGCCCGGGTGGTGCCGGAGCGCGAGCGCGTGGATCTCGCGGCAGAGCTTCGCAAACGTCAGGATCCACGGCCGACACTCCTTGCAGGCACACCCGCCGTAGTCATAGGGCCCGGCCGACAGGGCGGACAGGCGCACGCCCGAGCGCGCCAGGTCGGCGAACAGGTGCTCGTAGTTGCGCAGGATGATCTCGCGGGCCTTGGGCCTGGACGGGCAGATGAGTTGGCCGAAGATGCGGTCGCCCGTCTGGGCCCGGAGCTCGGGCAGGCACTGGTCAACGTACACGTGGTTCGGCGTGATGCCGAGGGTGCACCCGAGGCCGAGGGCCTGCGCGGTGCGGAAGTGGGCCTTCTTGCGGTCCCACAGGGCCGCCCCGAGGTCGCAGCGCGCGCTGGCGAAGGGGTCGGAGCAGTCAATCATGTCGAACCAGTCCGCGTAGCGGTTGAAGCCCCAGTGCCGGGCCTCGGCGAGCGTGTCGCGCATCTCGCGCTCGCCCATGACCTCGTAGCTGTTGCCGAAGTGGCCGGGCGCGTACAGCTCACGAACCTGGAACACGGCTCGTCCTCCAGTCCCTTCCTCGGCGCTCGCGCGGCAGGCCCACGACAGGGCCGCCGCACACAGCATCACGCACAAGCCAGACCGTCGGATCACGATGCATTGCTCCTCGCTCGCCGTCAGTAGCTCAACTCCTTGCTGCCGAACTTCCAGTTCACCAGCGTGACGACGAAGATGATGGTGAAGAGGACCCACGACACGGCCGAGGCGTAGCCGATCTGGAACTCCTCGAACGCCTTGGTGTAGATGTAGTAGACGAGCGTGGTGGTGGTGCCGGCCGGGCCGCCGTAGGTCATCACGCGGGCCTGCTCGAAGCCGCCCTGGAGCCCGCCGATGAAGCTCATCACCACGATGAAAAACGTCGTCGGCGCAAGCTGGGGCCAGGTGACGTGGCAGAAGGTGGCCCAGCGCCCCGCGCCGTCAATCGCCGCCGCCTCGTACAGCTCCTGCGGCACGTTCGACAGCGCGGCCAGGTAGAGGAGCATGTTGTTCCCGCCGATGGCGATCCAGATGCCCATGATGATAATGGCGTCGCGCGCGCCCAGGCCCCACTGCTCGCCGCTGAGACCCACCGTCTCCACCTCGAGCCCCTTGCCCCACGGCCAGAAGACGAGGAACAGCACGAAGGCCAGCGCCGCGCCCGCCAGCGGCCAGCGCGCCGGCGCCCCTGTGACCGCGCGGAGAACCCTGTAGACGCCGAGCAGCCCCAGCGCCACGGCGAGCACGATGGCGAGGCCGAAGATGTTTTTCGTCGAGAGCAGCCAGATCGGCGCCTCGACGCCCTTGACCTCCAGCCTGGCGAGCACCCAGTTGATCGCGGCGTTGATCGGCCCGAAGTCGGGGTTGTACAACGCCTTCCACAGGATCATCAGCGCCACGCCGCTTGTGAACGTGGGCAGGTAGAAGAGCGTGCGGTAGACCACGATGCCGCGCAGCTTCTGGCTCAGCAGGATCGCGAGGAAGAGCGAGCCCGCGATGGCGAAGGGCAGGCCCAGCATCAGGTAGACCGTGTTGAGGAAGTAGAGCCAGAACTGCTGGTCGCCGAACATCTCGCCGAAGTTGCGCACGCCGATCCAGTTGAACGCCCCGACGCGGGTCAGATCCCAGTCCGAGAACGCGATGGCGAGGGAGAACACGACGGGGCCCGCCGTGAACACCAGGAACCCCAGCAGGTTCGGCAGCAGGAAGCCCAGGGCGGGCCAGAAGTCGCGTTGTTGTCCGCTCGTGCCCTTCATCGTTTTCTCTCGCGGGGCAGCGACGCCCCGCCTGCAATTGGCGCGGGGCGCGGAGGCCCCGCCCACAGGGGTCACCGCTTGGTCAGCTCCTCGTAGCGCTGGCGGAGCTCCGGGTCGCGGTCGAGCATCTTCTGGATTTCCTCGTTGATCTGTCGGGCCGCGGTGCGCATCGCGTCCGCCGCGGGCTTGGCGCCGTTCTTCACCAGGTCGAGCTGCTTGCCGATGATGCGCCCCGCCACATTGCCGTTGACGAACGGGCTCACCTCGTCGGGAGTGCCATACTGCATGATGTCGCGCCACACCGCATTGGAGTCCTCGTTCGGGAACTTGGGGTCGTGGAGATAGAGGTCGGTGTAGCAGTGGCGGATGACGGGGGCGAGGGCGTCGGCCTGGTGGTTGATCAGCTCGTTGTACTCCTTGGCGGCCATGTACCGCAGGAAGGCGAGGGCCTGCTCGCGACGGGGGCTGTTCTTGTTGACGAGCGTGGCCCGCCCATAGCCGCGAAAGGTCCGCAGCGGCCCGTGGGGGCATTCGACGGCGCCCAGGCGCAGCCCCTCGTACTTGCGCAGGGTGCACAGCCACCAGCGGCCGCCGAGTGCCATGGCCGCCTTGCCGCCGCCGAAGAAGCTGATCGTGCCCGAGCCCCAGCCGCCCGCCGTGGCGATGGCCGCCTCCTCGACCGGGCTGGGCGCCACGTGGTGCTTGTAGACGAGGTCCTGCATGAGCTGAATGGCCGCAATGTTTCCCGGGCTGTCGAGCACGCAGCGCGTGCCGTCCTCGGTGTAGACCCGTCCGCCCCACTGGAGGCAGAAGTGGCGCCAGTTCCACCAGTCCATCATCAGCCCGAAGTGCTCCATGCGGCCCGAGGCCCCCTTCACCGTCAGCCGCTGGGCGAGGGGGATGAACTCGTCCCACGTCCACGGCCCCTTCGGGTACGCGATGCCGTGGCGGTCGAAGATCTCCTTGTTGATCCAGATGGCGTTCACCGAGGCGTTGGTGGGGAAGCCGTAGGTGCGCCCCTCGTAGATGCAGTTCGGGTGGGCGGCCGCCCAGCAGTCCTTCGCGACGTTGATCCCGGCCGCCGCCAGCGCGTCCGTCGCGTCCATCGCGATGCCCGACCGCACGTAGGCGGACAGTTGGAAGCCGTCGTAGCAGTCGAAGAGGTCGGGCCCCACGCCGCCGATGCACTGCACGATGACCTTCTGCATTCCCACGTTGCTGGGGTCGAGGCGCAGATGGAGCTTCCTGGCCACGAGGCCAGGGTAGCTGTGCTCCAGGAGCCGCACGTTGATGGCTCGCACCTCGAGTTCCGAGGGGTCCTCGCCTTCGTCCATGAGGGTCTTCACCTCGTCGGGCTCGAGCGTCACCCCCGGGAAATCGGGCTCCCAGTAGAAGTCGCGCCGCGCCAACACGTCGTTGAGGACCTGGAGCGCCTGCCGCTGGCGCTCGGCGTCGAGGGGCCGTCCCTGGGCGGCATCGCGGATGATCGCGCGCGCATCGGGCGGCAGAAGCCCCCAGAGCTGTCGCGACGGGCACGGCTTCGGGGCCACGGCCCCGCCGTAGAGCTTCTGGCAGAGGGCCGCCCAGTCGGGGACGTCGCACGGGCGGATGAGGAGGTTGAACAGCTCGATTTGCTCGCGGCGGGCGGGATTGTCGTCGCTCACCCACACCAGCGGCGTCTTCCCCTCCTCGGTCAGCCGCGGCTGGATAAGCCAGGCCACGCCGGAGAGGAGCACGAGAACCGCAAACGCGATGGCGAAAATGTACTTCACGTCACAGCCACCCGAATGGGGACACGAACACCGCCCCACATCACCGCGGCATTCTAGGGCGGTTGCCGCCCCAGGTCAAGCGGCGCTAGACGATCACTAGGCGCTCAAACTCCCTCTCTCTGGGTTTGATCATCTAGTGGCCCCACCCTGCGCCTGAGCAAACCCTTGCCGCGTCATGGCTTATGCCGTTGGACACCAGGCGCTCAACGGCCCACTAGGCGCTCAACCTCAAGCATCCAGTGGCTGGCCATCCGAGGTCCGCCATCCGCTTCCACATTGAGACGTTTGGGGAAGACGTGCTCGCCGGCCGCCCCCCGCGCTGAACCCTGCCACCTTGCTTGCCTCTCAATGAGCGATCCGATGCTCTGAGCCCCCGAATGGGGGCATTTCAGCCGTAGCCCAGGGCGACCGCAGGGAGCCCTGGGTGAACGTGCATGCAATAGGGAGCCCCGTCGGGGGCGATTCATGAGGCCACGAATCGCCCGCTTCACGGGCTCGGGAATGGGGGGCAGTATCCCAGGGCTCCCTGCGGTCGCCCTGGGCTACGGCTGGCTCGCCCACTTCGTGGGCTGCAAGGCCCGGCGTTGGGCTCGGCCCGAGGTGCTGCATCACCCCTGCCGGATCTACCAACGGAGTAGCAGCACCATGAGGCCGACCAGGCCGAGGCAGATGCCGAGGGTGACGAGGAAGCCGACCCAGGACTGGCGGCTGGGCTTGACGAGGAAGAGGCCGCCGGCGGTGCACAGGCGCTTCGCGGGCGGCACGGCCTGGTCGAGGGGCAGGTCGAGCTTGGCCTCCTGGCCGATGGGGACGTAGATTTTCTTGAAGAATTTCTCGGTGACCGCGGCGTCCGGGGGCCGGGTGACGAGGCTGCCGACGATGCCCGCCACGATGCCCGTGAGCAGCGGCAGGCCGATGGTCATCGCGCGGGTGCACACCACGCCCTTGGCCGTCACGGCCACGAGGCCCATGTCGGCGAGCGACCGCAGCAGGCCGCTGCTCTCCAGCGTGGCAGGGTCCCACCGCAGCAGCAGGCGGGTGATCAGCAGCGCCGCTCCAGCCGTGATGGCGCTGGCGAACACGCCGGCCGAGTTCATCCGCCGCCACAGGATGCCCATGCCGACGGCGATGCCGGCCACGGCGGTGAAGTTGAAGAAGTCGAGGATCGCCTCGACGACGCTCTTGCGCATCAGGATGGCGAAGACCATGGCCGCCGCGATGATCAGCAGACCGGTGAGCTTGGTCACGCGCACCACGCGATCGTCGTCGGCGTCGGGGCGGATGTAATGGCGGTAGATGTTCTGCGAGAACAGCGCCGCCACGGTGACCTGGATGGCCGAGCCGGTGGACATCCCGGCCGCGAGCACGCACGCGAGCATCAGCCCCTGGAGCAGCGGCGGCAGGAGCAGCCGCACGGAGTCGCCGAACGCCGCGTCGGCCACGGCCTTCGTCGGCTGCTGCCACGCCGTCGTCCTGAGCAGGTAGACGAGCCAGACCATCCCGAGCACGCACCAGCCCATGGTGCACACGCGCTTGAGCATGGCCCCGTAGGTGAAGCCCACGCGGCCCTCCCACTCGGTCTTGCCCGCGCCGCACATCGTCATGAGGTGCGGCTGAGCGAGGATGCTGAACGGCGCGTTGATGCACAGGAGCAGCACGGTCAGGAGCGAGAACTCCTTGGGGTCGAACAGGCTCAGGTAGCTGCCGCCCTTCGCCGCGAGGGTCTTCGCCGTGCCCGGCCAGCCACCCACCAGCGCCAGCCCCGCGGGAATCGCGACGAACGACAGGGCGACCATCATCAGGCCCTGAACGAAGTCCGTGCGAATCGTGGCGATGATCCCGCCCCAGTGGCTGTAGGCCATGAACACGCCCGTCGTGACGAACAGGATGCCGAAGAACCACAGGTCGTGCTCGGGGATGGCCCACGTGTCGCCCAGGAACCGCGCGCCCAGGAAGAAGTGCCCACCCACGCGGATGGGCATCGCGCCGGCGAGCCAGGGCACCTTGCCCTCCTCGGTCGCGGCGTCGAGCCGCAGCTCCGCCTCCGCGGCGACGGCGTCGGGCGGGACGACGATTCTGCCGCCGCCCATCATGCCCTGCACGGTGCGGGTGGTGGCGAGCAGGCAGCTTGCGGCGCAGATGGTCATGCCCACCGTGGCGATGATCACGTAAAGGAAGCTGGCGGCCCGCCCGAACCGCTCCTCGAAGAAGTCGGCCAGCGTCAGGCACCGCATCCGCCGCACCACGGCCCCGATGAGCCAGTAGAAGGGCGTGCCGAACATCCACATCCACGAGATCCAGATGCCCGAGGGGCCGGAGCGCACGGTGCCGCTCATCACGCCCGCCACGTCGCCGGGGTGGGTGCCGGCGCCGAAGGCGTGCATGACCATCATGGGCACGCCGAACTGGCGGCGGCCCATCATGTAGCCCTCGCGCCCCTTCGCCTCACGCTTGCTCCACCAGCCGAGGGCCAGCATGCCCACGAAGTAAAAGGCGAGGACGATCCAGATGGCGTAGTGAAGGCCGAGGAAACTCATGGGAAGCCCCAAGCTGCAAGCCACAAGCCACAAGCCTCAAGAGCCCGAAGGCTTGAAGCTTGCAGCTTGTGGCTCGCGGTTAGACGGCGAGCAGCGCGAGCATCAGGGCCACGAGGCCGAAGCAGATGGCCACGACGAGGACGAACCCCGTCCACGACTGGCGCGAGGGCTTCATGAGGAACAGGCCGCCCGCGGTCAGCAGCCGTCGGTTCGGCGGCAGCACCTCGTCGAAGGGCAGGTCGAGCTTCGCTTCCTGGCCGATGGGCGTGTAGATTTTCTTGAAGAACTTCTCGATGACCTCCTGGTTGGGCCGCCGCGTGAGCAGGCTGCCGAGGATGCCGCCGAGGATGGCCGTCACGAGCGGCGCCGCCGTCACCGCGAGGCGGCTGAACGCGAGCGTGTCCTTCGTCCAGTTCAGGAGCCCGAGGTCGGCGAGGGTGCTCAGCGCGCAGGCCTTCGTCCACGTGGGGACGCCGCCGGCCACCGACACCAGGCCGCTCGCCACCAAGTCGGCCTGGCTCCAGGTGATGAAGTAGCGGGTCAACAGGAAGGCGGCGGCGGCCAGGATGAGGCTTGTGAACACGCCGCCGGCGTTCATCCGCCGCCACACGATGCCCATGGCCGAGGCGATGCCGATGAAGGACATGATGTTGAAGTAGTCGAGGATGGTGGTGACGACGCTGTGACGCATGTAGATGGCCACGGCCGTCGCCGCCGCGATGATGGCCAGGCCCGTGAGCTTCGTCACGTGCACGTAGTGGTCGTCGTCGGCGTCGGGGCGGATGTAGTGGCGGTAGATGTTCTGCGAGAAGAGGCCGGCGACGGTGACCTGGATGGCGGAGCCGGTGGACATGCCCGCGGCCATCACGCACGCAAGCATCAAGCCCTGGAGCACGGGGCTGAGGAGCGCCCGCACCGAATCGCCGAACGCCGCGTCGGGGTGCACCCGCTCGCCCGTCTTGAAGAGGTACACGAGCCACACGAGGGCGAGGATGCACCAGCCCATCGTGCAGATGCGCTTGAGGACGTTGCCATAGGTGAAGCCCATGCGGCCCTCCCACTCGGTCTTGCCCGCGCCGCACACGGTCATCAGGTGGGGCTGGGCCAGCATCGAGATGGGGGCGTTGATGCACAGCAGCAGCACCGTCGCCAGCGAGAACGTCTTCAGGTCGAACAGGCTCAGGTAGTCGGGGCTGCGCGCCGTGAGCGTCTTGACCGTGCCCGACCAGCCGCCCACCTGCGGCAGCGCGAGGGCCGCGGGAATCGCCAGGAACGACAGCGCGATGATCATCAGCCCCTGCACGAAGTCCGTGCGGATCGCCGCGATGATCCCTCCCCAGTAGCTGTAGACGAGAAAGACGGCGGTGGTGACGAAGAGGATGCCGTAGAACCACATGTCGGCGTCGCGCTTCGGCACGCCGCGTGCGGCCCACGTGGGCGTCTTCGCTTCCGCCGCCTTCGTGGCCTCGGCGGCGGGGGTTGCCGCTTCCTTGGCGGCGGGGGCCGCCTCGGCCTGCGCGGGGGCGGCTGGCTTGATCTCGCTCACCTCGGCCTTGCCCATCATCCCCTGCACCGTGCGCGAGGTGGCCAGCAGCACGCTGGCCGTGCACACGGTCATGCCGATGGTGGCCATCAGCACGTAGAGAATCGTCGCCGCCTTGCCGAAGCGCTCCTCGAAGTAATCGGCGAGCGTCAGGCAGCGCATGCGGCGGATGATCGGCGCGATGAGCCAGTAGAACGGCGTGCCGAACATCCACATCCAGGAGACCCAGATGCCCGAGGCGCCCGACTTCACCGTGGCGCTCATCACGCCCGTGACGTCGCCGGGATGCGTGCCGGCGCCGAAGGCGTGCATCACCATCATGGGCACGCCGAACTGGCGTTTGCCCATGAGGAACCCCTCGCGCCCCTTCGCCTCGCGCTTGCTCCACCAACCGAGTGCGAGCATGCCGATGAAGTAGAAGACGAGCACGATCCAGATCGCGTAGTGAAGACCGAGGAACTCCATGAAAAGCCCCTAAGAAAGCCGCGAGCGGCGAGCCAGGCGAGCCATTGCTGATTTCAGACGCTGCATCTGCGCAATCTGTGGAATCAGTGGATGGAGATTCTCTACTTTTCCGCGGGCTTCGCCTGCCCCGCGTATTCGGCGTAGCGCTCGGCCACGCGCCCTTCCTTTTCGTCGCCGAGATGGAAGAGGACACGGTATCGAAGGGTGAGGTCCTTCCCCTCATCGAGGGTGTAGCCGCCCTTCTCGGGGTTCTTCTTGTCGAAGCTCTGGATGGCGAAGGGGTTGGTGGTCAGGAGGCCGTAGGTGCGGGAGTGCCAGTAGACGGGATGGCGAAGGTTCGCCGGATGGTCGAAGATGGCAAAGCCATAGCGCTTGCCCTCGACCTCGCCCGAGGCGTCCACCCACAGGGCCCGCTTGCCCCACGACGCGCCCGCCGTCTCGCCGTTGGAGTTCACGAGCCGCCCGCTCTTCCCGTCCTTGTCGGCGCGGAGCTCGGTGCGCATGCGCGTCGAGCAGAGGCCGCCCTCCTTCGTGTCGCCGAAGACGACCTTGCCATACTTCGCCTGGAGCGCGATCTCCAGGTCGAGGATGCGAACCGTGTCGTCCTTCGGGCGCGGGATGCGGACGGTGCGGACCTCGGCCATCACGGGCTTCTTCTCGGCATCGGTCCAGTCGAGGGTCTCGCGGAACATGCCGGCCTCGGCCCCGCTCTCGACGGCCTCGAAGGTCTTGTGGATCTGCCAGCCCGACTTGGTGGCGTTGGCCCAGTTGTCCACCCCGTTCACCGAGCCGTAGGCCACCCACAGGCTCGTGTGGTGCGGGTGGTCGGCCCGCGTCTCCTTCGGGTCGCCCTCGGCGAGGGGGTAGTTGCGGGTCATCGGCACCTGGTTGAGGCCGAGCACGGGGTAGAAGCAGGGCCGGAGCACGCGCTGGTTCATCGAGGGCTTGGGCGCGAAGAGGTACGTGGTGAACGGCTTGCCATCAATGCTGATCTCGATTGCGTCGTCGGTCTGCTTCAGTTGCACCCCCGCCGCATCGCCTGCCGAGGCGCCTCCGATGCACGTCAGAACAAGCCCCAGCGCGAGGATGCCGAGTGCCGTGCCGCCGCATGCGTTCATCCTTCCGTCTCCTCAAAGGCAGTGCCATGGGTCTGCGAACGCAGGTAGTCTGCCGAAAACCGGCGGCTCTGTCAAGCGCCCTCCCCGTTTGACTTCTCCCGGCGGCCACTGTATTGTCAAGTTCATCAACCAGGCCCTGGTGAGGCAGCCGCTATGAAAACGCTGGGGATGGTGGTCGTCGCCGCCATAGGGGCAACCGCCATGCAGGGGACAGCCATAGCCAGGTGGGCGATGCCGGAAAGAGCAAAGCAGGAAGGCGTCCGGTGGCTCAACAATCTGGCGGCCGACTTGCTTGATGTCCAGAAGCCCCCGTCGAAGCCTTACGCGGAGTGGAGTTTCACCAACCCGCGCGACGGCTGGGTCTTCCTCTCCAGCACAGCGAAAGTCAAAGGCGGCGAGAAAGTCTGGGTTGCGCTGAACGAAGGCGCGAAGGAGCAGGCGGTCGTCGTCCACCGGGAGGGGCAGCCTGCGACCGTCGAGGCGATGCGCTGTCTCCCGGCGGGTGTCCACAAGGTGAGGGTCTGGCAGGAAGGGACGCCGCTCGTTCAGCATCTCGTCGTGCGGGCCGTCCCGGAGTTGATATTCTGCAAGTTCCGGTACGACCCGCACATCGGCCCACACGGCCCGTACGACTGGGCGTTCCTCCAGAAGCACGTCCTCCCCCATGTCAACTGCATCGTCGGCAGCGGCGCGGAGGACCACCAGCCGTTCGTCGAGGAATGGAAGAAGCAAGGCAGGAGGTGGCTCGTCGAGGTCTCTGCCAGTCCGTACTTCGAGGGCAAGTCCGCCGAGGAGGCGTACCGCTACTGGGCCGACAGCGCGGGGCTGAGGAATCCCCTTCTCGACGGCATCATCGTGGACGAGTTCAGCGGCGGGGAGGACGAGCGCTATCGGGCTGTTACTGAGTCGGTCCGCCGCATCCGCCAGACGGAGCGGTTCAATGGCAAGGTCTTCTATCCCTACTGCGGCTCGATGTATGGCGCGCGGCGGAGCGAGGGATTCATCAAGGCCGTCGTGAGTGCAGGCTACCGATTCGCATGGGAACGCTACCTGCCGGAGCAACCCACCGAAGAGGCCGCCCAGAGGGATCTGGAGTCCCGCCTCGCTCGGGAGATGCGCGCCTGGCAGAAGGCGTTGCCCGGCTGTGAGGCGCATGCCATCGTCTGCCTCGGCTATATGTCCATGATAGCGGCCGAGAGCCTGAACATTCTCCCGCACGTGGACTACAAGGTGTGGATGGACATGCAGTTTCATCACCTGGCCACGGACCCGGCGTTCTTTGGCTTGTATGGGCTGATGGAATACACGTCGGGCTACGCCGACGAGGAAACCGTGCGCTGGGCCGCCAGGCTGTATCGCCACTACGGCATCGAGGGCAACACCGAGATGCTCTCCAAGCAGTTCGGCTTCAAGTACCGCCTCGAGCACATCGAGAACCCCGACTTCGATGAGGGCGCGAAGGGGTGGGCGATTCAGGCGGCGGAACCGGCGAGCGTGGACGCCAAGAGCGTGAAGGGCTGGAGCTGGCTGCAGGGGCGCTACCCGCAAACCACGCAGGGCGACACGTTTCTCTGGGCGAAGCGGAGCGCCCGGAAGCCCAACACCTTTGCGCAGGAGATCGGGAGCCTGAAACCCGGCAGGCCGTATTCCCTGAAGATGGTCACTGCCGACTACCGCGACCTGATGGAAGGCAAGGCCGTGGAGCAAACGCACGCCGTCTCCATCGTGCTGGACAACGTCGAACTGGTCCCCGCAAAGTCCTTCCAGTTCGCCATTCCCAACAACTACGCGCACCGCTGGGGTCCGTTCAACGACAAGCACAAGTTCTGGATGAACTACCACCATCGGGTCTTCCGCGCCAAGGGCACGACGGCCAGGCTGACCATCGCCGACTGGGCCAGCAAGGCCGAGCCGGGGGGCCCTGCCGCCCAGGAGTTGATGTTCAGCTTCATTGAGGTGCAGCCGTACTGGGAGGAATGAAGCCAAAGGGGTAGACCGGTGCAGAAGACCCTCACAAGCACGGGGCTGCTGACGCTTGCGTTGCTGGCCGCGTGGCTCTTGCCTTGCCGACCCGCCGCCGGGCAGGAGAAGCCGGCGGAGCTGACGCTCACGGACCGCGTGGCGCAGCACGGCGTCACCTGGACCTTCAGCGAGAGGGCCAAGGTCGGGCGGTTCGTGACCGGCGACCCCTATGTCGTCGGCCCGGTCACCATCGTCGCCATCGCGCCGAAGCCCGAGAACGAGCGGAACGGCTCCGTGCTGAACATCCCGATGGCGTCGGGAAAGAGCGGCTTCGACAGCCGCTCGCCCGGCGGCCGCTACGACCCGAAGCTCAGCGTCAAGCCGCCCATTGCGATGAAGCCGGGCGACATCCTGCTGTCGTCCATCAGCGTCGAGAAGGTGCGGGAGCTCCCCGCCCCACTGCGCCCGGCCGACAAGGCGATGAGCCCCGTGCGTAGCGTCTCGGCGCTCACCTGCGTGGCCGAGGCGCCGCCGGCCGACGCCTTCCGCCCGTCCTACGCGGACTACAAGGAGCCGAAGACCTACCTCGCCCGCAACCTGCGGCGCAACCTGCTCCCGAGCCTGCCCCGCGCCGGCATCCCGTTCGAGATCGAAACGGGGATCAAGTTCACCCTCGACGAATGGGCGAAGCGCTTCGAGCGCCCGTGGCTCGACGTCTGTTTCTTCGGCTTCGACGCGGCCATCGAGTACCAGCCCCACTACGGCCGCGAGGTCGGTCGAGCCGTCGGCATCGCCAGCCTGCTCCTCTGCCTCGACTTCACGCCCGAGGAGAAGGAGAAGCTCCTCCTCGGCTTCGTGCAGTACGGCATTGACCTCTGGGGCATCCTGCGGGCCGGCTACCCCGGCTGGCCCGCCCACGGCGGACACGGCACGGGGCGCAAGTGGCCCATCGTCTTCGCCGGCCTGCTCCTCGGCGACGAGGAGATGCAGACGCCGAAGAAGCGCTTCCCCAACGTGAAGTTCGGGGAAGACATGCAGACCATGTACGCCAAGGGCTGGACGGGGGCGAAGGCGGTCTACGCGGGCCACGTGGGCGCCCAGGGCAGCAAGAGCGACAAGGGCTGGGGCGCCTACGAGCACACCCCGCCCGCCGAGTGGGTGAGCAACCTTGGCGAAGCCTACCGCCGCACCTGCACCAGCCTCGCCTGGGTCGGACAGGCACTCGCCGCCCGAATCCTCCACGCCGAGAAGGCCTGGGACCACGACGCCTTTTTCGACTACGTGGACCGCTGGATGACCGAGGACGACACGGAGCACATCAAGATCATCAAGCAGGCGAAGGGCTGGGACTACTCGATGTCGTGGGCGCGCCAGCGACAGGCCTGGGACCCCTTCGTCGAGGCGATGTGGGCCAAGTACCGCCAGCGCCTGCCGCCGAGCCGCTGAATTGCCTTCGGACGCGAGCGCGCTGGCAGGTAAGTGTATACACGCCAATGGTTTGCGAGTCTGGAAAATCCGACGCACGTAGAGGGGCCTGGGACGCGACTTCGGGGGCACATGAGACCTACGGGTCATTGGGGCCTGCGCGGCGTGGGCCGCCTGGCCGCAAGTGTATGTGTCAACTAACCTTGCGTCGAGAGGCCGCTCGCCCCAGTTCTCCCCGCGCGATGCGTCCTGGGCCAAATTTGGCATTAACGAGTTGTAACCAACGCGCCGTTGCCCGACCACCCCGGATTCGGTATCCTGCTCGCGCGGCGCACCACTCACCGCTCGTGACGGAGAGGCCAATGCCGGACATCTTCGAGCCGCTGCCGAGGGAGGAAGTCATCAAGGCCGTCGAGCGGCGGCGACCGCGTCGCATCCCGCTCATCATGGCCAAGTGGTGGGGCGAGGGGCTGTGGGACCAGTACGGCGAGCGCCTCAAGCACTTCGACCGCTATCCCCACGACGCGGCGATGGTGATGTTCAACCCCCTCGACGTCTCGAAGATGGGCCTCTCGTGGCTCGGCGAGACTGCGGGCGTGAAGAAGGGCCACGACGCCGGCGGCCCGCTGTGGGACTGGGCTCACCTCGACGAGTTCCTCGCCAAGATGCCCGACCCCGCCGCCTCGCCCATCTTCGACGAGCTTCGCCCCCACGTCGAGAAGGCCCACGCCGAGGGCCGGTACCTGCTCTTCGGCTGGTGGGGCCTCTACTTCGAGCGCCCCTGGGGCCTGCGCGGCATGGCCAACCTGATGACCGACTACTACCTCGAGCCCGCCCGCATCCACCGCCTGCACGACGCCCTCTGCCGCCTCTATGTCGGCTACGTCGAGCGCGCGGCGAGAGAGTTCCACCCCGACGGCTTCTGGACCAGCGACGACCTGGGCAACCAGCGGCAGCTCATGATGAAGCCGGCCCACTTCCGCGAGTTCCTCAAGCCCTACTACACCCGCGTCGGCGCCGCCTGCCGCAAGGCCCGCATGCACTTCTGGCTCCACAGTTGCGGCAACAACACCGAGGCCCTCGACGACCTCATCGAGGCCGGCGCCCAGGTCTTCCACCCCGTCCAGAAGCACACGATGGACGAGCGGGCCGTTGCCGCTGAATATGGCGACCGCCTCACCTTCCTCGTCGGCTTCGACGTCCAGCACCTTCTCCGCGAGGGGACCCCCGCCCAGGTCCGCGCCGAAGTCCGCTACCTGATTGACACCTTCGACCGTCCCGACGGCGGCCTCTGCATGGCCGCCGGCAACGGCATCGTCGCCGGCACCCCGTTCGACAACATTGATGCCTTCCTCGATGAGGGGGTGAGATACGGTGAACACCACCGCGGCACAGCAGCCCCCTCGAGGTGTTCCTCAGTACCACGCTCGATGTTCCGCGTTCGGTTCAACCTTCGGCCTGGCGACTGCATCCAATCCCAGCGAGGGGAGGCCGTGCTGCTGGAACGACCTGACGGGTTCCGCCTTCGCCTCCTGTCGGGTGCGCAGGGTTCTGCTGTCAAGAGCCAGTCGACGGCAGCCCTAGTCGGCGGCCCCTACTCTACGCAGGCCGAAGCCACGCACGGAGCCGAGAATGCTCGGCGTGCGCTGTTGGTTTGGGCGGTCAGTGTAGGACAGGGAATCGACTTGGGCGACAGTCGCCTTCGGGGCGGGTTGACCAAACAAGGAAAAGACCACTTTGCTCAGGTGCTCGGCGGCCCAGTCCGAAATGACGTGCATGGTGTGGATGTGTACCAAGATGTCGCCGGCCTACGGTTCGTCGCATTCCAGGCAGACGCGCACATCGGTAGGAACGCCGACCGGTTCTGCTCATGTGTGAGCGAAACGTTCCAGCGACCGAAGCTTCTTACCGACAAACAGGCCCTCGCGGCGGAACTCTACTCATCGTCTTTGCTTGAGAGGTCATTTCGAAGCAGGTTCGTGACCCTGGTCTCTGCAATCGAGGCGCTCCTTTCCCCTGCCAAACGGTCGTCCGAAGCTCTTGCGTGTGTTGACGCGATCAAGGAACTGGTGCAGGGCGCCAAGGTCGACAAGGCAACGAAAGCCACAATGCTCGGCAGCGTGGAATGGCTGAAGCGAGAGTCGATCGGGCAGGCTGGCCGATCCCTTACTCAGACGCTGCTGGGCGAGACGCGGTACTGGGAGCAGACCCCAGCATCCTTCTTCACCCAGTGCTACGACGTGCGCAGCCAGTTGCTCCACTCGGGCAGGCCACATGACGGAAGCCTTGACTTGGCAGAGCTGTGCAACCGAGCGCAGCGTTTCGTCGGGGACTTGCTGAAGGCGATCCTCAAAGGGGGCACTGAGTAGTAGGTTCTGCTGGCCGACCGCCTGGGCTCGTGAAGACGGGGACGCAGGTGGGGCGGATGGCCTCGAGGAAGCCGCCGGGGAGGGGATCGGCGAACTCGGCCGCGGCCTCGTGCTCGTCGTCGTCCTCGTCGTCGTCGTCGAGTCGGATGGCTCTCTCCTCAATCAGGCGTTTCGACGACGAGGACGACGACGA
>DATKZY010000133.1:0-51918 GCA_035527715.1 Planctomycetota bacterium | reverse complement strand
GTTCGCCGACCACCGCGAATACGTCCCAGGCGACGACACCCGCGGCCTCGACTGGCGGGTCTACGCCAAGAGCGACCGCTACTACATCAAGCGCTACATCGAGGAGACCAACCTCCGCTCGATCATCCTCCTCGACGCCTCGGGCTCGATGAAGTACACGGGCGACCAAGCCGCCCGCCGCCACGGGGCGCGCCTCAGCAAGTTCGAGTACGCCCAGTTCCTCGCCGCCAGCCTCGCCCACCTGATGATCCACCAGCAGGACGCCGTGGGCCTCGTGACCTTCGACACGAAGATTCGCCGCTACATTCCGCCCCGCAGCCGCTCCAGCCACCTCCGCTCGATTCTCGAGGAGCTGGACAAGACGACGCCGGGCGACGAGACCGCGCTGCCGCCCATCTTCCACGACATCGCCGAGCGCATCCACCGCCGCGGACTCGTGATCATCATCTCCGACCTCTTCGACGACCCCGAGCAGATGGTCAAGGCCCTCCACCACTTCCGCTACCGCAAGCACGAGGTCATCGTCCTCCACGTCATGGCCGAGGAGGAGTTCAGCTTCCCCTTCGACCGCTGGAGCCTGTTTCGTGACCTCGAGGTGGCGGGCCAGAAGGTGCAGCTCGACCCTCGCTCCATCCGCGCCGCCTACCTCGACGAGATCCAGAGCTTCATCGGCGGCATCGAGCGCGGCTGCGGGCAGATGAACGTGGATTACGTGCCCATGACCACCCGCCGCGACTTCGACGTGGCCCTGACCACCTATCTCGCGCGGCGAAGGAGCCTGGCGAAGTGAGGGAGTATGGGACGAATGGGACGTGTGGGACCCATGGGACAGGCGCGGCCTGCCCGTCCCACAGGTCCCATTGGTCCCATATGTCCCATGCCCTTGACGGCCTGGTGACGCCATGAAGTTCAACAACGCCCTGATGCTCATCGGCCTCGCCGCCCTGCTGGTGCCGATCCTGATCCACCTGCTGAACCGCAGCCGGGCGAAGATCCTCGACTGGGGGGCGATGCGCTTCCTGCTGGCCTCGCTCACGTCGCAGAACCGCCGCATCCTGGTCGAGGAGATCATCCTCCTCACGCTCCGCTGCCTGCTGGTGGCCCTCGTGGTGATGGCGATGGCCATGCCCTTCCTGCCCACCCGCTCGCAGGTGCCGTGGGCGATTGCGCTCCCGGCGTTCCTCGGCGCGGCCATCGCGCTGGCCGTGGCGACGGCGATGTGGCACCACCGCAAGGCGCGCTGGGCCATGCTCATCGTGGCCCTCGCGCTCGGGGGCGTCGCGGGCCTGGCCTCCGGCACCGAGCAGTGGTGGCAGTGGCGCAAGCTCGTCGGGGGCCGCGGCGAGCGCGACGTGGCGATCCTCCTCGACGCCTCGATGTCCATGACCCTCCAGGTCGAGGGGAAGACGAACTTCCAGCGCGCGGTGGACGAGGCCCACGCGATCATCGCGGCCTGCAAGCCGGGCGACGCCGTGAGCCTCTGGCTGGCCGGCCCCGTGCCGCGAGCCGTCGTCGCCACGCCCACGGCCGACCGCCAGGAGCTGGCTGCCGCCCTCGAGGGGCTCACCCCCGTCGGCGGCACGATGAGCGTGCTCGAGGCCCTCAACGCCGCCGCAGGCTCCCTCGACCAGGGCTTCAACGTCACCAAGAAAATCGTCCTCATCACCGACGGGCAGAACGCGGGCTGGGACACGCGCTCGGAGGCCCGCTGGCGCTTCCTGGCCGAGGGGCTGAAGGAGATGAAGTCGCCCCCCCAGATCATCTGCCGCCGCCTGTCGCTGCCCAAGCTCCTCCGCAACGCCGCCGTGGCCGACATCACGTTCTCCCGCAGAGTCGTCGGCACCGACCGCCCCGTGCGCATCAACGTCAAGGTCGCCAACACCGGCTCGATGCCGCTCCGCCCGCAGGCCGTGGAGCTGAGCGTGGACGGCGCGAAGGTGGCGAGCGAGAAGCTGGCCACCGACATCGCGCCCAAGGCCGCCGAGACCGTCCGCTTCGACCACCGCTTCGAGCACCCCGGCCCGCGCCTCGTCTCCGCCCGGGTCGTCCTCCAGGACGACTTGCCGGCCGACAACGCGGCCGACCGCGTGCTCACGGTGATTGGTCGCCTCTCGGTGCTGGTGGTGGACGGCGTGCCGTCGCCGTCCCCGCTCGGCGGCGCGGCGGCTTTCATCGAGCTGGCCCTCACGCCGCGCGGGACGCCGGAGGAGGACGAGCCGACCGAGGTGGACGTGCCCGAGGACCTGCCCGAGGAGGAACGCGAGGGCAGGGACGCCGCGGAGATCAAGGACCTCGAGGAGCTGCGCTTCCTGGTCGAGCCGACCGTGGTGCCCGCGCCCGAAATCGGCACGGTCAAGAGCTTCCGCGACTACGCGGTCGTCATCCTCGCCA
Organism: Planctomycetota bacterium; assembly: GCA_035527715.1. Classification (GTDB taxonomy): domain Bacteria; phylum Planctomycetota; class PUPC01; order DSUN01; family DSUN01; genus DSUN01. Next base: position 49,527 of record DATKZY010000133.1, on the reverse strand, counting down.
ACGTGCCCACCTTGCCCGCCTCGGTGGCGGGCGACCTGGCGAGCTTCGTGCTGTCGGGCGGCGGGCTGCTGATCGCCCCAGGGGCGCGGGCGACGCCGAAGTTCTACAACGACTGGGCCACCGCCTCGTCCGCCCCCGTCCTGCCCGCCAGCCTGGCCGAACGCCGCGAGGTGCACCAGGCCCCCGCCCGCCTCGAGCCGCGGAGCTTCAGCCACCCCGCCCTCCAGCTCCTCTCCGACGCCAGGTCGTCCGACGCCGCGCTCGCGCTCGTGAAGTCCTACTGGAAGCTCGACGCCGACGAGCGCGACTCCGACGTGCGGGTCGGCGGGCGCCTGAACACGGGCGAGCCGTTCTTCGTCGAGCGCAAGCTCGGCAAGGGCTACGTCCTCCTCGCCGCCACCTCGCTCGACCCGGCCGGCAGCAATCTGCCCGCCCTCAAGAGCTTCGTGCCCATGCTCCACGAGGCCGTCTACTACCTCGCCTCGCCCATGATGCTCGAGCCGAACGTGGCGCCCGGCACTGAGGTGACGCTCGAGCTGCGCGCCCGCGGCGGCAGCGGGGCCGCTCGGGCCGGCGGCGGCCTCCGCGCCGAATACTTCGAGGGCAAGAACTTCGAGCGGCTGCGCGACACCCGGACCGACCCCAACATCAACTTCGAATGGCTCAGGAACCGCCCCGCCCCGACGGTGCCCGCCGACGGCTTCTCCGCCCGCTGGACCGGCTTCGTCGTGCCGCGCTACTCCGAGCGCATCACCTTCCACGTCCTGGCCGACGACGGCGTGCGGCTGTGGGTGGACGGCAGGCTGCTCGTGGACGCCTGGCGCGGGCAGAACCCGACCGAGTACTTCGCCACGCTGCCGCTCGAGGCGGGCCGGCGCTATCCGCTCAAGATGGAGTTCTTCGAGGACACGGGCGATGCGACGGCCAGGCTCCTGTGGTCCGGCGACCACCAGCGCCGCGAGGTCATCCCCCAGAGCCAGCTCTACCCCGCCGGCTCCACGCCCGGCTCGGCCTCTCGGCCCGAGGGCGAGGTGGCCGAGGTGCTCACCCCCTCCCAGCGCCACTGCCCGGCCCGGCTGGCGCTCGACAACGGGCTTCTCCGCGTGAGCTTCACCGAGACCCAGGAGCCCGGGCTCTACACCCTCACGCTCCCGCCCGAACTGGCCAAGGCGTATGCCCCGGAAGGCGCCGACGCCAGGGGCATCCCCTTCGTCGCTCTCAGCCGCGTCGAGGAGAGCACGCTCGACGTGCTGACCGCGGCGGACCTGGACCTGCCGAAGCGCGCCGTGGACATCTTCGAGACCCAGCGCACCGACGAGGCGGCGGCCGAGGCCACGGGCGGCATCGCCGGCGAGGAACTGTGGAAGTACTTCATCATCGGCGCCCTCCTGGCGCTTCTCGGCGAGATCGCCGTCGGTCGCTGGATTGCCGTCCAGCGCCGCCTCGGCGCCGCGCCCACGGTGCTCTTCGGCTCCGAGGTCGTAGACGTCCAGACCTTCCGCGACCGCGCCCAGCAACTGCTTCGCGTGCCGGGCACGTCCGAGCCCGTGGCAAGGCCATGAAGCCAGAATAGGGCAACCACGGATGGCACGGATGGGCACGGATAGGTAGAAGACGATGGAAGAGAGAGTGATCCACGAGGACGAGAGCGGGGCGATCATCGGCGCCGCCATGACCGTCCTCAATGAACTGAAGCCGGGGCTGGATGAGAAGCTGTACGAGAACGCCCTCGTGCTGGAGCTTCGCGAAAAGGGCCATTCGGTGGACCAGCAGAAGCAGTTCCCCGTCCACTACAAGGGCACCCTGATTGGCAGGCTGATCCCCGATGTGATCGTGGAGGACAAGATCGTCGTGGACACCAAGGTGGTCGCTTGTTTCAACGGAGACCACATCGCCCAGATGCTCGGCTACCTTGCCATCACGGGACTTCGGGTAGCCATTCTCCTCAACTTCAGGCGAGCGAAACTCGAATGGAAACGAATCGTTCGCTGATGGCTTGCTTGTCTTTGGCTCGATTATCCGTGCCCATCCGTGCCATCCGTGGTGGGTCCTGGCTCTCCTGTGTGATGGGGGCGCGAGCGCTGTGACGCCAGCAGCCGGCCAACACGCGATCCTGCCCTTGCGCCTGGCGGCGGCGCCGGCGCTGCTACTGGCGATCGCGCTGGTCGCGGCGTGGGTGGGGGTGCATGCGCTGCGGCGGCGGGCCGCGTCGCGGTGGCGCAAGGGGCTGTTCCTGGCGGCGGGGCCACCCATCGGCTTCCTGGCGCTCCTCACGGCGTTCGACCTGATGCAGCGGGTGGTGGTGCTGGCAACGAACTGGTGGATCTGGCCCATCGCGCTGGCCGGCTCCGTGGTCGTCGAGGCCGTGCTGCTGCTCTACGCGCTCGAGCGGCGGATCGTGCCGCGCCGCACGGGCCTCGCACTCGCCGCACTCCGCGTGGCCATGGCGCTCCTCGTCGTGGTCATGCTCGCCCAGCCCGTGCGCTCGATTGACCTCAGCAAGACGCTTCAGCGCTTCGTGGCCGTGCTGGTGGACGACTCGGCCTCGATGCACGTGCCCGACACGCAGATGACGCCCGCCGAAAAGGTCCGCCTTGCCGAGGTCCTCTCGCCCCAGGCGCCCGCCCGGCCCTGGCGCACCGAGGGCATGGTCCGCCGGCTCCGCGAGAGCCGCGAGCAGCTCGGCGCGCAGGTGGATTGGCTGGCGTCGCTCCGCGAGGCGAAGCCCGAAGCCCGGCAACGCCTGCTCGAGGGCCGCCGCAGGGCCACGGCCGAGGCCCTCGACGCCCTGCGCCGCGCCATCGGCGAGCAGCTCAAGCTCGCCGCCGAGCCGCTCCGGGGAAAGCTCCCGCTCGACGCCCGCACCGTTGCCGCCATCTCCCAGCTCCGCGACCAGTTGACCAGCGAGGTCCACGACCGCATCGTCCAGGCCCAGGAGATGCTCGCCACGAGCCGGCTGCCGATGGTCGCCCGCGACCCCGAGCCGGTGATCGACATCCTGCGCCGCGCCGCGGAGGCGCTGACGAGTCTCGAGCCGCGGGCCGCCGGCCTCGGCGACGCCCTCGACGAGGCCCTCTACGCCTCGCGCTCGCCCGAGGAACGGGCGAAGATGGACGCCGTGGCCCTCAAGGAGCGCTTCGCCCTCGCGCAGGACCTGCTCCACCGCGCCGCCAGCGAGCCGGGACCGGGCGCCTCCCGCCGCGGCCTCCTGGGCGACCTGGCCGCCGACTACGGCGTCAAGCTCTACACCTTCGCCACACAGCCCACCGAGATCAACCTCGCCGAGGGGCTCCCCGGGACAGCTCCACGACCTGTCACGGCCCCGCCCGACAAGGACAAGAAGGGCTCGACGCCGAGGACGAACGGGAGTGCTGCTGACCTGCCGGCGGAGCAGCAGAAGACCGACATCGCCGCGGCCCTCGAGAAGGTGATGACCGAGGTGCCCACCGACCGCCTGGCCGGCATCCTGCTGCTCACCGACGGCCAGCACAACGCCGCCACCGGCGTCGAGCCGCTCGCCCGCAGCATCGGCCTCCGCCAGGTGCCCATCTGCTCCATCGTCTTCGGCGGCGGCGCCAAGCCGACCATCGACGCGGCTGTCGTCGGCCTCGAGGCCCCCGAGACCGTCTACACCAAGGACAAGCTCTACCTCAACGCCGACCTCAAGCTCGACGGCCTCGCGGGCAAGACGGTCCGCGTCACCCTCTACGACCGCGACACGCCCGTGGACTCCGAGGAGGTGCGGGTCGAGACCCACAAGCTCCGCACCCGCATCCAGCTCGCCGACGAGCCGAAGGAGGCCGGCCTCCACGCCTACCGCGTGAGGGTCGAGGACGTCGAGGGCGAGGTCCTCGCCTCCAACAACGAGCGCCCCCTCTCCGTCAGCGTCACCGACGATCAGACCCGACTCCTCGTCATCGAGGGCCGCCCCCGCTGGGAGTTCCGCTACCTCAAGAACCTCTTCGCCTCCCGCGACCGCACGGTCAAGCTCCAATACGTCGTCCTCCACCCCGACGAGATCCCCGGCCAGCCCCCGCGCCGCAGAGTCCACGCCTCCGCCGCACGGCCCAAGGACGAGCCCGAGGCCACCGCCCTCCCCGAGAACGAGGCCGAGTGGATGAAATTCGACGTCATCGTCCTCGGCGACGTCGAGCCCGACATCCTCCGCGAGCCCGAGCAGAAGATCCTCAGGAAATTCGTCGAGGACCGCGCCGGCGTCCTCATCGTCATCGCCGGCCCCCGCTTCATGCCCCACGCCTACGCCAACGCCCCGCTCGCCGACCTCTTGCCCGTCGCGTTCCAGGCGGCGGAGACGCCCGACGACTACGTGGCCTCGCCCGACGAGCGCTTCCACATCGAGCTCACCCCCGAGGGCCGCCAGCACGTGATCACCCGCCTCAAGGTCGAGCCGGCCGAGAACCTCGAAACCTGGGCCTCCCTGCCCGACCTCCACTGGCGCCACCCCATCACCACCACCAAGGAGACCGCCCTCATCCTCGCCTACGCCCTCCCGCCCCAGGCCCCCGACTACATGAAGTTCGAGCCTGTGGCACAGCCGCCCTCGGTCGCGCCGGCCAAGGGCCCCTCCGACGAGGTGATCCGCCAGCGCCAGCAGTACATCCGCGAGCACGCCCTCCTCGTCACCCACAACGCCGCCCTGGGCCGCGTGCTCTTCGTCGCCACCGACCACACTTGGCGCCTCCGCTACCGCGTCGGCGACACCCATCACCACCGCTTCTGGGGACAAGTGCTCCGCTGGGCCACCGCCGAGAAGCTGCCCGCGGGGACGAATCTCGTCAAGCTCGGCACCGACCGCCCCCGCTACTCGCCCGACCAATCGGTCCGGGTCCGAGCCAAGATCACCCAGGCCGACTTCACGCCCGTCGAGAGCGACGACGTGGCTGCCGTCGTCTACCTCGCCGACAAGCCGGTCCTGCGCCGCAAGATGGACTACGTGAAGAACTCCCTCGGCCTCTACAGCGCCGACCTGGGCAAGCTCGACGGCGGCACCTATCGCGTCGAGCTCGAGGCCCCCGCGGCCAAGAGCATCCTCGCCTCCGAAGGCGCCGACAAGGTGGCCACCGAATTCTTCGTCGAGCCCGCCGTGCCCCAGGAACAGGTCGAGCTGGCCGCCAACCGCGGCCTCCTCGAGCGCATCGCCACCCTCACCAACGGCCAGGTCGCCGACCCCGCCCACGCCGCCGAGGCCCTCGCCGCCCTCGGCTCGCCCACGCTCGTGCTGCCCGACCGCCGCCAGTGGTCCCTCTGGAACTCCTGGCCCCTCCTCGTCCTCATCGTCGCGCTCGGCGGCACCGAGTGGTTCCTCCGCAAGCGTGCCCGACTCGCCTGAGCCCTGCTCTCGACCCCGCACGCGCTTGACGGCTCGCCGCCGCCATGCTATGCATAGGGATGGCTGTGGCGTCGGAGGCGGGAGGCGAAGACTCGGCCTTTCGGGAAAGGAAAGCCAATTGTCGAAGATCAAGACCCTGGTGTACTCGGGCGGCGAGATTCACGACTGGAAGGGCTGCGGCGACGCGATTCACGAGGCCCTCGAGGCCGCCGCCCAGTTCGACATCACCCGCGTGAACAACGACCTCGACTGCCTGGTCGCGCCCAACCTCGACCCCTTCGAGGTCATCGTGTTCTACCACACCGTCGGCTCGATCACCGACGCACAGCTCCAGGGGCTCCTGAAATTCGTCGAGGGCGGCAAGGGCTACGTCGGCGTCCACTCCGCCGCCGACTCCTTCCGCGAGTGCTCGGCCTACCGCTACTTCGTCGGCGGCTACTTCGTCACCCACCCCCGCTACCGCCAGTACCAGGTGAGCGTGGCGGACCCCACCCATCCCATCACGAAGGACATCGAGGAGTTCTTCGTCACCGACGAGCAGTACATCACGGGCTACGACCCGCGGAACAAGGTCCTGGCCACGGCCCTCTGGAAGGGCGCAACGGTGCCCGTCGTCTGGACCAAGTCGCACGGCAAGGGCCGAATCGCCTACATCGCACTGGGCCACAACGCCGAGAGCTGCCGCGACGCCAACTTCCGCACCCTCCTCACCCGCGGCACCCTCTGGGCCGCCGCGAGGCCAGAGGGCTAGCCACAGAGACACAGAGGACACAGAGAACAAGAAATGAGCAACCTGTTTGTCGGAGCCATTGTGGTGGGGCTTGTCGCGCTGGCCGAAGCGGGGCAGGTGCCCGCGAAGTTCGAGATGCCCTTCACCGCGAAGTCGAAGGAGGAGGCCGTCGAGTGGCAGAAGCAGGCGCGGGCGCGGCTCCTCGAGCTGGTCGAGAAGCAGGCGCCGCGCGTCTCGGCCCAGGACGCGCCGATTGACCTCCAGCTCGGCAAGCCCGAGGACAAGGGCGACTACACGCTCTTCACCGGCTCTTTCCAGGGCAACGGCAAGCCAGGCAAGCGCTACCCCGTGCGCCTGTGCGTGCCCAAGGGCAAAGGCCCCTTCCCCGCGGTGCTCTGTCTTCACGGCCACAGCGGAGCCGCGGAGCCCCTCTTCGACCCGAAGAGCCTGTACCACGCCATGGCCGACCGCTTCGCACGCGGCGGCTACGTGGTCGTCGCCCCCTCGTTCGGCCACCACAAGTACGCCGCGATGGCGCTGTGGGACCTGATGCGGTGCGTGGACATCCTGGCCGCGCGGCCCGAGGTGGACCCGAAGCGGATCGGCGTGGCCGGCCTCTCGATGGGCGGCGAGTGGACGATGTGGATCGCCGCGTGCGACGAGCGGCTCCGCGTCGCCGTCGTCAGCGGCTGGATGTGCACCACCGAGGGCGTCTTCTCGGTCCACAACTGCCCCTGCTGGTGCCTGCCCGGCTTCGTCGAGCTGATGGACGTGTGCGAGGTGCACCTCCTCATCGCCCCGAGGCCACTGCTCTTCGAGAGCGCGGAGAAAGACAACTGCTTCCCCATCCGCTACACCCGCGAGGGCTTCGCCCGCGTCCGCGCCGGCTACAAGGTATGGGGCGCCGAGGAGTCAACTATACAAGACATCTGGTCTGCCGGACACGAGTGGCACGGCGCCGTGGCGTATGGTTTTGTGGACAAGGTTCTCGGTGGCCACGCTGCGCAGGCGGACAAGGCGGGGCATTGAGTGCTGCCCCACAGGGGAGAGGGTACAAGGCCCATCCGGCCCAAGCGATCATCCGCGCGGCGTTCGACACGCGTCTCGCCCATTAGGCGCTCACCTGTGCGCCACAGGGGGTGAGCGCCTAGTGCGGGGCGGCGGAACAAGTGCCATGACAGCCGTAAGCGCCCACTGCATAGAAGGTTACAGCTCACGAGGAGTCCACCACAGCCAGCCTGTTGCGCTAGGCGCTCACGTGTGCGCCATAGGGGGTGAGCGCCTAGTGCGGGGCGCCTGGGTGGGCCGCTCCGCGTGATCGCTTCAGTCGAATGAGTCGAGCACCAGAACCACGCTCTGCGGCCTTCGTACCGAAGGCACGTCAGGACTTAGCCGGGCGTCCCTGCGGGACGAAGCTCGAGGAAATCCCGCCTCACGACTACGCGCCTCTCTCCGTGCAGCGGTAGTGAGGAGGGCGCGGCGGCCCCTATGGGGGCGGGCTCGTGAAGACATTCACAAGCCCATCGGGCGCCCTTGCAGACGTAACCGCTTCGCTGCCAGCAGTTTGCGGCTCCAGGAAAAACGCACGTAGAGGGGCCTGGGGTGCGACTTCTCGGCCCTGCGCGACCTGGGAGACCTATGGCCCCCGGAAGCCGGTGCCATGCATCCACAAGTGTAGCCCTGTGCATCACTTGCGGAGCCCCCTTCGCCTCCCTCCTTCCCGGCCAAAGTCGCGTCCTGGGCCAAATTCGCCCGTCGGCCCCCGACCCGCGCGGTCCGCATCTCGGACTCCGTAGCCCGCCGACGGCGGGCGGCAACGTCGGCCCCCGACCCGCGCGGCCCACATCTCGGACTCCGTAGCCCGCCGACGGCGGGCGGCAGGCGGTAGCCCACGGCGTAAGCCGTGGGTTCGGGCGGGGACAAGGCCCAGCCCCCGCAGGGGGCGGCAGAAGCGTTGGCCGCCGGCGCAGGGGGCGTTGAACGGGTGGCCCCGGTCCGCTATAATCGCCTCCGGCCCGCGGCAGTGCCCCGCGGCCGGAGGCAGCGTGCCGTGCCCGAACACTCCCGCGCCAAGGAACTGCCCACGCCCTTCTCGCAGCTCGAGGCCCCCGCCCCCTCGCAGACGGGCCTCACCGGCGAGCAGCGCCGCCGCATCTTCCTCAAGGACGCCGCCCTCGCCGACAACGTGGACGTGCGGAAGAACATCGAGACCTTCGGCTGCGACCTGTCGCTCATCGAGTTCCCCGAGTGGCAGCGCACGAAACACGTCCACCGCCTCCACCCCTACCTTGGCAAGTTCATCCCGCAACTGGTCGAGCTGTTTCTGCGCCGCTTCTTCGCGGCCGGCGACACGATTCTCGACCCGTTCGCGGGCTCGGGCACGACGCTGGTCGAGGCCAACGCCCTGGGCATGCACGCCCTGGGCATCGAGCTGTCGCCCTTCAACTGCCTCATCATCCAGGCCAAGACCCGCCGCCACGACCTCGCCCTGCTGCGCCGCGAGGTGCGCGACGCCTTCCGCCGCATCGAGGAGTTCACCCGCCAGGGCAAGGGCGGGGGGCTTCTGCCCCTCTTCCCGAGGCCCGGCGCCTTCACGGCCGACAGCCCCTACCTGAACGCCTGGATCGCCCCGCAGGCCCTCCAGCAGATCCTGTTCTACCGCAGCATCATCCCCGAGTACCGCAACCAGGACCTCCTGAAGGTGGTCCTCAGCCGCACGGCGCGATCGTGCCGCCTCATCCCGCACTACGATCTGGCGAGGCCCAAGAAGCCGCTGAGGCCGGGGGAACAATACTACTGCGTGAAGCACCGCAGGATGTGCGAGCCGATCAGCGATGGCCTGAAGTTCTTCCGCCGCTACTCGCGCGACACGGTGAACCGCATCGAGGAGTTCGACCGCCTCCGCACCCACGGGCTGGAAGCCTGTGCCACCGCCACGGTCGTCGAGGGCGACGCGCGCACGACGCGGCTGCCCGACGGCGTGCGGCTCGACGGCGTGTTCACCTCGCCGCCCTACGTGGGGATGATTGACTACCACGAGCAGCACCGGTATGCTTACGAGTTGTTCCCCGAGCTGGCGCGGCGGGACGAGAGCGAGATCGGCCCGATGTCGCTGGGCAAGGGCAAGAAGGCCCAGCGGGCCTACCAGGCCGACATTGCGGCGGTCTTCCGCCACCTGCGGCCGTGGCTCAAGCCCACGGCGAAGCTCTTCGTCGTGGCCAACGACCGCCACGGCCTCTACCCCGCCATCGGCGAAATGGCCGGGCTGCGGCTCGTGGACACCTTTCACCGCCCCGTGCCCATGCGCACGGAGCGGGACACGGCGACCTACTTCGAGAGCATCTTCTGGTTCGAGCCCGCGTGAAGCAATGTGTTCCGGCCCCCACCGACCTCGCGTCGGTGGAGCCAGGGATTGACAACTAGAGCGGGTGCCCTCACCCCCATCCCCCTCTCTCACCCCCTCTCCCTTCCAGGGAGAGGGCGGGGTGAGGGTGGGGCTTCGATGGGGGGGTACACCCTCCCCCTGCCCCCTCCCTCTGAGAGGGAGGGGGGTGGAAGCGTGGCCCACGGGTAGTGGCCAATCCTTCGCCCCACCGAGACAAGCTCGGTGGGGGCGTTCGCATCGTTGGCCTGGAGTGTTGCGAAAGGAGAGCGACCATGAAGAGGACAGTTGCGTCCGGGTTGTTGGCGCTGATAGCCGCAGCGGCTTTCGCCGCCGAGGCGACCGAGGAGGGCTTCGTGCCGCTGTTCAACGGCAAGGACCTGGCGGGCTGGGAGGGCGACGCGAAGCTGTGGGTGGTCGAGGAGGGCGTGCTCGTCGGCCGCTCGGCAGGGATCAGGTACAACGACTTCCTGGCGACGGAGAAGTCCTACGGCGACTTCGTCCTGCGCTTCCAGGTGAAGCTCGTGGGCGAGAAGGGCAACAGCGGCGTGCAGTTCCGCTCGAAGCGCGTGCCGCCGCCCTCGCACGAGGTGTCGGGCTACCAGGCCGACATCGCGGTCGGCTGGTGGGGCAAGCTCTACGACGAGGCCCGACGCAACAAGGTGCTCGCCGGCCCCAAGGCCGAGGACCTCAAGGGTGCCCTCAAGCCCGGCGACTGGAACGACTATGAGGTCGAGGCCGTCGGCAACAAGGTGAAGCTCTCGATCAACGGGGTGGTCACGGTGGACTACACGGAGCCGGACGAGAAGATCGCCCGCGAGGGGATCATCGCGGTCCAGATCCACGCCGGCGGGCCCATGGAGGTCCAGTTCCGCAGCCTCCGCATCAAGGAGCTGAAGGAGGCGAAGTAGCCCCGAGCCGCGAGCCGAGAGCCTGGAAGGAACGCATGAGCGCCACGCCACAGAGCCCCGCAAGCGAGACTCCTGCCGCCCAGATCGCGCGCTCGGCGAGGAGCGTGGCGGCCTGGCTGTGGGCCAACGTCACCATGGGCGCCTTCGGCGTGTGGGTGGTCGGCGAAGTGTTCCGGGACATGAACAGCCTCACCGGCGCCTGCTTCCTGGTCCCCACGTCGCTGTGCTCGGTGGCCCTGCTGGTCGCGGCGCTGCTGGCGTTCGCCAGCGGCTGCCGCCGCGTGGCGCTGGCCGCCGCGGTGCTGTGGCTGTTCCCCACCTTCTGGCTCTTCTTCGTCGAGAACCAATGGGTCCGCCCGCGGGTCCGGGGCGACCCGGCGCACGCCCTGCGGCTCGTGCACTGGAACGTGGGGCCGATCGGGGGCCGGCCGGGGACGATTGCCGAGGCGCTCAAGCCGCTGAACGCCGACATCATCGTGCTCTCCGAGCTGTTGGGCCAGGAGGTCTCGCGCCAGGTCGCGACGACGCTGGGCCGGGACTACACGGTGTGCCACGTGCGGCAGATCGCGGTCATCGCGCGCGGCTCGCTGCGGCGCGGCCCGAAGGACGAACGGATGCCGAGCCGGGTGTACACCATCGAATGGACGTCGCCGCGGGGGCCGCTCAAGCTGATGGCGGTGGACCTGCCGAGCCGCCCCCTCTACTCGCGCCAGCCGTGGCTCCGACAGGTCCACGAGCGCATCGCGTACATCGGCCCCGACCTGGTGGCGGGCGACTTCAACGCCCGGCGGCGCTCCCACTGGCTCGGCAGGCTGCCCAGGGGCTACGCCCACGCCTACGACGCGGCGGGGACCGGCTGGTGCTACTCGTGGCCCGACGGCTTCCCGCTGTGGGACATTGATCAGTGCATCCTCGGCCCGCGCATTCGCGCGATCCGCTACAAGCTCGTGGGCACGGGGGCCAGCGATCATCGCCTCCAGTGCTTCGACTTCTCCATCGCCCCGGCGCCAAGTCCGTAGGAGGCCCCCTTGGTTGTGCGGCCCGCGATCTGGCTGGGCATGGCCGCGGCCGTCGCCCTGGGGGGTGAGGAGCCGATTCTCTCTCACTTCCGCGGCGAGCCCGGCGACTCGCTCATCCGCCGGCTCGAGCCGCCCGCCGCGCCGCCGACGCTGCCCGACGGCCTGGTCCTCCGCCAGGGAAGCCGCTGGCTGTCCGAGCTCGGCTTCGCCCTCATCGAGAGCACCCTCGTCAACCAGGGCAAGGCGCCCGCGACGCTACAGAGCGTCGTCCTCGCTGACTGGACCTTTCGCCTCGCGGCGCCGGGAGCCACTCCCTACAGGCCGCTCGCCTACCGCAACGACACGTGGTACGGCTCGACCTACTGGACCGGCCCCAACTGGACGCGCGTGGGCAGGGACTGGCAGCACCCCGGCCAGAACACGCCGAGCATCCGCCGCTTCACCTGTCCGCGTGATGGCAAGGTGACGGTCACGGACCGCGTCGCCAAGGCCCACGTGGATGCGAAGACCGACGGCGTTCGCCTCTTCATCCGCCACGGCGACAAGGTCGTGTGGCAGGCGGAGATTGACGGCGGCGACGCGAAAGGCCTCGAGCCCAAGCTCGCGCTCGACGTCCGCAAGGGCGACGCCATCCGCTTCGTCGTCCACAAGCGCGGCCAGATCTTCTGCGACACCACTCGCTGGGACCCCGCCATCGCCTACCCCGACGGTGAGTCCTTCACCGCCTCGAAGGGCTTCTCGACCACGCGGCAGGGCGAGGGCGGCTGGTCTTACGAGATGGAAGGGCCACCGGGCGAGGAGAAGACCGGGTTGCCCATGCTGCACGCACTCGACAGGAGCTTCGTGCTGCGGCACGACACATTGACCACAGGGCAGGCAGTCGAGCGTTCGGCAGCAGATGCCCTGCCGCTCTTCGCCCTGGCTGACGGACGCGACCAGAGCGGCGTCGTGGTTGCCGTGACGCAGCCCGGCCCGTGGAGACTTCGCTGCGCGCTGGACAAGGACGGTCGCCTCCGCGTCGAGATGGCGGCGAACGATGTGTCGGTGAAAGCGGGCGACTCGGCTCCGCTGCCGCAGTTGGCCTTCGGCGCCTATCGTGGGCCGTGGGCGGCCGGCGTTGCGCGCCTTCAGAGGCTCCTTGACGAGAAGGCGCCCGAACTCAAGGTGCAGCTCGCCGATGCCTTCCATCAGGCCATCGGCCCCGCCGACCCGCCCGAGCTGGCCCTCTGGACAATGGTGCAGGACGATTGCCTGCGGAAGGAGACCCCACCCATTCCCCGGGAGGCAGTCGGGGCATACGTGCGCGCTCGTTGGCTCAAGCGCCAGGCCACCTTCGCGAACGCGCCGCTGCCGCGCGCGCCGCTGCTCTTCGTCAAGCGCGTACCCACCTCCTACAGCCACCTGGTGATGCAATACTTCGGCTGGCGGGCGAGGCCGGGAGGGGGAATCTTCGTGCTCGACGAGCCAGGGCGTTCGCTGAAGACCCGCCGACTCTTCGATGCCTCGACGGGCAACGTGCTCGAGCCGCGCCTCTCCTACGACGCCAAACGCACTGTCTTCTCCTACTCGAAGTGCACGAAGGAAGACCCCTTCTACCACATCTACGAGATGAACGTGGACGGGACGGGACTGCGGCAGCTCACGAGCGGGGAGTTCGAGGACCTGATGCCGAGCTGTCTGCCCGATGGCGGCATCGTGTTCTCCTCGACCCGCCGCAAGGGCCACGCCCGATGCTTCGGCGGCCAGTTCGGCCCGCGATGGCACGTCTACACCCTCCACCGCATGGACGCCGATGGCTCGAACATCCGCACGCTGTCGTTCCACGAGACCAACGAGTGGTTCCCCACCGTCGCGCCCAGTGGCCAGGTGCTCTACAGCCGCTGGGACTATGTGGACCGCCATCCCGTCGTGCACCAGAATCTGTGGGCGTGCCGGCCCGATGGCACGAACCCCGTCGCCCTCTGGGGCAACCACACCGAGACGCCGCACTGCACGTTCCAGCTTCAGCCCATCCCCGGCACCACGAAGGTCGTCTTCACCGCGTCGGCCCATCACTCGATCACGGGCGGCTCGATCGCCATCGTGGACACGCGGCTTGGGAACAATGGCGAGCAGGCCATCACGCGCATCACGCCCGAGGTCCGCTTCCCCGAGGCCGAGGGGGGGATCCGCGAGTACTACGATTCGCCCTGGCCGCTCTCCGAGGACTGCTTCCTCGTCGGCTACAGCCCGAAGCCGCTCGTGATGGAGCCGCGAGCCAACGGCCCTGCCGCCCTGGGCATCTACCTTCTCGACCGCTGGGGCAACCGCGAGCTGCTCTACCGCGACCCCGAGATCGGCAGCAGCAACCCAATCCCCCTCGTGCCGCGGCCCGTGCCGCCGATTGTCGGCGACACGTTGCCACCTGACGCGCCGCCCACGGGCGAGATGGTGCTGCTCGATGTTTACGAGGGCCTCGGCGACGTGCCGCGCGGCAGCGTCAAGGCGCTTCGCATCGTGCAGATTCTGCCGAAGACCACGCCCGTGGCCGATTCGCCCCGCATCGGCCTCGCGGGCCAAGAGCCGGCGCGAGCCGTCCTCGGCACCGTGCCCGTCGAGCCCGATGGCTCGGCCCGCTTCACCCTCCCCGCCCGCAAGCCCGTCTTCTTCCAGGCCCTCGATGCCGACGGCTTCGCCATTCAGACGATGCGCTCAATCACCTACGCGCAGCCGGGCGAGCGGGCGACGTGCATCGGCTGCCACGAGCACCGCATGACCGCGCCGCCGAGGCGCATGCCCCAGGCGCTCCTTCGCGCGCCCTCGGCCATCGAGCCCGGCCCCGACGGCACGAGGCCGTTCTCCTACGTCCGCCTCGTCCAGCCCGTGCTCGACAAGCACTGCGTCAAGTGCCACTCTGTAGGCGGGACGTCCCCGTCCCGCGTTCCCCCCAAGGGCCTCGACCTCACGGGCGCGCCGCACGACGGCTTCACCCGCAGCTACTGGGCGCTGTGCGGCGGCCTGAGCTTCTGGCACGGCGGCACGAACGCGAAGAACGCCGCCGAGGCCCTCGTGCCCCGCTACGGCGGCTGGAACCCCGTGCACCGCACCGAGCCGGGCGGAGCCTACGGCGCCCGCGGCAGCCGCCTGATGAAGGTCCTGCTCAAGCGTCGGGGCGCCTCGCGCCTGCCGCCCGAGGACCTCGCCCGCCTGGCCCTCTGGATTGACCTCAACGCCGTCTTCTACGGCGTCTACGACCCCGCGGCCCAGGCCCGCCAGCTTCGGGGCGAGGTGGTGCCGATGCCCGAGGTGCAGTGAGGCGCGGCCCGCCGCTCCCTCGCTTGCGCGAAGAGCCGGCCGGCCTATAATGTCGGCGAGCATTACAGCAGGAGGTCGCAAGTGCTGATCGACATCCACGTCCACACGACCGTGCGCCCCGGGCCGCTGCGTCCCAACGGCGAGACGTATGCCACGCCCGAGCAGCTCATCGCCATGCACGACGCCCGCGGCATCCGCATGGGCGTCATCCTGCCCGGGGGGGCGCCCGAGTGCGCCCATCACCAGCTCTCGCAGGACGAGTGTCTCGACGTCGTCGCCCGCCACCCCGGCCGCTTCGTCGCCTTCTGCAACCCCGACCCGCGCATGCTCACGAACTCGCCAGAGGCGAACTTCACGCCGATGCTCGAGTACTACAAGAGCCAGGGCTGCAAGGGCGTGGGCGAGGTGTGCGCGAACCTGCCCTTCGACGACCCCCGCGTGTGGAACTTCCTCGTCCACTGCGAGGCGTGCCGGCTGCCCGTGACCTTTCACGTAGCCACCCAGATCGGCGGCACCTACGGCCTCTACGACGAGCTGGGGCTCCCCCGCTTCGAGGCCACGCTGCGGAAGTTCCCCCAGCTCATCTTCCTCGGCCATTCGCAGCCGTTCTGGGCCGAGATCAGCGGCGACGTGACCGAGGCGACGCGCGGCGGCTATCCCAAGGGGCCGGTCGCCGCGGGCGGGCGCGTGGTCGAGCTGATGCGGAGTTGTCCCAGCCTGTGCGGCGACCTCTCGGCCGGCAGCGGCCACAACGCCGTCAGCCGCGACCCCGCCTTCGGCCATCGCTTCCTCGAGGAGTTCCAGGACCGCCTGTTCTTCGGCACCGACATTTGCGCGCCCTCGAACAAGACGCCGCTCGTCGAGTTCCTCCGCGAGGCCGTCGAGGGCGGCCACATCTCACGCGAAGCCTATGAGAAGATCGGCTGGCGGAACGCCGAGCGGCTGCTCGGCCTCCGCGAAACCCCGAAAGGAGAGGAGCCGTGAAGAAGCCAGAGCCCCTCAAGCTCGGCGTGGCGCCCACGCGGCGCGTGATCTTCAGCATCGAGGAGGCCGCCCGCCAGAAACGCCTCATCGAGGCCAAGCTCAAGACACTCGGCGTAGATATCGTGACCATTGACGAGGTGAACCCCGAGGGGCTCATCTTCAGCCGCAACCACGTCGAGCCGGCACTCGAGGTGTTCCGTCGCGAGAAGGTGGATGCGCTGTTCATCCCCCACGTGAACTTCGGCACCGAGGACGCCACCGCCCGCCTCGCGCGCGACCTGGGCAAGCCCACGCTCCTGTGGGGCCCCCGCGATGCCGCGCCGCTGCCCGATGGCTCGCGCGACCGCGACACCCAGTGCGGCCTCTTCGCCACCAGCAAGATCCTCCGCCGCATGAACGTGCCCTTCACCTACATCGTGAACTCGGCGCCCGACAGCGTGGTCTTCGAGCGCGGCGTCACCAACTTCGTCGCCGCCGCCGCCGCCGTCAAGGCCTTCCGCAACGCTCGCATCGGCCAGGTGAGCACCCGCCCCGCCGCCTTCTGGACCATGATGGTCAACGAGGGCGAGCTGCTCGAACGCTGGGGCATCGAGGTCGTGCCCGCCACCCTCGGCGACATCCTCCGCGTCGCCCGGAAGATGATCGACTCGCAGGACCCCGCCGTCGCCCAGCAGGTGCAGTGGATCCGCGACAACTTCGAGGTGGGCAACGTCGAGGAGGCCGACCTCGCCAAGGTCGCCGCCTTCAAGCTCACGCTCGCCCAGTGGGCCGAGGACGCCGACCTCGACGCCATCGCCCTCCAGTGCTGGTCGGCCCTCCAGGCCGACTTCGGCATCTTCCCCTGCTTCGTCCACGGCCTCATCACCGACGAGGGCGTGCCGCTGGCGTGCGAGACCGACCTCCACGGCGCCCTCGCCTCCTACATGGTCCAGGAGGCGGTCGGCCGCAAGTCCGCCACCTTCTTCGCCGACCTCACCATTCGCCACCCCAGCGACGAAAATGCCGAGCTGCTTTGGCACTGCGGCCCGTTCCCGCCGAGCCTGGCCATCGAGTGCCGGCCCAAGAAGCTCAGCGGCCACTACATGGCCGGCAAGAAGGCCCCCCTCGCCGTCGGCGAGTGGGAGCTGCGCGGCGGGCCGATCACCGTCGCCCGCTTCGACGGCGACCACGGCCGCTACCAGCTCTTCCTCGGCCACGGCGCCGGCACCGAAGGGCCGTTCACCCGCGGCACCTACGTGTGGCTCAAGGTCGGCAACTGGCCCCTGTGGGAAGAGCGCCTCATCCGCGGCCCCTATGTCCACCACGTCGTCTGCGTCCACGGCTGCGTCGCCCCGGCCCTCTACGAGGCCTGCCGCTTCCTCGGCATCGAGCCCGACTGCGTCGAGCCCACCGAGGGCGAAATCCAGGCCTGGCTCCGCGGCGAGCCCTGGCCCGGCGAGGCGAAGTGAGGCCGCCTGCTCCCATCCTCACCAATCTTGACCACCTGCGCAATACGCGGGGGGGGGGCAAGACTGGCCCCAATCGTCCTCGTCCTCGAATCCCCCTCGTCCCTGCGCTCCGCGTGGGGACGCAACCCCGGCCGCTCCGCGTCCATTGTTGCCGCCATCCTCCATAGTCGCGCCTTCGCGCGCAAGGCGAGGGGCGCGACGATGGGGGGCGCGCCTAGTGCGAGGAGACGCGAAAGGGGGCGAGAAGTGATCCTCTGTAGCACCTGCGGCGCCGGTGGCTCGCGGGGGCGCTTCCGAGGCCGCGGGGACTTGCCGCGCCCGGCGTGGGGGCTGCTTCGTTCCGTTTGACAGGGGGCGGGCCTTCCGATAGCCTTGCAGGAAAGGAAGCAAGAGGCGAGCGCCTTCGGGCGCTTTGTGTTTTGCCGAGGAGCGCGGGGCACGGAGGCCCCGCCCACAGGGTGAGTGTTCGAGGACGAGGACGATAGGATGCGCCACAACGTCACGCTGCTGTTTGTCGTGTGCATCGGCTACGGGCTGACGAAGGGGCTCACCGACTTCGCGGTGCCGCTGTATCTGAAGGCCAAGGGCTATTCGTTCCGCGACATCGGCACCATCTTCACGATTTCGGCCATCGCGATCTTCTTCCTGCGCATCTACCTGGCTCGCCTGTCCGACCTCATCGGGCGGAAGCTGCTCTACGTGGGCTCGCTCGCGCTCACGAGCCTGTCGTACCTCGGCTTCCCGTTCGTGGAGCGGCTGGCCGCGATGGCGGGGCTGAAGACGGCCTCCGACCTGAGCTTCGGGGTCCGCGAGACGATGCACGCGACGGCCCTCTACGAGTCGCGCGCCCACGGCTACGTGCATCTCCAGGGGATGACGCGCGGCACGGAGATGTTGTTCATGGGCCTCGGCACGGTGGCCGCGGGGTTTCTGATCGTGGGCTGCGGCTACACGGTGCCGTTCGCCGCGGCCTTCCTCGTGCTGGCCGCGACGACGCTGGTGTTCGCCCGCTGGTTCACGGAGCCTGCGGAGGTGGGGCGCAAGGGGCCGCGGCTCGGCCTGCTCGCACTGCTCACCACGTCGTTTCCCAGGCCGATCCTGGTGCTCACGGTCTCGGGCTTCATCTTCGGCATCGCGGTGTCGGCGAGCCACTACTACCTGCCGCCGCTGTTCTTCCAGCAGAAGTTTGCCCTGGGGGAGCGGACGATTGCCTGGATTCAGCTCGGACACATGCTGTCGCACGTGCCCGCGCTGTTCCTCGTGGGCTGGCTGGTGAAGCGGCGGTGGAAGGCGGTGTTCTTCTGGACGCTGCTGGTCGAGGGCATTCTCCTGGCGCTCGTGGGGTGCTTCGCGACGCTGGGGCCGACGCTGGTGTTCTGGTGGACGCACGACATCATCGGGGCGGGGCTGTGGGCGCCGCTCCAGTGGGGGCTGATCCAGCACTATGCGCGAAAGGAGTCGCGGGGGCTGGACGCGAGTGTGGTGCCGGCAGTGACGGCGCTGGGCTGCATCTTCGGGCCGCTCCTGGCGGGGCATCTGGCCGAGATGAAGGGCCTACCGCTGCTCGGCATCGCCGCCATGGTCGAGGGGCAGGGCGTGAGCTTGCCAATGATCGCCAGCGGCGCTATTATGGTGGCGTCCGCGTTGCCCCTGCTGTTGCTGCCGCCCGATAGAACCCGCGAGGCGACCCCGTGATCTGCGACCGTTGTGGCGAGGACCGGGTCCGAGGAGACACGTGGCTCCTGGCGTTCCCTCGGGCCGGCTGGCCGCCGCTTCGCTTCGCGCGCGTGTGCCCGGGGTGCCGCGAGGAGCTTCGCGGGAGCACGTTCTACAGGGTGCTCTTCCTCCTGAGCTGCCTCGCCCTCGTCGCCGCCGTCGCCGGCGCCGGCGTGGGCATCGTGTACCTCGTCCAATGGCTCATCCGCTCAAGCTCCACGTAGTCACCTTCGGCTGCCAGATGAACAAGCTGGACAGCGAGGTGGCGGCCGGCCACCTCGTCGAGGCGGGCTACGTCGCCACCGACTCCAGCCCCGAAGCCGACGTGATTCTCATCAACACGTGCAGCGTGCGCCAGCACGCCGAGGACAAGGTGTGGTCGCTCCTGGGCACGCTGCGGGCGCGCAAGCAGCAGCGGCCGGGTCTGGTGATCGGCGTCATCGGCTGCATGGCTCAGAAGGAGCGCGAGCACATCCGCGAGCGCATGCCGCACGTGGACCTCGTGTGCGGCCCGATGGAGCTGGACCGGTTGCCCGCGCTGGTGGAGGAGGTCCGCCAGCGGCACGGGCCGGTCCTGGCCGTCGGCGAGGGACACGTGGGCCACCTGCCGCGGGTCGTCGCTCGGCGGCCGAACCGCTTCCAGGCATTTGTGGCGATCATGCGAGGCTGCGACAACTACTGCGCCTACTGCGTCGTGCCCACCGTGCGCGGCCGCGAGGAGAGCCGGCCGCTCGCCGAGGTCGCCGCCGAGGTCGAGGCCCTCGTTGCCGACGGCGTCGTCGAGGTCACCCTCCTCGGCCAGAACGTCAATTCCTACGGCCGCACCCTCGGCGGGAGGGGAAATGACACCAGGAGTCTTTTGTGCGAAGCACCCGAAAGGGCCGTGGACGGCAAAAGACTCCTGGTGTCATTTCCCCTCCTCCTGCGGCGGCTCGACCCCATCGCAGGCCTCGAGCGCCTCCGCTTCGTCACCTCGCACCCGAAGGATGCGACCGACGAGCTGTTCCGCGCGATGGCCGAGCTGCCCCGCGTGTGCCCCTACCTCCACCTGCCGGCCCAGAGCGGCTCGAACCGCGTGCTGCGCGACATGAACCGCCGCTACACCCGCGAGCACTACCTCGAGCGCATTGCCCGCCTGCGCGAGACTGTGCCCGGCGTCGAGGTCGCCGGCGACTTCATCGTCGGCTTCCCCGGCGAGACCGACGCCGAGTTCGAGGAGACGGTGGACCTTGTGCGACGGGTCGAGTACCAGAACTGCTTCGTCTTCAAGTACTCTCCGCGCGAGGGCACGAAGGCGGCAGAGCTGCCCGACGACGTGCCGTGGGCGACGAAGCAGGAACGCAATCGCCGCCTCCTGGCCGTCCAGAAGGACATCATGCGGCGGCGCAACGCCGCGATGGTCGGTCGCGTGCTCGACGTGCTCGTCGAGGGCATCAGCCCGCGGGACCCCGCCAACCTGGCCGGCCGCAGCCGCGCGAACCACATCGTTGCCTTCCCTGGCGACGGGGCGCTGGCGGGGCGCACCGTGGCGGTGAGCATCACAGACTCCACCCCGCTGACGCTCCTTGGCACGCTTGAGCGCCAGGAATGACCTGCCTGCTCGTGTTTGCTGTGCTCCTGACGTTCCAACATTCTGTAGAATGTTAGAATGTCGTCCCGACCCCTAACCGCCCACACTGCTACAACGACTTGGCTCCCCGCTCGGCCATGACCGCACGAGTTGGCTTCGGGAAGCCAGTGCCTCGGTATCCACCCGACGGCCAGAGCGCCGCCGCTATTGACGCTCCGTGCCAAGCCCGTGCGTGAGCCCGCCGCGAGCGGAGACTCCAACATTCTGCAGAATATTGGAACGTTCACGCTGTGCCCGACTCCGGACACTCTCCACGGGAACGAAGCACTGGTCGTGCCGCATTCGCACGAGTCGTCTGAGCCGATGGTCCGACATTCTGTAGAATGTTAGAGCATCGTCCCCGCACCCGCTGTGGCGGCCTCGCTACTGGCCTGTCGCTCAAGCGTCCGCAGGAGGGAGAGGACATGGGGTGCACTTGGGGTGAGCCGGTGGCGCACCCAACGGCCGTGGTTCCGCTTGGCCACAAGCCCGGCCAGGACCAGTTTGCGCATGTGCTCGCTGCCGGCCTTGAGGCCCACGTGGAGGACCTTGCACACTTCCATCAGGGACAGGCCCTCCCGCTTCTCCAGGAGCCTCATCATCTGGATGCGCCGATGGTTGGCGAATCCCTTGACGATTCGTTCCAGCCTCCGCTCGCTGCTTGCCGCGTGCTCCATGCCAACTCCTCCTGTCCGTGGTGAGGTGGTGGTGCGAAATGTTCTCACATTCTACAGAATGTTGGACCGTCGTGCATCTCTGCATCTCTGCGTCGCGTCACATGTTGGGGCGCTGGCCGGCCGGCGGCGGTTTCGCCGCACTGGTGTCCGCTCTGTAGCCGGCGGCCCCCGCGGTGCGTCGGTTTGCTCCAGTCGGGCGAACCGCCGTGTCGCCCCCTGTAGCGCGGAACCAGGTTTCCTGCTGCCGAGGCTCCTGGTCTGTGCCTTTGCTCGTCTCTTCGGGGGGAGCGGCAGCTTTCCTCAATACACCGACCGGCGGCGCGCTGTGGGCAAGAGCCTTTCGCGACCGGGACATATGCACTTGGCCGCGGTCATGCCGTTTGTGTGCAGCCCCTGCGTCACTGAGGCACGAGTAGGCGATATTCTAACATTCTACAGAATGATGGAATGAGGCCCCTCCTCCGGAACCTGCGCCGTGGCCGGCCCGCTGCCGGTGTGCGCCCGCAAAGCACGCGTCGCTCGACGCCGGATGGTCCAACATTCTACAGAATGTTGGAACGACGGCTCGTCACCACCGAGGTGAGACGTGCGTGTCGTTCCTCGTGCCTGTGTGCGTCACGGGAGAAGGCGCGGCAGGCTCACCGCTTCTCGGCGGCGAGTTGTCGGCACAGTTCGACCGCCCGCTGTTCGGTGATGCCGCGGTCAATGACGAGTCGCACGCGAGCGGCCGTCGCCTGCCCCGCCTTGAGGTCGCCGCCGAAGAGCGACAGGTAGGTGGAGTAGTGGCCCGCCACGCCGTCGGGCGGGGTCATGTTGTAGGGCGTCTCGATGGCGAAGCAGTCCTCGGGCCGCGACAGGAACAGCGCGGTGAGGTCGCTCTTCTCGTCCCGCCGCATGGCCATCGGGGCGGCCAGGTAGCGGGTGACGGACCACTGGACGGGGTTGTGCCCCAACTCCCAGCGGCCATCAAGGACGATTTGCGCGGCGGCCAGGTCGCGCGGGAAGGCGAGATAGGTGCCCTGGAGCAACGGACTCACGTCGGCGGCGAGGAAACCGGGCTTGCCGCTGCCATAGCGGGCAGGCTTGACGTAGACGAAGCTGCGGAACTCCTTGGCGAAGTAGGACGACAGGAACACCTCGAAACGAGGCAGGTCCTGCGTCGGCTTCACGGTGGTCTCGAGGTCAATCGTCGTGGGCGACTTCCAGCGGAACAGGGCCTCCATCTCGAACGGATTGGCCTCGTCCGCGGGCCAGTGGATCTTCACCGCGCCGTCGGGGAGCAGCTTGTTGGTCGTCGGGCGGCTGCGTCCGTCGGCGTAGCGTTTGCCCGTCGAGAAGAGGCGGTAGTAGCTCAGCACGCCGACGGAGTGGGCGAGATTCGCCCCGCTCCTGGTGTCCACGAGCGGGATGATGCCCTGGCACTTGCCGTCGGCGCGCAGTGTGCCCTTCAGCGCCCCGGTGTCGAAGGCGAACAGCCCCTCGCCGCTGGGCTTGAAGGCCAGCTCCGGCTCGCCCGCCGCGGCGACGAACGCAGGGAGACACATGCAGAGAGCGGTCCAGCGGCGATGCATGACTCACCCCTTTCAGCCAATGGCCTGCCGAATCTCGCCAAGCGTGGCCTGCGCCATCATTTTCAGGAACGCGCCGTCGGAGCCGGCGATGATCACGCGCGCCCCCTCGGCGAGCCAGCGCCTGGCGTAGGCCGCGCCCGAGGTGATGACGCCGAACGCCTTGCCCGCCGCGTCGGCCGCCTGCCTCACGCGGCGAATCCCCGCCATGAACTTGTCGCAATCCCAGTCGAGCGGCACGCCGATGTTGATGCTGAAGTCGGCCGGGCCGACCATCAGCGCGTCCACGCCGTCCGCCGCCGCGATGGCCTCGGCGTTGTCGAGGGCCTCCTGCGTCTCGATCTGGCACAGGACCAGGATGTTCTCCTCGGCGTGGCGGAAGTAGTCCATCTGGTCGGTGGCGAAGCGGATGGCTCGGCGCGGCCCCCAGCCGCGGTTGCCGCGCGGCGGGTAACGGGTCGAGGCGACCGCGGCCCGGGCCTGCTCGACAGTGTTGACCCAGGGGAAGACAATGCCCTCGGCCCCCACGTCGAGCGCCTGCTTGACGCGCACGAAGTCGTTCCACACGACGCGCACGACGCCGGTGGCCGGCGTGTCCTTGAGGGTCATCATGTGGGCCTGCAGGCCGGTCGCCGTCTGCGGCGCGTGCTCGGTGTCCACCACCACGAAGTCGAACCCCACGTCGGCCATGATCTCGGTCGTCGTCGGGTCCTCCGACACCACCCAGCCGCCGATCGCCGTCTTGCCGTCCTTCAGCAAACGCTTAGTTCGGTTCTCGCGCATCATCTTCTCCTGAGTTCAAGCGCCGTGACCGAGCACGGGGCCAGCTTCAGCGATGCCTTGCCGCCGTTCACGGTGACTTCCTGTTCACGGACGGTGACGTTGAGCGGCTCGCGCTCGTTCGTGGCGTCGCAGGCGGGGCCGGTGAGCGCCCAGGCCCTCGCCTCGGCAGTCGGGAGGCCCTCGGCCTCGATGGTGCAGGGCACCGGCTCGCGCAGGCTCTTGTTCACGATCATCAGATGGAGCACGCTGCCGTCGCGGCTCCTGCTCGCGTTGACGGTGAGGAGGGGCGCGGCGCCGTAGCTCTTGGGGCGGAACTTCTGGACCTGCACGCCGCGGTACCACGCCTTGCCCTTCAGGGCGCCGGCCCCGCTGATGCGGCGGCAGATGACCTGGAGGTTCTTCGTGTCGCCGAGCGTCACGTAGTCCAGCTCGAGCTTAGTCCAGTCGCTCGTGCCGACGACGGAGGGGGAGCAGGAGGCGGAGTGGGTGGCAGGCCAGCCGCGGCCGTCGCCGGTCTGGAAGCCGGCGCCGCTGCCAGTCGTCAGCCCCTCGGTCTTCACCCAGCCCGTCAGCCGGTAGCCCGTGAGCGGCTCGGCGGGCATCGCCTTCTGCGCGTGGTGGTAATTCACGTCCTGCGTGCCGTCGAACTCGACAGCGACCACGCCATCCTCGATGCGGTGCGTGGCGCCCTTGGTCGCCGAGAGGGCCCAGTCCTGCTTCGGCAGCAGGTCGTCGGGGAAGAGCTGGAAGGGGCCGGGCTGGCCGCGGCGGGGGCGGACGCCGTAGCCGCCGTCGGACTCGAAGCGGCTGCACGTCACGTCGGCCTCGACGAGCACGTCGCCGAAGTGCTGGTGATACAGCTCGAAGACGTAGTAGTTGGGCCGCTTGACGTAGGGCGGCTTGTAGCCCTTCACCGAGCCCCAGTATTCGTTGGCGAACTGCCAGTGATTGGCCAGGGCGATGTGGTGTTCGGGCTGCATCAGGACGCGGAGCACCTCGGCGTTGACGAGCGCGTTGCCCAGGCAGTGGCGATACGGGACGGGCTTCTGCTGGACGAAGTGGCCGTTGAACTCGGTGATGGCGAGGGGCACGTCGTCGCGGCCGGTCAGCTCGCGGATGAGGGCATTCAGACTGCGGTAGAGGTCGGCGATCTGCGCGTCAGCGGCGAGGCTGAGGGCGAACAGCTCCTCAGCGGGCGGCTTGCCGTCATTGGCATAGTAGCCGGGCACGTAGCAGTGGTGGATCGCGAAGTCCAGCTCCTTGGCGGTCGTCTTCAGCACTTCGCGGGTCCAGGGGCCGACCTGGCCGGTTTTGGTGTTTTCGAGGACCGCTCCGAGCTTGATGCGGGGGTCCACGGCCCGCATGGCGCGGCGGGTGGCGAGGAAGCGCTCGGCGTATCCCTTCGGTGTGAACTTGCCGCCCTTGTGGTCGCCGTGGTCGGATTCGTTGCCGAACTCGAACCACACGACGCCCCAGGGCTCGGGGTGGCCGTCGGCGGCGCGGAGGGCAGCCCAGTCGCGTCCGCCGTTGGGGTTCTTCCCGTCGTTGGGCGCGTTGAGGTATTCGACCATGTCGGCGGCGTCCTCGGGCGAGATGACGAAGTCGCCGAGGGTGATGACGGCGATGGCGCCGATGTCGGCGCAATTCTGCATGAACTCGGGCAGGCCGAACCTCTGGTTGGAGCGCTCGGCGAGGGGTCCGACGGTTTTCTTCCACTCGAAGCGGTGGGCCTCGCAGCCGCCGGGCCAGCGCGAGCAGCTCAGGCCACGGCCCTTCGCCAGGGCCACCACCTCGGGCACCGAGCATCGCTTCTCGGGGTCCCAGATTCCAGCTCCCAGGTTGCAGTACTCGTTGCGGCCATTCGCGTAGCCGAGCATGTTGTCGCCGAGAATCAGGCGGTTCACGGCTCCGATGGCGCGCTCTGGTCTCACGCGGATTGTGGCGTTCTCGGCGGCGTCCGTGACGCGTGACGCGTGACCCGTGACCAGGAGAAGCCAGAGAAAGGCACGGGTAGCTGTTCGCATGCGAATGCCCTCGGCACAAGGCGTCTTCTCTGATCACGCGTCACGAGTCACGCGTCATGAGCTAGCCGACAATTCTGCGTTTCATCTCCCCTGCATAGTGCAGGTAGTTGGGCCACGACACGTCGTCGGGAATGCCGTGGTCCAGCTCGGGGATGTAGCGGCCCTTCTCGACCGCGGGCCAGATGCGGTCCAGCTCGGCGTCAATCGCCTCGGGGCTCTTGGCGAGGGCGCGCTTGTCAATGCCGCCCATCATGCCGAGCGTGGGGAAGCGCTCGCGGAAGAAATTCACGTCGCAGCCCGCGGCGACCTCGAACGGCCACAGGTAGTTCACCCCCGCCTCCATCATCGGCTCGATGATGAGCAGCGGCTGGCCGTCGGTGTCCACCGAGATGATGGGAATGTCGTGGGCGTCGGCGAATGCCTTGATGCGGCGGTAGCACGGCCCCATGAACTCGCGCCAGTGGGCCGGCGAGATCAGCGGGCCTTGCTTCCCGCACATGTCCTCCCAGATGTGAATCACGTCCACCCGCACGCCCGCCTCCACCACGGCCCGGAAGACGGCGAGGTAGACGTCGGTCATGTGGTGCATGATGTCGTGGACCACGTCGGGCTGGGTGTAGAAGGCCATCAGGCCCTCCTCGTCGCCGAGGAGCCAGCGGACGCTGCCGAAGACGCCCACGTCGGGGAACGAGCCGAGCTGGATGGGATAGCCCTTGGCCATCCAGTCGGCGCACTTCTCCCGCCAGTCGCCCGCGAGGCGGGCGGGGTGGTGCGGCGAGAGGCGCTCGGCCCTGTAGCGCTCCCACTCGTCGCGGTTGGCGATGGGGAACTTGACGAACTCGCACATGGACTCGCCGCGCTTGTAGTCGCGGCGCACGATGCCCCAGTGGTCCACGTGGGTCTTGTAGCTGTCGTCCTCCGAGAGCACCTTGCGTTCGAACTGCGGGCACGGGCCGTAGTTCACGGGCACGACGCAGGGCGGGCAGTCGGGATTCATGAAGCTGCGATGGTTCGCGATCTCGGGCGGCTTGCCCTCGCGTTCCCAGCGTTGCCAGGTGCGCCCCCACCCGCCCCAGAAGAGCCAGAAGGGCACGCGATCAATCGGCTTGCCGAGCACGCAGTTCACAAATCGCTCGCGGTCGGTCATGGCTCTCTCCTTGATGGAACTCGCGCCTATTGTAGGCGTCAACACAAACACAGGCAAGTGCGCCCAGGGCGCCGAGTCTGGCTCCCAGTCTTGGCGCTCAAGGTGTTCAAGATGTTCACTGCGCAACACGGGAGGTGAACACCTTGAAATGACTGAGTTCCAGCCAGCGAGGCATTGCCATAAGCTGAGTTGCAATAAGCACATGTGGCTCGTCAGACTCCCTGGCGGTGAGGCCGTGGCAAGATGTTCAGGCCGCTTTGGAGTAGGGGGGTGAACATCTTGAGGCCAGGGGATACCCGGACCGGGGCTCCAGGGAAAACCCGCCAGGATTGAGGGCCATGCTCCAGGGCGTCGGAGCCTGGCTATTGCAGTTGCCGGTGGCCGCGCGGAGCACCTGACAGGAAAAGGCGACATGTCGCCCGCGGAGTGGCGGGTGTGGTGGAAGGCCAACGGCGCGACGTTCGTCTTCACGCCCGAGATTCTCGCGGGCTACGAGAAGTGGCGTGCCGCGCGCCCCCAGTACCAGCGCTGGCGGGATGCGACGTTCGACAAGCTCATCGAGGACGAGCGCCGCAAGCTGGGGATCAAGTAGCGCCGCGCAGAGCCTTGGCCCCGAAGTCAATGGCGGAGAGGATGGCCTCGCGCGTCAAGTGGGGGTGCGCCTCCAGGATCTGCTCGATGCTCTCCCCGGCCCCGAGTTTCTCCAGGATGCGCTCCACCGTGATCCGCGTCCCAGCCACCACCGGCTTGCCCATCATCACGCGGGGGTCGGATACGATCAGTTTCTTGGCCATCGGCTATACTCCATGTATGCTAGCCCTTCACTGTCAAGATTATGCATCATGTTCCCCAGTGCGTCAAGCCTCGGCGGTTGCCCGATCCACTCGATTCAGGTAAGATGGAAGTTGTCGGGCTGCACGCGGATCCCGCCCTTTCCCGAAAGGCAATCCAATGGCTGATGCGCTGATTACGAAGGACTTCATGCTCGAAGGCAAGGCCGCGGTGCGGCTGTTCCACGAGCACGCCGAAGACCTGCCGATCATTGACTACCACTGCCACCTGCCGCCCGCGCAGGTGGCCGAAGACCATCGCTTCCGCAATATGACCGAGATCTGGCTCGGCGGCGACCACTACAAGTGGCGGCTGCTCCGCACGGCCGGCGTGGCCGAACGCTTCATCACGGGCGACGCATCCGACTGGGAGAAGTTCCTCGCGTGGGCGGAGACGATGCCCAAGCTGCTGCGCAACCCCATCTACCACTGGTCGCACATGGAACTGAAGCGGCCCTTCGGCATCAGCGATCGCCTGCTCAACGCCGACACGGCGAAGGGCATCTGGGACCAGTGCAACGCCCTCCTCGCCCAGCCCGAGTTCTCGGCCCGCGGCATCATGCGGCAGATGAGCGTCGTGCTCGTCTGCACGACCGACGACCCGACCGACAGCCTGGAGCACCACCAGGCCGTCGCGGCGGACGCGAGCTTCGCCATCCAGATGCTCCCCGCCTGGCGGCCCGACAAGGCGATGGCGGTGGACAACCCCGCCGTCTTCCGCCCCTGGGTCGAGAAGCTCGAGGCGGCCAGCGGCATCGCCATTCGCAGCCTGGCCGGTTTCCGCGAGGCGCTGCGCAAGCGGCACGACTTCTTCCACGCCAACGGCTGCCGCCTCTCCGACCACGGCATCGAGACGTTCTTCGCCGAGCCTTACACCGAGTCCGACCTCCGCCGCATCTTCATCAAGGCTCGCAGCGGCAACACCCTGGCGCCCGACGAAATCCTCCAGTTCAAGTCGGCCATGCTCTACGAGTCCGCCGTGATGGACTTCGAGCGCGACTGGACGCAGCAATTCCACATCTCCGCGCTGCGGAACAACAATCGCCGGCTGCTCAGGACGCTCGGCCCCGACGTCGGCGGCGATTCGATCGGCGAATGGCCCGTCGCGGCGCCGATGTCGCGCTTCCTCGGCCGCCTCGACGACGAGGGCCGGCTCGCCCGCACGCTCGTCTACAGCCTGAACCCCACGCACAACGCCGTGCTGGCCTCGATGGTGGGCAACTTCCAGGACGGCTCGGTGCCGGGCAAGCTCCAGGTCGGCAGCGCCTGGTGGTTCAACGATCAGGCCGACGGCATGCTCGAGCACCTCGAGGCCATCTCGAACATGAGCCTCCTCAGCCCCTTCGTGGGCATGCTCACCGACTCGCGGTCGTTCCTGTCGTACACGCGGCACGAGTACTTCCGCCGCCTGCTGTGCAACCTGTTGGGCGGCGAGATCGAGCGCGGCCTGCTGCCCCGCGACTTCGGCCTCGTGGGCGGCCTGGTCCGCGACATCTGCTACCGCAACGCCGCCCGTTACTTCGGCTTCGAGGGGCTGCCGGCGTGTTAGTGCCCAGCCTCCCGCGGGTTTCAAACCCGCGGGAGGCTGGGGTTGCCATTCCGTCGGCAACGTGCTATGCTTGGGGCAGTGGAACCGTGTCGAGGTCGTGCCATGAGTACCGGGAAGAATCAGATGCCATCGGGGAAGAACTCGGGGGAGCTGTTCGCGGCGCCCGGCCCCGCGGCGGCGACAGTGCCTCGCAACGGCAGAGAAGCAAGACTGGCCCAGAAGTTCCATGCGAAGCGTGAGGCTTGGGCGAAGCATGGCGGGTCCCTCACGAGCGTTCATCGGATCTACCTCGGCGACGCTCGCGAGATGCGGGGTCTTGCTCCCGAGACTGAAGTGCACCTGGTCGTCACGTCCCCGCCCTACTGGAATCTCAAGCGGTACGCCGGTGACCATGACGGCGCCCAGCTCGGTCACATAGATGGCCGCGAAGCGTTCCTGAAGGAACTCGGCAGAGTCTGGCGCCGATGCTTCGATCTGCTCGCGCCCGGGGGACGGATGTGCGTCATCGTGGGCGACGTCTGCCGCTCCCGCCGCCGGCACGGCCGCCACCTCGTGGACCCCCTTCACGCCTACCTGCTCGTTCAGTGCCAGGAAGTCGGCTTCGACCCGCTCGCGCCGATCATCTGGCGGAAGATCGCCAACGCCACGACCGAGGCCGACGGCAACGGCTCGGCCTTCCTCGGCAAGCCGTACGAGCCCAACGCGATCATCAAGAACGACGTCGAGTTCATCCTGATGTTCCGCAAGCCGGGAGGCTATCGGCACCCGACGCAAGAGCAGCGCGCTCTCTCGATGATCGAGAAGAAGGACTACAGCACGTGGTTTCAGCAGGTCTGGGAAGACGTGCCAGGCGAGCTCCAACGAGGGCACCCCGCACCGTTTCCCGTGGAGATCCCGAGGCGCCTCATCGGGATGTTCTCCTTCGTGGGCGACACCGTCCTGGACCCGTTCATGGGCCTCGGCACCACGACGCTGGCCGCCATCGAGATGCATCGGAACTCCATCGGGTTCGAGGTGGACGAAGGGTACTTCGCGCTGGCCAAGAAGAGGCTCCTCTATCTTCCTGCTCTTGCGGAAGTGAACTTCTATGAGTCCTAACCCGCCTTCGTTCATCCGCCACCTCCAAGAGCGCGGCTATCATCCCCGGTCCGACAAGCACTCCAACGCCCTGGCCGAGGCGATCGTGCGCGACCTCCTCTCTTGCTCTGCCTCCATGGCGGAGCGGGCCGCGGCCGGAGCGTTGGTCTACGATCTCAACTTCACCATCAACGCCGGCACGTCGGACTGGAACGTTGACCTCGTGCTCGGGGCTCCGCCGCCGGGCACCCTGCCGCCTGAGGGGGGCGAGCTGATCCGCAGGACGCTGCCCTCAACGGTGCAGATCGCCATCGAGATCAAGAGCGTGATGACCGAGCACCACAAGGCCGTGAAGAACCGGAAGCGAGATCTCGAGGCGCACCACGAGCACGTCCACCGCTACAGCAACAAGGCGATTGCTGGGGGAGTCCTTGTCGTCAACTCCGCGGCAAGCTTCATGTCTCCCTTGCGGACGGAGCGCACCACGCACAGGAACCCGGCCGCGCTGGTCGGGCATTGCGTGCGGCAGGTGAGAAGCATCACGGGCCGCTCGGGCCTGCACGGCGAGGGCCTGGAGGCCAGGTGCGTTCTCATCGTCGACATGGACAACGAGCACCTGAGTGCCACGAGCTTCGTCACGGCCCCGCCGGCTCCACAGATTGGCGACCCCCTCCATTACGACGCCTTCAGCCAGGCCGTCGCCAGCTTCTACACCGAGCGGTTCGGCTAGACGGATAGCGTGCCGGTCGCTCTCGTGCCGCGCGACCCCGTGGGCGGCCTGGTCCGCGACGTGTGCTATAACAACGCTGCACGCTACTTCGGCTTCAAAGGCTTGCCGCAAGGTTAGGAGAGAGATGTTCCGAATTCGCCGAATCTACGATCAAGTGCTGCCGCGCAACAAGGCGGCGTTGAAGCAGTGCGAGGAGATTCTTCGCGCCTACTTCAAGGCCGTGCCCCAGGCCGAGCTGGAGCGCCTGGCGGAGAAGCTCCAGAACCCCCTCAAGACCGGCTTCCGCTCGATCCTGTTCGTGGCCGAGGATGGGCGCCGCAAGGTCCTCGGCCTCGCGCTGCTGTATCACGACCCGCAGCGGCACTTCTCCTTCCTCGACTACCTGGTGACGGGGAACCAGCTCCGCAGCAGCGGCATCGGCGGGGCGCTTTACGAGCGGGTGCGCGAGGTGGCCGTGGAGCTGGGCGCGCGGGGCGTGTTCTTCGAGTGCCTGCCCGACGACCCCGCCAGAACGCCCAGCCCCGAGATGCTGAAGGAGAACATCGCCCGCCTGCGCTTCTACGAGCGCTACGGCGCCCGCCCCATCGTCAACACCCTCTACGAGCTGCCCATCAGGCCCGCCGCCCGGTGCACCCCGCACCTGGTGTTCGACGGCCTCGACCGCGGCGAGCCGCTCGCACGCGAGTTCGCCCAGAAGGCGGCCCGCGCCATCCTCGTCGGCAAGTACGGCCACGTGGTCACGCCCGACTACGTGCGCGACGTGGTCGGCTCGTTCCACGACGACCCCGTGAAGCTGCGCGAGCTGCGCTACCACAAGCCGAAGGCCCTCACCACCGAGGTGCCGCCCCTGCCCCGCGAGCCGATCGCCCTCGTCGTGAGCCAACGCCACGCCATTCACCGCGTGAGCGACCGCGGCTACGTCGAGTCGCCCGTCCGCGTCAGCAACATCCTGGCCGCCCTCGAGCCCACGGGGGCGTTCGAGCGGATCGAGCCGAAGCACTTCGGCGACGGCCACATCACGGCCGTGCACGACAACGGCTTCGTCTCCTATCTGCGCCGCGCCTGCGAACTCATGGGCACCGAGGAGTCGCTCTACCCCTACGTCTTCCCCATCCGCAACAAGGCCCGCCCGCCCAAGGAGCTGACCGTCCGCGCCGGCTACTACTGCATTGACACCTTCACGCCGCTGAACCGCAACGCCTACCTGGCCGCGCGCGACGCGGTGGACTGCGCGCTCACGGCGGCAGGCGAACTCCTCGAGGGCCGCCGCATCGCCTACGCCCTGGTGCGTCCGCCCGGCCACCACGCCGAGCGCGGCGCCTTCGGCGGCTTCTGCTACTTCAACAACGCCGCCATCGCCGCCCACTACCTCAGCCAGCACGGGAGAGTGGCCGTCCTCGACGTGGATTACCACCACGGCAACGGCACGCAGGAGATCTTCTGGGAGCGGCCCGACGTCTTCACCGTCTCGCTCCACGGCCACCCGAGCTTTGCGTATCCCTACTTCAGCGGCTTCGCCGACGAGTGCGGCGCCGGGCCGGGCGAGGGCTTCAACCTCAACCTCCCGCTGCCCGAGGAACTCGACGGCGAGGGCTACCGCAAGGCCCTGGCCAAGGCCCTCAGGGCGGTGAAGGACTTCGGCCCGGCCTTCCTCGTCGTCGCCCTTGGCCTCGACCCCGCGCGGCTCGACCCCACGGGCACGTGGACCCTGCGTGCCGACGACTTCGCGGCCAACGGCCGGCTGATCGGCGCGTTGGGCCTGCCCACCCTCGTCGTCCAGGAGGGCGGCTACCGCACGCGCACGCTGGGCGCCAACTGCCGCGCCTTCTTCGACGGCCTCCTCGCCCCCTCCGCGGTGTGACCAGATTCCACATTCACATCTGCTACTGCCTGATGACCAGCCAGGCACATTCCTGTTGCTGGCTCAGTCGCGCTTGCGTCGGGGAAGGCGGTCGGAGTACTTCGCCCAGTCGGGCAGCGGGGCGCCGGGGCCGCGGCTCTCGCGGAGCTGTGCCTCGACCTGCCGGCGGAGGGCCATGAGCTCCTTGAGTTGGGCCTCGGTCCACGGGATGGGCGACTCGCGGTCGGGGCGCAGGAAGTCCCACAGGTGGTAGTGGGCCTTGTAGTAGTCGCGGCGCTTGACGAGGGACTGGATGAGCTCGACGGCCACTTCGCGGAAGAACTTCAGGATGTCGGGGTCGAGCTGGCGGATGTCGCCGCCCGCCTTCGCGGAGAGCTCGCTGATGAGGCCGATGGCGATGGAGCGGAGGTTGTTCGAGGCCACGTAGCGGGCGGCTTCCAACTCGTCCATCTGGTTGCGGAGGGCGGGGTAGGCGGGGTCGTCGCGCTCGAGCTTCGCCATCGCGGCCTCGAGGGAGAGGATCTTCTCGTCGAGCCCGCGCAGGCCGCTCGAGCCGGTGCGAATGGCCAGGAGGGTCTTCTGCGTCTTCTCCTTCAGCCGCTGCTCGGCGAGCTCCTCGACCAGCCGTTCGCGCTCGGCCTGCTCGGCCCGGCGGATGCGGCGGGCCTCGGCCCGATGGATGGCGAAGCCGCCGAAGGCCAGAAGCAGGAGGAGGGCGGTGCCGGCGGCGGCGGCGAGGGCGTGGTGGCGCCCGATCCAGTTGCCCAGGCGCTCGATGGGCCCGGCCCGGTAGGCCGACGTGGGGAGGTGGTCGCGGTAGAGGCGGATGTCCTCGGCCAGTTCGCCGGCCGTGGGGTAGCGCTTCTCGGGGTCCTTGCTGAGGGCCTTCATGCACACGGCGGCGAGGGTGCGGCTGGCCTGGCGGTTGAGGTGGCGCGGCGGCGCGGGGTCGTGGTAGAGCACCTTCTCCATCACCTCGGTGCGCGAGTGGCCGGAGAAGGGCAGCGAGCCGGTGAGGACCTCGTAGAGGATGATGCCGAGGGCGAAGACGTCGGTGCGGAAATCCACGTCGGCGCCGCTGCCGCTCGCCTGCTCGGGCGACATGTAGGCGGGGGTGCCCTTGACGATGCCGATCTGGGTGGCGACGATGCCCTGCTCCTCGGCGCTGACGTTGAGCTTCTTCGACAGCCCCCAGTCGAGGACCACGACCACGCCGAACTCGTCCACCATGATGTTCTCGGGCTTCAGGTCGCGGTGGAGGATGCCGGCAGCGTGGGCGTAGGCGACGGTCTGGCAGACCTTTTCGAAGATGCCGACGAGGCGGCCCGTGTGGCGGCGGTCGCGGAAGTCGCGCGAGCCCATGCCCCGCAGGATTTCCCGGAGGGTGCGGCCGCGCACCTTCTTCATGGCGTAGAACGGCCCGTAGCCGGGGAGGGTGCCTGCGGCGAAGACGGGCACGATGCCCGGGTGCTCGAGCTGCCCAAGGATGCGGGCCTCGTGGAGGAAGCGCGACTGGAGCTCGGCGTCGCGGGCCAGCGCCGGCTTGAGCACCTTGACGGCGACCGAGCGCTCGAGCGCGGGGTCGAGGGCCTCGTAGATGATGGCCATCCCGCCCTCGCCGAGCACGAGGCCCAGGTGATACGGCTCCATCGTGGGCCGCGCCGGCGGCATGGCCGCGCCGGGTCCAAGGAGCGGGCCGGGCGCCGTGTCGGTCTTCTGCGTCGTGAGGTGGGACGCCACCCAGGGGTCCCGCTTGTCCTGGCCCGAGCCGCCGGACGGTTCCTCGGTGCTCATTGTGGCTTTCCTCTGCCTCGCCTCGGGGCGCTGGGTGTCATGCTCCCATTATACGCGCCGGCGCGGGCGCGACTCAAGATGCAATGCGGGAAAGTGCTTCCCGTTGACCGTGCCCAACCCCTCCGTGGCCTCGAGGGTCGGCAGGTTCAGATACGTCGTATCCTGGAGCACCAATGCCCACTCGCATCCCCGGAGCGCACGGCCCGCGTGATCGTGAATCGGCGACCAGAGCAGCTTGGCCGACACGCGCTTGCTCTCCAGGAACCGATACGTCGCCTTGACCACTACAGGACTGCCTGCACCTGGCGGGATGCTGTCGCTCGGACGGCCCCCCCGCTTGTCATCATCCGGATGTAAGTGCTGTACTCAAGGCTACTTGTGGCTGACGGGAGGAGTTTCGCATCGGCA
This sequence comes from Planctomycetota bacterium, assembly GCA_035527715.1. Taxonomy (GTDB): domain Bacteria; phylum Planctomycetota; class PUPC01; order DSUN01; family DSUN01; genus DSUN01. Next base: position 14,636 of record DATKZY010000133.1, on the reverse strand, counting down.
CTGTCAGATTCTAGGCTGAGAGGAATGAGTCGATTGTAAGTGGATGGTATGGCACGACTTGTGGCTCTGTTCGGTGGGGACACAAGGGGCCGTGTCAGGCGGCTTTCGCATCGGCCTTTCGGTGCGATGCGGCGGTCAGTTCAAGAAGCTCAATCCAGTCGCTCGTGGGCAGCAGGATGTCCGCGAGGTCCGCAGCGGTCTTGCCTTTCCGGACGCTGCCTCGGCCAAAGGTCCTCATGTTGTGGTAGACGGCCAGGAGGTAGACGAAGTCTTCGCTGAGGTGCTTGCGGGCGACCTGGACGACCCGCACCCGCGAGTTGACGCACTCCACCGCCGAGGAGGACCGCACGGCGTAGTCCACCGCCTCCACGACGGCGAGCTCGACCTGGTCGGCCAGGGTGCCCTTGGAGGCGGCCCGCAGAGCGTCCACGGGGTCCTTGTCCCGAACACGCCAGCGCACGGTCTCGGCCACGAGGCGGCCCAGCCGGGCCTCGCGGCCCGGGCCGACCTGCCCGAGGTGGAAGCCGCCGAGGCGCTCGGCCAGAACCCGCAGGTGTTCGAAGGCGGGATGGCGCTGCGCGTTCTTCACCCCACGCACCAGACCCTCCCCCGCATCCGACACACAGCGCTGGAGGCCCTCGAGTGCCGCGAAGACCGGCGCCCAGTCCTCGGCCCCGCACCCCGCCGCCAGCCGAAGCCCCGTCACCAGCAAGCTCCGCGGCTCCACCACCAACATCAACGGCAGGCGGCCCAGGAAAATCTCATCCGCCGCACCCACGGTGGCCTTGTCCGCAAAGTAGCGCCGGCTCACGCACCCGTGCCCCCGCCCACGAGCCACCCACATCCCATTGACAACTTCCAGCGGAGAGATAAAAGCACCATTGGCTTCTCCTCACTCTTGAGCGCTCTTGGCCACCAAGCCACGGGGATTACACGCTCATTGTGCGGAGAAGCCGCTTTCATATCAATCCCTGTCTCACCTTCTTCCGACCCAAAACTGCCCGATTCTGACAATCCCGTCCATCCTCCATCGGCGGGCGGCCCAACTGCCGCCGCAGCCGCTGCTTACATACATCCTCGTTCGGCAGAGAATATCAAGGGGAATCTCGCATCGGCACCTCACAATCCCCTTGCCCTCGCCTCCGGCGCCTGTACAATGGGAGCGCCGCCCTCTCCACGGAGCCCCTTATGCCGGAGCGCGTCGTCGTCCACCTCGACACGGACGCCTTCTTCGCCGCCGTCGAGCAGCGCGACCGGCCCGAGTTGCGGGGCCTGCCGGTCGTTGTGGGCGCCGACCCCAAGGGCGGGCGGGGCCGGGGCGTCGTCTCCACCTGCTCCTACGAGGCCCGCCGCTTCGGCATCCACAGCGCCATGCCCATCAGCGAAGCCTGGCGGCGCTGCCCCACGGCTGTCTACCTCCCCGTCCGAATGGAGGCCTATGCCCAGGCCTCCGAGGTGTTGTTCAAAGTCCTCGACGAGTTCACCCCCGACGTCGAGCCGGTGAGCATTGATGAAGCGTTCCTCGACATGAGCCGGTCCCTGCATCTCTTCGGCACCAAGCTCGCCCTGGCCGAGCGCCTCCGGCAGCGGATCGAGGCCGCGACCCGCCTCACCGCCTCCATCGGCATCGCCCCGTGCAAGATGGTGGCCAAGATCGCCTCCGACCTCCGCAAGCCCCGCGGCATCGTCATCGTCGAGCCGGGGGAGGCCGAAGCCTTCCTCCGCCCGCTGCCCGTCGGCAAACTCTGGGGCGTCGGCCGCCGCACCCAGGAGGCCCTCGACCGCCTCGGCATCCGCACCATCGGCGACCTCGCCGCCCGCCCGCGGGAGGAACTCGTCCGCCGCTTCGGCACGCAGGGCGCCGGCCTGAGCGACCTCGCCCACGGCCGCGACGACCGTCCCGTCGAGGCGGCCGGCCAGGCCAAGTCCATCGGCCACGAGAACACCTTCGAGCGCGACACCCGCGACCCCCGCCTCCTCGCCTCCACCCTCATGGAGCTTTGCGAGGGCGTCGCCTTCCGCCTCCGGCGAGCCGGCCTCCGAGGCCGCACGGTCACCACCAAGGTCCGCTTCGAGGACTTCACCACCCTCACCCGTGCCACCACCCTCGACCTGCCCGTCGACACGGCGGCGCGCATCTACCAGATCGCCTCGGCCAACCTTGGCCGCGTGGGGATGAAGGGCCACAAGATCCGCCTCATTGGCGTCAGCGTCTCGGGCTTCGAGGCGCGGTCCCGGCAGCTCGCCCTCTTCGGCGACACCCCGCGCGACGCCGGGAGCGACGAGAAACGGCGCCTCGTCGCCGACGCCATCGAGGATCAACCACCCAGGTTAGCAGTTGCCCGATCGATGAGTGCTCGGATGCAGGCAGCACTGTCCGAGATCAGTCCCCGGACACAACACCGTTTCCTTTCCCATATCACGGATGAGATCTCTTTCGTCGCCGGGACAGTAGCAGAACCGCAACTAGGGCCCCCAACAGCCCCGCCGCGCTCACGAGGGGCCACACGTAAATCCCCAGAGCGGACCCGCATGAGGCGCGCTCGTCCTTCGTGGGGACCTCCTGTTCTCGCGGCTCTTCAGCCCGCGAGAGTGCGCGGGGGGGGGGCCAGCCAACAGCAAACTCTAAACGTCCGAAAGGAAGAGGTACTTCACCGAGCGTGACGACTGGCCAACATTTGACGCCATAGCGTGAGAGAGCGCGCGCTAGTAGTGTCTCGACTGACACGGGGGCGTCGGCGCAGAGCGAGACCTGGGGCGCGACCTCAAGGTCCTGCGCACCATGCACTATGCTCAGACGCCGCCCCGAATTGAAGGGAACTGCCCAATATAGCTTAGCCAGGAAATCCCCCACGCTTCCAGTGAAATCGAAGTGAGGAAACACGTAGGCAAGCGGATTGTCCTTAATGCAAGCCAACCGTCGCGCCGACACTATTATGATGCCTTCATGTTGTCGCCAGACGACATCAGGGCACGCCCCTGCAAGTTGGTCCATTGCCTTTCCCAGGCTTGTACCCTGCGACAAGGAGATTGAGACTTCCAGACGATCCATGAGGGTGTCAGCGAGGAATTCATCGCGAGTGTCCTCAAACAGAACACCGATCCCGAAGCGTCCACAAAGCTCTGACACCGTTGCTCGCAGTTGCTGCTTTGAGATGGTCATCTGTGAAGGCAACAGCAAGTCGCCGAGCCGCACCACTCCACCATCGCCCCTGATATCGCTGTCTGAGCGAAGGTGCGTGCCGTCTGAGCGAGGGGGCCGGACCCCGCCGGGCCCTGCGCCCACCACAGCCAAGACGAGTGCGCAAAGGACAAAGGCAGAACGCATCCTCATGGGACCTATTGTGCTCCTGAGGCCGGCGCCGGGTTGTTCGTAACATCGAACGCGATTCGCGTCCCATGCGGCGGGTGGTTCTCGGGATTCATTGTGGCATGACGCTGATAGACCGTCCTGAGAAGGTGCCCCCAGACGCTGAGCCATTGCGTACCTTCCTGGTCAGCCACCTTGCCTGACACCGAGAACTCGTTGTTACAAAGTCTCCCATTGGGGCCATCCACCAGAAGGCGCCCTGCCCGCCAAGCCGCGATGGCGGGTCCTGACCAGTCAACAAGAGGATTTTCCCGTGTCGAAATCCCCAGCCCCACCTGATCGCCAATCTCACCGTCTTGGAACTGGTCGTTGGGCACCTGGGGGCCTTGGGGGGGCCTTGGGGTCGGGTCGTAACAATCCAGTTTTCTTCATGGGCCTCGCAGTCCGGTGACCAATGCGGCGCCGATTGTATCGCGCCCCCATCGGGGTGTCAACAGCTTTCTCCTGTCCACGCGGCAGGGCGCCGATCTGAGGGACTCGATGCCGGGTGCTCAAGCGTTCTCGTGGCCGATTGGCTTCGGAAGGACGCGGAGGGTCGAAGGGGGGGCGTCCCCACGCGGGGTGTGGGGACGAGGAGGCGTGGCGGGGGCGGAGGGTGGTGGAGATGGTCGAGATGGTCGAGTTGGTCGAGATGGCGGCGGGGAGAGGAGGGTGGCCATCTTGACGCGGCCTCGGAGCCTATGGGCGGAGTGAGCAGCAGGGCCGCATGTGGTTGCTATAACTGGGCTTATGGGGACGAGGCATTGTCGAGGGCCGGCCCGTCAAGATGGCCAACCCCTGTGTTGCGCGCGTGGCCATCTTGGCCATCTTGAACATCTTGCGGGAGGCGGCGGGCGCTCGTGGTTCATTTGTTCGGGATTGAGCAGTTGGCGCCGTGCATGCGCTGCCCCGGCCCCAAGAATGCCAACTCCAGGGGGGGAGAGTTGGCATTCTTGGTGGCACCCTTGGGCGCCCCTCTCCCCGCCATCGAGGCGCAGCGGGCATTTGGCCCGCATGTCGCACCTGCCCGCCGCGGGAGCGCGCGGGGAACACTGTCATTCCGAGCGAAGCGGAGCGAAGTCGAGGAACCTTTCAACGGGGTGGACCGACGCGACGGAAGACACCCCGTTGCCGGCGCTCGCTCCCCTGAAAGGTGCTTCGACAAGCTCAGCATGACAAGAGTGGGGCGTATCTCACGTCCAGGGGGAGACATGCGGGCTAGCCCGTCAGGAGGACGAAGCCGCGGCCCGCGGGTGTCCACGAGAGGGTCCAGGCGGAGGTGCCGGTGGCGGGCCAGCAGGTGAGGCCGAAGTTGGCTCCGAGGCGCGCAGGGGGCTTCGGGGCGGTGACCTGGAGGAGCTTCCAGGGGACGCGGATGAGGACTCGGCGCTTCTGGCCGCGGCCCTTGACCTCGGCGTGTATGGTCCGCACCTGCTCGGCGGGCACGCGGGGGCGATGGACGGCGACCGTCATCGCGCTGCCCTTGGCGGGGAAGCCGAAGCCGAGGAGGAAGTGCTTCGGGGCGTCCTTGGGGCGCTTCATGCCCAGCAGGTCGTCGAGGAAGAGGTTGAGCCACAGGTTGTCGCTCTCGCGGATGCCGCGCCGGTCGGTGACGGGGCGGCGGAAGGCGCCGCGGACGTCGAGCTGCACGGTGAGCGCCTTGGTGCTCCAGGCGAACTGGGCGGCAATCGAGTGGAGCGCCCTGGCGGCTGCCGAGGGCTGGACCGGGCCCGCGACGTGCTCGCCGGACACGAGCGGGACTCTCCCAGGGGCGCCCTTCCGCGCGATGGCCACGGGCAACGGGTCGTGGGCGAAGAGGAGTCTCTCACCGCCGCCGCCGAGGGTCGGGCCGAGGCGAAGCGGCTCGCCGTCCTTCAGGCCGCGGGCCTCGATGGCGAGCTTCACGGCGCGGCGGCCGAAGGGCTGGAGCTGGCCGATCTTGCCGGACTCGGCGACGCCGATGCGCTCGCCGGGCGCGAAGGTGAGCTTGGGGCGGACCAGTTGGTCCGACAGGTTGTGGCACTCCATGCGGCAGGCGAGGTCGAGGTCGTAGCCGCGCTTGCGTCGCGTGAGGCGCTCCACTGAGGTCGGCTTCACTGCGACGATGAGCTTGCCATACGTGTCGTCGAGGGTCCGCACGGTCTCGCGGAGCTGCGCGATGATGTCTATGTGCTGGGGGCATTTCTCCAGGCACTTCCTGCACGCGAGGCACAGCGACGCCTTGCCCTGGGTTCGGCGGTACTGCTGCCTCGCGTGGTCGGGCAGGCCGTAGACGCGGGCGGTGTTGAGGGCGCTGAAGTTGCGGGGAATCTCGACGCCCGCCGGGCAGGGCATGCAGTAGTCGCAGCCGGTGCAGTAGAGGTCGGCGAGCTTCTTGTAGCGGCGGAGGGTGACGAGGACGCGGATTTTCTCGGGCCGGGAGAGCGCGGTGGGGCGGCTGGCCACCCGCAGGTTTTCGAGGACCTGGCTCATCTCGCTCATGCCGGAGAGGGCGATGGTGACGTGGGGGTTGGCGAGGACGAAGCGGAGAGCGATCTCCGGCACGCTCTTGGCCCCGGAGAGCAGCTTGCGGATAGCGGGCGAGGGCGAGCCGAGTCGCCCGCCGCCCACGGGGCCCATCACCACGATGCCCAGGCCCAGCTTCTTCACCGTGGGCAGGGCCTTCTCGAGGCTGCGGTCGAGGAGGTTGTACTGGAGGGTGACCGACTCGAATTCGCCGGTCCTGGCGAGCTGGACGAGGTTCTCGGCCGAGTCGTGGAAGCTGAAGCCGATGTGGCGGATCAGCCCCTGGGCCTTCGCCTTCCGCATCCAGGCGAGCTGGCTGTCGGGGCCTTGCACGTGGTCCACAAAGGTCTGCCAGCGCAGGCCGTGGAAGTTGTAGATGTCGATGGTCTCGATGTCGAGGCGTTCGAGGGAGTCCTCGAGGTTCTTCCACCACGGCCGGTCGTCGTGCTTGTTGTAGTAGGGGTTCTTGGTCGAGACGATGATGTGCTCGCGCCAGCCCTCGAGGGCCTCGCCCACGGCGCGCTGGCTGTCGTGGTTGCAGTAGCCCACGGCGGTGTCGATGTAGTTCACGCCGGTTTCGAAGGCGCGGTGGATCATCGGCACCGCCTTGTCGCGGTCCACCTTGTCGCCCTTCATCGGCAGGCGCATGGCGCCGAAGCCGAGCCGCGACACCTTGTAGCTTGTCTTGCCCAGAATCGCGTATTGCATCGCCCCGCGACCTCCTTTTCTCCTGCCATCTTACCCGTCAAGCCCCTGTTGCGCAAACGCCCCTTGCCGATTAGAATGCTTGCGACACATTCAGGAGAGTCGATCATGCCCACCGCACACGTCTCGCGTCGCCGTTTCCTTCAGAGCACGGGAGGTGCGCTGGCGCTCGCCGGCTCGCACCGAGTGCTCGCCGCACAAGCGAAGGGGAAGCCCATGTCCGACACGTCGGCCCCCATCCGGGCCATCACCCAAGGCCCCAGGTTCCACTGGTTCGCCTACTACGACAAGCTCCAGTTCGACCCCACCGGCCGCTACTGCCTGGGGATGGAGGTCGGCTTCGAGCACCGCTCGCCCAAGCCCGACGACGTGATCAAGGTCGGGATGGTTGACCTCCAGGACAGCGACCGCTGGATCGAGCTGGGCGAGAGCCGCGCCTGGTGCTGGCAGCAAGGCTGCATGCTCCAGTGGCTCCCCGGCTCGAAGTCGGAGATCATCTGGAACGACCGCGACGGCGACCACTTCTGCTGCCATGTCATGGATGTCTTCACCCGCGACAAGGCCAAGAAGCGGACGATTCCCAACCCCATCTACACCACCAGCCCGAGCGCGAGGATTGCGGTCGCGCCCGACTTCCGCCGCGTGAACGACTGCCGCCCCGGCTACGGCTACTGCGGCCTGCCCGACCCCCACAAGGACGACCTGGCGCCCGCCGACGCCGGCATCTGGCGCATTGACCTCGCCAGCGGGAAGCAGGAACTCATCATCTCGCTCGCCGACATCGCGAAGGTCCCCTACGCCCCCGGCTACCCCGAGGGCGCGAAGCACTGGTTCAACCACCTGCTCTTCAGCCCCGACGGCTCGCGCTTCATCTTCCTCCACCGCTGGAAGGGCAAGGGCGGCCGGGGCTTCGCCACCCGCATGTTCACCGCGACGCCCGAGGGCAAGGACATTCATTTCGTCGTCGGCGGCCTCGCCTCCCACTTCATCTGGCGCGACCCCAGCCACATCCTCGTCTGGGCCGGCCACCCGTCCCACGGCAACTGCTTCTACCTCTTCGAGGACAAGACGGCCAACGTCGAGCCCATCGGCAAAGGCGTCATGACCGCCGACGGCCATTGCACCTACCTGCCGAACACCGACTGGATCGTCAACGACCGCTACCCCGGCGGCGACCGCAAGCGCCCCGTCTACCTCTACCACGTGCCGACGGGCAAGGTTGTGACCCTCGGCCAGTTCTACGCCGCAAGGGGCTACGACGGCGAGTGGCGCTGCGACACCCACCCCCGCCACACCCCCGACGGCCGCTCGATCTGCATAGACAGCGTGCACGAGGAGAAAGGCCGCCAGCTCTACCTCATAGACATCGGCGCCATCCTCGACAATCCGCCGAAGGCGTGAGAAGAAGCTGCCCGCGAAACACGCGAAAGAAGAGAAGAGGAGCTCACCACGGAGACACGGAGGGCACGGAGAGGAACGCCGGGAGAGGAAGGCCGGTAGGGCGTGCATGCCTGCACGCGGAACTCCTGCGAGTGGCACGAGATCGTCCGAAGCCCAAGCGGCGCTTGACTTTGGCGGCGTTCGGCGTATCATGCGGCGATTCACGGGCGACGGACACCCGACCCAACGGAGAGCCTGAGCGTGAGCACACCCGAAACGGACGCGCCCGCCGCGCCGCAGCGACACCTCGGAGTCCTGGATGCCATCTGCATCGTCGTGGGCATCGTTATCGGCTCGTTCATCTTCTTCCTCGGGCCGTTCCTCGTCGCGCAGAACACGACGAGTCCGGGCATGATGCTGCTGGCGTGGGTGGCCGGCGGGTTCCTGTGCCTGTGCGGCGCGCTCTGCTACGCCGAGCTGTCCACGACGTATCCCAGGTCGGGTGGGGAGTACTCCTTCATCAACCGCGCCTTCGGGCCGGAGATGGGCTTCCTGTTCGTGTGGGCGCGCAGCACGGTGATCCAGACCGGCTCGATTGCGATGCTGGCCTACGTGTTCGGGAAGAACATGGCTCAGCTCGCGCCCATCGGCGCCTGGGGGCCGATGGTCTATGCCTTGCTCGCCATCGCCGCGCTCACGGCACTCAACGTCGTGGGCTGGAAGGCGGGCAAGTGGACGCAGAACCTCCTCACCGCCGCCAAGGTGCTGGGCGTGGCGGCGATCATCCTGGTCGGCCTGCTCGTGGCGCCCGCCGCGGCGCCGCCGGCCGCGCCCGTGGACACGTCGGGGGCCGCCTTTGGGCTCGCGATGGTGTTCGTGCTGATGACCTTCGGGGGCTGGAACGAGGCGGCCTACGTGGCGGGCGAGGTGCGGAACGCACGGCGGAACATGATCTGGGTGCTCCTGGGCAGCATCGCCCTGCTCACGGTGCTGTACCTGGCGGTCAACGTGGCCTACCTGCGAACGCTCGGTTTCGCCGGCCTGCGCGGCGGCCCCGCGGTCGCGGCGGCGACGATGGGCAAAGGCGTCGGCGACTGGGGCGGCACGGCCATCACGATCCTCATCGCTGTCTCCGCCCTGGGCGCGGTGAACGGCTGCGTCTTCACGGGCGCGCGGGCGGTGTACGCGCTGGGCACGGACTACCGGTCGTTCGGCTTCCTCGGCCGCTGGCACGCGCGGCTGGGCACGCCCATCCCGGCGCTCGTTGTGCAGAGCTGTATTGCGGCCGCGCTCGTGCTGCTGCCGAATCTTGGCGAGGGCTTCCAGAAGGCGTTCGGCGACGGGGCACAGGCCATGGTCGAGTACACGGCGCCCGTCTTCTGGCTGTTCATGATGCTCGTGGGCCTGACGGTCTTCATCCTGCGGACATGGGAGCCGGACATCGAGCGGCCGTTCCGCGTGCCGTTCTTCCCCATCACGGTGGTGCTCTTCGTGCTGATGTGCGGCTACATGGTCTACAGCAGCCTGGCCTACACGAGGGCGGGCGCCTGGGTGGGCGTGGGCGTTCTGCTCGCGGGCGTGCCGCTGAACTACCTGTGCGGCAGGACGCGGGCCGCGAGGTCCGCTGCCTGAGCGGGAATGAGCTTGTCGCGGTGACCTCCCGGGGCGCCTCGGGATCGCCGTTGTGGAACTCGCGGAAGGAGCAAGGGGCATGAGACACTGGCGTTGGACAGGGCTTCTGGTGGCGCTCGGGTTGGCCGCGCTGCTGGCCCCGGCCGGCTGGGCCGGCGAGGAGGAGAAGAAGCCGTCGCGCCGGCCCGACATCCATTTCGTGCCCACCCCGCACGAAGTGGTGGAAATCATGTTGCGGCTGGCCGACGTGAAGAAGGACGACGTGGTGTACGACCTGGGCTGCGGGGACGGCCGCATCGTGGTCGCCGCCGCCAAGAAGGTCGGCTGCAAGGCCACGGGCTACGACATTGACCCCGTGCGCGTCAAGGAGTCCCTCGAAAACGTCAAGAAGGAGAAGGTCGAGGAGCTCGTGACGATCGAGGAGAAGGACGTCTTCACCCTCGACCTCAGCGGGGCGAGCGTCATCACGCTCTACCTGCTGCCGAGCCTGAACGTGAAGCTCGTCCCGCAGCTCGAGAAGCTGAAGCCGGGCTCGCGCATCGTCTCCCACGCCTTCGACATGAAGGGCTGCAAGCCCGACGTCGAGGCGACGGTGAACTGCAAGGATGGAATGAACCGCAAGGTCTACCTGTGGACCACGCCGCTGAAGAAGGAAAAGGGCGAGTAGGGGACGGCCTTCGAGGCCGAGAAAGGAGCGGAGTCTGTGAACACGAGGCGTTGGAGTTGGGTGTGCATCCTGGTCGCTGGCCTGCTCGTGTCGCCGAGTTGGGCCGCCGAGGAGAAGAAGAAGCCCGAGCGCAAGCCCGATGTCATCTTCGTCCCCACCCCGCACGAAGTCGTCGAAATCATGTTGCGCCTGGCCGACGTGAAGAAGGACGACGTGGTGCTCGACCTGGGCTGCGGGGACGGCCGCATCGTGGTCGCCGCCGCCAAGAAGGTCGGCTGCAAGGCCACCGGCTACGACATTGATCCCCAGCGGGTCAAGGAATCCATCGAGAACGTCAAGACCAACAAGGTCGAGGACCTGGTGACGATCGAGGAAAAGGACATCTTCACCCTGGACCTCAGCAAGGCCAGCGTCATCACCCTCTACCTGCTGCCCAGCCTCAACGTGAAGCTGATCCCGCAGCTCGAGAAGATGAAGCCCGGCTGCCGCATCGTCTCGCATGCCTTCGACATGCGCGGCGTGAAGCCCGACGTCATCGCCACCGTGACCTGCAAGGATGGCAACGAGCGCAAGGTCTACCTCTGGACCACCCCGCTCAAGAAGGAGAAGGGCGACAAATAGCCGCCCGGCCTCGAGTGCCTGACACTCAGTGCGGGGAGGGGCCTCCGCCGGGAGGCCCCTCCCTGTTTCTTTTCCGGCGCCCTGCCGCGTCGCTTGACATACGGCGGCTCACGCCTATACTCGTCCTCAGGCATCGCCCGCGCGTCCGCGGGCGGCCCCCTGCAACCGGAAGCGAGGTGGCATCATGAAGCGACAGGCAAGGGACAGGCAGGCGTCGCGGCGCGACTTCCTCAAGACCTCCGCGGTCGCCGCCTCCGGCGCGGCTCTGGCGAATCTGGCGGCCCCCATCGGCGCCTACGCCCAGGGCGCCGGCACCATCAAGCTCGGCATGATCGGCGCCGGCGGCCGATGCACAGGCGCCGCGATGGACGCCATGACCGTGGACCCCGGCGTCAAGCTCGTGGCCGTGTGCGACATGTTCATGGACCGCGCGAAGGGCAAGCGCGACCACCTCAAGAGCAAGAAGCCCGACCAGGTGGACGTGCCCGACGACCGCTGCTTCGACGGCTTCGACGGCTACAAAGAGGTCCTCAAGCACGTGGACGCCGTGTGCATCGCCAACGCGGCGAAGTTCCACCCCCTGCACGCCAAGGCCGCTATCGAGGCGGGCAAACACGTCTTCGTCGAGAAGCCCCACGGCATTGACCCCTACGGCATCAAGATGCTCGAGGACGCCCTCAAGCTCGCCGCCGAGAAGAAGCTGTGCATCGTCTCGGGCCTCCAGAGCCGCTTCGACCCCGGCTACAAGGAGACCATGCAGCGCATCCACGACGGCGCCATCGGCGACATCGTGGCCATCGAGGAGAACTTCCTCCGCGCCCCCTACGTCCTCTACCGCCGCGCCCCCGGCCTCACCGAGGTGCAGTACCAGGTGAGCAACCAGTACCACTTCACCTGGCTCAGCGGCGACGACGTGCCCCAGAGCCTCGTCCACAACATTGACCGCTCGCTCTGGGCGATGAAGGAAGTGCCGCCCCCCACCTGCCACGGCCTCGGCGGCCGCTCCTCGATGACCGACGAAATCTACGGCAACGTCTTCGACCACCATTCCGTCGTCTACGTCTACCCCAGCGGCGTCCGCATCTACGCCTTCACCCGCACCACCACCGGCTGCTACGGTGAGGTCTCGAGCCTCATCTTCGGCACCAAGGGCCGCGCCAACCTCATGGGCTGCACCATTGACGGCGAGACCAAGTGGCACTACACCGGCCCCAAGCCCAGCCCCTACCACGAGGAGCACCGCGCCCTGTTCGGTGCCATCCGCAAGGGCGAGGCCATCAGCAGCGGCCACCACATGGCCCGCAGCACCCTCGTCACCATCATGGGCCAGATCAGCTGCTACACCGGCAAGGCCGTCACCTGGGACCAGGTCACCAAGAGCGACTTCTGCTTCCTCCCCAAGCCCGAGGACTGCCGTGCCGACATGGAGCCGCCCACCCAGCCCGGCCCCACCGGCTCCTACCCCGTCTACATCCCGGGGCAGAGCAAGCTGTTGTGAGGGTGCGGAGAGTGGACACGGTGGACACAGTGGACCTCGTGGACGCCGAGCATTGAAGGCTGGATTCCCGTGCTCACCCCATCCACCTTGTCCACAATGTCCACGGTGTCCACAACGTCCACGTCTGCCTTCTCGTGCCCAAGCTCCCGCTTGGGCACGCGGTGCCTGCGGCTCCCGCCGCCGGGCATCGAAGCAGGAGCTTCGCAAGGTCCGTCAAGTGCCCCCGGAATCCAGCGCAAACCGAGGGCATCGGGCGCTCAGCCGGTTCCCGTCTTTCGCCTACGACGCCGAAGAGCCGCCATGGCAAGACAGCCGCTGCCGACCAAGGTCAGCGTCGCAGGCTCGGGCACGTTGTGCACTGTGCCAATCTCTATGGCGACATCCTCGTTACCAAGCACATAGATGCGGTTGCCGTAAGCGAACGCCATCCTTACGCCGACAGCGTCGTCGAGAAGAGGCGTAGTGTCTGACCAGGAGGAAAGGCTGTGGTCAGCTTGAAGGGACGAGTACAGAACCCGGTCAGTGAAATCGGCGCCGTACGGTTGGGTAAAGCCTCCGACGACAAAGACCACGTCCATTATTTCGCAGGCCCCTCCGCCGCCAAGAGCCAGGGGGAGATCTGCTTGAGGTTCCCACAGGCCCAACGAGCCGTCGCCCATGATCTGCGCGCGCTCAACCGTGGCCGTGAGGTACTCGTGTCTATGGCCGCCGATTGTGTACAGATAGCCGTCCAACGCCAGCAATCCGCTGAGGACGCGGCGGTTCGCTGGCCAGTTTGACGCCAAAGTCCAAGGCCCCAGGGAGCCATCGGGGTTGATCAGAGCGTACTCGACGCTGCGCTCGTATACCGTGTTGGCAGACCACCCCCCCACGACATAGAGGTAGTCGCCGTAGAGGGCAAGGCCCACATCGCATCTGGGCACGTTCATCGCGGACGTTGCGCTCCATGAACCCAGCGACGCGTCCCCCTGCACCGTTGACACGAGCACCGACGTGCCCGGAGCCCCGGTTGCGCTCCCCCCAACACTGTAGATGTGTCCATTGGCCCCGATCAGGCGCTGATTGCCCACCGCTGGGTCGGTCGTCGGAAGCCAAGGCCCAAGAGAGCCATCAGCCTGGATTCCTACGTAGTAACCCTCCCCGTAGACATAGCCGCCGTACTGGGTCATTTCGGCGCCGACCACACCTTGGGGTGGGTTGCCGGCGTACGCCCAGTCAATGAGGATCGGCCCGGCAAGGAGTTGCCTCGCGGCAGGCAAACAGACAAGGAACAACGCCGCCACCGTGATCACCCCAGACGACCGAATTCTCACCTCAGCCTCCTTCCCCTTCATGGGAATCAGGAATCCGAACTCGTCTCCGCCGCTCGAACGAGCGATGCCTGAACCGGCACACACCGGGGCATTCGACGGAGGCACAGCCAGTATAGTGTACCCCCCCCCCTTGTCAACTCTATTTCGCGCACTTCTCACGACGCTTCTTCGGTGCGCCTGGATCACATCGGGAGAGCGGGTGAGCGGTGACCCGTCTTGGCGAGACAGTGTGTCAGACTTCAATCTGCGGTAATCGCGCGCGGAACACCTCGACCGAGAGCAATTCCTCCACCTCGTGCTCGCCTTGCATGAGGGCATCAAGCTCGTCGAGGGTGCGGGCTGGAAGCAGCTCTCGCCACACTGTGGGCAGAAGGCGCCTATGTCGCTACCGGCAGCTTCCTGGCACGGATCCAGGGACGCCATATCAATCTACCGAGGTTACTCAGCGTCGCCTTCTTCCAGGCCAGCCATCTTGAGCAGGTGTCTCAGGAGGCCGATCTTCAGCGGCTTGTTGCCGTGGACCGGGATGGAGAGGCGGACGCTGCTCCCAGGCTTGCCGTAGATGTGGTGGCTGCCGTGAACTCGGAGGAGTTCCCAGCCGCGTCGCTCGACGATGCGGGTTAGTTCCTTGCCGGAGAGCGCTTTCACACCGCGATCTCCAGCACGCGCGCGTCGCCAGTGACCTCAGGTTGCTTGATGTCCACCGACAGGCAGCCCTCGACGGCCTCGTAGAGGTTCTGGAGCAGTTCCTCGAACGTCTCGCCCTGGGTGCAGCAGCCAGGGATGGAGGGCACTTCCGCCCAGTACCCCCCTTCCTCCGCCTGGTGAACGACCACCTTCAGCTTCATTGGATGACTCCTCGCTCAGTTCGCAAGGAGAGTGTACGACAAGTTTCCTGGCGTGTCAACGCAGGAGTCTTTGCGGGGAGGTGCGGAGGGGGGCTTTCTGCGAGAATGCCCCCCTCCG
>DATKZY010000132.1:0-12562 GCA_035527715.1 Planctomycetota bacterium | reverse complement strand
CAAGCCGGAGCTGCAACTCAGGATTGAGGCGGCCAAGGATGCCGCCATTGGCGAGTATCGTGTCCAAGTGAAGGGGACGCCGAAGACCGGAGAGGCGACCTCGGTGCAATTCATCGTGAAAGTTGTCGCTCCGTAGTCTGCTCCCTTCGGGAAGGAGGGGCCAATGGAGTCCTCAGAGAGCGGCTTTCGGGGGTGTAGTTGAATCAATCGGAAGAAGGAGATCGGACGATGGCAGGAACAGCAACAGAGGCCGAGGTCGGGGGAGTGCGGGGGAAACTCCGTGCGCTGAAGGACCGCGTGGTCACAGGCACCAAGAAATGGGGCAAGGAGCACCCCGGGACATCTGTGGGAATCATCGCAGGCGTGTCGGTCGCGATCGGGCTTCTCATTGGCGTGTGCATCGGGCAGAGGATTGGCTCGTGTCGTGACGAGAGAGAGGAGGAGTAGCCTGGGGTACAGGCAGGAGTGAACACCTGAAGTGTGTCCGGCCACGCCGGCTGTCTCTCAACTTCGGTGACGCGGAGCGTCCGCGGCCACCAGGGACGAACCTTGGCCAATCTCAGATAGGGGCCCAACCATGTTTGCAGCTCTCGCTAGTGGCTTCGCGCCTCTCGCCAATGTCTACTACATTGGCGGCGGGACGTTGACGCTTATCATCGTCGTCGTGGTGGCCGTGGTCTTACTCCGCCGGTGATCTCGGCGAGAGAGAGCCAAAACCGGGAGGCCGAGCATCGGAGAACCGAACATGAAGATTGTGCACACACTGACGTGGGCGTCGGCCAGCGTTGCGGCCCTGGTGGGCCTGCTGGGCTGCCGCGAATTCTTCCGCGAATACTATGGCCGCGGGCCGGTGTACGTGGAGCAGCGGGAGCCGGAGTACGTCATCGTCCGCGAGGCTC
Organism: Planctomycetota bacterium; assembly: GCA_035527715.1. GTDB lineage: Bacteria > Planctomycetota > PUPC01 > DSUN01 > DSUN01 > DSUN01. The sequence goes on along the minus strand of DATKZY010000132.1, from coordinate 11,663 downwards.
CGCCGCCGTTCGTCAGCGAACGCAGGCCGCCGCCTCGCTCCCAGGGGCAGGTCTGGATTGACGGCTACTGGAACTGGAACGGTCGCCGGTACGTCTGGGAATCTGGCCGCTGGACCGCCCCACCGCGCGCGCACGCCGTCTGGGCCGCACCCCGCTACGAGAAGCACCAGAAAGGCTACCGGTACACACCGGGGCACTGGCGCGAATCGGAGCCGCAACGGCAGAAAGAGGTGGAGCAACACAAGGATAGGCACTGAGGTGCCTGATCGGACGTTCGTGGTCGTATGCCCTTACAGGAGGCGGCCGAACGAGCCGGGGTGAAGTGCCCGGCTTCTCATCCACCCCCACAGAAAGCGAGGCTACTTCTATGAGAAGACTGCTCCTGGCTCTCCTCGTGGTTGCCGGTCTGGTGCTCGGCTTCGGACTCTATCGCGGCTGGTTCCGTGCGGACCGTGACAGGATGAGAGAAGACGCGCACACGGCAATCGAAAAGGTCAGGGAGGTAGGCGACAGCGTCGTCGGGGGCGCAAAGAAGGAGGGTGACACAGCCCCGGAAGGACCGCAGAAGTGAGCGGTGAGCAGAGGGCCGTGATGCCCGCCGTCTTCGGTGGGAGCCGTCTGTGACACCTACAGGGTTCGTGTGTTGAACAGGAGTGACTCACATGCTACGCTGGACGGTGGTTTTCCTGGTGATCGCCCTGATCGCCGGCTTCTTCGGGTTCTGGCAGTTGGAAGGCACGGCGACGTGGATCGCGAAGGTCCTGTTCGTCGTGTTCCTCATCCTCTTCGTGGTGTCGCTCGTCACCGGGCGCAGGCGCCCACGCGTGTGAGCAGTCGCTCGCTGCCGCACACTGGACGGAACGAGGCCGCATGGCACTCATCCGAACTCTGTGGGTTCGCCGATGAACCGAAAGTGGCGAAAACGACTGGTGATCGCGGGAGGGGTGCTCCTCCTGTCTATCCCTGCCGCTCTCCTGGTCGGCAAGTATTGGATCGTCCCCTCCGTGCTGCGACACCAGGCGTCGGTCGCTGTGCGCGAGCAGTGGGACGGCGACCTGACCATCGCCGGCATCAACTTCAACTGGACCGGCCCCACGTATCTCCGAGGTGTCGAGCTGCGCGATGCCGAGGGCCGAGTGTGGCTCCGCGCGGGGTCCGTGAAGCTGGCGCTCCGCAACTGGCCGGGGCTGCATCCCGTGCTTTCCGAGGTAGAGGTCGAGAATCTCGACTTGCGGGGGTTCTTCGCGGGGGGCGAGCTTCAGCTCCCGCTCAAACCCCCGCCACCCCGCGACCGCAAGGACGAGGAGAAGGACGAGGAGTTTGATCTCCCCACCATCACCATCAGGAACATGTCCGTCGGCATCGTAGCGGAGAAAAGCTCTCAAACCGCCTGGGGCGACGTCCAACTCACCCTTCGCCGTGAGGGGCAGAACCTTCTCATCGAGCTGACACGGACCTTCAAAGAGCCTGGGGAAGAACTTGCCCTGAGCGGAACCGTGGACGGCCAGTCGTTGGAGGCCGACCTGGCCCTTACAATGAAACACGCGGTCACTCGGGAAGAGGCGGCGGCCATCCTCGCCGCGCTGAATGTGCCATTCTTCAGCAGAATGGAGGGGAAGATTGATGCGAAGATGGGCCTGCGCGGGGGGCTCGCCGCGCCCTCGGCCCTGACGCCTTCCGGCACCATCGCTCTGGCCGACTGGAGCATCTCGTCCCCACATGGACTGCTCTTCGGGGGATTGAGCGGAGAAGTCCGCTTCGACGGCCGGGCGCCGGCCGGCGCCGTCGCGGAGCTGTCCGCGCAGTCCTGCAGCGGCCAGGTGAAGGCCGCGGCGACCGTGAATGTCCTGGCCGACGGGACCCTCCGGTACCGTGGCCGAGTCGAAGCGGAGAAGGTCAGCTTCGACGAATTGCCGAAGGTCCTGAGCGGCGTCCAAGAAACCCGCAAGGGAACGCTTGAGTTCGCCTACGCCTTCGACGGCTACACACGAACTCCCGGCGGGCCGGCGCAGAAGGGCTACGTGTACCTCAATAACGCAGACTTGGCCAATGTGCCGCTGCTGACCGCACTGTTCCGGCTGATGCGCCTGACCCAGTTCGATGCGCTCCAGGCCACCGACGTGGAGGCCACGTTCACGATGAAGGGTCTCGTCGCCACGGTGAGCCAGGCGCGCCTGGCCAATGCGGTCGCAGCCATTGACGTCGAGCCCGGCGGGCAAGTGGACCTTGGGACGCGTCACCTCGACTTGTACTTGATTGCGGCGCCCATCAAGCAGATTCAGGACTTCCTCGGCTCGATCCCGCTGGTGAGTCTGGTCGTGCGGCTGAAGGACAAGCTGACCCGCGTCCACGTCCGGGGCGACTGGGACGCTCCGCCCGCGAGCCTGATGAGCAAGCAGCCCCTCAACGACGTCGCGGAGGGCACGGTGGGTTTCCTCCGCGGCGTCGCCTCGACCGGCGGGCGCCTCGGCAAATCCCTCTTCAAGACGTTCGGCGACATCCTCGACAAGCCGTAGGCCGTCCCGCGAGGCATCGGCGGCACCCTCAAGGGCGCGCTGGGGCGCGCGCGCTGATCCGCTCCGCCCTCGGCACCGTGTTCCCTCTCCGACCGTGAAAACTCTCATCAAGATTGCTCGCGGTCGCGTCCATCGCTGCCCCGAACTCCAGCAACGTAAGTCCTCTAGTCGCAATGTCTTGCGTGAGACTGGCGACCCGAGCCGGCGAGACGGATCGTCTCTGTGCAAATTTTCTGTGCAAGCCGCTTGACACGCGCACAGACCATTCGTACAATACGTTTCGGCTAGGAGTCTGTCCCTGCACGGATGCATGGGCAGAGCGACTCTGTAAGATCATCAGCTTGTCTGGCTAGGGGTAACCCGATGGTTCGCGGCAGTGCTATCTTCCGATTTGCGGCTCGCCTCGCCGTCATTCTCCCGCTCGCCGCGCTGCTCTGCGGCCCCTCCCTCGCATTGGCCGCGCCCATCCTGGGGACGGCGGATAACTTCGCGGTCCTGGGCGCCTCGACGGTGACCAATGTTCCAGCCCTGGGGACCGACATCACAGGACATCTGGGTGTCTATCCAGGTACCGCGATTACGGGCTTTCAGCCGGCTGAGCCGAACACGGGCATCGTGAATGGAACGATCTACGCAGGTGGTGCGATTCCGCAGCAGGCTCGCCTTGATGCCATCACGGCGTACAATGCTCTCAAGGGCCTCGCACCCCACGGCAACGTGAATAGCGGCATCCTGACTGGCAATAACCTGGGGGGCCTCTCGCTCCAGTCGGGCGTCTATTTTTTCTCCTCGTCGGCTCAATTGACGGGAACACTCACTCTCGACGGGCAGGGCAGCGACAGCGCGTACTGGGTTTTCCAGATCGGGAGCACGCTGACGACCGCCAGCTACTCGGATGTCCAGTTTGTCAATCTCGGTCCAAATGGCGGTCAGGACTACGGATTGTTCTGGCAGGTCGGCAGCTCCGCGACTCTTGGCACGTACACGGACTTCGAGGGGAATATTCTAGCGCTGGAGAGCATCACTCTGAATACCGGCGCAGACGATCCGAACGGCAGAGTTCTGGCGCTCACAGGTGCAGTCACGTTGGATGACAACGACATCAGCAACGTCTGCCCCGAAGACGAGCCCGGCAACGGCGGCCCCGGCTTCAGCCGCGGCCTCATGTTTGATGACCTTGGCCGTGTCGTGCTCTATGACGCAGGGGGCGTCGGCGGCCCGCCCTTGCCCACTATTCCCGAGCCCGCGACCATGCTGCTCCTCGCCTCAGGCCTGATCGGCCTCCGAGCACGGAGGAGACGGGCGAGGGCGCGGTAGAGCGCGGCCGGCACAGCCCAGCAGAACCCCCCGCCGAAGTGCTTCGCCCATCTGGCTTTGGGACCGTCACGCGCTGTCGGTTCCCTCCGCTGCGCCGCCTCCACCGGCGACCGCCTCCGCAAGCCCCTCTTCAAGACATTCGGCGACATCCTCGAGAAGCCAGAAGCGAGGGACAAGGAGTAGAGGAACACTTCAGCGTCCTGAAGTACTCTGCCCGGGCGGAAGTCTTGGCGACCGGTCAGAAGTCGGCGGCTTCCCGCTTCGGCCCCGCTTCGGCCCCGCTTCGGCCTGAATGGCGTCGAAGAGGTCGCAGGCCTGCTTGTGAAGGCCAACCCGGACCTTCACTTCGTCGCCGAACTCCAGGCACTGGTCGGCCTCGCGGGCGTAGGCGGGCCAGCGGGGCAGGCCCTCGCCGTTGGGATCGCCGCTCCTGGCGAAGCGGGTCCAGCACTTGCGCATCGTCTCGGAGAGCCTGCGGTCGGTATCGTCGAAGCCCGGCCGCCCCTCGATGGTGCCGAAGACGTAGCCGATCTCGAGGGCGTGGAAGGCGCCGAGCTTCCTCAGCCGCTCGCTCGGCGGCACGCGGGTGAAGTGGTAGAGGTAGGCGGGCGACTTGCACTTCGCCATCGAGCGCACGAGGAAGCGCGCCGGCGCGACGAAGGCCGACACGCCGACCAGGCGGCTGAAGGCGGCCTGGACCTCTGCATCCTCCTCGGCGGGGAAGAGCGCGAACACGCGGTCCGCATGCTTCCCGAACCGCCGCCCCAGGAGCCACTTGTAGCCCTGCACGCGGCGGATGGGCGCCTGCTGCACGAACACGCTCCCCTCGTCGGCGTTCGAGCCGACGAGGAACGGCACGTCGTGCTGCTTGCCGGCCGCGAAGAGAACCGTCGGGTCGTCGGGCAGCGCCCAGCCGTCCACTACGGGGCCGAACTTGATGCCCTTGCCGAAGAGCCCCTGGGCGGGCGCCGCGGCGGCGAGGACCTCTTGCCAGGTCTTGGCGCGGAGCGTGGCGAGCGGGTCGGCCGCCCTGGCGCAGCCGAGCTGTTCGGCGAGCTGCTCGCCGATCTTCTCCATCGGGGGCAGGCGGTTCCACTCCTCGCGGAGGTGGCGGTTGTTGCCGTGGGCGCCGCCGCTCTGGGCGATGGCCCGATGGAACAGCCCCTTGGCCAGCGGCGAAACCATGAGGCGGCACACGCTGGCCGAGCCCGCCGACTCCCCGAAGATGGTCGCGCAGCCGGGGTCGCCGCCGAAGGCCGCGACGTTCCGCTGCACCCACTGGAGCGCGGCGATCTGGTCGAGGAGGCCGTAGTTGCCCGAGGCCTTGTGCTCGGACTCCTGCGACAGGAGCGGATGGGCGAGGTAGCCGAACGGCCCGAGGCGGTAGTTGATGGTCACCAGCACCACCCCCTCGCGCGCCAGCCGCTCGCCGTCGTAGTAGGTGCTCGCCCCCGAGCCGGTCGTGTGCCCGCCGCCGTGAATCCACACCATCACGGGCAACCTGTCCGTCGGCTTGTGGGCCGGCGTCCACACGTTCAGGTAGAGGCAATCCTCGCTCAGCGTGCCCAGCTCGCGGCCCATCAGGGGCTGGGGCTGAGGGCACCAGGGGCCGAACGCGGTGCAGGCGCGCACGCCCTCCCAGGGCTTGGGGGCCTGCGGCGGCCGCCAGCGCAGGTCGCCCACGGGCGGCGCGGCGAAGGGGATGCCCTTGTAGGCGTGCACGTCGCCCTTCTCGCCCAGGCTCGCGCCCGCGATCAGCCCCGAGTCAAGCTGTATCTGCGGCGCGCCCCTCGCCGCAAGGGCGGCGGCCACAACGCTCAAGCCAATCCACAGTCGTCCGCGGATCATGGGAACACGCTCCGAACATTCCTCTCCCTGCTCTCCATACACCGCCCGACGGCTCGTTGTTCCAGGGCAGTGTAGAACCGGGCCGGTCGCCTGTCAACCCCCGGCGGCCTGCGAGGCCGGTGGGATCTCCCACAGAGGGGATGACCGTGTTCCGAGCCTCCGACGGAGGCGGCGGAGTAAAGCCCACGGCGACGCTCGGAGAGCCGTGGGTACGCGACCCACACCAGGGCCAGCCCCCGAATGGGGGCGGCGGAGCGCGAGGGTGCGGGTTCCGCCGCCCCGCTTCGGGGGCTGGCGGGGGGCCGGCGCCATGTCCCACGGCTCCCGGAGCACCGCCGTGGGCTCTATTCCGTCACGCCCTGCGGGCGTTGGGCCTGCTCCAGCAACAGGGGCGTGCCCAGAGACCGTGCGACGGGGGCTGCGGTGGGCGAAGGATGCGGCAGACCCCGCCCGCGGGGAGATGGTTGCGCAGGAGGCCATCGGTCATGTACAGTACAGGGGGCCGAAGGGAATCTTGCGCGGCAAGGAGAGTTGGGCATGGCAAAGCATTGGACTGCGGAGCAGGTGCTCGACTTGGCTCGGACCTTCCAGGGGGCGTGCGTGGTGACGGCGGCGGCGGAGCTGGACGTCTTCAGCGTCCTGCGCCACAGGATGCGCGCCGTGGGGTCCGTGGCGAGCAAGCTCCGCGCCAACCCCCACGCCACCGCGGTGCTGCTCGACGCCCTGGTGGCCCTGGGCCTGCTGACGAAGAAGGGCTGCCGCTACGGCCTCGCGCCCGGGGTCGAGGAGACGCTCACCGAGGCCTCGCCCCGCAACGTGCTGCCGATGGTGCGCCACTCGGGCACGTGCCTGCGCAAGTGGGCGCAACTCGCCGAGGCGGTGAAGACGGGGCGCTCCGCCCGCACCATCCCCAGCGTCCGCGGCGAGGGCGCCGACCACGCGGCCTTCATCGGGGCCATGCACGTCATCAACCTCGAGGCCGCGCCCGAGCTGGTCGCCCGCCTCGGCCCGCCCCGCTTCACGCACCTGCTCGACGTGGGCGGCGCCTCGGGCACGTGGACCATCGCCTTCCTCCGCGCGGCGCCCACCGCCACGGCCACGCTCTTCGACCTGCCCGAGGTCGTGCCCCTCGCCCGCCAGCGCCTCGCCGCCGAGGGCCTCGCCGACCGCGTGACCCTGGTCGCCGGCGACTACACGCGCGACAAGTTGCCCGCCGGCGCCGACCTCGCCTGGGTGAGCGCCATCGTCCACCAGGAATCGCTCAAGGGCGTGGCGGCGCTCTTCCGCAAGGTGTTCGCCGCCCTGGAGCCCGGGGGGCAGATCCTCATCCGCGACCTCGTGATGCACCCCTCGCGCACCGGGCCCGCGATGGGCGCGCTCTTCGCCGTCAACATGCTCGTCGCCACCGAGGCGGGCGGCACCTACACCTTCGCCGAGCTGTCCCACACCCTTCACGCCGCCGGCTTCGTGCATCCCACGCTCCTGCGCAAGGCCGACGACATGTCCGCCGTCGTGGCCGCCGTCAAGCCCGCCGCCAAGGAATGAGGACCCCGGCCATGCGAGCCGCTGCGTGCTGCCTCGCCTCTGCTCTCGCCGCCCTCGTCCTCGCGGCGGAGGCCCCCCCCGCGCTAGCGCCCGGCAAGGAGACGCGGGTGAACGACCCGAAGGTCGGCGGCGGGTACTTCGTGGTCTACGTGCCGAGCGACTACTCGCCGCGCCGCCGCTGGCCCGTCATCTTCTGCTACCACGGCCAGGGCGGCAAGCCCACCGCCTGGCCCTTCAAGGAGGTCACGGGCGGCAAGGGCTTCGTCGTCGTGGGCATGGGCTACTGCGACGACCGCGGCCGCCGCATGACCATGCCCGAGTTCGACCGCTACCTGGCCCGCGAGGAGGCCAGCGTCGCCAACGCACTCGTCTGGGTCGGCGCCCGGCTGAAGGTGGACAAGGAGCAGCTCCTCGTCGGCGGCTTCTCCATGGGCGGCTGGATGGCCAGCTCGATGGGCGAGGCCGCCTCCCAGCTCTGGGCCGGCGTCGCCATCCTCGGCGCAGGCCGCCAGAAACTCGACCTCCCCATGCGCGACCGCGACGCCTTCCGCAACAAGCCCGTCTACATCGGCGCCGGCGACAAGGACCCCAACTTCCCCCACGCGAAGAAGGCCGCGGACTTCTACACCAAGGCCGGCGCCAGGGTGACCTTCGAGGAATACCCCGGCCTCGCCCACCAGATGAAGACGGACACGACGGTGCTCCGCGACTGGCTCCTCGCCCGGGTCGCCGCCCCGCAGCAGCTCAAGGCCCGGCTGGCCGCGGCCCGCGTCGCCGAGCAGGCCGGCAGGCTCGGCAAGGCCCACACCCTCTACGCCGAGCTTGCCGCCGTGTCGGACGCCGACGAGAGTTGCGCCGCCGCTGCCGAGTCCGCCAAGGGGCTCGCCGATGCCGCCGAAGCGAAGCTATCCGAGATCGAGAAGGCCATCGCCGAGGGGCGGCGTGCCGAGGCGGGCAAGCTCCTCGTCGCCCTTGCCACCCGCTACGAAGCCTCCCCCTTCGCCGACCGTGCCGACGCCCTCCTCAACAAGCTCCAATCCGCCCCTGCCCCGGCGAAGTAGACTCTCTCGTCCCCACGCTCCCGCGCGGGCCACACTCGGCGCAGGGCGGGTGCGATCTGCTACGCTGCCCTGCCGTTGGAGGACCAAACCCGCGCGGCCGGAGGCAGTTGGCACCCTGTGGCAGGGGGCGATGTGATCTAAGTGCATGTGCGGCAGAGGCTTAGGGAAACTACAGGCCGCCAAACCCAGGGGCGGGGAGATTGGCGGCCTGTAGCCTGTCGAAGGGAGAGGGCCGGGAGAGGGTGGCGCTCGCAGGGGGGAACTGCTGCCAGGATTAGGGGCCACACTCTTAGCACCCTTGGCGGCGCCCCTCCTTCGCCCCGTTGACTCGCGCCGCCCGTGTCGCTACAATGCGCCGCCGCAGGCGGGAACTCCTCAACCCCCTTGGCTGCGAGGGCTGGCGTGAGCGGGCCGTTCGAGACCTATGACGAGGCGATGCAGTTCCTCTTCCACTTCACCGACTACGAGCGGATGGCGAAGCCGCGCGATGCGGCGACCTCGGCCTTCGGCCTCGCACGGATGAACCAGCTCCTCGCCTTCCTGGGGAATCCGCAGAACGAGCTCCGCGTCGTCCACATCGCGGGCACGAAGGGCAAGGGCTCGACGGCGGCGATGACGGCCTGCATCCTCCAGCGGGCGGGCGGGCGCGTGGGGCTGTACACCTCGCCCCACGTCGAGTGCATCCGCGAGCGGATCGCGGTCAACGGCGAGTGGATTGGGCAGGAACGGGTCGTCGCCCACCTGAACCGCATGCACCCGTACCTCCAGGAGAGCTTGAAGACCAGCGACAAGTACACGCCGACCTTTTTCGAGATCTTCACGGCCATGGCGTTCGCCGACTTCCTGGAGCAGGGCGTGGACTGCGCGGTGCTCGAGGTGGGCCTGGGCGGGCGGCTCGACGCGACGAACGTGGTGGCCGCGCCGGCCGCCTGCGCCATCACCCGCATCGGCTACGACCACACCGACAAGCTGGGCGACACCCTGACGCTCATCGCGTCGGAGAAGGCGGGGATCCTCAAGCCGGGCGTGCCGGCCGTCGTGGCGCCCCAGGAGCCGGAGGCCCTGGCCGCCATCCGTCAGCGGGCAAGGAACCTGGGCTCGCCGCTCCGCGTCGTGGGCCAGGAGATCGCGCTGGCCGCAGAGGGGTCACATCTTCATTTCGCACTTCGCCGCCATGTGCCATATGAAGATGTGACCCCCGAGTGCTTCGTCGTGGCCACGCCGCGGCGGCGCTACCCCGGCCTCTCGGTGCCCCTGGTCGGCCGCCACCAGCGGGTGAACGCGGCCGTCGCCATTGCCTTGGCCGAGGAGGCCGCCCAGCGGCCGCTCGCGCCCGCCGTCGCCCGCGAGGGCCTGGCCGCCGTGCACTGGCGGGCACGCATCGAGACCATCGCCGAGCGCCCCCGGGTCATCGTGGACGGCGCGCACAACGTGGATTCCGCCCGCACGCTCATGGCCACGCTCACGAGCGAGTTCGCCTTTCGCCGCCTGCTGTTCGTCGTCGGGATGGCGATGGACAAGGACGTGGACGCCTTCCTGCGCGAGGTGCTGCCGAAGGCGGCCTTCGTGGCGTTCACCCGCAGCCAGAACCCCCGCGCGGCGCCGCCCGACGAGCTGGCGCGCCGCGCCCGCGCCCTGAGCCCCGTGGAGACGGCCGCGTGCGACAGGCCCGGCGACGCCTTGGCCCTGGCGCGCCGCCGCGCGGGGCCCGACGACCTGGTGTGCGTCACCGGCTCCTTCTACATCGTCGGCGAGGTGCTCGACGCCCTGCGGGGGCACACGCTGGCGTGACAAGCGATTACATTCCCTTGCAGGAAAGCGCACCGCGCGCCCCAAAAAACCCTTGCGTTGCCGATCCCCCAGGGCTATCATGAATCACCGGCACAAAGTCCCACTCCCACCCCGTCCGTGTTGGGGGAACGCTCCGATGCGAAGCTGGCTGAACCTTGTGGCAATGGTCGGGCTGTTGCTGGCCGCCCCGGCGACGCTCGGCGACACCGTGGCCATGCCCGAGAACATGGAGTTGAGCGGCAAGAAGATCGCGATCCTCGAGATCCGCGACAACGACATCCTGGTCCGCGTGGCCTACGGCGACCTCGTGATCGCCCGCTCGCGCGTCACCGGGATGAAGGTGGACTACCCGGAGCGGCTGGCCTCGCTGAAGGAGGAGGGGACCGACACGCCGCGCGCCCTGTTCAACCTGGGCCGCGTGTGCGCCCAGCTCGACATGCCCAAGGAGGCATCCGCCGCCTACCGCGAGGCATTCGCCCGCAAGGACGTGCCCGAGGACCTCCTCCTCCCCCTCGCTGCCGAGCTCGAGCGCTGCGACGACTGGGCGGCCGTCCACCAGTGCTATGCCGCCTACCTGAAGCTCCACCCCGACAACGCCGACGCCGCGGCCAAGGCCCGCGCCGCCGCCGCCAAGGCCGCACAAGCCGTCCCTGTGCCCGAGACCCCCGCCCTTGGCGACGTGAAGATTGACGCGACCGGGGCGGCGCGCACCCCGGGCCAGCGGCCCACGCAGCCCGCCGACGTGGCCGTAGCCCCGCCCGAGCAGCCCGGCGAAACGCCGGTGGGTCCCGAGCAACCCGTCCGGCCCCCCGAGCCGGCCCCGAAGGACCAGGAGGGCATGGAGGCCCGCGCCGGCTGGTCCACCGAGGCCTGGGGCAGCAGCATCGAGATCAACGTCGGGCCGCCCGAGGGCACCACCGACAAGATGGTCCGCGTGTTCCTCGCCGGCGCCGAGCAGGACAAGGCGTGCGTGCTGCTCGAGGAGGACCTCGACCTGACGGACAAGAAGGCGCTGACGTTCGACATCTACAACTTCGCGAAGCAGACGATCACCCTGGGCGTCGCCTTCACCACCAGCCCCGGATGGAAGTTCTACGAGAGCATGCCCATGATGGTGCTGCCGACGGGCAACAACCCGAAGTCGCTCACGGTGGACCTCACGAGCGAACGCTTCAAGAGCGCCGAGACCCAATGGCGCCACAAGACGCCGGTTCAGAACAAGAACCGCGTGGTCAAGTTCTACTTCCTCCTCTACACCAAGCAGACGAATGCCTGGGTGTTCTTCAACAAGATCCGGTTCGAGCCGGCCGACGCGCCTGCCGCGGCTGTGCCGGCGGCGGGCCCTGCGCCCGCCCCCGCTCCTGCGCCCGCGCCGAAGGCTCCGGCCCCCAAGGCCCCCGCGCCCAAGGCCCCCGTCCCTGCGCCCGTGCCGGCCCCCGAGCCGGCCCCCAAGGCGCCCGCGGCCGCCCCCTGACCCCCTTGCCCCCGAGGACACCGTCCGCATGGCGACCACGAAAGCCGTCGTCCCCGTCGCCGGCCTCGGCACCCGCCTGCTGCCGGCCACGAAGAGCCAGCCCAAGGAGAT
>DATKZY010000131.1:0-16529 GCA_035527715.1 Planctomycetota bacterium | reverse complement strand
GTCAAGGCGTCGTCTCTGCCCCATATACGGCCGGGACGGCACGGGGGGCTCTGGCTCAGCCGTTGAGGGTCCAGCCCTCGCGGTACTTGCGCTTGAGGAGGGCGTTGGCCTCGTCGTTGTCGGTCACGACGCCCTTCTCGCCGTCGTAGCTGATCTTCTTGCCCACTCGGTAGGCCACGAGGCCGAGAAGCATGGTCTCGATCATCGTGCCGCTGTAGTCGAAGTCGCAGTCGGTGCGCTTCTTGGCGGGGTCCTTGCAGGCGTCCACCCACTGCTTCTGGAAGCCGCCGACGGGGGGCTGGAGGGTTTCCTTGGTCCTCGGCTTGTAGTAGGTCATGTCGTCGGCGTCGCCGAAGGGGATGAGGATGCGGGAGTTGAAGTCGCAGATGAGGAAGCCGTTCTTGCCCTTGAACATCGCGCCGTGGCCGATCTTGTTGAGGTCCACGTAGCCCCTGGGCGAGCGGGGCATCATGCCGCCCTGCCACCAGTTGACCTTGATGGCGGGGCGCCAGTCGTTGGCCGGCATGTCGAAGCTGCTGTGCAGCTCGACGGGGGTGACGTCGGGGTGGGGCGGGATGGGCTTAGCGGGGGCATCCTTGCCCTTCTCGCCGCGGCGGCCGCCCCCGCCGCCGCCGGCCTCCGCCGAACCGGCGGGGTACGACTCGGCCTGTGCGGTCGTTGGCCGCACGGGGTCAATGGCGTTCCACACGAGGTCCATGGTGTGGCTGCCCATGTCGCCGATCTGGCCGCTGCCGAAGTCCCAGTACATGTTCCAGGCCAGGCATCCGCCGAAGTAGCCGGGGTTGTAGGGGTGGAAGGGCGTGGGGCCGAGCCAGAGGTCGTAGTGGAGGTGCTTGGGCGGCTCGCCCTGCGCGGGGAGGTAGCCGGGGCGTCGGATCTGGCGGTTGCCCCAGGCGTGGGCCTGGCTCAGCTCGCCGATGGCGCCGTCGCGGATGAGCTCGGCCACGCGGTTGAAGTTGTCCATCGCGTGGCGCTGCGTGCCGCACTGGGTGGCCACTTTGTCCTTCCGCTTCAGGTAGCTGGCGCGGACGGTGCGGGCCTCCTCGACGGAGTTGCCGAGTGGCTTTTCGCAGTAGACGTGCAAGTCGCGGTTCAGCGCCCAGTTGGCCACAAAGGCGTGGGTGAAGTCGGTGGTCGAGCAGATGACGGCGTTGATGTCCTTCTGGTCGAGGCACTTCCGCCAGTCCACGTAGGTCTTGGCGTTCGGGCATCTCTTGGCGGCCTTCTCGAGATGCTGCTCGTTCACGTCGCACAGGGCGACGATGTTCTCGCCAGACGCCACGCCGAAGTGGGCGCCGGCCCGGCCGCCGGTGCCGATCATGGCGATGTTGAGCTTGTTGCTCGGGGCCTCGGCGCCCAGGGCGCCGCTGCGCAGCACGAGCAGCCCCGCGCCTGCCGTGCCGGCAAGCCCTAGGAACTGGCGTCGTCCGACCGCGGGCCACTCCTTCGACATGCCAGGCGTGCTCTTCTTCACATTCGCCATCGCGGGCACCTCCTTCCAACAGGTGTTTCCCATTCGGTTCTGGCTGACCCCGTTGGCCAGCCCTTCCGGCGGCTACTGTAAGGCCTCCTGGCCCGCAGAGTCAAGTGGCTCCGGGTGATTTCCTGGAATGTGGCCATCTGGGGACGTTCCAGGAGCGACGCCGGGCGCTCAAGAAGCCGTCCTGAAGCCAAGAAAGCCATGGTCGCCCTTGCTGCTGCATGCCGTCCCTATACCCTCCGCGTCTGCGTCCTCGCCCTTCACCACTCCCTCCTGGACCTCGCAGCGCGGCATCGGCGCGCGCCGTACTTCAGCCCGGCCTCGATGTACCTGCTGGCGTTTGCCGTGAAGCGCGCCGTGTGCGCCTGGTGCGGCGGGGCCGAGGGGTACAGAACCGTTCGCTCCTTCCCGCCGTCCTCGATTGCCGCCCGGACCTTCCCCTCGATCTCGTCGGGCGTGCAACGCTCCATGTCGAGGAACTCGATGTTCCCGTAGAGCGTCATGCGATCCCCTACCAGGTCCCTGGCGTCCCTGAACGCGATGTCGCCCTGCGGCGGAGGCTCCACGGGATCGGTCGAGTCAACGCCCATCGCCAGGAACAAGGGGAGCAGCCGCCCGACCTTGCCGTGGCAGTGGACGTGGATGAGGCTGTCGGGGTCTCGCTCCTTGATCAGCCGCATGATCTCCCCGTCGTAGGGGAGGACAAGCTCCTGCCATTGCTTCGGTCCCATCATCGGGGGACACGCTCGCTCCACGCCATTGAAGTGCCAGAACGGCCCCACTCCGTGGTCGAGGAGGAACGCCACCTTCGCGCGCGTCCTCTCCAGCCACGCGTCGGCGAGAGCCTTGATCAGCGCCGGCTCAGTGAGCACCCACTCCAGCACCATCTCGTAGGACATCATCCCCACGAGCATCGCCACCATCGAGGTGATGCCGCCGCCGCCCAGGCAGCAGGCGCCCGCTTCCTCGCGGTGCCTCCGGAAGGGCTCGAATTCCTCGGGGGCGGGCGGGTCGAAGCGGTACGGGACGCTCAGCATCCTCTCCACGTCGTCGGTCGAACGGATCGGCTTGACCCTGTCCCATCGGGTCTCGATGCCGTCGTCCTTGTCGTACGCCCAGAACAGATCGCCGCCAGGCGTGTGGAGCACGGTGGTGTGGCGGCATCGGCTCGCACTAAGCTGTTCCGGCGGCCGTGCCTCGACGAACTCCCTGGGCGCCTGGAGGAACCTCCAGTAGCTCACGGCGCGGAACACGTCCGGGTAGGGAACCGCATTGCAGGGAGGCATCGGATCGCAATGCTGCTGCACCATTCTGGCAACCTTGACGAACTCGGGACGGCCGCGCCAGCCGCTGGGTCGCTCACTGTCTATGTCGCTCAGCGGGTCCCACGAGATGGGGGACTTGATCGGTATCCGGTCTGCCTCGCCACCACGGTAGGCTGCCATGATGCGCCGGCTCGACAGCTGCAGATCGCCCATGGGCCACGTCCTTCCCCGGATGAGGTTTCGACACGCGGCGCACGCGGAGGCCCTCGGGAGAGCCTCCGCGCCGCTGAGTTCCATCGAAGCCAGTGAACAGCAGACCGGTGGAGAAGTCAAGCTGCGGTGCCGACTATGCGGAGCGGCCCTGCCGGAAACGATGACCGCTTTACGGGTTTGTCTTCAATATCGAAAACAAGCAGGCCCCGGCCTCTCCCACCCGTCATGCCACTGCTCGCGAAGTGGGAAGGGTTTGCGACAGGCGGCCCGCGTGGCCAGGAGCCGTCTGGCCGGCCCGCGGCTCCGATGCAAGCCCGCGGCCAGAGGAGCTCGCTTGTGCCTGGACTGCCGGTTCCGTATCATCGGCTTCTGAAGGAGGTGAGCAACGTCGGCTTCTTGGAGATCGTGTGATGCGGGTCCTTGCCATTGTGCTTTTCCCTGTCCTCGCTGCATACGTCGTCGCCTTCGGCGGCGACTGGCCCGGGTGGCGGGGCGACGGCTCGGGCATCGGCCCCGAAGCGGGGCTGCCCCTCCGCTGGGACACGGAGACCAACATTGCCTGGAAGACGCCCATGCCTGGCAAGGGCAACTCCTCGCCCGTCGTTCACGCCGGCCGCATCTTCCTCACCGCCTGGGACGACGCCGGCAGGACGAGATCGGTCCTCTGCCTCGACGCCAAGGACGGCAAGCTCCTCTGGCAGCGAGACCTGACGGCCGACGTCGTGGCGAAGACAACTCACAAGAACGGCTACGCCTCTTCCACCGCGGTTGTCGGCGGGGTGTCCTCGCCCCGCGTCTTCGCCTTCTTTGACTCGCCCGGCCTCGTAGCGCTCGATCCCGATGGCAAGCTGCTTTGGACCCGTCCCCTCGGGCCGTTCAAGAGCGACTGGGGCATGGCCAGCTCGCCGATTCTCTACAAGGACAGCGTCGTCCAGGTGTGCGACGACGATGGCGGCGGCTTCATCGTGGGCGTGGACGCGGTGACGGGCGAGGTGCGCTGGCGGACGCCTCGCCCCGACCCCCGCCAGTATGCCACGCCCATCCTCATCGAGCACCAGGGCAAGCCGCAGATCGTGGTGAACGGGATGACCGTCGTCGGCTACGAGCCCGCGACGGGCCGCGAGCTGTGGCGCTGCCGCGGGATGAACCACCTGTGCTCGCCCAGCGCCGTCTACGCGGATGGCGTCGTCTACGCCGCCTCGGGCCGCAACGGCCCCGCGATGGCCATTGACCCCGGCGGCAGCGGCGACGTCACCGAGACCCACGTCCGCTGGTTCCTCCCCATCGGCGGCCCCTACGTCGTCTCGCCCATCGTCTGCCCGCTCCCGTGCCTGCCCGGCGACAACGGCCACATGCGATTCGTCGGCCCCGACGGGTCGGTGGTGCTCGAGCACCGGCTGGGCGGCCACTTCACCGCCTCGCCCGTCGGCGCCGACGGCAAGCTCTACTGGACGAATGAGCTGGGCAAGACGCACGTGCTCGACGTGAGCCAGGTCGCGGCGGAGAGGCCCGCCTTGAGGCTCCTCGCCACCAATCCCCTAGGCGAACGGGTCTACGCCTCGCCCGCCATCGCCGACGGCCGCCTCTACATCCGGACGTCAAAGAGCCTCTTCTGCATCGCCGGCGGCGGCGAGACGAAACCGCCCGCCGTTGCCACCACACCGAGGAGCTTCGCCGAGTTGAAGAAGCAATACGACGAGCACCCCGCCGAGGAGGGCGAGGAGGTCATCTTCCGCATCCAGGCCGTCGAGGCGCTGGCGGAGATCAAGGGCCAGGAGTCGCTCGGCCTGCTCCGCCGGGCCGCCCTCGAGGACCCGCACTGGGATGTGAGCGAGGCGGCGGCCAAGGCCCTCGGCGCTCACGGCGAGGCGGCGCTGCCCGTCTTTCTCGAGATGTCCAAGGCGAGCCGCGAGTACCTGCGGGTCCTCGCCGCCAGGCAGCTTGGGGAGTTGAAGGCGGCGAGCGGCGCGCCGGCCCTCATCCAGGGCGCCAGGGACCGCCACATCCTCGTGCGAATCCACTCGTTGCGGGCGCTCGCACAGGTTGCCCCTGCCCACGCCGCCGAGGCGGGCAAGATCATCCCCGCACTCATGGCGGGCCTCAACGACAAGGAGGGGGTCGTGAAGCAGGCGGCGATCGAGGCCCTCGCCTCCCTCGCTGACAAGGTCGGTGGCCAGCGCGACGCCGTCGCGAAAGGCATCCAGGCCTGCCTGGCCGACCCGAACCCGCTCGTGGCCGCCGCGGCCAGGAAGGCCCTCAGAAGCTACAAGGCCCCGCCCACGCCGTAGGCGTCACTTCGTCTCAGGCCCCGCCGGCGCCTCGTCGAGGGCGTAGAAGATACGGCCGCCGGCGGCCACGACGTCGCCGACCACCCGAGAACACTCAGAACGAGGCGCGCGAGAACGCGCCTCCTCATCCTGGCCTCCATCACTTTGCGTTGCGGAGGCAGAGGACGCTGCCATCCATCGTTGCCAGGAACAGCGCGTCGTTCGCCGCGGCCAGGCCGTCCCACACGGGAGGAGAAGGGAGCTTGCACTCGGCGAGCTTCTTGCCGTCGGCGGCCGCGAAGGCGGCGAGGATGCCGCCCCTCCTGCCCTCCCATGCGCCGTGCGGGTCGGCGGGGTCAACGGTGTCGGGCGAGCCGGCCGCGAAGAGCGTGTCGCCCGCGCGGACCATGGCCGTGATGCGGATGGGCACGCGTTGCTGCCAGACGATCTTGGCGCCAGGGCGCGCCTTCGCCTTCTTCGCTCCAGGCTCCGCCGCGCCCCGTGTCAGTGAGAAGCAGACGAGCCGGTAGGCGCTGGCGCCCGGCGTGAACACGGTCTCGCGGCTGCGGGACGTGTAGATCTCGACGCCGTACGCCACGCCCTTTCCGAGGACCATGAGGCCACTCGTCTGGGCACTGCCGGCCTTCCAGAACGTGCGGTTGAACCAGCTCGGGTCCAGGTAGCCGCCCGAGCTGTACAGGTGCACGCTCGCGCGGGCGCCGGCCGGCGACAGCGGCATCTGGCGGATGAACACGCTGGCGCCGTTGGTTGCGGGGATGTCGTTGAGCAGCCCGGCCATCGCGAAGCCGTCGGTCTCGGGCGCCATCTTGCCGGTCTTCGGGTCGGCGTGGTAGATCGTCTCGTGCTTCGCCACCTGCCCCGTCGCGGGGTCGAGCGCGTAGAGGCAAATGCCGCCGTCGAGATACGAGGACCGGCCCGCCGCGAACCAGCACTTGCCGTCGTGCACGAGCACGCTGCCGTGGACGGGCCAAGGCGACTCGAGCTGGTCGAAGGCCATGATGCGCTGCTCGCTGGGCGCCGCGGCGAATCGCCAGGCCAGCGCTCCATCCGAGGCGCGGAGGCAGTAGACCTGGCCATCGGTCGAGCCGAACACGGCCAGACCGTTGTGGATCGTCGGCGGGGAGTCCACCCGAGCGCCGGCCGTGTGGCTCCACGCTGGCTTGCCGTCGGCTGCGTCGAGCGCGTGCACCGTGTGGGCGTCCACGCCGGCCACGAACACCTTGCCGTCGGCCACGACGAGGGCGCTCGGCGTCGTGCCGATGCGGGCGCGCCAGGCGATGGCCAGGTCGGCGCCGACCGCGGCCTCCGTGGCCCCGCTGCGCCGGCCGTCGTGGCGGTACGTAGGCCAGTCGGACGAAGGGTCGAGTGTCGCGGGTCGAGTGTCGAGTGCGTTGTAGGCCGGCCCCTTCTCCAGGCGGTTGCCCTCTTCCCCTCGACCCCCGACCCTCGACCCTCGACCCTCGCGAGCAGGGGCGAGGGCGTTGAAGCCGATGAGCTTGGCCTCAATGTAGCATCCGCACGGGTGCGGCGCCACGTAGATGAGGCCGTTGCATGGCAGGTTGCCCAGCAGGCAGCCGCCGCGGACCCAGTGGTTCTGGTAGTTCTCGCCCGACGCCAGGTCCACAAGCTCCACGCCCCGGCGCGACGCGAAGACGAACCGCTCGGTGCTGCGATTGCGATAGCAGCGGTGGTGGTGGCCGACGTTGAACACGTCCTTCGCGAGAAGCTGCTTGCGGACCTCGCCCGTGCGCAGGTCGAGCGCCTGGATCGCGTAGTCCACCTCGGCGGAGTTCTTCGCGCGGACCCCGCCGGCGGGGGCGGAGGCGAACTCGGCCTTGGCGTTCACGTGCGTCCACACCACGCCGTCCACCACGAACACATCGGGCGGCGTGCAGTGGCCCCAGCCGCCGTAGGCGTGCTTCCAGAGCTGCCGGCCGTCCTTGGCGTCGAAGGCGTGGAGCGTGCCCGGCATCGTGTGGTAGGTGTGCGGCGTGTTGGGCTCGGGCTGGGCCAGCAGCACGACGCCGTCGTGGTAAACCATCACGGTGAGGAGGTACTCGGAGACGCCGGCGAAGCCGATCCGCTTGACGGTGCTTTCCGGCAACGCGGGCCGCTCGATGCGCCACGACCTGTTGCCGGTGTCGAGTTCCAGGCACTCGATGGCTTCGGGAGTGAGCAGGAACACGCGGCCGTCGCCCGCGGCCAGCTCGAGCCGGCCGAAGGGGTCCTGGGCCTTCGTGGAGCGGACGGCAGCGAAGGGGCCTTTCTTCCAGAGCAGGCGGCCGGTCTGGGCGTCGAGCGCGGCCACGTGCTTCCCGGGCGGGGCGTCGCCCTCAGCCCGGGTGGCGTTGAGCGACACGACGAGGCGCCCGCCGGTGCAGAGGATCTCGTCGGCATTGGCTGTTTCGGCGTAGACGCGCCGCTCCTTGCCCGTGGCCGCGTCGAGGGCCGTGATGGGGGCCGTGGCCCCGAGGGTGACGTAGACCGTGTCGCCCACAGCAACCAGCCGCTTTGCCAGATGCGGCGGCATGGTGAAGCGCCCGGTGGTGACGCCGCGGCCCGTGCCCTCGGTGCCGCTGAGCGCCTTCGAGCCCCAGTCGGGCACGGGGCGCTTCCACAGCAGCACGCCGCTGAAGGCGTCGCGCGCCACAAGGAACCACCTGTCGGGCACCGTGCCGTCCACGCAGGTGAGCGTCTCGTCGCAGAGGGCGAACAGGCGCCCGCTCGCCGAGACCATCGCGCTGACGCTGGGCGTCCAGCCGTGGCTCCGCGCCCACAGCGGCCCGGCGGTCCACTGGAGCTGGCGCGGCGGCCCCGCGACCCGGTCCCTCGCCACGGCGTTGCCGCCGGCGTCGTGGAGGTTGTGCGTCCATTCGTCCATCTCTTTCGGCCAGGGCTTCACCGTCTTCGTCCACTTCCCGTCCTGCTGCACGCAGGCGACGCCCAGGGGGGCAAGCACCCGCATGATCTCCTCGCGCGCCACTCGGCACTCGGCACTTGCCACTACCAGGTTCACCAGGCTGTCGGCGTAGGGCAGGCGGTTGCCGGCCAACAGGTCCACCGACACCTTGCCGTAGAGGCCGAGCGAGCGGATGTGGGCGCAGGCCTTCTCGACGTTGGCCGCGTCGGCATCGAGGCCGTGCACCACGTAGCTGTCGCTTGCGTGCAGCGCAGCAGTGAGCGTGCCGTCGCCGCAGCCAAGGTGGACGACGAGCCCGCCCTTGACTCCGGCGGCGTCCAGGATCTGCTGCGCCTGGGCCGAGGGCTCCGCCGCACCGGCGGGACCGTGGGGGATCGCCATGCCCAGTGCAGCGACCGCGGCCGCCCGGAGGCAAGCGCCCAGGACATGGTTGGACATTGCACGGACTCCTTTGTGCTACTCGCCCAGGCAGACAACCTGGCCTGCCAGCGTGGAGAGGTACAGGCGGCCCTTCGCTGCGGCCATGCCATCGAAGACGGGCGGCGATTCGAGTGCGATCTCGGCCAGCTTCGCGCCGTCGCGCGCCGCGAGCGCCCAGAGCCGCGCTCCCTTCGTGCCGGCCAGCGCGGCGGCCCCGTCGGCCAGCGCGGCCTTCGTCTCGGGATCGTCCAGGCGGAAGAATGCCTTCGTCTGATTCAGGACCTCCGGCGGCCCGGCGGCAAACAGCGTGCCGCCCGCGAGGACGAGCGCGCGTGCCTCGAACGGCGGCCGGTCCATGGACCACCGGTAGGCCGCCGCGCTCAACTGAGAGGGCGCCAGCGCCCGGCGCACTTGCCAGTCGGAATGGTATCCCTTGGGCTTCCCCTTCTCCGTCACGTTCGCGATCGCCTTCTGGTAGTCCGCCGCCGGCAGGGTCCGTGCGGCAGCGAAGAAGCGGTACTCGTAGGCCGCCGAGTTGAGTTGGAACTCCGGCTTGCGGCCGAATCCGTACACCGTGTCGGCATTGAACACGAGGAGCCTGCCTGACGGCGCATACCACGCCGGCTCGCACCACTGCTCGAAGCCGGCCGGATAGCCGTGCAGGCCCACGATCCCGCGGCCATAGAGCCAGTAGGAGCGGGAGAACCAGGCGTCGTCGAGGAAGCCCGTGCGGGCGAACAGGTGTGCGTCCTCGCCCACCTGATCGTTGGCGAGGAGGGGCCTTGTGCTCTTCTCGCCGCCCTTCAGGTCGAAGGCCTGGGACCGCAGGTAGACGTTCCGCCCGTCGCTCGAGAGGATGTCCGGCAGGGCGACTGGCATGTCGGTGCAGCCCTTGAGCTTCGCGTGGAGCTCGCGGCTGGCTTCAGGGTCGCCGTAGTCAATGACCGTCTCCGACAGCTTGCGCCCGGTGCCTGCGTCGAGCAGGAGAAGACGCAGGCCGCCGTCGAGGAAAGCCGAGCGGCCCGCCACGGCATACGCCGTGCCGTTCAGCACCAGCACGCTGCCGCTCACGGGCCACGACGATTCGAGTTGCTCGAACGCCACGATTCGCCGCTCGATGGGCGCGGCCCGGAAACGCCACGCCAGGGCCCCGTCGGAGGCTCGCAGGGCGTAGACCCAGCCATCGGCGCAACCGAAGACCGCCAGGCCGCCGCAGATCGTCGGAGGCGAATCCACCCTGCCGCCGGCCGTGAACTGCCAGAGCGGCTTCCCTGTGTCGGCATCGAGCGCATGCACCGCATGCGCGTTGATGGACGCCACGAAGACCCGGCCGTCCGCAATCGTCGGGCTGCTCAGCCGGCCGCCGAGCTTCGCCTGCCACTTCGCCCCGAGGCCGGTCGGACCGCCCGCCTCGGAAGCGCCGCTTCGGGCCGGGTCGTGGCGATAGGTCGGCCAGTCCGCGGCGGAAGGGCCGGGCTGGGCCGCCGCGGCGCCATAGGCCGGCCCCTTCTCGAGGCGACCCTCGTCTGGGACCGCCTTGAGTTGCGCCAGCAGGGGCGATGCCGGCGCCAGGGCGTTGAACCCGAAGAGCTTGCCCTCCAGGTAGCATCCGCACGCATGCGGCGGCGCGTAGACCAGCCCGTTGCACGGCATCACGCCGTAGATGCAGCCGCCCCGGACCCAGTTGTTGTTGACCCAGTGCTTGGCGGCGAGATCGACGAACTCGATCCCGGTGCGCGACAGGAGGACATAGCGGTCCGTCGCCTTGGCGCGATGGCACCTGTGGTGGAACCAGTACGACGCCGCGTCGGGGGGCACCTGGCCCTTGACCTCGCCCGTTTGCGGGTCCCGCCCCGTGACGTTGCCCACCCCGCACCAGACCAGCCCCTGGACCACCAGCAGGTCCTCGGGCGACTGATGGCCCCCGGGCAGGTGAGGCGCCGACCAAAGCTTTCGTCCCGTCGCCGCGTCGAACCCGTGCATCGTCTTCCTCTCCGCGGAGAGCAGCACCACGTTCCCGTATACGACGAGGGTCGGGCCGTACGCAGGGCTCAGGCTGGGGGCGCACTTGACCGGCTCCGACTGCCACAGCGGCTCGCCATTGGTTCGGTCCGCCGAAGCCACGCGCTGGCCATCGTAGAAGTAGACCCGCCTGTCATCCGCGGCCAGGGTCAATGGCGCTATGCTGAACGCCTTGGCCCAAAGCGTCTTGCCGCTCTCGGCCTCGATGGCATGGAGGGTGCGGGGCTGCTTGTCCCAGGCGCCCTCGGCGGGCCGGCAATTGGCCCAGATGTCCGTTTTCTTCGGCCGGTAAGCGTTCAGCCGCGAGGGCCCCTGAAGGCACTGCACGAACAACACGCCTCGGGACAGGACCATCTCCTCCGCGAACTGTGTTTCCTTCCACGTCCGCAGCGTTTCGCCGGTCGCGGCGTCCAGGGCCGACACGGGCGCGTCGAGCCCCAGGGTTACGTAGACCACCTTGCCGTCGGTGACAAGGCGTCGGGGCAGTTGATTCGGCCCGCTCTTCAGCGGCCACAGGTGTGTGCACCAGGTCTCGATGGGGCGTTTCCAGAGCACCACGCCGCTGAAGGCGTCCCGGGCCACGAGGGACCAGACCGGCGGAAGCAGGATCGTCTCCTTCGGACCCTCGTCCATGATGTAGAAGATGCGGCCGCCGGCCGACACGAGGGCGGACATGCTGGCCATGTGGTCGTGATGGCGAGCCCATTTCGGGCTGCCGACCCACTGGAGGTGCCTCGGCGGGCCGACCACGGAGTCGTGCGCCACGGCGTTGTTGCTGGCGTCGTGAAGGTAGTGCGTCCACTCGTCGATCTCGGCTGGCCGCGGCTTCACCGCCTTCGTCCACGCCCCGTCGCGCCGCACGTAGGCCGCGCCGTTGGGCGCGAGTACCCGCATCACCTCGGCCATGGGCAGATCGCCCATGTCCTGCGCCACGAGCAGGTTCACCAGGTTGTCCGTGTAGGGCAGCCGTGCGTCCCGCAGCAGGTCCACGGAGACCGGCCCGTAGAGGCCGAGCGACCCGATGTGCTGGCGCGCCTTGGCGACGTGGGCCGGGTCGCGATCGAGGCCGTGGACGAGGTAGCTATCGCTGGCGCGCAGCGCCGCCGTGAGCTTCCCGTCGCCACAGCCGAGGTGGACGATGAGGCCGCCCCTGACACCAGTGGCCTCAAGGATCTGCCGCGCATGCGCGGCGGCCCCAGGGTCAATGCTAGCACCCGCAGCCGCCTCCGCTCCCAATGTCGCCCCTGGGATGAAGAGGCAAAGGACTGCGGCGCGACGGCACAGGCCAGCGGCTGTGCTTGGCTTCACGGCATCACTCCTAGACAGAGCGAGAACACGGTTCCCGACGATGTCGCGGCCACTGCGGCCCGAACTAGCCAGTAGTCTACCCAGCGGCCCCGCCGATGTCCAGTGGTTCCTTCCGTCCAGGAGGGTGGGGGCTGCCTCCATCACACCACCCAAGTCGCTACGCAGGCAGTCAGTCCTATTCCCCTTCCCATCCTCCTTCCCCACTCCGCCTGCCTCAAACTCGCCATCGCCCGCTCAATCTCATCCCTCCACCGAGCCCTGAGCGACGTCAGTATCGCCGCCCCGACACCGCCTGCGGCAAAGCTCTTCAGTGGTTTCGTTGTCATTCTGTTCCCCTTGGGGGAATCATCTGACGTGACGCCCCTCTCCGAAATGGGAGAGGGGCGGCGCTACGACTCTGCCCAGTCACTTCTGGCCAAAGCCTTGGCCATTGGAGTCTCAGCGAAAGCTCTAAGTTGGCTGGTGAGGCCATCCTATGAGCGCTCGCCGAAAGGGCCGGCCCCGCGCGCTCCAGTGGTCCTATCCGTCGTACCCACGGCTCCTCATCACGCTCTTGCGCGGGGTGCCGCCACAAGCTAGAATGCGGGCGATGGCCGGACAGGAGCGCGTTATGCGGATGAGAATGACCAAGGCACTGCCGGCGGGGCTTCTGTGCGCGGCGGTGGCGGTCGCAACCGCGCAGGAGAAGCCCTTCCCGGAACTCCTGAAGGACGAGTGCCGCGTCCAGCACGAGCAGCTCGCCAAGGACCTCAAGCGCCTCGATTGGTTCAAGCGGGTCGCGGCGCAGGCGTTCCACCCGGAGGCGCTCGTCACCGAGAAGGACCGCGACCCGGCGGACATCGTGCTGCGGCGCGCGCGGGCGCTCCTGACGGACTTGCAGCAAACGGTACCCACCGACGGCGTCAGGCCTCTCACCGAGGCGCTCGACGCGCTCCAGGCCAGGGCAGCCCAGGTTCCCACAACCGACGCTGAGGGACGGCTGGCGCTCTACCACGATGCCTGCGCGCTGCGGCGGAAGATCGCCTTCGCCAACCCGCTCCTCGACTTCACGTCCATCCTCTTCGCCAAGCGCCACCGCTCGCGGGTTGACCACATGTGCGACCAGTACTTCGGCTGGGCCGCGGCCCCGGGCGGCGGGATCTTCGTGCTCGAGGGCGCGTTCGGCACCGAGCCGCGCGCGCGGGGCCTGCTGGCGGATGCGGTGGTGGAATCAGGCCGGCTGAAGGGCAGCAAGCTCGCCGGTGGCTCCGCCCTCCAGCCCGCGCTGTCCTACGACGCGCGCACGATCCTCTTCTCCTATGCCGAGTGCGGCGTCGGCGCGCCGAAGGCCGGCCGCTGGAGCCCAGAGCGCTCCTACCACGTCTTCCGCATCGACGCGGATGGCACGCAGCTCGCGCAACTCACCGACGGCTCCTGGAATGACCTGCACCCGAGCTGGCTGGCCGACGGCCGCATCGTGTTCATCTCCGAGCGCCGCGGCGGCTTCGGCCGCTGCCACCCGCGCCAGGTGCCCCTCTACACCCTCCACGCGATGGACGCTGACGGCGGCGGCCTGATGCGCCTGAGCCACCACGAGGCGAACGAGTGGCACCCGAGCCTGAACAACGACGGGATGATCGTCTACTCGCGCTGGGACTACGTGGACCGGGGGCACAACCAGGCCCACCACGCCTGGCTCACCACCCCCGACGGCCGCGACGCCCGCGCCCTGCACGGCAACTTCAAGCCCAGGCACGACGACAACCCCGACATGGAGCTCAGCGTGCGGGCCATCCCCGGCTCGCCCCGCTACGTGGCCACGGCCGCTCCCCACCACGGCCAGGCATTCGGCTCGTTCATCCTCATTGACCCGCGGGTGCCCGACGACGACGCGATGGGGCCGGTGAGGCGGCTGACGCCCGAGATGGGCTTCGTGGAGACGGGCGAGCGCGGCGCTCAGGTCTACGGCACGGCTTGGCCCCTCAGCGAGAACTACCACCTGTGCGTCTACGACCGCGGCGGCAAGTACGGAATCTGCCTGCTCGACGCCTTCGGGAACCGCGAGCTGCTCTACTGGGACCCGAACATCGCGTGCCTCGGGCCGGTACCCCTCAAGGCGCGACCCGCCCCCCCGCTGATCCCCGCGGCGGGCGAGCCGGCGCGCCTTGCGGCCAACCCCACCTACAAGCAGCCAGGCGACGAGCATTCGCTCGACCCGCAGAGCGCCGGCATGCGCGAGAAGGCCATCGTCGGCCTCGTGGACGTCTACGACAGCATCCTCCCCTATCCGCAGGGCACAAGGATCAAGGCACTGCGCATCGTCCACGTGCTGCCGAAGAGCACGCCGCTGCACCACGAGCCGCAGATCGGCTACGGCTGCGAGACGGGCGCCCGCGCCGTGCTCGGCACCGTGCCGGTGGAGGAGGACGGCAGCGCGTACTTCTGGCTGCCGCCGGGCAAGGGCGTCCTGTTCCAGGCCCTCGACGAGCGTGGCCTCGCCGTGCAGTCCATGCGCAGCGCCACCTACGTGCACGGCGGAGAGAAGCTCATCTGCTCCGGCTGCCACAACCGCAAGGAGCGCTCGGCGGGCATCCGCGTCCGAGAGGTCGGCCTCGCCTTCCGCCGCGCCCCGTCGGAGATCGCGCCCGATGTCGAAGGCTCCAACCCGCTCAGCTTCCCGCGACTCGTCCAGCCCGTCCTCGATAAGCACTGCGTCGCGTGCCACGTCAAGGAGGCCGGCAAGCCCAAGGTCATTGGCCTCGGCGTGGGAGACTGGCAGAAGGACCCGTACCGCTGGTACGCCTCGTACCGGAACATGTATCCCTACGCGTTCCACCACGGGGCCAAGTTCAACCCGGGCTTCGACGGCTTCACGTCGCCCCGAACGATTCCTGGCAGGTTCGGGGCGCGGGCGTCCAGGCTCCTGGCGCTCCTCGACAAGGGCCACTACGACGTGAAGCTCGCGCCGGAGGAACTCCACCGCATCACCCTCTGGCTCGACGCCAACTCGGACTTCTTCGGCGCGTATGAGAACGCGGAGGCCCAAGCGCGCGCCGAAGTGGTCCGGCCCAGAATTGAGTGAACTCCGTGGTTCGCGCATTGGCGGCAACTTGCCTGCTGTGCCTGGTCGCCTTCTGCCCGGCCGAGGCGGCCGAGAAGGGCCAACCCCCGATGAAAGCGAAGCTCCAGGTTGAGCAGTGGCATCCGTGGTGCCCGCCTTTCGCGCTGGAACGCGTCGGCCGGCCGCCCGATGCCGTCGTGGAGACCGCGTCGGCCTCGAAGCCGACGGAGCAATTCGTTGTGGTCGGCTATCGCCAGGGGAAGGAGGTCAGCCGCCAAGCGGTGACCTTCGCGGGCAAGGGGCCGCCGTATTTCGGCCGGGTCGCCCTGGAAGCGTGGCCGTCGGAGATCGCGCTATGGGCAGGAGCCATGCCGCAGGGCGAGCCCGCGGAGTTGGCGCGGGCGCAAGTGACCCCGCCGGCGTTCGAGGCGGAGGCCGTCGCCCTGCCTGACAAGCTGATCCACCCGGTAGACCTCGGGACGATCCTGGTGCCGGCCGACTGGCTGCTGCTCGCGGGTGGCCAGAAGGCGAGCGTGGAGGTGGCCGCGCTGAGCCGTAGCGGCGATGTTCCCGCGGCCCACGCCACGGTGTGGTACGGATCGGCGCCGCAGAAGAGGGCGACTGCCGCAATGCCGTTGGCACAGGGCAGCAAAGCACAAGTGGGCCTGGCGCTCGGCTCGTGCTCGAAGACGCTGGAGCGGGACGTGCTGCACGTGGCCATCACGGCGGCCGATGGCAAGGAGCTTTGGCACAAGCAGATTCGGGTGATGATCGTGCCCAAGCCGCCGAACTGGCCGGCCTTCGGCGCCGTGAGCACGGCATTGCGCTACGACGCGCCGATCTTGTCCGTCGTCAACGGGAAGTACACCTCGCTCAACTACGACGAGGCCTGGGCGCCGCAGTTGCAGGACGTGGTCGTGTTCCTGCCCAACGGCGCGCGGTGGGTCTTCTGGCGGGGCTCGAGCTACATCCCGTTCTGGGCGGGCCGGCACAACACCGGCCTGTGCTACGAGTGGGCCGAGCGGCACTCGCCCAACACCGGCTTCACCGACTGCCCGGAGCCGCTGATGGACAAGGAACTCCGATACGGCCGAGTCGAGATCCTGGAGTCCACCGCGGCCCGGGTACACGTCCGCTGGAACTACCAGTCGTGCGACTTCAACTACCGGGTCAATGGCGACCTGCCCGTGGAAGACTACTACTTCTACCCCGACGGCTTCGGCACGCGCGTCCTCACGCTCACGTGCATTCCCGAAGCGCGGTACGAGCTGGCGGAATTCATCCTCCTCTCGCCGCAGGCGGCGTTTCCGCTGGACATCTTGCCTCCCGACCTTGCCGACATCCTCTCGATCAAGGGCCAGAAGGCGGCGATCCGCTTCCCCTTCGTCAGGAACGAGCAGGAGAAGGAGTGGGGGAAGGTAGGCGACGTGCCCGCCGTCTATCGCGTCCGACTGAGCAAGCAGGAGCGGCTGGCGGCGATCAGCTTCTGCCCGCTCCTGACCAGCAAGCCGAGCCCCTTCGAGCCCTTCTACGACCGCGGGCTCCTGGTCAC
>DATKZY010000130.1:0-2089 GCA_035527715.1 Planctomycetota bacterium | reverse complement strand
GGCAAGCTCTTTCAAGGCGTCGGCGGCCTGCTCCGGGGTCAGGTCGCCGGATTGGAGCTGGTCGATGATCTCTCGGCGGCGGGCGGCGATTTCTTCCTTGGTCGCTGCCTCGGCCTTGGCGGGCGCGTAGCCGAGGGCGGTGAGGAGTGCGTCGACGCGGCCGCGGACGGTGGGATAGGAGACGCCGAGGGCCTTCTCCATGTCGCGGATGACGCCGCGACAGCTCAGGAAGACGTCGAGAAGCTGGCGCTGGTCAGGGTCGAGGGCGCAGAAGCGGCAGCCCCGCTCGAAGTGCCCCTGGAGGCGCAGATCGCAGGCCGAACAGGTCAGCTCGGTGACCTGGAGGGGCTGCTGGCAGCTGGGGCAGCTGGTGATTGGTTTGCTCATGATAGTTGATCCTCGGATGGTGACAGTAGCACAGATGGCGGCTCTCGTCAAGAGATGTATTAAAGATTATCAGGCAGAGCTTAAGCATCCCAATATCGGGGTCTGGGCGCAGGGCAGCGAGGCCCAGGGGGCGCTCAGGCCGTCGGGGGGCTTTCTGAAGCTGGGTTGGCGCGTGCGGGCTCGCCCTAGTCTCCCTCGGCCCTGGTCAGGCGCATCAGGGGCAAGTCGCCCTTCCAGGCGGTGAAGCTCCACTTCGCCGGGGGCGGGTCGCCGAGGTGGGGCAGTGTTCCCTGCTTCACCATGAACTCGAGGGCCGCGCCCAGCACCTCCCAGCAGAGCCAAGACTGCCACAGCGGGTACTGGTCGCGGCGGTGCTCGTATCCCATCTCGTCGAGCAGGTGGTCCAGGTCAGACCAAGTGGGCGTGAGCACGTCCTCGACCAGCGGTCTGGTGACATCGTCGATCACCGGCGTCAGCGCTTCACTGTCGCCCTCCCGCCAGACCGGGAAGGTGAGCCGGTACGCATCGCCGTCGGCGCGCGCGACGAGGCCCTGGCTGACGAGCTTCGCGAGCGTGGCCCGGTACTCCTCTCGGGCCTCCTCCTTGAACTCCGCCAGCAGTTGCCCCTCCGACCGCGATCCCTCGACGAGGCCGTGCAGCACCTCTTCGGCCGGAGGGAGCGGCCGCTCCCCGAGGGGAGCGCTGGTGAGGATCCAGTCGACCTCGTCGGGCCTGCACGGGCCATACTGTCCCAGACCCCAGCCCCAGCCGGGACGCTCGTTGCCGTACCAGCCGGGCGCGACGCTTCGGTCGGGAACATCGGGCGTGGCCTCGTGGCCGGCCAGCCAGTAGGAGACGCCGCCGGGCCGCGCGGGCGGCGCCAGCGCCGCCCCGAGGACCCCGCCGCCCAGGAAGCGGGCGATCCCGCGCTGGGCGACGAGGAAGCAGTTCACGACCCACACGACGTCCTCCCACGACCACTCGGCGGCCAGCGGCGTCTGGTCGTAGGCCTTCCGAAGGGTGCGCTGCGACTGAGCGAGCCGGTGCGCGAGCTCGCCGGCCGGCTGCCCCATACGCGCAGCGAGCTTCCGCCAGTGCTCCGCGTCGAAGGCGATGAAGTTGAGCAGGTAGGTGCCCTTCCGGGGCGAGACGAGCACCTCGAACTGGGACAGGTCGGCCACCATGTCCTCGACGTACCTCTCGTGCGCCTCGACCTCGGCCGCGATCTCCTTCAGCGACTTCGGTCGCTTGTTGACACTCAGGCAGACCGACTGGGCCAGGGCCCACCCGAGGCGGGCCAGCACATTCCATTCGCCGCGCGGCACTCCCCCGGACAGCCAGTGTTTGAGTGCCCGCGGTCCTCTTCGCCGTTCCGCGTCCGTCATGGCTCTGCACTCCGTGCGCGCCTTGCGGCGCGAGTCGTAGAGGATCCGCTTGACTCTGCCCGCCGATACCCCGAGCTTCTCTGCGATCTCCTGACAGGTGAGTCCCTCGAGGTAGTGCAGGATCATCACGTGGCGCTCGCGCTGGGAGAGCGCGCCGAGGGCCTCGCGCACGAGGGCCACCACCTCCGCGGGCGGCTCGGGCGACACCCAGCCCGCGCCGACCAGGCTGTAGAGCGCGGCTGACTCGGTCGGCTGGGGTGTTCGCCGGCCGTCGCGGAGCCACTGGATGCTCTGCCGGCGGACGATGGTGTTGAGCC
>DATKZY010000129.1:0-21083 GCA_035527715.1 Planctomycetota bacterium | reverse complement strand
CGGGGGCTGGGCCCTCTTGCGCCTACCATCCCACGGCTCCCAAAGCATCGCCGTGGGCTTTATTCCTCCGCCTCCTTCGGAGGCTCAGAACGCGGCCACCTGTCTCGAAGGAGATTACACGCACCCCGTTCACCAGCTCTGAGGAATAGGCGGTAAGTCGCGCGGCGACTCCCCACAGGTAGCCTCCAATCCCCTCCTGGTCGGCCTTTTCCCGTTCCGCAGGAATCCCCGGGGGATTTGTTTGTACGCGCGGCGATTTTCCTTGACTGCTTCGGATAAGTATGATACCTTATCCGATACGGAAAGCCACCTCACGGAGGAGACAGAGCCACGAGAGTCCCCCAGCACCCCACGCTCCTTCGCCGAATGCTCCAGGGCCGCGTGAGAAGCCTCACGGCACGAGGGCCCGTCCTGGCCGCCAGCCTGGTGCGCATCGCCAAACACTGCGGCCGCAAGGGTTGCCACTGCCAGAGGGGGGAGAAGCACGTGGGCAACTACCTGACGTTCAAGGTGGCGGGGAAGACCCGCACGGTGTACGTTCCCCTGGACCTGGTGGCGGAGGTGCGCGGGTGGATCGCCGAAGGACGCCGCTTGAAGGGGCTGATGCGGGAGAGCTCGGTGCTGGCGACCGCTCTGGTGGCCTCGCACGTGGCCGAGCGGAAGCGAAAGGCCGGAAGGTCGTAGGCCTGGGTGCGGCTCTCCTAAAGACGCTGGGGCACTACTGGCCCGGCTTGCCCGCCGTGCTCAAGGAACTGCCCGACACGCGGTTCGAGCCCTTCATCGAGTACGACAAGCGGTTCCTGTTCTGGTGGGGCATCCTGCTCTTCGTGCTGGAGCTGGGGAGCCGCCGGCAACTGGACTCGGACCTCCGCGACGACGAGACGGAGGTCCTGGGGAACGTGAACCGGCTGGCCCGCACCGAGCAGACGACCCTGCCCGTCCACGGCACTCTGGAGCACTTCGTCGGGCACGTCGGGTCCGCCTTCTACGGGGCGCTGCGCACCCGGATGCTCGAGCGGCCCATCCGCATGAAGGCCCTCGACGGGGCTCGCCTGCGGGGGCGCTTCGTGGTCGCGCTCGACGGCACGGGGTGGCTGTGTCTCACCGAGCGCCATTGCCCGCACTGCCTGGAGCAGAAACAGAATGGCAAGACGATCTACCTGCATCAGGTGCTGGAGGCCAAGCTCGTCAGCCCGTCCGGGCTGGCCCTCTCGATGGCCAGCGAGTTCATCGAAAACCCGGCGGGGAACCCCGGCACCGCCGCCAAGAGCGAGGAGGAGCGCAAGCAGGACTGCGAGCTCAAGGCCTTCGCCCGCCTGGCCCCCGAGCTGCGGAAGGCCTACCCCCAACTCTCCCTGTGCCTCACCAGCGACTCCCTCTACGGCTGCGGCCCGGCCCTCCAGACCGCCAAGGACCACCGGCTCTCCTACGTCTTCGTCTTCAAGCCCGGGCGCACGCCGGCCCTCTGGGCCGACTTCCAGGGCCTCCTCGCCCTGGCCCCCGAGAACACCCGCACGGTCGAAGAGCCGGACAAGACCCTGTGCGTCTACCGCTGGATCAACGGCCTCGTTCACGAGGACACCCAGGGACGCACCCACCGCCTCAACGCCCTCCAGTGCACGGTCACCCGGGACGGCAAGACCACCCTGTTCGCCTGGATGACCGACCTGCCCCTCAACGACCGAACCGTCCAGGACATCGCCACGAAAGGAGGCCGCATCCGCGCCAAGATCGAAAACCAGGGCTTCAACGCCCAGAAGAACAGCGGGCTGAACCTCGAGCACGCCTACAGCCACGACCTGGAGATCGCCAAAGCCTACTACTACATGATCCAGATCGCCCACACCCTCCTCCAGTTCCTCGTCCTCGGGAGCCTCCTGGCTCGCCTGGCCCGCGACTACGGCAAGACCCCCGTCGCCCTCTACGGCGGCCTCAAGAACATCCCCCGCCGCCTCCTCGACTGCTTCCGCTACTTCGCCCTCCCCGACGAAGCCTTCCGCCCGCACCTCGCGATCCGTGTACGCCTCGACACCTCGTGACCTCGCCTGCGCTGTCGGCTGCTCGACCCCTCGCCCGCCTCTTGCCCGCTCACGACACGCCTCCTCCCCCAACTCGCACGCCGAGCCCACGACCTCGTCGCCCCTACGCCCCACCGCGCCCAAGCTGCTCCGACCACCCCGTGCCCTCTGCCGCCTATTGCTCAGAGCTGCCCGTTCACCCGATGTCTTGCATTCTGAGCGTGGGCAGGGTACACTACTCGCTGCTCACGTCGCCGCTTCGTAGGGGATGCCCGTGCCCGCAGCCCGCGGCAGCGCAGCCACATCGGATGCCAAACCGCTCACGTCGCGCGTGCCGGCAGTCTCCCGACGGCCTTGGCGGCGACGCCTCAGAGCCGCGCTTACCCATGCCATGCTGGGTCTTGGCGCGGTCGTCGTGGCCTTCCCGTTCCTGTGGATGGTCATGACCGCCTTGAAGAGCGAGACCGAGGCTCGCGGCACCCCCACGCTCCTCCCGTCGGGCTGGCCGACCGAATGGCACTGGGGGAACTTCGCCCGGGCTTGGCAGGAGATGGAGCCCTCGTTCGCCACCTGCTTCCTCAACACCTTCATCGTGGCGACCCTGGTCACGGTGGGCGTGGTCGTGACCTCGCTGCTCGCAGGCTACGCCTTCGCCCGCATCCCGTTCCGTGGCCGGCGGGCGCTGTTTGTCGTCTTCCTCGCCACCATGATGGTGCCGTTCGAGGTGGTGCTGGTGCCGAACTTCATGCTCGTCACGGCCATGAAGAACGCCCTGCGGGAGGGTCTGGTGGGCCTGCTCGGCCAGGGAGCCGAGAACGCGGCACGGACGCTTGGGGCCTTCGGCGCCCTCGTCGTGCCCTGGTGCGCCAACGTGTTCTCGATCTTCCTCGTCACGCAGTTCTTCCGCCAGTTGCCACAGGACTACTACGACGCGGCGGTGCTCGACGGCTGCGGCCACTGGCAGTTCGTGTGGCGCATCGGGATGCCGATGGTGGCCCCCGCGCTCGTGACGGCGGGGCTCTTCACCTTCCTGGGGAGCTGGAACTCGCTGCTGTGGCCTCTGGTGGTGAACACCCCCGACGAGGCGCCGGTCATCCAGGTGGCCCTCTCCTACATGGTGCGCGAGGAACGCGAGGGCTTCAACCTCCTGATGGCCGCCTCCACCTTCACCATCCTGCCCGTCGTCTTCCTCTACCTCATTGCCCAGCGCCGTTTCATCGAGGGCGTCACCGGCACCGGGCTCAAGGGCTAGTCCAGCCCTGACATTCGCTGGAGAAAGGGAACGGCCATGACGCAGAAGCGGGTCGCTCGGTCCTGCGCGTGGTTGTGGGCGTTCATCGGGTGTATCGGGCCGGGGTGGAGCACGGCCGGCGAAGCGGACGCCCCGACAGCCAGCGCGGCGCAGAGGGAGTACGAGGGGCGAGCGGGCAAGCTGGCCGATGGCGACGCCAAGGGCTGGCTGGCCCTGGCCGGTTTCTGCGAGGAGCACCTGCTCCTCCCGCAGCGCGAGGCCTCGCTGCGGAAGGTGGTGGCAGCCGTCCCGGACCACGCGGAGGCACGTCGGCGGCTGGATGAGGTGAAGGTGGGCGCGGAGTGGCTCCCCGGCGCGGAGGCGGACGCCCGCGCGGGCAAGGACCACGAGGGCAAGGGAGAGGTGTACTACGGCCGGTCGTGGGCATCGGCGGCGACGGCAGGCCGCCTGCGCGCGGGCGACCGGCAGCGCTTCGGCTGGCCCATCCAGACGCGCGTCGACGCGCCCCACTGCGTCGTCTACAGCGCCGTGCCGTACGACGAGACTCGGGCCGTCGCCGTAGTCGTCCACCGCGTGGCGATGGGCTACCAGGCGCTCTTCGGCGCGGGGCGGAAGCTTGAAGCGTTCAAGCAGTTCCCTGTCCACCTCTTCGGCGCGGCCGACGTGTTCGCCACGCAGTTCAAGCGGATGGCGAAGTTCCAGGGCGCGGTGCCGAAGGGGTTCGCCGGCGCCTACACCCCGCCGGTGAAGATGATGTTCCTTTCGACCGACATCGGCTCGGGCGGATGGAACCAGGAGACGCTGCTTCGGACGGTGGCGCACGAGACGCTGCACGCCCTGGACGAGTTGGCGGCCGGGATGCAGATGAGCGCGATGCCGACCTGGATCTGCGAGGGCCGGGCGCTGTACTCGCAGTACTCGCTCGTGGGCCGCCAGTGGATCCCAGGGGCACTGAGCGTGGGGGGCACGGACGGCAGGGGCCAGGAGGTGGAGAAGGCGTATAAGACGGCCTCGCTGGCGGCCCTGCTGGGGCTCGACCAGAAGGCGTTCATGCAGAACGCCCCGGCCAACTACGCCATTGCCTGGAGCCTCACCCACTTCCTCCTGCACGGCGAGGAGGGCAAGTACCGGGAACGCTTCCTGAGGTTTGTGGCGGGATGTCCCCAGAGCAGCTCGGCCAAGGACTTTGGGAGGCTCGTGGCCAAGGTGGCGGACCTGGAGGGGCCGTACAGGACGTATGTCGAGACCGTGTTCCTTCCGGCCGTCAAGGCATCGGTGAACGCCGACCGCAAGGCCAAGGGTCTGCCGGGCGAATGGAAGTAGCGCGAGCGCCGCGGCGGCTATTTCTCGACCAGGCGGCGCAGGGCTCGGCGGGCGGCAAGGCCGGCATCGGAGTCGGGGTCGGCCACCCGGGCGATCTCTTTGTACTGCTCGATGGCGTCCTGCTTCCGCTCCTGCTCGAGGAGCAGCTCGGCGAACTGGAGGCGCCACTGGCAAACGTAGCCGGGCGAGGTCTTGATGGCGATGGCCTTCTTGTAGTGGGCGATGGCCCCCTCGATGTCCTTCTTCGAGACCAGCACGCGCGCGATGCCGACCTGGACCGCCCCCTGGTAGTAGGCGGCCGACGACGCGGAGGCGGGGAGCACCTTCTCGGTCTCCGCATACTGGCTGAGGGCGTCGTCGTAGCGCTCCGCGCGATGGTAGGCCGAGGCGAGCGACAGCCGGGCGGTGTAGAGCGTGGGCTGGAGCTCGACCGCTCGCTCGAGCAGCCGCACCGCGTTGGCCGCCTCACCATGGCTCAGGCACACGGTGGCCACGTAGTAGTGGGCCGAGCCGCGCCCGGGGGACGCTTTGGCGGCCCTCTCGCAGATCGCGTAGACCTGGTCGAATCGCTCGGCCCGTGAGAGGAGGGCGACGAGCGGGCTGTAGCGCGGGTATTCGGCCGGCGCCGCCAGGACGAGCTTCTCGAGCAGGGCGGCGACCGCGCCGAGCAGCTTCTCCCGACTCGCCGCGTCCACGGCGCCCGCCTGGCCCCGGAACACCCTGCGGAGCTCTTCGCCGAACTGCGCGAGGTCGGTCGGCGTCACGTCGTCCCCCTTCAACGCCTCGACCGCCCTTGCGACGGTGGCAGCCGCCTTCTCCGGCTCCTTGTCGCCGATGTGCAGGTGGAGCAGTTCGGTGTAGTTGCTGAGCTTGCCGGGGTCTTTCTTGATCCGCTCCTCGTAGAGGCGCTCGAGGCCCGATTCGAGGCGGATGGCGATGCGACGGGTTTCTCCCCCCTGTAGCTCGATGTGCTGGAGGACCGGCTGGTAGAGGGGCTCCTTGAGGACGCGGAGGGTGTGGGGGCCGGCCTCCACGCCCTGGATCTCGATCGGGGTCTTGCCGCGGCGCTCCTCGTCGAGCAGGACGTCTGCGTTGTCCGGGTCGGATTCGATGACGAGCGTGGCCAGCTTCACGCGCGCGAGGGTGGGAGCGACCTCCGGCGTGGCCGCCGGGTCCACCGCCTCATGCCAGGGCCGGAAGCCGCGGCGCACCACGCGCACCCGGTGCGTGCCTGGCGCCACCCGCACGCTCAGTGGGGTCTTGCCCGCCAGCTCGTCGTCAATGAACACGTCCGCCCCGTCGGGCGTCGAGCGAACCTGAAGGGGCACGGTCGGGACCGCGCGCCGCAGCAGACGCGCCCTGAGCGCAGGCGACAGCGCGAACGCCCCAGCCGCCGCGAGGAGCGCGAGGACCACAATCAGGACAATCGCGCGCAGCACGGCGCGACAGCCACTGCGCGCGGGGGACTGGGTCTCGACGGTGTCGTGTTCGCGGACGTCCACGGGCTCAGCAGTTCCTGATCGCGGGTATCGGGTGCGGACGCCGTAGCGTGCGGCGCCCGATTATATCAAAAGTCCTCCCTCTTTGTCGCGCCAGGTTCCTTGGGTTTTTCCGCTGGGGCGGTCCGGGGGGCCAGGCCCCTGCCGCCCATGCGGAACAGGTCGCCCTCGTCGTCGTTCTTTCGCTCGTCGGGGCACTGCTCGGGCCGGAAGCGATAGAGGACGCGCTTGAGGCGCTCGATCTCGGCGGGGTCCTGGCTTTGGAGCGCGGCGGCCCAGGCGGGCGGGTCGAACTGCTCGATGGGGATGTCGGGGCGGTGGTCGGGGCCGAGGCTGACGAGAATCCAGGCGTCGGGCAGGGCGCCGTCGGCCCCAGGCCGCCCGCGGCTGTAGCGATAGGGGAACGCGGGGACGAAGCGGTCGCTGCCCAGGTGCGGCAGGAAGTCGGGCACGAGCTGGTCCAACGTCTCCGGATACTGCCCCTTCTTCGCTCGGCAGGCCTCGAGAGCCGTGCCGATCTGGTCGAAATCGGCGCTCACGCGGCGGGCGATGATGGCCTTGCCCTGGTCGAGCA
Source organism: Planctomycetota bacterium (assembly GCA_035527715.1). Lineage (GTDB taxonomy): Bacteria > Planctomycetota > PUPC01 > DSUN01 > DSUN01 > DSUN01. The sequence goes on along the minus strand of DATKZY010000129.1, from coordinate 14,417 downwards.
TCAGCAGGGCCGCGGCGAGAGTTCCCACAGTCCCAATGTCCGACTGCGCCTCGACCGCGATACCCTCCGGCGTGCGGCGCAGCGCCGCACGGTAGCCGTGGAGGCCGCCGAGGATCTTGTCGGCCTCCGGCAGCAGCCGCTTCGCGGGCTGCGGCAACTCGTCGCGGATGGCGGCGAGGATGGCCGCGAGGAGCTGCGCGTCGTTGACCTGGAGGCACACGTGCGCCTTTGGGGCAGGGCCGGGGCCTGCGAACGTCTTGGCGCCCTTGCGTGCGGTGAGGGCCGCCGTGAGCGGCTCGGGTCGCAGCGAGAAGAGCAGCGTATCGTCTACGATGACGTGCGACGGGCGCACCTCGGGGTTCAGCGGCGTGCGGAAGGCGGAAATGGCCACGCCCTCGTGCTCGATGGTGGTGCGCTGGACGCCCTTCTCCCAGAGCTTCTGGTTGGCGGCGAGGCGGTCGGCCGTGGCCTTGAGGGCCGCCGCGTCGCGGAGCCGTGCGCCCACCAGGAGCGGCAGCTCCTGCGCCTTCGGCTGCCGCCCGCTGCCGTGGAACGAGCGGAACTGCGACAGGTCGAGGGCCGCGAACAGCTCGTCGCTCAACGTGTCGGCGATGCCCCCCTTGGGGTGGAAGCCGAACTCCTGCTCGACGTGTCGCGCCACCGTCTCCAACCAGTCCACCCCGACGGGGCCGCGAGTCTGGTCAACGAGGGAGCGGAGGCGGTCCCACAGCCCCACGTCGCGGAGCGCCACCGAGAGCACGAGCGAGTAGCCCCGCGGCACGAACTTGTCGGCGGTGAAGGCGACGGGCTCGCCCTCGGTCAGCAGGCGCAGGACGCCGGTTGGCGGGCCTTCGAGCGCGACGAAGAGGCGCTCGCGGAGCTGGCGGCCGCTGAAGTCGAGCGCCAGGCCCGCCGCCTGGGCGTTGGCGATGCCGATGACCTGGAGGGGCTTGATCTGCGCCGGGTCGGCGCCGGGCGCGAGCCGCTGGAGGAGCGCCCGCAGGTTGACGTAGGCGAAAAGGGCGGCGCCGGGCTTTCCCAGCCCCTGCCGCACGGCCTGGTAGCTCGGTGTCGTGGCCAGGCGCGGCGCGGCGCCCACCTGCGACGAGAGCAGAGCGTTCACCCCCTCGCGGCCCCCGACCACCAGCACCTCCTGGCAGAAGGCGAAGGCCAGGAAGCCGCCGTTCGGCAGCCTCAACTCGTGGACGGCGACGCCGAGGTGCTCGCGCCTCGCGAGGGCCAGCTTCTCGTTGAGCAGCGAGAGGACGTCGAACTGCGCGAGAAGCGTTGCCTCGAGCTTCTTCGCGTCCGCCGCCTCGAGGAGGAGCACGACGGGCACGCGCTGCCGCAGGTCGGCCACGTCCTTCACGTCCAGCAGCACGATGCCCGCCCGCGGGCCGAGGCACGCGCGCAACTCGTCGGCGGGCAGCCCCGAGAGGAGGGTCGAGCCGAACTCGAACGCTGCCCCCGCCGCTGCGCGGAGGTAGCGGAGGACGTGGGATGCCTGGATCGCTTCGGACAGGGCGCTCTGCTCGAACGCCGCGCGGAGCCTTGCCGTGTCCGTCGCCTGCACCAGGGCCAGCGCGTTTGCGGGCACGAGACGCTCGATAGGGGCCGGCTCGGCGGCTTCCCCGCCTAACGCGCTCGCCGCGACACACGCCAGGGCCAACCCCGCTGCTGCTCTGCTCCTCATCGGACACGTCCTTTCGCTGCCATCGCGTCCCCCTGGCACACAATACAGCCCGTGGGAGCGGAAGGTTACGCGCGCTCGTCGCCAGCGCCGTCGCGCGCATTATAGGGCGCGGCGGGTGCCTGGTCAATCGTGACGGGGGCACGGCCGGCTTCGCGGGACGGCACGGGCGCAGCAGCGTGCTACGCTGAGGCCAGGACCAGGGTCACGCAGGCGCCGCCCGGGTCGGCGGCGTTGACGAGGAGGGTGCCGATCGGGCCGTCGAGCGACTCGCCGGCGACGAGGCGGATGCCGTGCAGCGCTGGCCCATAGGTCGGCAACGCGGCGGGGATGAACCGATCCTCGAAGCAGGCCAGTGCGGCGGCAAGCGACATCGCGCCGCCCGCGCCCATCGCCTCGCCCAGCCAAGCCTTGACCGACGTGAGAGCCGGCCGCGCCACGCCGAAGACGGCCCGGATCGCTGTCGCCTCTGCCCCGTCAAGCTCGGGCACCCCACAGCCGATTCCGATCATCGCATCCACATCGCCTGGCTGAATGCCTCCTCGCTCCATCGCCTCGCGCATCGAACGGGTCAGACCGTCGGCGACGGACTCCCCGCGGCACGAGGCCCAGCCGACGACGCGGGCGAGGACGGGCGTGTTCCACTGCCGTGCCGATTCGGCCTCCTCGACGGCGACCACGGCGGCGCCTTCGCCGAGCAACATCCCGCCCGAGGCGGGGTCGTAGGGCCGCGGATCTCTGCCAGGGTTCAACCCGCCGCGCAGGCAGTAGCCGTGGAAGATAGACTCCGAGAGCGACTCCGCGCCGCCGGCCACAAGCCGCTTCTCCTTGCCCAGGGCCACGCGGCGACAGGCATACTCGACCGCCGCCAGGCCCGACACGTGGCCGCTCGTGAGGCACGCGCTGAAGCCACGCAGCCTGAACTCGATCGAGGCCAGGCTGTTCGGCGCGTTCGCGTAGCTGTGGGTGAAGGGCAGCAGCGGCACGAACTTCGGCTTGCCCTCGACCAGCTTCTGGGCGAACAGCTCGAGCGAGTCCATGCAGCCCCACGCCGTGCCCAGGATCAGCCCCACGCTCTCGTCGCCCGTCCACTGGGCGTCCCTGAGCGCCGAGGCGCACGCGGCCAGGGCAAAGGCCGACGTGCGGTCAATGTAGGTCTTCGACGACTCGATGAAGTCGCCCAGCTCCAGGTCGAGCACCTCGGCGCCGAATCGGCAGGGATAGGCCGAGGCGTCGAACGAGGCGACCTCTCCGATGCCCGAGCGCCCCTCGCGCAGCGCCGCGCTCAGCGCCTCCAGCGACAGCCCGAGGGGGGTGATGCAGCCGACGCCGGTGATGACAACCTCAGCCTCGCTCATCGCAACCGCACCTCGAAACGGGCCGCGCCGGGCACGCCGGCGCGAAAGGACAGGAGGTCGCGCCTCATCTCGTGCGGCACTTCGCCAAGCAGCTTGCCCTCGACATCAAGGGCCTCGACCTTCGCCACGGATCGCCCCGGGGCCAGCGTGGCAATGTCCAACTCGATAGCGAACTCCCTGTCGCGAGGATACGGCAGCAGCGTGAGGGCGCCCTGGCGCTTGTAGAGCTTGAACGAACCATCGGTGCGGACCTTGCCGAAATCCACGAGCTTGCCGGCCGTGTTCATCCGCTCGTCGAAGAGGCGGCGCTTGGCCTGTTGAGCCTCCCGCACGTCGTCCACGGGCAGGAGCTTCAGGCTCTTGATGCGGCCGCCGTCGCGTTCGACGGCCAGCCGCCCGATGAGGATGCGGTGCTGCCCGATGTCGGTGCCGCGCAGGGCTACGCGCGGGGCGTCGCGACGGTAGAGGCCGATCACGATGTCATAGGTGGTCGCGGCCTGATCGGCCGGCACCTGCACGCGATGCGGGCCATCAGCGACGACCGTGCCCTTCCGCCACTTCGAGGTCGGCGGGTTCGGCGGATGGTCGCCCTGGAAGGCGATCTCCTCACCCTCCTCGGCATCGGGGTTGACGAAATGCACGAAGGCCGTGTAATCCTGGTCGAGTTCCTGCTCGACGGCCCACTCGCAGGTGATCTCGAAGGCGCCGCCGTCGAGCGCCCTGAAGTCCTTGAGCTTCGGCTCGATGGCCACGAGACGCTGCTCCCAGGGGCGATAGACGTGGGTGCGGGCGTCGGCGAAGAGCGTCTCGCCATCCTCCGCGTAGTCCACGATCACCCCGTCGCGCTTCGCCGTGTACGCCAGCAGGTTCGGCCCCTGCGCGAGGAAGCCGTACTGTGGCAACACATATTCGCCGACCTGCCAGTCGGCCTCGCGCAGGTTCACGTGCACGACCAGGCCGCTGTCATAGGTCACGCGCACGCGGTCGAGGGCGCCGACGGGCGCCGCGGCCGAGCTGGTCACGAGGTTGCCGTCCACCTCGTAGAGGATCTCGCTCGCCTTCGCGGCGCCGTAGAGGGCCTGCACGGGCGAGACGATGTTGTGCTCGCGCCAGACGAGGTGCGGGGCATAGACGGTCTCGCTGCCGACGAAGCCTGCGTGGCCGTAGGCGAGGGTCATCGCCCGATACTTGTCGAGCTGGGCGGGCGTCGGGGCCTCGATGCCCCACTTCGTCTGGCGGCCGGTCCTCAGCCATCGGGTGGTGTAGCCCATCCCGTGGTTGACCATCTGCGGATGGAGCTTCAGCAGGTCGAAGTCGAGGAGTAGCGGGCAGTCCTCGCCGCCCTGCACCTGGGCCTCCACGCCGTCCACCAGCCCCGCCCAATAGAAGTGGTTGTGCCCTTCGCCGAAGAGCGGTCCGCCGTGGGTATCGCGCTCGTATTGGAAGAGCTGCTTGTGGACGTTTACCTTCAGGTGGTGGGCACCGGCGAATTCGGTCTTGGGATCGTAGTCCACGTGGTGCCAGGGCGGGACGCAGGTGTGGACGTCGAGGTAGGCGGCCGTGGTGCCGAAGCGTCTGTGAATCTCGGGCGAGTTCTGCGCGGCATAGTGCAGCATTCGCCCTGCCTTGAGAGCGAAGCTCTGGACCTTCGTGCCCCGGTGATACCACGCCTTCGAGAACTCACCTTTCTCGTTGAGCACAACGTCCTTCGGGTCGTAGCTTGGCGCGTCGGGATAGAAGTCAATGTAGTTTTCGTGGAGCGAGAAGGGGTAGCCGACCTCGCGGGCCGCAGCGCCCAGACGCTTCATCGCCTCGTCGCCGCCCATCGCCGGGTTGGCGGGCAGGTGGTCGGGCAGCTTCACGTCGTAACCATAGCGCTGCCAGTTGTGCCAGATGACGGCTGCGTTGTCCACGCCGTAGCTCTTCAGCGTGCGGAGAAGCTCGGCACCCTGGTCATACGTCCCGCCCCAAATGTCGAGCATGATCTCCGGCGCAAGCAGCTTCAGGGAGGGCGACGGCGGATGCGGGATGTTGGGCAGCACCTCGCCCAGCTCGTGCGAAATGGCGACGTAGCCCTCCTCGTGCAGCTTGTTGCGCGTGCCATCGAGCTGCGGCAGATAGATGGCCACATTCCCCTGCGTCCTCGACGCCATGGACTTCGTCCAGTCGAGATAGCTCATCACGAAGACGTTCCACGGCCGCAGGAAGTAGGCGTGCGCGCCGCCGAGGTAGGGGATACGAATGGCCTGCCGCAACCCGCCACTGAGGGGCTGGCCGAGCGAGAGGCGGGCGATGTGGGGGCTGTCGGAATCGGCCGTGATGGCAAGCGCCTTGCCCACAAGGCGGAAGGTCCACGTCACATCAGCGCGGACATCGCCCAACTCGTAGCGGCAGACCGTCGTGAGCCGGCCATCCCGGAGTTGCCGAGAGACTTCCGTGACTCGCTCGGGGTCGGCGAAACGATGCGGCTCTTCCTTGTTTGGCGCGAGTTGAACCGAGCCGGAGCACGCCACGAGGGGCCGAATGGAGTCGGCGCTGGCCAGGACCGCCAGGATCCCCTTGTCGAGCGGTCCGCGGAGCCGGGAAGAGTACTCGATGACACAGTCCTCACCACGATAGCGGAACATCGTCCACACTTCGTCCTCGCACGCCTGCGTCTCGTGTGGATAGGCCGTGCTGGGGACAATGCCCTGCGCGGGATCGTTGGCGAGCTTGGTCAGGTCGCGGTGAGCGGCGGCTCGGTAGGCGCTGCTCTCGATGATCGAGCGGAGAAGCTGGGGCCGCGGGTCCTCATCCCGCACGACGGTGATCGTCGGGTCGCCGAGGAGCGAGAAGTCGAAGCTCGAGTCGTTCTTCGGGCCGGGCTCGGTCTGGAAGGTGAGGCGTATGGACCGGCCGGCGTAGGATGAGAGGTCGAAGGCGCAGTCCTTCCACTCAGCCTTCGTGTAGTGCTCTCTCATCAACTCCGTCTGCTTCCCGTCCGCGACGATGGCGGCACTGAAGGTCACGCCATCGCTCTTGTCGGTGATGTCGGCCCGCATGGCGATGCCGAAGCGCAGCGTGATCGGCGGCCTCTTGGGCAGATTCAGGAGATACTCGAGCCGCACGAGTCCCTGCCCTGCCTTCCACGGGCAGTGGAGCACGAAGGCTCGGCGACCGTTCTGGACGCCGTGCTCGTAGTAGGCGATGCCCACGTCCTCGGTGAAGTGGCCGGACCAGCCCGGGGGCATCTCGACGCGGTCCCTGTCGTAGAGTTGATAGACAACCTGGTAGCAGCCAAGCTCGGCGAGGCGGGTTGTCCCCACCGGCAACTCGAAGGAGTCTTTGACAGACGGGCTCGTGGTGAGGCGGGAGCAAGAGTCGAGGACGAGGACGACGGGGAGGACGAGGACGAGCATGAGGGTTGCCCTCGCCCTCTTATCCCCAACAGCGAACACCGAACACCGAACACCGCCCTTGCCCACGTCATTTCCCCTCATAGCGCGCGAGCACAACCGCCGCGTTGGTTCCGCCGATGCCGTAGGCGTTGCAGAGGGCGACTCGCACGTCGCACTTCCGGGCCTGGTTCGGCACGTAGTCGAGGTCGCAGTCGGGGTCGGGCGTCTCGTAGTGGATGGTCGGCGGGACGATGCCGGTCTGGAGTGTCTTGATGGTGCAGATGGATTCGAGGGTGCCCGCGGCGCCGCAGGTGTGGCCGATCATGGACTTATTGGCCGTGATGGTGAGTTGGCGGGCGTGGGCGTTGAAGACGGCTTTGATGGCCGCCGTCTCGATCTTGTCGTTGTACTGGGTGCCGGTGCCGTGGGCATTGATGTGCTGAACGTCCTCGGGCTTGACGCCGGCGTCGTCGAGTGCCGCCTGGATGACGGCGGTGATGCCCTTGCCGCTGGTGTCGGGCGCCGTCATGTGGAAGGCATCGTTGTTCATCGCGTGGCCGAGGACCTCGGCGTGAACGGCCGCGCCGCGAGCCCTGGCCGATTCGAGGGATTCGACGACGACCACGCCCGCGCCCTCGGAGAACATCGTGCCCGCGCGGTTCCTGTCGAAGGGGCGGATGATCTCGGGCGTGATGGCCCGCAGCGCGCTGAGGCCGCTGTAGGACATCAGGGCCAGCTCGTCGTAGCCGCCGGCGATGACCCGCTCGCAACGGCCTTCGCGGATGAGGTCCGCCGCGTACCCGATGGCCGCGACGCCGGACGCGCAGGAGAGCGAGAGGGTGGCCGATGGGCCGCACAGGCCCCATCGCGCCGCCGCGGCGACGGCCGCGGCCTGGAAGTCAAACTCGTCCAGCCAGCGCGGGTTCGGCTCCTCGCCGCGAATCTGGGCGGCGAGCAATCGCTCGCCGTGCTCGCAGCCGCCGAAGTTTGTCGCCAGCACGATCCCCGCCGAGCGAAGCTCGTCGCCCTCCAGCCCCGCGTCCGCGATGGCCTGCTCGATGGCGGCGAGGGCATAAAGCTTCGCGCGGCTGGCCTCGGGTTCGGGCAGTGGGAAGTCCCTCACCTCGCCGCCGCTTGCGTTGCGGAAGGGGCTGGCATCGAAGTGCGTGATCGGCGCGAGCGCATAGCGCCCCGCGCAGAGCCCCTCCCAGAACTCCGCGACGGAGTTGCCATTCGGGGCGATGGCGCCGAGGCCGGTGATGACGAGGCGAGGGTGGGACATGGGCCGTCAAGCTCAGGAAATGGGACCAATGGGACGAATGGGACCAATGGGACGAATGGGCCCGACATGTCCCATAGGTCCCGTCTCTATCGTAGCCCCCGCCCCCCGCTCGATCAAACCGACATCAGCACCTGCTTGAAAATGCCTATGGCCTCAACTACTTGCTCGCGGCCGACGTCGAGGTGGGTGACGAGGCGAATGCGGTGCGGCGCGGTGTCGTACATGAGTACGCCCGCCTTCGCCATCGTCTGTTTCAGGGCCGCAGCGGCCATTCCCGTGCGAGGGCAGTCGAAGAAGACCATGTTGGTCTCGACCTCGTCGGGGTTGAGGTCGAGGGTGTCGATCTCGGCGAGGCCGCGGGCCAGCAGGCGGGCGTTGGCGTGGTCTTCGGCGAGTCGCTCGACATTGCGCTCGAGGGCATAGATAGCCGCCGCAGCCAGAATGCCGGCCTGGCGCATCCCGCCGCCGAAGACTTTCCGCCAGCGGCGCGCCCGCTCGATGAAGTCGCGCGGCCCGGCCACGACCGATCCGACGGGGCAGCCGAGGCCCTTCGAGAAGCAGAGCGTGGCCGAATCGCAGTGCCGCGTGTAATCGCTCGGCCTGACCCTCTTCTCGACGCAGGCGTTGAGCAGCCGGGCGCCGTCGAGATGGAGTCGGATGCCGCGACGCTGCGCGATCTCGCCGATGGCGGCGACGGTCTCGACGGGATAGATCGAGCCGCCACCGCGGTTGTGGGTGTTCTCGATGGCGATGAGGGTGGTCGGGCCGTGGTGGACGTTGTTTGGGCGGATGCGGGCCTCGACCTGCTCGGCGGTCATGATGCCCCGCCGGCCCTCGACGGGCGTGACCTGCACGCCCGACAGCGCCGCGATGGCCGCGCTCTCGAGGTTGTAGCAATGGGCGTTCAGGTCCACGATCATCTCGTCGCCCGCCTGCGTCCAGGTCTTGATCGCCACCTGATTGGCCATCGAGCCCGAGGGGACGAAGAGCGATGCCTCCATCCCGTACAGCTCGGCGCACAGCTCCTCCAGGCGGTTGATGGTGGGGTCCTCGCGGGCCACGTCGTCGCCGACCTCGGCGCTGGCCATGGCCTGGCGCATCGCGGGAGAGGGCTTGGTGACGGTGTCACTGCGGAGGTCAATCGGCAGGTTCATGACGGGTTCCTCGCCTCAATTGCGGTTGCGGATTGCGGAATAGGACCAGGAAGACCGGGACATCTCTCGAAGTACGTCAGGTGCGCGGGACAGCCCCGCGTGCAGTCGGACGACCCGAAGCCGTGGACCGGTATGCCGGCCCCTGGGAGCCGCTGGACTTGCTGGTTGATCGCGCATTCCTCGCGGCGGTGCGAGGGATAGGGCACGCAGGCGACGAACCGCGCGGCGGGGAGGGCGAGGAGGCAGTCAATGTGCCAGCGAAGCTTCTTCACCCGCCGCTGGTGTCGGGCGATGCGGGCAGCCAGGCCTCGCATGGCGCTGCCGCAGTAGACGTAGTAGCCTTTCGGAAAGCGGAAACGCCCCAGCCGCCCGACGGTTGCCTCGCGGTCGGCCTGGAGGTGGATCAGCAGGCAGTAGGCGCCGCGGTCGGGTGGCCTCACGGTGCCTCCTTCGCCGGCTCGTGGGCGCGAAGAAACGCTCGGATCATGTCGCACAGGTGGCGGGGATTGGCGCAGGCGCGGTACGTGGTCGGCAGGGATCGGAGGAAGCTCGAGCCATAGTTCCGCGTGAGAACGCGGCGGTCGAGGACGACGACGGCCCCGAAGTCCGTCTTCGTGCGAATCAGGCGGCCTGCGCCTTGCTTGAACCGGATCACCGCGCTGGGCAGCGAGTAATGGCGGAACGAGCTGAACCCGCGCGCCTGCACCTCTTCGCAACGCGCCTGCACGACCGGCGCCGTGTGCACCGCGAATGGCAGCTTGGTGATGACCAGGCAGCTCAGCGACTCGCCCGGCACGTCCACGCCCTCCCAGAAGCTGTCGGTGCCGAGGAGGACGGACGCGGTGTCGCGCTGAAAGATGTTGGTGATGGCTCGGCGTTCGCCGTCGAAGCCCTGGCCGAGGACGAGGATGCCCTCGGCCTCCAGGGCCGCTTTGAGCTTGGGGTAGGCGTCGTTGAGCATCGAGTAGGCGGTGAAGAGCCCGAGGCCCCGCCCACCGCTCGCGCGGAAGACATCAATCAGCAGCTTGCTCACGTGGGCCGAGAACGCGCCCTCCTCGGCACCCGGCTCTGGCAGGAAGCTCGGCACCAGGACAAGCATCTGTCGGTCGTAGTCGAAGGGCGAGCCGACGTCCTCCTCGATGAGCTTCCCCTTCTCGACCTGGTCGAGGCCGATGCGGTCTTTGAGGAACTCGAAGCTGCGCGCGGCCGTGAGCGTGGCCGAGGTGAAGATGATGGTGTCCTTGCGGTCGTAGAGGAGCTGCTTGAGCTTCGGCCCGACGCGGATGGGTGCGGCGGCGACACGGTACGACGGCTTGCGGCGGCCGTAGCGCTCGATCCAGTAGACATACGTCTCGTCGTCCCCCGCCACGAGGAAGTCCATCGTCTCCTGAAGCTCGCCCAGGCTGCCCTCGATGCCGCGCAGGTCGTAGACGGATTCGGCGCGGTGCGGGAAGTCGCGCTCGACCATCAACTCCAGGCTCTCCGTGAGCCGTTCGAGCCGCTTCCGCAGCCCGGCGATGACGGAGACGGTCGCCTTCTTCTCGACCTCGACGGGCTCCCAGTGCCTCGGCTCGCGGGTCTTGGCCTCATAGCGCACGGCGTCGGCGCCCTTGCGGGTGGCGCCAAAGACCATCTCGATGGCCTGGAGAAAGCCGTCGAGGCGGTTCTGCACCTCCTCCACGTCGGCATAGACGTCCACGATGAAGCGGTCGAGTGCCTCTTCCTCCGGGGTGAGGTCGCGCTCGCGGCCTTTCTTCATGCGGTAGCGGATGCTGGGGAGGAGGCCGCGCTCGGGGGCGTTCTTGTCGCGGCGGAGCAGGCGGCGGAGGAGGCGGGCGACCTGCCAGCGGTCCACCTCGCGCGCCAGGAACTCGGTCGCCGCGTCCTCGAGGTTGTGGGCCTCGTCAAAGACCACGTGGGCATAGGGCGGCAACACCACACTGTCCATGCCCAGCTCGGCGAAGACGACCGCGTGGTTGGCGACGACGACGTCGGCGAGCATCGAGAGGGCGCGGGCGTAGGCCAGGAAGCAGTGGCGCCGCTGGCGGCAATTCGGCCCCGCGCACTCCTCGCCGGACGCGCAGAGCTTCGGCCACAGGTCGGCCTGGCGGAAGGCCAGGAAGCCGGTCGCCTCGGCCACGTCGCCCGTCTGGGTGTCCGCCGCCCACACCAGGGCCGCAAGGAAGGCCACCCGCTCCTCCTCGCTCAGCTCCCGCTCCGCCTCTTCGAGCAGGTAGAGGAGCTTGCGGGCGCACAGGTAGTTGGCCCGCCCCTTGATCAGGGCCGCCTGGAAGGGCACCTCCAGCACCTGCTGGATGAGCGGGATGTCCTTGAAGAAGAGCTGCTCCTGGAGGTTCTTCGTGTTCGTCGAGATGACGATCTTGTCGCCGTTCGTGCGTGCCCAGTGGATGGCGGGGATGAGATAGGCGATGGACTTGCCGACGCCTGTGCCGGCCTCGACGAGCAGGTGCTGCCCCTCGTTGAATGCCTGGGCGACCAGCTCGGCCATGCGGACCTGTTGGGGGCGGAACTCGTAGCCGGGGAGCTTCTGGCTGAAGAGGCCGCCCTGGCCGAGGAGGCCCTGGATGCGCGGCACGTCGAGGCGCTTCGGGGGCGGACGCTGCGCGGGGTCGTAGTCGCGGCGGGCGTTGCGGCCGGCGTCAATCACACTGCCGAAGTCCCGCAGCAGCTTGTAGTAGCTCGGCGCCGCGACGTCGAAGGCGCCGGTGAGGCGTTTCGCCTCGGCCTCCAGGAACAGGTGGCGGGCGGGCCACGTGGTGAGGCCAGAGATGGCGCTGAGGGCGGCCACGACCTCGAAGGGCAGGTCGTCGAGCCGCTCGAGCAGCCGCTGCCAGAGACCCACGAGCACGCGGGCGTCGTCAAGCGCTCGGTGCCGCTGCTCGACCGGCAGGCCCAGCGTGAGCGTCATCGTGTCGAGGTCGTGGTGCTCCAGGGCGGGATAGAGGATGCGGGACAGCTCGAGCGTGTCCAGGGCCGTATTCTGGAAGTAGCCGTCGCTCTTCTGCTTGAGGAAGCCGACGTCGAAGCTGGCGTTGTGGGCGACCACCGCGTCGTCGCCGACGAAGCGGAGGAACTCGGCGAGCACGGCGCGGCTCGGGGGTTGGCGGCGCAGAGCGGCGTCCGTGATCCCCGTCAGCTTCGTGATGGTCAGCGACAGCGGCCGCCCGGGGTTCGCCAGGCGCGAGAACTCGCCCTCCACCTTGCCCTCCACCACCCGCACCGCGGCGAATTCGATGATCTCCTCGGCCGCGGCGTCCAGGCCCGTCGTCTCCAGGTCCACAAACACCAGCCGCCGGTAGCTGGGATTCCCGATTGCCGACTTGCGATTTGCGATTTCAGACCCGTCCTGTCACGCGGCACGCGGCACGTCTCACGCCTTCACATCCACCTTGTCCTTCGGCAAATAGTCGCTCTTGATGAACACCGCGTCCATCGCCTCGGCCGTGTCGTTGATGATGTTGTGGACGTCTCCTGGCGCCATCCGGAAGGCGTCGCCGACGCGGACGCGGTATTCCTGGCCGTTGACGACGACGAGGGGGGTGCCGTGGGTGAAGTAGAAGGTCTCCTCGACTTTCTCGTGGAAGTGCGTGCCGAGCTGCTGGCCGGGAAGGAAGCGGAGGACCCCCCAGTCGAGCCTCGGGCCGCGGAAGAGGTACTTCACCCCGTGGTCGCCGTCGCGGTACTGCTTCTCGCCCTCGTTCACGCGTTCCATGATCGTGTGCCTCCTGCCGGGAACCGTGGAGCGACGCCGCGCCAGTTCGCGTGCCGCGGCCATTATACACGATGGGGCGGCGGCGGGGGAAACGGCGGGGACGGGTGCCCTCCACTGCAGCCCGGCCGCCGCGTGGGTTCCGCGATGGTTCCTAAGCCCGATGGCTATGAACGTGGCCGCCCTTGCCAATGCCCGCGAGAATGCCGAGGAAGAGGGCCACCTTGGCCGCCGTGCCCCACGAGATCGTCTCGGCCACCAGGCCCTGCTTCACCGCCTCAGGGAACAGGTCGGGCATGGTCCACGCCCAGAGCGCCTTGATGACGAGGAGGAAGACCACAAACGCGACGCAGGCCACGACGACGCCGCCGGCAACGACGGCCGCCACCTTCGACTTGCTCATGACGGCGCTCTCCTTTCCTTGCGTTACCGAGGCTGCGCCCAGACCTCGGTGTTCACGCTATTCCGATTGTGCTGGTAGCCGCCGGCGTTGATGCCGCGCGTGTAGAGCAGGGCCGGCCGCTCGACCGGCGCGTGCCAGCACCAGCGCTCGAGGCTCGGCAGCCAGCAGGGCACGTCGGACTCCTCCTGCGGGCACATGAGCTCCGTCCTGCGGATGGCGCCCGCAGGCCCCACCAGGACGCGGACAAGCCTGGTGCCCTTCGCGCCCCATGCCCGCTCGCCCTCCGGCGCCGCCATCAGCACGGCCTCTACTGTGCCGTCCCTGTGGCGCGAAAGCTGGCCGCAATGCTGGATGTGGAACCCCGGCAGGACGGAGCGAACCGCATCCAGCAGCGGCGTGGCCGCCCAGCCAGCGGCGCCCTGCCAGCGGAAGAGCGATGCCGTCCGCGTCAGCAGGTTGTGGACGATGACCCAGGGCTGGCCGGCCTCGTCAATGGCGGGGTTCGACAGGAGGATCTTGTGGTAGTACGAGTTGAGCGGGCCTGGGGCGGCGCCGTACTCCTTCTCGGTGCGCGCGGGGTCGAGAGCATCGCACTCGATCCGCGCGAGGACGGCGGCCGGCGCGGGCCCCTTCAGGGGCTCCGCGCGCCCGAGCTGCCGCCACGTCGCCCCTGAGTCGTCCGAGTGCAAATGCGAGGCCCCGTAGTAGCGGGCCTCAGGACCTGCCTCGGGGACGGGCAGGGTGTTGGAGACAATGAGGTGCACTCGCCCCTTCGGCCCCACCTCGATGGCGTTTGTGACCCAGCTATGCTCGGCGACGGCGCTCGCCACCAGCACGCGCGGCTCGGCCCACTTCCCGTCCCGCGGCCGCCGGCAGTAGCACACGCGGGGGTCACGGCCGCCCCGCTCCTGGCGATAGGCCAGGTGCAGGGTGCCCGCGCCGTCGCACACGACGCTCGGGTAGGTTGCCGCCTGCCCGAGCGCACGGCCGTCGGCGACCGGCTCCCAGGCCTCCTGGTCGGGCGGCATGCGGTAGTGCTCGAACGACCCGTGGTGCGCCCCGACGACGAGGTGCAGCGTGCCATCGGTGTCCGTGGCCAGGGCGCCGCCGCAGTGGTTATCCGTCCGCGGCTCCCCGACGACTCCCTGCTTGAGCAGCTTCGCGTCGGTCGGCTCGACAAGTGCCCAGCAGTTCTGGCGGTCGCTCCCGAGCCAGGTGCACACGAGGAGGCCGCGCCGGCGCGCGACCTTGTTGCTCATCACGTAGGCCGTTGCCCTGTCGCTGCCAGTCTTGCTGAGCAGGATGCTGGAAGCCACTTGGCTCGGCTCCTTCGCCCTGGCCTGTCTCACGATGACGAGCGAGGCCCCGCCGAGCCCGAGAGACGAGAGGAAGCTGCGGCGGCACAGCGCCGTCTGGCCCCGGC
>DATKZY010000128.1:0-44584 GCA_035527715.1 Planctomycetota bacterium | reverse complement strand
GCAGAACGCCGGCGGCCAACGCTTCTGCCGCCCCCTGCGGGGGCTGGGCCTTGTACCCGCCCGAACCCACGGCTTACGCCGTGGGCTACCACCTGCCGCCCGCCGTCGGCGGGCTACGGAGCCCGAGATGTGGGCAAAGATAAGGGGCGTTGCCCTCGGCTGTCATAGTACGCCCCGTAGGGGCTCCCGAGGAGAAGCGCCAGGACTGGGGGCCATGCTCTTCTCCCGGGAACCCGCTCCCCAGTGCCGGCGCCGCGGGGCACGAACGAGCTCCGACCCTCCCCTTCGCCCCTCCCTGGCAGGCTGAGTACCGCTCCACGGAGGAAGGCGCGCAATAGTCAGGCGGGATTTCTTCGGGGTTCGTCCCGCAGGGACGCCAGGACGTAGCCGGCGGCTTCAGCCGCGGGAACGCCGGCGGCTTCAGCCGCGGGAACGCCGGCGGCTCCCAACTCTCAGCCCCGCAAGGGGCGGTAGAAGCCGCACCGGGAAGCCTTCCTGCCGTCCCTTCGGGACTGGGCCTATTCTCGCACCCGAGTCCGGCGGCTGAAGCCGCCGGCTATGTCCTGACGTGCCTTCGGCACGAAGGCCGAAGAGCGTGGTTCCTGTACACTTTCCTCTGTGCTACAAACGCGCAGAACGTTGTTTTTCTGCAAGAAATCCGGGAGAAAGAGATTCGAGGACGAGGACGAGGACGATTGCTGGCTGTCGTCTGTCATCTGTCGTCTGTCGTCTTCGGTTGCGGCTTGCCGCGATGGGGAGCAGTACTGAGGGGTCTTGGAACCCCTTTCCCTCGTAGGGAGAGGGGAGGGAGAGGGTCGGACTCGCGAGCGCTGACACACACTGTCGGAATCGCGGGCCATGCTCTTTCCCTGCCGGCGCGAGCCGGGATGCCAGGCGGAACCGGATGGTGGGGGGCGGCTCAAGGTGCTCACCTGCTCCGGCCTGAGCGCCTTGGGGCCTGCCACAAGCCCTTGTGGACACACGGCTTCTGGCTCAAGATGTTCAAGATGCTCACCTGTGCGCAATAGGGGGTGACCATCTTGCCCCCATCTTGCGCCGCTCCCGATCTCGGGCTCCGTTGCCCGCCGAGGGCGGGCGGTAGAGGGTAGCCCACGGCGTGAGCCGTGGGAACGCCAAGCGTCCCCCACGGGCAAGCCCCGTAGGGGCGATAGAACGCCCGCGACCAAGGCTTCTGCCGCCCCTACGGGGCTGTGGGCCTTGTGCCCACCTGAACCCACGGCTTACGCCGTGGGCTACCATCCGACGCCCCTGACGGGGCTGGGAGCGCTCCTCCTCGAAGGTGTGGGCAAATATCAGCCGTGTTGCGCGGGGGCCTGCGGCGCCGGGGGGCCGCCGCGATTCTCTACGCGGAGTGCTCAGGGCTTGCGGCGCCGGCGGCGCAGGAGGCCCAGGCCGCCAAGGGCGAGGAGGGTGAGCGTGGCCGGCTCAGGGATCCGCTGGAGCGTCGCCTCGATCACGAGCGTCTGACCCGCCGGCGAGTCGCCGAGGATGTAGGAGTAGAAGGAGTCGCCGTCCGGCCCGCCGACAGCAAAGTGGCTGCCCAGAACGATGCTCGGGGCCGTGAGGACGCCAAAGGTCTGGCCCGGGTCCAGGCTGAGGCCGCCGAGGAGCTCGACCATGAGAATGCCGTCCAGGAAGGCCGTGCCGGTGACGTTCAGGAGGTCGTGGTCAATGCCCGGCTGGAAGGCGGGGCCGGGCGCCCCGGCCAGGTCGGGGTCCTGGATTTCGATCTGGAGGCCGCCGCCCAGGAGGTTGTAGATGCCGGTGATGGTGGTGGTGCCGGGCGAAGCGCCGGGGGCCAGGATGCTGAAGCCGTCGGCGTCGGTCTGGATGAGGTCGAGGGCGATGGTGCCGACGTTTCGGAGGGTGCCGCCCGTGAAGTGGAATGCCTCGGTGCCGAGGCCGGGGTTGATGTTGCCGCCGCCGAGGTCGAGGAGGCCGCCCTTGAGGTTGTAGGTCGCGTTGCCGGTCGCGGCGTTGGTGAGATTGATGCTGCCGCCGTGGAACTCGACGGTGCCGCCCGTCTGGTTGAAGACGCCTGTGCCGGAGTTGAAGTTGATGCTCCCGTTGGCGCCGGAGCCGAGGCTGAGGAGGCCGCCCATCATGTTGTACGTGGCGTTGCCGCCGGCGTATTGGCTGATGACCAGGTTGTTGGCGCCGTTGACGTAGACCGTGCCGTTGACATGGTTCATGATGCCGGTGGCGTGGCGGCCGACCTCGAACTGGCCGGTGCTGAGGACGGGGGCCGTGGTGGAGGTGCCCAGGGTGAAGGTGCCGTTGGCGTTGGGCGCGTCGCCTGCGCCGGTGGTCGTGGTGCCGCCAATGTAGAGGGTATGGCCTGCGCCGAAGTTGAGCGTGCCATCCTCGAAGTTGAAGACGCCGGTGCGGAGGTTGCCGACGACGAAGGTGCCACCGATGGTGAGGGTGCCGCCCAGGAAGTCGTAGCGCCCGTCGCCGGCGGCGGAGCCGTTGCCGAGGTCGAGGGTGCCGGAGCAGCTCACGTTGCCGCCGTTCTGGATGAAGTGGCCGGTGCCGGTGTTGCCGACACGAAGATAGCCACTCGTGCCGGTGGCGAGGGTTTCGAGCTTGCCGCCGTTCATGGTGTAGGTGCCGTCGGAGCCGGCGGCCTGGCCGAGGATCAGGTTGTTGGTCTCGACGGTGACGGTGCCTGAGTGCTGGGTGAAGGTGGCGGTGCCGCCGCGGGCGACCTCGAGGTTGGCGCCCCGTGTGAAGAGGCGCGCGTCGGTGAGGTTGCCGCCGGGTGTGCCGAGCGCCACGTCGGCTGTCGTGCCGGGATAGGCGCCGGCATCGGTGTTGGTGCCGTCGCCGGCGAGGAACATGCCGCCGCCATTCACGTCAATCGTCCCGGCCGTGAGGGTCAGCGTGCCGGTGCTCGTGTCCGCGTTGGCCACCTGGAGGCGGTTGGCGACCGTGATGAGGGCGCCGGGATCGGTCACCGTGAGTTCCCCTGTGCCCTGGGACCCGATGATCAGGGCGCCGACGGAGATGACGAGTTTGCCGCCGTCCATCGTGTAGGTGCCGTCGGAGCCGGCGGCCTGGCCGATGACGAGGTCGTTGGCTTCGACAGTGACGGTGCCGGAGTGCTGGGTGAAGCTGGCGGTGCCGCCGCGGGCGACCTCGAGGTTGTCCCCGCTGGTGCCGTTGGTGAAGAGGCGGGCGTCGGTGAGGTTGCCGCCGGGCGTGCCCATGACCATGTCGGCTGTCGTGTCGGGATAGGCGCTCGGGTCGGCGTTGTTGCCGTCGCCGGCGAGGAACATGCCCCCGCCGTTCACGTCAATCGTCCCGGCCGTGAGGGTCAGCGTGCCGCTGCTCGTGTCCCGATCGGCTATCTGAAGGCGATTGGTGACCGTGATGACCGAACCTGTATCGTTCACGGTCAGTGTGCCATCGCCCTGGTAGCCGACGATGAAGGTGCCGGTGTTTGTGATGCCCTTGCCGCCGGTGAGGGTGTAGGTGCCGGTGTGGCCGGCGTCCTGCCCGAGGCGGAAGCTCTGGACGGTGATGCTGCCGCCAATGGACAGGGCGCTGGGGTTGGCGTCGGTGTCCACATCAAGGTAGAACTGCGCGCTGTCTACGGTGGAATCGGTTTCGACGATGCTGCCGGCGATGCCGAGCGTGCCGCCATTGAGTTGGTAGGCGCCGCCCTCGGTGGCGGCCGCGCCGCCGAAGACGAGGTCGCCGCCGATGCTCACGGAGCCGCCGTTCTGCGTAACGTTGCCGCGGCGGGTGGTCGTCGTGCTGTCCGCGCCGCCGCCAAGCTGCATGTTGCCGGTGAGGGTCAGGGAGTCGTCCGGGCTGTGGGTGTAGGTCAACTCCGCGCCGCTCGTCGGGGCCGGGTTGACCCTGAACTGGGCAACCGTCTCGCTGAACCCGTTGAGGTCGAAAGTGGTGCCGGTGTCGCTGTTGTTCAGTCTCACGATGCCGGTGTCGCCGATCTGGTTGGAGGCCAGGAGGACGGCGGAGCCGCCGGTGATGGTGAGGTTCCCGCCGATGGCGTTGCTGCCGGGGTCCTTGTTGAGGTTCAGCGTGCCAGCGCTGACCGTGGTGAGGCCGGTGTAGGTGTTGTCGGCCGCGCCGCTGAGGGTCATCGCGCCGGCGCCCGCCTTGGTGAGGGCCAGGGCGCCCGTGATCGCCCCGGAGAAGTCCGTGGTCGCGCCGTTGCCGCCGGTGGTCAGGGTCGCGGCGGCGCCGCCGTTGGTGAGGGTGCCGCTGCCGGCCAGGGAGCCGACGGTTTCGGCGTTGCCGTTCAGATTCAGGCTCCCGGGCGACGCCAGGTTGACGGCGCACGTGTCAGCAATCTGGTTCGCCGCCAAGAGCACGACCGAGCCGCCGGTGATGGTGAGGTCCCCGGGGATGGCGTTGTTGCCGGCCGTCTTGTTGAGGTCCAGCGTGCCCGCGGCGACGGTGGTGAGGCCGGTATAGGTGTTGGCCACGGGGCTGCCCGTGGAGGCGTTGCCCAGGGTCAGGGTGCCCGTGCCTGCCTTGGTGAGGGTCCTTCCCGCCACGTCCTGCCGAATCTGGCTGTTGGCGACCAGGGTTGTCGTGCCATTCACGGTCCAGATCTGGTTGGCGCGCAGATTCACGTCCACGTAGAGCGTGATGTCGGCGGCGCTGTCCACGGTGATTCCGCCGCCGCCGATGCCCAGGAAGTGGTCGGCGGTGAGGGTCGTGCGGTCGCCCTCGGGCCGGATCTCGAACGCCGAAGTTATGTTGGAGTTGAAGGTGATCGAGGTGGCCTGGCGTTCGGTGTTGCCCGTGTCGGAGTTGTTCAGGCCGGCCCACGTCGTGTTGCCCGTGGAAGCAAGGTAGTAGATTACGTCGTCG
Source organism: Planctomycetota bacterium (assembly GCA_035527715.1). Classification (GTDB taxonomy): domain Bacteria; phylum Planctomycetota; class PUPC01; order DSUN01; family DSUN01; genus DSUN01. Next base: position 39,718 of record DATKZY010000128.1, on the reverse strand, counting down.
CCCATCACCGGAATCTGGCCGGGCGTCCAGCAACCGGCATTACCCCAGGCGTTATTAAACGTGCCATGCCAGTCTATCACAGTTGCGACGGCTGGCTGCGGGGTGGCGAGGAGGAGGAGCAGGCCGGCCGCCGCGAGGCGAGGGGCCTGCTGCAAGCGCCGTGCTCCACGGATCATCATGTCCGATGCCCTCTCTAGCCCGAGGCCCGATCAGGGCCGGCTCGGCGGTGCCCGCTGCCGGGCACACCTTGCCGTGTCTGTATCCTACCCGCCGACAAGGGCCTTGTCAAGCAGATTCGCGGCGAGAAGTGCCCACAACGGACATCGAGGCCCTCGGCGCGGTCGCTCGCCATGCCGGCGCCGCGCTCGGGCCGGGCCACTTTTTGATTGAAAACGGCGGCCAGAACGGTATAATCGCAGCAGGAACAGAGCTTTCGGACTCGTCCCACTCGCCGGCACGGCGTGCCCCGTCGCCAACGATTGCAGTTTCCCCATGGCCAAGCCTCAGTGCCCAACTTGCGGAGCCGTCCTGCACCAGCCCCCGGGGGCTGGGACGGCGTTCTGCCCGCGCTGCGCGGCAGGCGCGGGGAGCGACACGGATACGAAGACGTGCGCGGACGGGGAGGCCCGCGTGACGCCGCAGGACTACCGGGGCCGGACCTTCGGGAACTACACGATCCTGGAGGAGATTTCGCACGGTGCGATGGGCGTGGTCTACAGGGCGCGCCAGCACCACCTGGACCGCGTGGTGGCCCTGAAGGTGCTGCTGGCCGGCGAGATGGCCACGGAGGCCCAGGTGGCGCGCTTCCGCCGCGAGGCGCAGGCCGCCGCGAAGCTGCGCCACCCTGCCCTCGTGCCCATCCACGAGGTCGGGGTGTTCGAGGGCCGGCACTTCTACACGATGGACTACATCAAGGGCCGCGACCTGGCCGACCTGATCCGCAGCGGCGAGATCGCCACGCGGCGGGCGCTCGACATCGCGATGCAGGTGGCCGACGCGCTGGATTACGCGCACAGCCGCGGCGTCGTCCACCGCGACATCAAGCCGAGCAACATCATGATTGACGCCGAGGACCGCGTGCACATCATGGACTTCGGGCTGGCGAAGCAGCTCGACTCGGACACGAAGTTCACGCGGACGGGCACGACGATCGGGACTCCGGCCTACATGCCGCCCGAGCAGGCGAGCGGGGAGAGCGCGCGGGTGGACCACCGGGCCGACATTTATTCGCTGGGCGCGGTGCTGTACGAGATGCTCACGGCGCGCCCGCCGTTCAGCGGCGACACGATGATGAACACGCTGATCCGGGTGCTGAACGACGAGCCGGTGCCGCCGAAGCGCCTGAACCCGCGCATCCACCGGGACGTGCAGACGATCGTGCTGAAGGCGATGGAGAAGTCGCCCGAGCGGCGATACGGCTCGATGCACGCCCTCGCCGAGGACCTGCGGCGGTTCGTGGCCGGCGAGTCGATCAGCGCGCGGCCCGCCGGCCCCGCCTACCGGGCCTGGCGGTTCGTCAAGCGCCACTACACGGCGCTGTTCGCCACGGCGGCGGTCCTCGGCATCGGCCTCACGGCGGCCGCGGTGGTCATCGATGCCCGCAGCGACAGCGAGCGGCGGGCCCGCATGGCCCTCGAGGCCGGCAAGCTCCTGGGGGCCGAGGACCTCGAGCGGCGGCTCGAGCAGCAGGAGAAGCCCACCGTCAAGGTCGTGTTCGACGACGACTTCCGCAAGGGGCCGCTCGAGCCGCGCTGGGCGCGGGAGGAGAACACGGCCTGGCGCATCGCCGAGGACGGGCAACTCGAGGCCACCGCGGCGCCCTTCGCCGCCATCCACACGGGCGCGCGCTTCGCGGGGAAGGTGACCGTGACCTTCGAGGCGAGCGTGCCGCCGAACGCCGACGGCACGCCGCAGGCGGATGCGATGATCGGGTGCTTTCTGGGCTCCGACTGGCGGCATAGCTGCCGCTTCGCCTTCGGCGGCAAGGGCCAGGCCCAACCGCGCCTGGTGCTGATGAACCAGCAGCAGGAGGTCGCCGAGGCCCGGTGCCCGACGCCGCGGCCCGGCGCCTGGTACCGCGTGAGCCTGCGGCGCGACGCCACGGGGATGCGGCTCGACGTGGAGTGCGACGAGGAGGACCACCCGTTCCGGCTGGCCTACAACGACCTGTCGCTGGCCCGGCAGCTCCACCGCGACCGCCGCGAGTTCGCCGCCGGCCTGTTCACCGAGCGCACGCGGCTGCGGGTGCGGCGCTTCCGCGTGCAGCAGGAGTTCCCTGCCGCGAAGCTGAGCCTGACGGATGCGGCCGAGGGGCTGTACCGGGACGGGAATATCGAGGAGGCCCGCATCCAGTACGAGAAGATCGCGCAGGGCTACGAGGGCCGCTACGAGGGCCTGGCGGCCCTCGTGGGCGCGGCCCAGTGCCACGAGGCCGAACGGCGCTACCGCCAGGCGGCCGACATGCTCCGCCGCCTCGAGCAGATCGCCCCCAAGGTGCGCCACGAGCAACTCCCCGGGCTGCTGAGCCGGGCGCGGCTCCACCGCTTCTTCTGCGCGGCGGGCCTGAACGACTTTCCCGACGCGGTGCAGGCGCTGGCGCAGATCCTGGCCAGCGGCGGCGGGGTGGACGACGCCTGGGCGTGGCACTTCCCCACCTACATCGGCCAGATGCTCAACAACCGCGCGTACGACGAGGCCCTGGCCGTGCTGCGCGCCGCCCTGTTCAGCCCCGGACAGCGCAACCTCTACGCCACCGTGAACGACCTGGGCGCCACGGCCATGGGGGCGGCCCTGGCGCCGCGCGTGCGCCAGCTCGGCGAGGGCTTCTGCAGCATCGGCCGATTCGACCGCGTGCGCGAGGTCTACGACGCCTATCCCACCGAGGGCCTGGCCGACCCCTTCGCGCGCGCCGTCGAGCACTGGGCACAGCACGGCCAGCACGACGAGGCGATGGCCGCACTCGCCTTCTGCACGAAGGAGAAGCTGGCCAGCCCCGCCCTTGCGAAGGCCGCCGTCGCGCTGGCCAACACCTTCTGCCAGGCGGGCGCCCACACGCGCGTGGCCAAGCTCTACGACGTCTTCCACGAGCCCAGGCTGGCCCCCGTCTTCCTCCGCGCCATCCGCGAGACAACGGACGCTGGCCGCCTCGACGACGCCCTCGCACTCACCCGCGCCTGCCTGGCGGCGTTCCCCGCCGACGCGAAGAAGCTGGTGGTCGCCGACGGGCCGGCCATTCGCCTCGCCAAGGCGTTCCTCGCCCAGGGCGACCTGCTGAAGCCCATCGCCATCCACGAGCTGTTCCCCGCGCCCCCCGATGACCCCGCCGTGGTGGCGCTGTTCGTGGAGGCCACGAGCGCCGCCATCGCCGGCAAGAAGGCCGACGATGCCCTGCGCCTGCTCGACCACGCCCGCGTGCACTTCGGCGTGCTCCAGCCGGAGCTGGCCGCCGCGGCGAACCGGCTCGTGGGCGTGCACCTGGCCGCCGGCGACTACGAGAGCGCGGGCGCCGTGTATGCCGCCTACCCCAACGAGACGCTCGGCCCCGCGGTCGCCAAGGGCATCGTGGCCGCAGCCGCCGCGGGGCGCCGCCGCGCCGCCCTGGCGCTCTTCGGCCACTACGCGCGCCGCCGCCAGGCCATCCCTGCCGACGCCGTGAGCGCCTTGGCCGAGAGCCTGGCCGCGCTGAAGGCCGACGACGAGGAGGGCGAAGCCCTGCTGGAGGAATACCGCCGCACCTGCGAGCTGTACGACAGCCCCGTCGCGCGGTCCACCTTCGCCCTGGCTCTGGGCGATGCGTGTGTGAAGGCGGGGCGCTGGCGCGAGGCCCTGCGCCAGTATGAGGCGGCGGGCGACGCCGAGGGGGCGCTGCGCGCGGCGTGCCTGGCGACCGAGCTGGGCGACGCCGACCGCGCGGCCGCCCAGTGGCAGAAGCTGCGCACGCTTTCCGAGGGCGACGCCGCGCGGGCGGCCGTGGCGGCGTTCATGGCTCGGGAGACGTCGGCGACCGAGTTCCGCCAGGCGGCACAGGCCGCCGGGGTCGCGGCCCCGCTCGTCCACTACCTCGTCGGCCTGCGGCTGTGGTCGGAGGCCGACGACGCCGCGTCCGAGGAGTTCGCCCGGGTGCCCGCTGGCGCCACCGGCTGGTTCGTGCCCCTGGCCGCGCGCTCCCGCAGCGGCGAGGGCGCGCGCGAATAGGCCACCCCCCCTGGATTGTGGGCCAGGCTGTGGGGGGTCAGCCGCCGAGGGCGTCGAGGAACTCGTCGCGCCGGGGGCCGAGGCGCTGGGTGAGGGTAGCCAGGGCCTTCTTGTGGAGCTGGCACACGCGGCTCTCGGTGACGTCGAGCACGAGGCCGATCTGGGCCATGGTGAGCTTTTCGAAGTAGTAGAGGAGGAGGGTGTAGCGCTGCTTGTCGGGCAGGGCCTTGACGGCCTCGCGAAGGCGGAGGCGCGCCTCGTCGGCGAGCAGGCGTTGGGCGGGGCCGGGGCGGTGGTCCACCAGGGCGGGGTCCAGGTCGGCTGCGGCCCCGGCATGGGTGGCGTCGAGCGACAGGGGCCTTCGCCGCTTGACGTGTCGCCACAGGCCGGCGACCTCGGCGGGGGAGACGCCCAGGGCGGCGGCCAACTCGTCGTCGGACGGGGGGCGGCCGTGGGCCGCGGCCATCTCGTCGGCCGCGCGGCGCAGGCGTTGGGCCTTCAGGCGCACGGCCTCGGTGGCCCAGGCGGCCTTGCGCTGGTCGTCGCGCATCGAGCCCAGCACGCGCCAGGTGCACCAGGTCTCGAAGTACACGCCGCGCGACGGGTCGAAGCGCTCGAATGCCTCCATGAGGCCCACCATCCCGGCGTCCACGAGGTCCTGGAGGCGGGGCACGCCGCCCATCTCGGAGCGGAGCCCCTTGGCGACGCCATACACCTTGCGGGTGCAGGCGCGGACGAGGTCGCCCTTGACCCGCTCGTCGCGGGTGCGCTGGTATTCGTGCCAGAGCTGGTCAATGCGGCGGGGCGATGCGCCCACGAAGGCCCTCAGTAGTCGTAGTGCTGGTAGGTCTCGCGCTGATGGGCGTCGAGCCCGCCTCGCAGGTCGCGGGTGTAGCGCAGGCCGCTCACGAGCTCCCGCACGCCCTTGGGCTGGAGGCTGACGCCGATGAGGTCCTGGAGCCCGGACGAGTCGTTCTGCACGGTGAACTCGACAATCCAGTCGTGGAGGTCGCGGGTGAGGCGGAAGGCCAGCTCGTTCGAGTAGCCGCGCTCGGCCTCGTACTCGTATCGGACGTCGAAGCGCCACTTGTTGTTGGGCTGGTAGATGAGCTGGAAGGCCCAGTGGTTGGCGTAGTCGGCCTCGTAGCGCTGGGACAGGGTGAAGGCCCAGCGGTCGCTGATCTCGATGGTGGCGCCGGAGCGGACGAAGCCGACCTGTTCGGCTTCCCCGGTGTAGGTGCCGCACACCTTGCGCCCGAAGTCGAGGAACAGGTAGACCCCGTGGGTGGGGCTGAACGTGGTGTCCACGCTCCAGTCGCCGCGCGACTTCCCCCAGTTGTCGCGGTCGCCGTGCAGGTAGTAGGTCACGTTCGGGTTGATCTCGAGGAAGTCGGCCACGCGGCCCTCGCGGCGGGTCTGCCAGCGGTTGCGGAAGCTGAAGTGGATGAGGCGGACGGGCACGATGGCATCAATGTCGCCGAAGGCCAGGCCGTAGGTGTCCCAGGGGCGGTACGGGCGGGCCGGGAAGGCATACCCGGCGTCCCGCGGCGGCTGCTGGAAGTCCGTGTCGTCGGTCAGGATGAGCTTGTCCATGGTCAGCGAGGGCTTCTGGACCGACAGGAAGCGGATCTCGGGGGAGATGACGTGGCGGACGCCGTTGATGTCAATCAGGGGACCGCGGGCCCGCACGTCCTCCCATGCCCGCCAGAATTGGGTGTTCACGCGCAGGCCGTAGAGCACGAGGCTGCGCCAGCCGCTGCCGCCGTCGAGCGTGTCCGAGTAGTAGGTGCCGCGATAGGCGGCGAAGGGCTCGAAGTGGAAGATCCCGGCGTCGAACGGGTAGGAGAGCTGGTGGTAGGTGTTGAAGCGCCAGAGCCTGCGGCCGTCCGACAGGAATTCCTGGGGCGTGGATTCCAGGGGCAGGATCGGGTAGTCGGGGTCGCCGTCGTAGAAGAAGTTCCACTTGCGCCGAATCCGCTCGTAGTCGGGGTCGGCGGGCGACTGGCCCGGCTTGAGGCGCAGCACGGAGAGGCGGCGGCGGATGCGCGCGAACTCGAAGTGGCCCGTGTAGAGCAGGTTGCCGACGAGGGGATAGGAGAAGACGTTGAAGCCGATCTGCGGCAGATACTCGGTGCTGTCGAGCCACTTCTGGTTGCGCCAGCGGGCGTGGAGGTAGGCGGCGAAGGGGCCGGCGGAGTACTTGAGGTAGCCGCGGTTCTCGATCGGCTTCTCCTGCTCGTAGTCGCTCGGGAAGTACTCCTGGCGGAAGCCGGCGTCCGAGTGGTGCTGGTACTCGAGGTCGAACTCCCAGCCCCTCGGGAGGTCCTGCGAGTGGGTGATCTTCACCCGGTGGCGGTCGGTGGTGCCGAGCTCGAACTCCTTGAGGTCCTTGCCGCGGTCGTCGGGGACGCGGTAGACTTCGAGCCTGCCGCGCACGAGGTCGCGGCCGAGGACTCCCTCGCTCGGCGGGTCGTCGCTCTTGTATTCGAAGCTGGCGCCGTAGCCGAAGCCGCGCTTCGAGTAGTAGTCGGCCCGCACCCCCACCTTGGCCTCGAGGAGGCCGAAGAGGCGCTCGGTGAGCTGGTAGAGGACCTCGGTTTGCGCGAAGAAGCCGTAGCGCCCCGAGCTGCCGACGCTGAAGCGGATCTCGGGCCACTGCCAGCCCAGGGGGATGTAGAGCTTGGGCCAGTAGGAGGGGAAGACCCAGATCGGGGGCAGGGAGACGCCGCGGATGAAGTAGCGGATGTCGCTGGCGATGAGATACTCGTCGGTGACGAGCTCGACCTCGCTGGCGCGGAAGAAGGCGTGCGGCTCGTGGAACTGGCAGGGCGACATCACGAGGCCGCCGCGGGCCAGGAAGTGCCGCACGTCGAGTTGCAGCACCTCCTCGGCGCGCACGTGCCAGGTCACGCGGTCGGGCCGCTCGTTCCAGCGCACGACGGCGTTGAAGAGGAAGCCGCGGTTGACCGCGGTCTTCTCGCGGCCGGTCTTCTCGTCCTTGACGGTGGTCCATCGCACGTAGGCGCGCTCGGCCTCGAGCACGCTGCGGCCGGTGCGGTAGAGGACGTGGCCCTCGAGGTAGGCCTCGCGGTCCGTGGTCCAGAGCACGGCGGCGTCGCAGGTGATCACGGCGTCGCCGCGCTCGAGGCGCACGTTGCCGATGGCGTACAAGATGTCGGCGCCCTCGCGCGCGAAGAGCTCGGCGCGGATGAGCACGGGCATGGGGGGCAGGTCCTCGCCGGCGGTCCCCCGCGCGCTCAGGGTGAGAAGCAGCCAGGCAATGGCGACGGCCTTCGCTCGCATCAGGTCCTGCTCACAGGGGCTGTGGGCCCTTCGCGGTTCAGTGGTCGTCTGGGGCCGCGGCGGGCCGGCCCTCGGCGCGCAGCTCGGCCAGCGCCTCGATGGCCTGGGCGTCGAACTGGCGGCCCGCGTTCCCGCGCAGCTCCGCGATCGCGTCCCGGGCCGAGAACGGCGACCGATAGGGGCGGTTCGACCGCATGGCGTCGTAGGCGTCGGCCACGGAGAGGATGCGTGCCCCCATGGGAATCGTGTCGCCCCTCAGCCCGTCGGGGTACCCGGTCCCGTCGAGGCGCTCGTGGTGGTGGCGCACGAGGCGGCAGAGCTCGACGACGCGCTCGCTGCCCATCTGGCGGATGATGCTCTCGCCGATCTGGGGGTGGCTGCGCACGTAGGCCCACTCGTCGTCGGTGAGGCGCCCGCGGTGGCTCAGCACCGCCTCGGGGATGCCGATCTTCCCGATGTCGTGGAGCAGGCCGGCCAGCTTCACCTTCTCCTGTTCGCTCTCCGGGAGGCCCATGGCCTCGGCGATGCGGCGGCCGAGCTTGGACACGCGGGCGGAATGGCCGTAGGTGTAGATGTCCTTCGCCTCCACGGCGGCGACCAGGGTTTCGATGGCGCCGACGAAGAGCCGCTCCAGGCTGTCCACCAGCTCCGCCCTGTGAAGCGCCAGGCCCGCGTGGCGGGTGATGGCGCTCAGGAGCTCCATGTCGCGCTCGTCGAAGTGCTGGCGGCCCGCCGCGGCGTCGAGGTAGAGCGCGCCCAGGACGCGCTCGCCGGCCTCGAGCGGAGCGCACATCACGGCGCGCCCCGAGCCGGCGGCGCGCGGCTTGCCCAGTTGGATGTCCTTGCACAGCACCGAGGCCCGCTTCTCCAGGCACTCGCGCACGACGGCGCGGCTCAGGGGCAGCCGCGCGTCGGCGGCCGCTCCGGGACTGATTCGGACCACTTGGGGGCGGAGGCCGCCCTCCTTGTCCGTCAGCAGCACGAACCCGCGCTCGGCACCGAGCTCCTCCAGCACGGTGTCCAGCACTACGGCCATCAGCGGCCCGGGCTTCTCCTCGGCGGAGATCGCTTTGTGGACCCTTTCGAGGGCCACCAGGTGGCGGCGGAGACTGCTGTCGGCCCCCTGCTGCATCGGCCCCGGCCGGGCCGCTGCCTCGGCCAGAGCAGCCGCCGGGATCACCTGCGTGTCGGCCTTCCCCGAGTCGGTGAACTCGCACTCCGGCACGGGCGCCTTGCGCCCCGGCGCCCGCTCGACGACGAGCTTGATCGCTCCCACCTCGATCGTGTCGTTCCCCTGGAGTGGCTGGCGCTTCACCCGCTGGCCGTTCACGAAGGTGCCGTTGCTCGAATTCAGGTCGGCGATGACCAGCTCGCGGCCATGGTCCTCGACCACGCAGTGGAAGCGCGAGACGCCCAGGCCCAGAAGCTGGAGGTCGCTCTCGCCCGAGCGACCGATGGACAGGGCCTCCCCGGGGCGAACCTTCACCCGCTCCCCCGCTCGCTGGCCGTTGACGACGCAAAGCACTGCGGGCATGGACACCTCGTCCCGCGCGGCGTGCAGTACGCACCACAGACCCTGCGGCGGGCGCCCTTCGCGTCGTCGCCACCGCGTCTGCTGCCGCAAGGGTGCTGCTCGACTCCCCGCTCGAAGTCGCCGCTGATTATAGCAGAATGTCCCGGGGGGGGTCAACCCGAAAACCCGCCGCGCACGGGCGGCGTGCAACTTCATCTCCCGCCTTGACTTCGGGTGGCGGGACCCGCCCCGGCAGCCGTGCGCCGGCGGAGCTGGCCGCATGCGCCGGCGATGTCGCCGCCGCGCCGCTTCCGCACCTGGACCCTCACGCGCTCGCGCCGGAGCTGGGCGGCGAAGCGCGCCACGCGCTCGGCCGACGGCTCCTCCCACGGCAGGCCCTCGACGGGGTTGAGGGGCAGCAGGTTCACCAGGATGGGCTCGCCGCCGACCAGCTCGGCCAGCGCCCGGGCGTCGCCGGCGGAGTCGTTGACGCCCTTGACCAGCACGTACTCGAAGGTCACCGCGCGCCCGGTGGCGCGGCGGTAGTGGCGGGCCGCGGCGACCAGGGGGCCGGTGGGGCGCGCGTGGGGCACGAGGCGCTGGCGGGTCACGTCGTCGGCGGCGTGAAGCGACACCGCGAGGTTCACCCCGAGCGCCTCGTCGGCGAGCTGCTCGATGCGGGCGGGGATTCCCACGGTGGACACGGTGATCCGCCGGGGGCTGAGCGCGAGCCCCCACGGGGCGGTGAGCACGCGGAGCGCCCGCACCAGCGCGGCGTAGTTCATCAGCGGCTCGCCGATCCCCATGACCACGAGGTTCGTGAGCTTCGCGCCCGGCGGCACCTGTCGCTGGGCGTGGAGCGCCTGCTCCACGATCTCGCCGGGCGAGAGGTCGCGCTCCAGGCCGCCGAGGCCGCTGGCGCAGAACACGCACCCGATGGCGCAGCCCACCTGGGACGAGATGCAGGCCGTGTGCCGGCGGTCGTCCGGGATCACCACCGTCTCCACGGCCGCCCCGTCGGCCAGCGACACCAGGAGCTTCCGCGTGCCGTCCTGGCTCTCCCGCACGCTGCCGACGGACGAGGTGAGGAGCAGCGCGTGCTCCGCGAGGGCCGCGCGCAGCGGGCGGGCCAGGTTCGTCATCGCGTCGAAGCACGTGACGCCGGCCCGGTAGACCCAGCGGAGCACCTGGTCGGCGTGGTAGGGGGCCGCGCCGAGGCCCGCGACGAACTCGCGCACCTCGTCGCGCAGTGCCCCCACGATGCGAAAGGGCTCGGGCGGAGGGGAGGGCTCGGCTTCAGCACTCATCGGCGGCCTCGGCTCGAGGGGTGGGGTGGCTTCCCGCCCGGCTTCGCGCTATAATCCCGCGCGCGGCCAGCAGGCGCGCCAGCTCGCCGGAGCCAACGAAGCGCTCGAACGCCGCGATGTCGGGCAGCACGACATCGGACAGGAAGCGGATGGCCCAGTTGGCGGCCATTGGCGACACGGTGATGACCAGGCGGCCGTTGCGGTGGGCCTGCCACATCTCGATGGCTGTGCCCATGCTCGCCTCGGGCGCATAGGCCACCAGGACGTCGGCCGCCCCGGCACGCTCCATCAGGCCGAAAAACGTCTCGCGCGCCGTCGCGTCCGAGAAGTCCAGCGAGTTGGGGTAGTTCTCGATCGGGCAGTATGTCGTCACCTCGGGAAACGTCGCTCGAAGCAGGCCCACCAGCCTGTCGCGGTACGACTGGCCGTGGATCGAGCGATCCTGAAGCGAACCCTGGATGATGCCAGCCACGAAGATTGTTGCCACCCATGTTGCTCCGAGCCTACAGGACCCGCCATTTAACCATGCCCTGCGCCCGCGGTCAAGTCGCTCGCACCCACGGGACGCGGCGCGCCTGGCCGCGTCGTTCCTCGTGGCGCTGTCGGCGTGCCTTGGGGGATGCGTGCGGAAGTGGCCGGCATTCTATGCCCCCGTGTGGTCGGCGAACGGTGCGACGCTGTACTACGTGGCGCTCCGGCCAGACGGCGGCCTGGCGATCCGCGAGGTGGACGTGGCCTCGCGCAAGGGGGGCGAACTGACCACCGGCCGATTCCAGACTCCCCCCGCGGCCATTGCCCTCTCGCCGCAGGGCGACAAGGTGGCCTGCGCCGCCGTCGCACGCGAGAGTGGTGGCCCGCCCGTGCTGCGGCTGCACGTCCTCTCCGCCGCCGGCAGCGCGGACCGGGTGGCGTGGGAGGCCCCCTGCGGCCAGGGCCGTGCCGACATCTGCTGGCTGCCGGATGGGCGCTCGCTGCTCGTCGCGGCCGACCGGCCGGCCGGCTGGAGCCTCCATCGCGTGCCGGCGGAGGGCGGCGCCGCACGGGCCATCGCGGCCGACCTGTTCGAGGTGCGCGGCCCGACCGCGTCGCCCGACGGGCAGCGCGTGGCCTTCGTGGCGCGGGCGCGGGCCGGCGAGCCGTGGTCGCTCTACGTCGCGTCGGCGGGCGGCGGGTCGTGCAAGGTGGTGGCGCCGGCCATCTTCCGCGAGTACGGGGTCGGCTATGGACCGGTCTGGTCCCCGCGCGGCGACGCCGTGGCCTTCGTGGCCGAGCGCTATCTGTGCCCGGGCCGCAGCGAGATCGTGCTGTGGGACCCCGCCGCGGGCGTCGTCCGCCCGCTCGCGCGCAACCTGGCCGGCGGCTGCATCGCGCCGGCGTGGTCGCCCAGCGGGGACTCGATTGCCTACGTCTCGCTCCCTCTCGGGGTCGCCGGCGACGGCCCGGGCGCGAGCGGGTACCCCGCCGACATCCTGGTCGCGGAGGCATCGGGGCAGACGCCCCGCACCCTCGTTGCCGACGGGCTGGCGAACCTGATGCCGTCGTGGTCGCCCGACGGCCGGCGGCTGGCTTTCACCACGTGCGGGGAGCCGGAGGCCGACCCGCACGTGGTGCGGCTCGCCGAGCTCGAGACCGGCACAGTGCAGCTCGCCGAGGACTGCCCCGATGCGGAGCTTCTCCTCGCCCTCGCGCGGTACCGCCGCGGCGGTGCGCCCGCCCTGGCCGGCCTGCAAGCCGCCGCCGCGCGGGCCACTGGTCCCGACGTCGCCACCCTGGCTGCCCGCGTGCTTGCCGATGGCTTCGCCGCCAGCGGCGAGTGGGCGAACGCCGCCTCGGCGGCGCGGAAGGCGGCCGAGTCGCGCGACGCCCAGGCGGGCCTCCATGCCCTCAGGCTTCTCGCGCGCGCCCAGATGCGCCTCGGGAACCCGAAGGGCGCGCTGGCCACGGCCGAGGCCATCCTGTCGCGGGGGGCCGACGGCGCGGCGCAGGCCCTGCGCGAGGCGCTCCGCAGCGGCATCGAGACGGCGCAACGCCTGGAGGCCGAGGTGCGGGACGCGCCCTCCCCAGTCGTCCTTCAGGCCCTCGCGGACACACATCTCCGCCAGCTCGGCAACCCCCGCGGGGCATTGGACCTGTTGTTCCGCCTCGCCAAGGAGTTCCCGCAGGGGTCTCACCTGCGGGCCGCTGCCGAGTCGGTCCTTGGCTGCGCCGGGGAACTTGGGGGGCAGGCGGTGAGCTATCGCGTGCTCGAGTGGGCGGCCGGCCAGCTCGGGGCCGACACGCTGACGCCGTCGCAGCGCCTCCTGCTGGCGCAGGCCGCGGCGGCCAATGGCGACGGGCGCGCGGCGCTCCGCTGGCTGGCCCCGCTCGCCAGTGGACCGGTGCCCGCCGGGCTGCGCAGCCCGGCTGCCGAAGCGTTCCTGGCGGCGGCGGACCAACTGGCGGCGATCCCCGGCGCCCCGGAGGTCCTGTCGGCATACCGGCGGGCGATGGCGCTTGGCTCGGGCGGCGTCGCCGCTCGCGCGGCGCTGGGGGCCGCCAGGCTGCTCGCGCGCGGCGGCGGCCACTGGGAGGCCACGCGCCTGCTGCTCGAGGCGTTGGCCCCGCAGGCGCCGCCCGCGGTGCGCAGGGAGGCCCTGCGCCTGCTCGCGGTGGGCCGCCTCCAGCGCCGCGACCCCCTGGCCTATGAGATCGCGGAGGTCGCCCAGCACGCCGCCTTCGGGTTTCTCGATGCCGCCATTGCGCGCGGGGAGCAACTCGAGCCGGCCGTGGCGGTCGACCCGGCCCGGCGCGCCGCGCTGCGGCAAGCCCTGGCCGAGGCATTCGATGGCCTGGTCGCCTACCACCTTGCCCGGGGCGACGCCGGGTCGGCCCGAGGTGTCCTGGCGCGTTGGCTTCGCGGAGCATCGAGGGGCCACGACCTGCCCAGGGCACTGGCACAGCTGGCCGCCTGCCACCGAACGGCGGGGGACACGAGGAGCCTGGTCGAGGTCCTGTCGCGTCTTGCGGCCGAGTTCCCCGACCGGCCCGAGGGCGCGCAGGCGCGGCGCGAGCTGTTGCTCCTCGACACGAGCGGCACGCCGCCCGGCCCTGGGCACTGATCGGCGGCCGTGGACCATTCCCGGCTCATCCGCCTGAAGCGATCACCCGGAGCGGCCCACCCAAGCGCCCGCGCTAGGCGCTCACCTCCCATTGCGCACACGTGAGCGCCTAGCGCAACAGGCCGGCTGCGCTGGACTCTCCACCGGCTGTAACCTTTGGCAGAGCGGGCTCTTACGGCTATCATGACATTGGCTCAGCCGCCCCCTGCTAGGCGCTCACCCCCCCTGGTGCACAGGTGAGCGCCTGGTGGGCGGGAGGCGTGTCGAGAGCCGCGCGGATGATCGGCGGTCGGCTCGGCAGTCTGGGGCCTGGGCGAGCCGTGTCAGCCACGCGGGCGCCAAAGTGGCAGACCGGCGGAGGCCGAGGCGCGGCAGACGCGGCGCGCCCCCGGGCTCCTGTAGACGCAAGTGCTGGACAGCACGACGGTTATCGTGCCGAGCGCCTCGGCTGCCGCTGAGGCCGCGGCCCGGCACGTGGTTTGCACGCGAATACTATGGCTGTGGGTGACGGATAGTGTCGAGGCCAGTGCCATGTCGCTCCGACGCGCGCTAGTCGTGGACAACAATGCCGGCCTTGCCGAGACGGTGGCCGAGATCCTCGCGGGCAGCGGGTTCGAGGTGGACATTGCGTCGTCGGGCGTCGAGGCGCTCGGGGTGTGGCGGCGGCGGCCGGCCGACCTGGTGGTGTTGGACGTGGACCTGCCGGACATCGGGGGGCTGAGGCTTGCGCGACGGCTTCTGCGTCGGAGGGCCGACTGCAAGCTGCTGGTGATGAGTGCGGGGGACCCTCAGGTGCTGCTCGGGCCGTGCGAGCGGCTGGGCGCTACGCTGCTGACCAAGCCGTTCAGCCCCGCGCACCTCACCGCCACGATTCGGCTGATCCTGGCCTGCGACTTCCGAGCCTGCCCTGTGGCGCGGGCGGGCGTCCGCCCGCCGCGTCGGCTCCTCGGCCCCCGCACCCCCAGGGCGCTCCTTCAGCAGGGCCGCGCGAGCCGCGGCGGCCGGTCGTAGCCCTCTCCCATCTGCCGGGCCGAAGTGCTTCCTGGTGCGGACATGACGTGCCGCCGGGCGAAGGCGTCCGGCGGCACGAGTGGGTTCTTCGGCGGCGCGCGCCGCGCTACTTCTTGTAGACCGGCAGGAAGCGGTAGTAGACCTCGAGGCTCAGGACGGCCATGGCCGTGGCATACACGCGGCCGCCGCGGGACTTCGCCCACTGGTGGTTATCGGGGTCCCAACTGCCGCGCACGAAGCGCCCCTTCGCGTCGTTGATCTGGTGGATCTGGCACTTCACGAGCGGGTCGCGGAAGAGCTTATTCCAGTCGGTCCAGTACTCGCCGCCCATCTGGAACATGGCGAGGACGGAGTAGTAGGTGTAGTAGAGGTCGCCGACGAGGTGGTCCTTGCCGGTGTTGGGCGCGCCGACCTGGTTCTTCTGGCGCTGGCGCAGGAAGTCGGCCGCGGCCGAGATCTCCGCATCGTAGTCGCCGCCGAGGAACTGGCGGCAGAGCATGCCGATGGCCGACACGGCGGCGCCGGCCCCCCTGCTGCTCACGATGTAGGCGCTGCCCCCGTAGTCGCGGTAGGTGTTCTTGAGGAACACGCGCGAGCGCTCGACGGCTTCCTGGGGCACCTTGAGCTCGGAGCAGATGGCCGACTTGATGGCCATGATCTGCCAGCCGGTGACCGACATGTCGCCCTCGTCCTTCGGCACGGCGCCGCCGTAGCGGAACCCGCCGTGGTCCGGCTGCACTTTGCAGACGTAGTCTATTGCCTTCTGTGCCATTCTCCCCACAGCCGGCGACTGCGTGAGGCCGTAGGCCTCCGACACGGCCATGGTGGCGATGCCCATCTCATAGAAGGTCTTCCAGCCGAAGCTCCCGTTGTCGCGCTGGTTCTTGGCGAACCATTCGAGGCCCTTCTCCACGGTGGTCTTGAACTTGCCCTTCGTGTGGGTGTAGCCGGCGCCCAGGAAGGCCAGGAGGGCCAGGCCGGTCATCCCGACGTCGAAGTCGCCCCCGCCGTCCCACTTCTTGCAGCTCCAACTGCCGTCGTTCTCCTGGGCTTTGGCGAGCCAGATGAGGCCGGCCATCACGGCGCTCTCGGCGTGGCGCGACGAGCCGCCGCGGCCGCCGGGCACCTTGCCGGTGCCGAAGTTCCTGCGGCCCGAATAGATGCCTCGGGTCATCCGGTTCGCCGACGGGCTGTCCACCGCGAACACCGGCGTGTTCGACGGCGGGTCAATGCTCGTGAGCGGGCGCTCCACGTCCTTCATGATGTCTTCGGTGGGGTCCAGGCCCAGGTCGGGGCCGGGGTCATCCTTGCTCACGGGCTCGGGAGAGATCGGGATGTCCTCGATCGGCACGTCCAGCTCTTCCTCGATTGTCTCGACCTCGGGCGGCTCCGGCGGCTCGGGCGGGATCTCGGGCACCACCTCCGGCACGAGGTCCACCGGCACGTGGCTGAAGATCGTCTCGCGGCCCATCGCGTCGTAGGGCCAGCTCCAGAGGATGAGCATGGCGATGATGTGGACGAGGAACGAGATGGCCCACCAGGGCGAGCGGCGCAACTGGCGGTTCAGGAACTCCTCCCACTTGCTCGGCTCCTGGTCCACGTACTGGTCGAGCTCGGTCTCTTCTGCCGGAATGGGGTTCAGCTCGTCGGCCATGCTCAAGACCTCCTCCAGGGCGTACCCCGGACATTCTCCCCGCTTGCATTATAGCGCTGGCGCCCGACGTGTCAAGGGGCGCCTGCGAAATTCACAGGGCGCGCCGGCGGGCACGGGCTGGCCCTCGTGGCGCGCGGGCGCCGGGCCTCAGCGCTTGGCCCTGCACAGGGGCAGGAAGCGGAACGGCGCCTCGAAGCACAGCGCGGCCATGGCCGTCGTGTAGACGCGGCCGCCGCGGTCGCCCCACCTGTGCTTCGCGGGGTCGAAGCTGCCCTTCACGAAGTTCCCGCGCGCATCCTGCCTCACGCGCACCTGGGCCGCCTTCAGCGGCTCGAGGTGCATGATCTTCCACGCCCGCCAATACTCGCTGTCGGGGCCTGCGACGTGGTACATCGCCAGCGACGAGTAGTAGGTGTAATAGATGTCGGTGACGAGCTGCTTCGACGCCCCGCGCTCGGGTGGCGCGATGTCCGGGGCCTCTCGTTGGGCCAGGAACTGCGCGGCCTGGGCGATCTCGCCCTGGTAGACGCCGCCGTCGTTGAGGAAGAGGCGGCACAGGAGGCCGACCGCGGTCATGGAGAGCGATCCCGCCCCCTTGTCGCCCGCCAGGTACGCGCTGGCCCCGTAGTCGCGCCAGGTGCTCTTCAGAAACACGCGCGAGCGCTCGACGGCTTCGGGCGGCACCTTGAGCCCGGCGAGGAGGGCCGACTTGATAGCCATGATCTGCCAGCCGGCGACCGACAGGTCGCCCTCGGCCTGCGGCACGGCGCCCCCGTAGCGGAACCCGCCGTGCTCGGGCTGGAGCTTCACGATGTAGTCCACCGCCCGCTGCGCGCTCGGGCGCAGGCGGGAGTCCGACGTCATGCCGTACGCCTCGCACACAGCCATCGTGGCGATGCCTTGCTCGTAGAAGGTCTCCCACGGGAAGCTGCCGTTCTCGCGCTGATTCGTCCGCAGCCAGTCGAGCGCGCCGGCGGCCGCTTTGCGGAAGGTGTGGCCCTTGATGTGCGTGAAGCCGGCCCCCTGGTAGGCCAGGAGGGCCAGCCCCGTCATGCCCACGCGGTACGAGCTGGCGCCTTCCCAGCGCTTCGCGTCCCAGCTCCCATCCTTCTCCTGGGCGCGGGCGAGCCACACGAGGGCCGCCTGGAGCGGGGTGAGGATCTCGATGACCTTCTTCTTCCGTTCCTTGCCGTCGTCCGGCTCGCCGTCAATCACGCCGCGGATGTCGTCCCGCGTGCCGTCCGGGCCGGGCTTGACCTCCACGAACTCGGGCCTGGGGATCTCGACCTCGAACCGCGGCGTCTGGCTCTCTGGGGAGAGGTCGCTCTCCTTCAATTGCGGGGTGCCGGCCGACTGGTCGCCAGCGACGGGTTCCTGGTAGATCTCATCAATCTCGAAGTCCTGCTCCTTCGTCGGCTCGATGGGCTTCACGACGTCCCAGTCGTGCCATTCCTCGGTCTTCGGCTCCTCCCAGAGCTCGATCTTCCGCTCGATCTCGGTGACGGACTGGGCCTCGCCCTGCATGGGCCAGGTCCAGAGCGCCAGCAGAGCGAGGAGGTGGACGAGGAAGGAGATGCACCACCAGGGTGCCTGGCGAATCTTGGCCTCCAGCCAGTCGCGGAGGGGCGATGGCGTCTCGATGTACTGCTCGAGGGCCGCCTCGTCGTCGCGGGCCTGTGCAGAGGGGTTGCCGAGCGGCTCGTTCCTCATCGCGCACCCTCCTGTCTCCCCTGGTTGCACGGACGGCTCGACTGCAGGCTCCTATGGCTTGGCCTTGGAGGTCGGCAGATAGCGGAAGGGCGCCTCGAGGCACAGGGCGCCCAGGGCCGTGGCGTAGACGCGGCCGCCGCGGTCGCCCCAGCGGTGCTTCGCGGGGTCCCAACTGCCCAGGGTGTAGCGGCCCTGGGCGTTGCGCTCGGCGTGCACCTGGGCCGCGATGAGGGGCGCCCGGTACATGGTCCGCCACGAGCGCCAGTGCTCGCTCTGGTCGCCGCCGAGCTGGAACATGGCCAGCGAGGAGTAGTAGGTGTAGTAGGTGTCGGCCACCAGTTGCTTCGACGCCCCGCCCACGGGCGAATCGAGGTTCGGGTTCTCCGCCCGGCGCAGGAAGTCGGCCGCCTGCCCGATCTCGACGTCGTACATCCCGCCGTCGTTGAGGAAGGCGCGGCACAGGAGGCCGATGGCCGTGATGGCGAGGGAGCCGGGGGGCTTGTTGCCCGCCAGGTACGAGCTGGCGCCGTAGTCGCGCCAGGTGTTCTTCAGGAAGGTCCGCGACCGCTCGACGGCTTGGGGCGGGACGCCGAGGCCGGCGAGCATGGCCGACTTGATGGCCATGATCTGCCAGCCGGTGACCGACATGTCGCCTTCGTCGAGGGTCACGGGGCCGCTGTAGCGGAAGCCGCCGTGCTCGGGCTGGAGCTTGACGATGTAGTCCACCGCCCGTTGCGCCATCGCCCGCAGCTTGGGGTCGTCGGTCATCCCGTAGGCCTCGCACACGGCCATCGTGGCGATGCCCTGCTCGTAGAAGGTCTCCCAGGGGAAGCTGCCGTCGCGCCGCTGGTTCTCCCTCAGCCAGGCGAGGGCGCGGGCGATCGTGTGGCGGAACCTGCCGCGCTGGTGGGTGAAGCCGGCGCCCTCGTAGGCGAGAATGGCCAGCCCCGTCATGCCGACGCGGTACGGGCTCGAGCCCTCCCAGGTCTTGGCATTCCAGCTCCCGTCCTTCTCCTGGGCGCGCATCAGCCACATCAGCGCCCCGACCAGGGGCGTCACCACCGTGTCGTCGCCCGTGCCCGGACCGGTCCCCGGGCCGGTGCCAGTGCCCCAGGTGTTGGCGCGTCGGTACAGCTTGTCGCGCCCGTTGCCGTACCGCTTCTGAACCTGGGCGAGCTGCTTGGTGTCAATCTCGAAGCCGATGACCGGCGTGAGCTCGCGGATCACGTCGGCGAGGTTCTCCATCTGCTCGCCCTGGGGCGGCGGCTCCTCGATGGGCGGCAGGTCCGGCTCCGTCGGGCCGCCGGCCAACTGCGTCTGATCGATGTCCTTGATGTTGAACTTCTCGGGCAGCTCGGGCGGGTCGTCGGGACGAAGGTCCGGCGGGTCCACGATCGCGGGCGGCGGATCGGGCGGAAGGATGTTGACCGGGGGCGACCAGACCGTCTCGTCCCCGTCCGCCGCGCTCCTCGCGGGCCAGCTCCACAGGACCAGAAGGGCAAGGAGGTGAACGAGGAAGGAGATGCACCACCAGGGTGCCCGACGAATCTTGTCCTCCAGCCAGTCGCGGGCCGGCGTCGGCCGCTCGACGTACTGCTCGAGGATCGCCTCGTCGCTGGCCGCTGCGTCGGTGTGCGCAGAGGCCTCACGGAGTGGTTCCCGCCGCATGGCTCACACTCCTTCCTACCGGGGGTTAGGTGGACTCTCTCACACCTATCCCCATTATACATCAAGATCTTGGCCCGTCAAGAAACTTGGATTTTCTATCACACGCCTGTTTTCTCGGGTTCCTCACCCCTCGCGCCCCAGGCCATCGAGCGGCGATGACGGCCGGCGCGCCCGTTTGACAGCGCGCCCCCGCGGCGCTAGGATCGGGCTCCTGCGAAATGCCACCGAACGCGGCTGCGAGAGGAGCACGGAATGGACGTTTGCTGCCTGGGGATCCTGGTCGCCGACGCCTTCGGCTCGCCGATTGACGAGGTGCCGCCGCCGAACAGCCTGCGGCTCTTCGACCACATGGAACTCCACATCGGCGGCTGCGCCGCCAACGCCGGCATCGCCATGGCCAAGCTCGGCCTTCAGACCAGCGTCGTCGGTAAGGTGGGCAACGATACTTTCGGCCACTTCGTCGTCGAGACCCTCAAGGGCCACGGCATTGACCCCAGTGGCGTCGCGGTGGACCCCAAGGCATCCACCTCGTTCACCTTCGTCATCGTCGGCTCCGACGGCCAGCGGCGCTTCCTCCACACCATGGGCGCCAACGCCACCCTCTGCGAGGAGGACATCAACCTTGAGATCGTGAAGCAGGCGAAAATCCTCCACGTCGCCGGCACGATGGTCATGCCCACCTTCGACGGCGAGCAGACCGCTCACATCCTCCAGAAGGCCCGCGCCGCAGGCGTCACGACCTGTATGGACACCGTGTTCAACAACCGCGTGGCCGACTACCTGCCCATCATCGGCCCCTGCCTGCCCCACCTCGACATGTTCCTGCCCTCGATTGAGGAGGCCGAGCGGGTGGCGGGCACGAGCGACCCGAAGGAGATCGTGCGGCGGCTCCACGACAAAGGCGTCGGAATCGTCGCCGTAAAGCTCGGGCCGAAAGGCAGTTACGTCTTCGGTAACGGCGAGGAAGCCTACGTCCCGTCCTATCGCGTCAAGTGTGTGGACACCTCGGGTGCTGGCGACTGCTGGGTCGCCGGCTTCCTCCTGGGCCGGCTGAAGGGCTGGACGCTCGTCGAGAGCGCCCGCTTCGGCAACGCCGTCGCTGCCCATTGCGTCCAGGCATTCGGCTGCACCGCGGGCGTCCGCGACTTCGCCGCCACCCGCGCCTTCCAGGTGACCGCCCAGACCATCGCCTGAGCCCCGGTTGCCGGCGGCCGCTTTTCGAGCGATAGTAGTGACCACCATGCTCAAGCTTGCACTCGTCCAATTCCAAGTCGAGCCGCACGCGCCCGAGGCGAACCTGGCGAAGGCCGAGCGCTTCGTCGCCCAGGCCGCGGCCGCAGGCGCGGAACTGGTCGTCTTCCCCGAGTACTTCGTCACCGGGCCGCTGGGCAATCGGAAGGACCTCGCCGATGCCGATGGACGCTACAGGGCGGCGTTCCAGGCGATGGCGAAGGGACACGGCGTGGACCTCGTGCCCGGCTCCATCGCCGAATCCGAGGGCGGCCGCTTCCACAACACGGCCTACTACATCGCCTCCGACGGGTCGGTGCCCGGTCGCTATCGCAAGGTGAACCTGTGGGTGAGCGAGAAGCTGTGGGTGACGCCGGGCGAGGGCGCCGTCGTGTGCGACACCCGCTTCGGGCGGGTGGGCCTGGCCATCTGCTGGGACCTGGCGTTCCCCGAGCTGTTCCGCGACATGCTGCGGCAGGGGGCCGAGATCGTGGTCTGCCCGAGCTGCTGGTGCTTCGAGGACGCCGGGGCAGGCCAGCGGCACAATCCCAGGGCCGAAGAGCTCTTCGTGGACTCGCTGTGCGTGGCGCGGGCGTTCGAGAACGAGGTGGCCGTGGCCTTCTGCAACGTGGCGGGCGAATTCGACACGCCTGGCGGCAGGCGGCACTCGATGGGCCACTCGCAGGTCGCCGTGCCGTTCAAGGGCGCGGTGGCCCTCCTCGGCCACAGCGACGAGGCGATGCTCGTGGCGGAGATTGACACCAGCATCCTCTCCGACGCAGAGAGCGCCTACGAGATTCGCAAGGACCTGGCCAAGGCCAGGGGGGATGATTGGATGGATGGATGAATGGATGGTTGCCTGACACCCATCCACCCATCCATTCATCCATCCATCCCTTGACATCAGGAAGAGGGATTGACTCATGGACGCCAAGGAACTGTATGACCGCTATCTGATCACCAGCATGGTTGCCGGCTTCGAGCCGATCGTGGTCGAGCGGGCCTCGGGCTGCACGGTGACGGGGGCCGACGGGGCGGAGTATCTCGACTGCTTCAGCGGCATCGCTGTGGTGAACGCGGGGCACGGGCACCCGCGGGTGCTGGCCGCGGCGCGGGAGCAGATGGAGAAGCTGGTGCACTGCTGCACCTACGTCTACTACAACCCGCGTGCGGCCGAGCTGGCGAAGCGGCTGGCCGAGGTCGCGCCCGGCGCGCTTCAGAAGAGCTTCTTCAGCAACAGCGGGGCCGAGGCCATCGAGGGCGCCATCCGCCTCGCCAAGCAGTTCACCCGCCGCCGCGAGCTGGTGTGCCTGACGCTGAGCTTCCACGGCCGCACCGTGGGCACGCTCTCGATCACGGGCAACCGCGGGCGCAAGAAGGGCTTCGGGCCGTATCTGTCGGGCGTGGCCTTCGCCCCCGCGCCCTACTGCTATCGCTGCCCGCTGAAGCTGAGCTACCCTGGCTGCGGCGTGGCGTGCGCCGACTTCATGGACCACGTGCTGCGCTACCAGACGGCGGGCGAGGTGGCGGCCTTCGTCGCCGAGCCGGTGATGGGGGAGGGGGGGATCATCGTGCCGCCGCCCGAATACTTCCAGCGGGCCGTGGACATCGTTCGCAACGACGGGGGCCTCTTCATCGCCGACGAGGTGCAGAGCGGGTTCGGGCGCACCGGGCGCCTCTTCGCCATCGAGCACTACGGCGTGGAGCCTGACATCCTGTGCATGGCGAAGGGCATCGCCGACGGCTTCCCCCTAGGCGCCTTCATCGCGCGGCCCGACGTGGCCGACGCCTTCACGCCCGGCGACCACCTCTCCACCTTCGGCGGCAACCCCGTCTGTTGCGCGGCGGCGCTCGCCAACCTCAGCGTGATGCAGGAAGAGCAACTCTCGGCGAAGGCGGCCGCTCGCGGCGCGCAGTTGATGGCGCACCTCGAGGGCCTCAAGCCGACCTGTCCCCTCGTCGGCGACGTGCGCGGCACGGGCCTGATGATCGGCGTCGAACTGGTCCGCGACGCCGCGAAGACCCCTGCGGACAAGGAGGCCAAAGAGGTCCGCCGCCTCTGCCGCGAGGCGGGCCTCCTCGTCGGCCTGGGCGGCGCGCTCGGCAACGTCATCCGCTTCCAGCCCCCGCTCGTCATCTCCCCCGAGCAGATTGATCGTGCCGCCGACGTGTTCGCCTCGGCCCTCGCCGCCGCGCGGTGACCCGCCACAGGTGGCCACCTCCCCCACCCCTGGCGATCTGTTGCCATGGACTAAGTCTATACGCTTCTTACACTTGGCGATACCGCCCCCTACAGGCCGCCACTCCCTCCGCCCGTGGATCTGGCGATCTGAGGCATCATCTATTAGGAACCGGTCGCCCTATTAGAGCGTTCGGCATATAATAGATGGTACGTCGCCTAATAGGCAGTCCGACTCCTGTTAGGCTTCCCTGGCGTCTTGGCGGGCAGATCAGGCCCGTTTCAACCGCCAAGACGCCAAGGACGCCAAGCAACCGCGACAGACCCGGAACAAGGTAGGGCGTGCATACTTCCACGCGGACTCCTCTCACATTCCCCGCGAGGGCCTCCGGGAAATTGGCATTTGAGGGGCGTGTTGCCCACGTGCGTGCGGGGGAACGGTGTCAGGCGAACGGTGGCGAGCGGTGTCAGATCTTCAAATGGGGCTATCCGCCTGACTCCCGTAGGAGCGTCCCGCAGTGCCACCGATGTCATTCTGAGCCCATTCGGCCTTGGCCGAATGGCGCGAAGAATCTTTCAGGGGAGCCGGCTCCGACCGGATCAGGGGATCCTCGTGCGTCAGTCTCCTTCCCTGGGAGATTCTTCGTCGGTCGCCATGGGCGACCTCCTCAGAATGACACGTCACGTTCACCCTACGCAGCACCTCGTGGCCGCAGGATCCATCAGCGGGAGTCAAGCGGATAGCCCCATCTTCAAATATCAATCATCGCCCCCTACTCCAACCGCCAGTGGGCGGGGGAGAGGGGGAAAGGGTCCTCGCCCGCGCCACGGGCAGGGATGCTGAGGAGCTGTCTCCAGTCTCATCCTACACCCCCGGATCGCGGAGAGTCAGGAGACAACTCCTGCGCGACGCGCCGCACCCGCTCCTGCGGACAATTGATATTTGAGGATCTCACTCTCAGCCTGACTTGGGGCGGCGAATCTTCGCAGGGCTTGACTTTCGCGCGGCGGGGCGTAGTATTGAGCCGGCGTCCGCCTGAGGGGAGCGGCCATGTCTCGGCAGCACTACCCTGGGAGGGTCGAGAGAGGAGGCGAACATGCTCAGACGCAAGGTGAACGTGGGTCTTCTGCTGGCCTGTGGCACCTTCCTATTGCTCTCGTCGTGCTCGAACTTCGAGATGGCCTCCAAACGGTTACTGCCCACGACCGCCGAGCCGAACGAGTTCCTGCGCCTGTCTGATTGCGCGGCCAAGACGATAGACTTGGGCGAGCGAGTCAATGCTCAATCCGACTCTGGTGTGCCCGCACGCTGGGCTACGGTGCAGTGGCGGTGCGACATAACCAATGTCTCCAAGGGACCGGTAGACTGCGAACTGGGCGTGAAGCTGCTCGATGGAGATGGCTTTGTCCTTGCCGAGTCCGACGAGCTTCTCGATCAGTTGTTCGGGAGGGACCCCGGCGAACTGGCCCCTGGCGAGAGGCGCCGGGTTTGGGGGGAAATCGAGATCGCGTACCGCCGGCTGAAGGACCTGGCGTCGTGCCGCCTTTTGCCAAAGGCTTCCCCTGTGGACCAGGGGGGATCTGGCCCCGACCGCGGGTTCTGACTCCCCTTTGGTCATGCCCCATACGCCAAGTCCTTCGGCCGGCCCCTGGCCCAGGGCAAAGCCGGGCAGCGCCGCCGGCCCCCGGGCGGCCGCAGGGGTCAGACCTCGAGGGCGTGTTGGGCACAGGGCGGAGTCGTTGGGAGTCCCGCCTTCCGCCTTCGCGGAGCTTCGTAGCTGCTACGGTGGAGTAGCTCAGGCGGTCCTCTCCTGCGCCAAGCCGCCTGAAGGCGGGACTCCCAACGAGGCTGATCCCCTCAAGTCGGTTTGGGCAACACGCCCTGAAGATCCGACACCCTCAGCTTCCTCGTCGTGGAAGGGGAAAGAGGCAGAGCCTGCGGACTCGCCGACGAGCACGAGAGAACGGGAATCAGGGTGGGTACCAGAACGGGGGCCGTACTCCGCCTCGATGCCCCGATTGACCCCACAGCGCGGGTGCGGTACAATGGCGGACAGGAGCAGCGCGAAGGGGATGGACGAGAAGGGGTGAGACGTGGGACGACCGATCACACGGAGGGAATTCCATAAGGAGGCCATGCTGGTGGGAGCGATCGCAGCAGCATCGGGCGGCAGCGCCACGGCGGGCGAGAGGGAGCCAGCAGGCGCGATGCCCCCGATCCGACTCGGCTCGCTCGAGGTCTCGCGGCTGTTTCTGGGCAGCAATCCCTTCTTCGGCTTCTCCCACGGCAACCCGCAGGCATCGGCCGACGAGATGAAGGCGTACTACACGAACGAGCGCATCATGGCCACGCTCGACGCCGCGGCCGACCACGGCATCAGCGCCGTCTGGACCCCCTGCTACGAGCACTGGATCGCGCTGTGGAACGAGTATAGGGAGAAGGGCGGCAAGCTAAATGCCTGGATCGCCCAGCCCGACCGCCAGCCGATGGAGAAGGACATCCTGGCCGCCGTGAAGAACGGGGCGAAGGCCGTGTGCATCCAGGGCTGCCAGATTGACGGCCAGGTGACGAAGGGGAAGTGGGACGTCGTTCGCGGCTGGCTCGAGCTGATCAAGAGCCACAAGCTGCCGGCCGGCATGGCCACGCACCGGGCCACGACCCACCTGGAGGCCGAGGGGAAGGGGCTGCCGACCGACTTCTACCACCAGCCGCTCTACCGCCCCGACAACTACGTCCGCGCGGGCTTGGAGGAAACGCTCGCCACGATCGAGAAGCTCGCGAAGCCGGTCGTCGCCTACAAGGTGCTCGGCGCCGGCCGCATCCTGCCCAAGGACACGTTCCCCGAGGTCCTCAAGCGCCTGAAGCGCAAGGACGGCCTGTGCGTGGGCGTGTTCCCGAAGAAGCGCGACGAGATTGGGGAGGTTGCCGCCCTCGTTCGCCAGCTCACGGCCGAAACCAGCCCAACAGCCACAGGATAATGAGCAGCACAACCGCGGCGAAGACCGCGACAAACGTCAACCCCACCCTCATGCGTCGCGCAGGCTGGAGAGCAGCCACGTGCGCGTCATATCGCGCGGCGAGAGGGTGGGGCATGCCAAGGTCATGCCGCAGCACCGCCGCCGCAAGCCGCTCGATAGTCTGGTGCCCCTCGTCATTGTCCAGTGCCCTCTTCAGGGCCGCACACGCTTCCCGGAAGGCAGCCTCCCGATTGCGCTCCTCGTCAATCTCCCTCAGCCACTTCGTAGCGGCTGCCACCTGTTCGGCGAGTTGCGCGCAGAGCTTGTCGCCTGATTCATCAACAGCCGCCACGCGGCGCTCAGCCAGCGCGGCCAGCAGCTCCCGGCACCTCGCCTCGTCGAAGGCCATATGGGCCTCTCGAAGGGCTTCCGCCAGAGCGGCAGGGCCCCGCGGGGCCATTGCCGGGCGTCTGAAGTCCGGCGGCCCAAGAAGCTCCTCTGGCGCCGTGAAGCGTATCACGCGGCGCGCGAAGGAGCCGGGCTCGGCAGCGGCCCCTGGACCCGCGGCCCGCGCAGAATCGCTTCCCCGCGGCCCCACCCTGGAGGAGGCGCACGCCCCGAGGCGGATGCGCTCGAAGTGCAGGCGGTCCAAGGCATCCGGCGGCAGGCCCTTTCCGCGGTCCTCCGGCCTTGGCTCCTCCCAGTAGACGGGGCGGACGAAGTCGGGACGGCGCAGCGACAGCGCGTACTTCCATTCGTCTCTCACGTTATCCGAGCGCATCGAGTTCCACGACCAGAAGAGCTGGAAGATATCGGCCTCCTCGATCATCCGCGCCAGCTCCTTGCGCCACACCTTCCCCGCGCGCAGGTTGAGGAGGTCGCGCAGGTAGCTCACCCCTAACCCCGTCGAAGTCGCACGCTGCTCCAACTCCTCGACGATCTCGAGGTCCTTGTGGGAGTATGAGGCGAACACCTTTTGGTACGGGCGGCGGACGACCGGCTCACGCGAGGGCCGGGCCGGAGTTGCTTCGGCGTGGCTGTCCACACGGATAGCCAGCGGGATGTCGGCCAGGATGATGCTGCCGAGGAACACGGTGAGCCGGCCTCGGGCCATCTCTCCGTCCAGCTCCGGCCGGGCGCGCAGGCGGAATTCCTCGCAGTGCACGCTCTCAAGCCACAGGAACGAGCGGCTTGGGGGGTTGAACTCGATGCCTGGGATTTCGGGCTTGAACGTGATCTCTCCCTCGCGGGGGACGCCCTGAGAGCTGTCCTGCCTCACGTCGGTGTAGTCGCGGGCCTTCTCGCCGAGGGCTTGTTCGACCTGGCGTTTCATCTCCTCAATGGGGTGGGGCTGCTCAGGCGGCGCATCGGGCGGGAGCTCGGAGAGGTGGGCGAAGGCCAGCAGCGTGCGCCACTCCATCGGCCTCACCACCGCCGGGCGATAGACCGTGAACTGCACGTTCTCGTCGAGATGCAGCGGACGATTCCCCTCGCCCTCGAAGCCTGCTTGGGCGAAGTCTTCGTCGCCATGAGTGGCTGGCTGCGGCACTTCGGGCATGGCCATGGCCGTGTCTCTGGGGGTCGGTTCCCTCACCGGCTCGTCGCGGCCCGCCACCAGACCCTCCTCCTTCTCCGTGCCGGCTTCAGGAAAGGCCAGATCAAGTGCGGGGACCTCGTTGCTTGGCTCCGGAACGGTGGGGGCGGCCAAGTTTGCCCCTCCAGGTTTCTCAACTGGCCTCTCACGCATGGCCGTCCCCGTGGGGGCCGCGATACACCGCGGGGGGCCAGCCGCAGCCAGCACTGCCGCGAACCTCGCCGCCCCCATAGCCGCCACGAGGTCGGCCGGCTCGGCCCCCACTGGGAGACCAAGCTGCTGGCGGATTCTCTCCCTGACCAGCGGGGTCTGAGTCGAGCCACCGGTTAGAAGCACGTGGAGGTGCGGGCCTGGGCTCAACCCCGCCGTCTCGAGCGTGTTGCGGGAAGTGCGGACCGTCAGATCGACAATGGGATCGAGGAAGAGCTCGTACTCCTCGCGTGTGACCTCTTCCTCCAGGGATGTTCCAAGGAAGTCGGCAATGCGGACGCTGGCGGCGCGCGCGCTCGAGAGCGCGATCTTGGCGCTCTCGGCTGCTTCCATGAGGCGGTGCGCGGCCAGACGGCTTTCCTCTGGGACGCCGGGATCTGGCGAGAACAAGTCGTGAAACGGGCCGAACTGGGAGCCCGTGTGTTGCTGCCACCTGTCGTAGAGGTGCTCGGCCAGAACATCGAGGAAATCGTTCCCCCCCAGGTCTTGATGGCCGCCGGCGGCGACCACGAGCAGTGCGCCACCCTTTGCTCTGACGAGTTCGGCCTCGAATGTCGCGCCGCCAAGGTGGTAAACGAGCGCCATCTCGCTCCGTTCTTCGAGGCCACAACGGATGGCCGCGGCGAGAGGTTCGAGGAGCCTGTGCGTGGTCGCAAGCCCGGCGCGGGCCCCTGCTTGTCCGAGATGACCCAACTCTACAGAGGTGAACCACGTGGGCACCGTGATGACGGCTTCGGCGACGGGCTCGCCCAGGAATGCCTCCGCCGCCTCCCTTAGCCGCCGCAGGAGCAGGGCAGCCACGTCAACGGGCGTGTAGGTCCTGCCGAAGATGGTCCAGCGCTTCGCGGGGTCGGCGAGGAAGCGCTTGAAGGACGCGATGGTGGATTCGGGGGCGAGCCAGCGGCGGGCCTTCGCCGCCTGGCCGACGAGCACGGCGCCGTCCTCAGTGAACGACACGATGCTGGGCATCAGCGGCGAGCCGTCAACTGGTATCACCTGCGGCACGCCGTCGCGGACGACGGCGGCGACGCAGTTCGTTGTCCCGAAATCAATGCCGATGGCGTGGGCCATGTCTCCCTCCTTGCGGAACAGGGCCTATGGCATCCGGCGTCACTATAGCATGGCGCTGGGGCGGGTGCAAGGGTGGGCGCTAGTGGATCAAGCGCGCGGGGGAAAAAGGGGTGATCCTGTAGTGAATCAGGGGCGCCAGCACGCCATAAGGCGTTATTCCGGAAGCAGTTATGGCAGCGGTTTGAGGGGCCACTAGTGGATCAAACCCCCTGAGGGAGAGATTGATCCACTAGCGCGGCGGCGGGCCCGCGCCCGCGAGGGAGCGGGGGGCTACCGGCCCCCCTTGGGGGCAGGCTCGGGCCTGGGGCCGGCGTAGAGCATCGCGGGCCGCACGATGCCGCCGAGCATCAGCTCGCTGATGCTCAGGTGGCCGGTCCTGACGACGACCAGGTTGTCCTTGCCCGCCAGCAGCTTGCCCGTGACCTCGACCTCGCTGGGCTTCCGGGCGCCCGCGAACTCGGCGACCGGCTCGCCGTTCAGGTAGACCTTCGTCGGGCTGCCGTCCACCTCGCCAAACCAGAGGTGGAGCGGACCGGGGGGGAGGGCGGCCGGCGCCTTGAGCCGGGCGCGATACCACATCCAGGTGAGCTGCTCGGGGATTCTCTGCTCGTTGAGCGTGGCGGAGTAGGTCTTCACCTTCCGCCAGCCCTCGGGGGCGGCGGCGTCCTTGAACCAGCCTTGCTTCTCGCCGGCGTCCTGGGGGTCGTAGCGGAAGTCCCACTCGTCGGGCAGTTGCGCCACGAGCTTGCACTCGCCGACCGTGCGTGCGAGGCCGCTCTCGATGAGGGGGCGGAGGAACCACTCGGCGTAGCCGCGCTTGTAGCCGCGCATGGTGTTGTACTGCTTGTCGAACGCGGCGTCCATGTGCTTGAGCCACTGGTCGAAGGTTTGCTTCGCCGCAACGAAGTCGCAGCGGTTGATGGCCTCGCGCACGGCCAGGTAGTACCGGGCGCTCTCCAGCCCCGAGCGGAAGAGGGCGACGCGCTCGCGCTCGAGGTCGGTCTCGGCGGCCTTGGCCGCCGCATCGAGGTCGGCTTCGCACTCCTTGACCAGCGCGGGGGTCCAGATGGCGTGGATGCCGTGGAAGCAGCCGACGTGGACGTCGGCCTCGCGCACGGCCTTGTCAATTCGTTCCCAGTAGGCTTTCACGTGCGGGGCGGCCTTGCCGCAGAGCTTCGCATAGTAGTCGTCGAGGATCGCGTCGGCGTCGGCGTCCGCCTTCCACATCAGGCGGCTGGCCAAGTAGGTGTGCGGGCCGTAGAGGTTCCAGGCGGCCATGGACTCCAGGTTGATGCCGCGGCAGCCGGTCTTCTTGAGGAAGGGGATGTTGTCCTTCATGTAGGTGATCTTGGAGATGGGGACGGTGACCTCGGCGAGGTTGTAGTTGTAGTCGTAGCAGGCGGTTTGCATGAGGCGTGCCCAGCCCTCGACGACGGCCTTGTAGCGCTGGCGCGACTCGCAGCGGGGGTTGTTCACCCCGTGGATGCGGCAGAAGCGGATGGTGGTCACCCAGGCGCACAGGTTGTCCGAGACCTTGCTCACCGTCTTCGGCGGCAGCGTGTAGTCGGAGTAGCAGTAGAAGCTCAGGATGAAGCCGGGCGCCTCCTTGCCCACGAGCTGCCCGACGGCATCGAAGAAGCGGGCGTAGCGGTCGGACATCGAGATCGTTCCGGAGCTGGGCTCGATGTAGTCGGGCACGTCGAGGGCCTTGCACTTCGCGCACTCGCAGAAGCCGCGGCCGTCGGGCGGCGAGATCGTGTCGGCCCGGACCCCCTTCTTCGACTTGGCTACGTAGGCGTCGGCGAACAGGCGCGGCAGGTCGGGGTGGCTCGTGCACAGCCAGCCGCCGGGCCGCCGCTCGCCGCCGCGGAGGGCGTAGTATCCGGGGTGGTCCTTGAAGTACCTGGCGGCGGGCACGTGCTCCCAGTCGTGGCGGTTCGGCAGGTCCATGCCGCCGAGGCGCGAGCGGGCGTGGGGCACGAAGCCCCAGACGTTGCGGTACGCGAAGTCGGGCTTCTCGCTCACGTCGAAGCCGTCGAGCGACAGCGTCTTCGCTTGGGGGATCACCTCGCCCCACTTGTTGGCCATGAGCCAGCGGCAGCCGTGGTGTTCGAGGAAGTGGGTAACGGCGAAGCGGGTGGACATGGGGGCCTCGCCGGCGAGGAGCAGGTGATTGCGCCTGGTCTGGAGGCGATAGCCGTCGAGCGAGGGCGTCTCGGGCGGCTTCGGCAGACCCATCTCGAGTGCCAGGGCGCCCAGGACGATGGCTGGCGAGTCTGCTGCCGGCTTCTCGCCCTCGGCGACGGCCTTGACCTCCAGGCGGGCGCCCGACATCTTCTCGACGAACTCCACCAGGTCGGCTGCGGCCTCCTTCTGGTCGCCCTTGTGCCACACGGCGCCCTGGGGCGCGCCCTCCCGCACAATGTCCGCTGCCAGACCCAGGCTCCCCAACGCAAACGCCGCCGTACACGCGAAGGCCCGTCGCATCACGTTCTCCTGAAGCGCATCCCGATTGGTTGGGGGGACCATATCACGCAACGGCGGGCGAGTCAACCTCTCGCGCTCTGCTTGACTCCTTTCGGAGCCGGTCCTATAATGCGGCGGCCCTCGGGACGTGTGCCCCGGGGCCGCCGCCCACCTGGGGCGGCCAGAGCCGCTCCTCTTCGCCATCCCGCCCGAGATGGGGTGACCCCGTGGCCGAGCCAGGGCAGGACAAATCGCCCGAGAGCATCGGGCACCGCATCGTCAAGGCGATGCTGGTGATCTTCTTCTTCCAGCTCTTCTGGAAGTTCGGCGGACTCGTCGTCACCCTCCTCGTCGGCTCGGTCTTCGGCTCGGGGCCGGAGTCGGACGCCTATTTCTTCGTCACCGAGACGGTGGTGTTCCTGCTTCAGACCCTGTGCCTCAAGGTCTTCATCCCGCTGGTGGTGCCGATCTTCAAGCAGGAGCTGAGCGAGCGCGGCGAGGAGGCGGCCTGGCGCTTCGGCAACACGGTGCTGAATCTGGCAGCCGTCCTTCTGGCCGCCGCGGTCGTCGGCGGGTTCATCTTCGCGCCGCGCATCCTGTCGCTCTTCGCGATGGGCTTCAACGAGCAGCAGCTCGCCCTGAGCGCCCGCCTGATGCGCTGGATGCTCCCCGGCGTCTTCGGCATCTGCCTCGCCACCGTGACCTATGCGATCCTGAACTCCTACAACGTCTTCGGCTACGCGGCGGCGGGCGACGGGGTGCAGAAGATCGTGTGGGCGGCGGCGCTGTTCGTCGTGTCGTTCGCGGGGCTGGCGCTGCCGCGGATGCTGGATGCCCTGGCGGTCGGCTTCGTCGTCAGCGCGGGGGCGATGGTGCTCACCCACGTGCTGGGCCTGCGCTCGAAGCTGCGCTTCTATCGCCCGAGCCTGCCGGGGCTGAGCCTGCGGCGAATCGGCATTGAGGTCGCCATTCTCGCGGCCCACCTGGCCGCCCTCGGCGCGGGGCTGTGGGTGTGCGGCCGGCTCCGGCCTCACCTGCCCAACGAGGGCAGCCTTCTCGCCCTCCAGCAGGTGGTCCTGGTCGTCGTGGTCGCGGCCTACCTGCTCCTTCTCTGGTGGCGCGCCAAGGGGCGGAAGACGCCGATGGCGAAGTTCGCCGCCCTCGGCGTCCCGCTGATGTTTGGCATCCTGTTCGCCAAGTACCGCGACATCGTGACCAACCTCTTCGCGTCGTTCACGGGCACGGGGGTCTTCTCCGACCTCAAGTATGCCCGCAAGGTGGGTGAGGCGCCGAACACGCTGGTCATCGCCGCCCTGAGCATCGCGCTGCTGCCCCACCTGAGCGAATTGGCCGCCGCGAAGCTCTGGGCCGACTTCGCCAACGTGATGACCAAGACGATTCGCGTGATCATCGCCTTCTTCGTCCCGCTCACCGCGTTGATGATCGTGCTGCGCGGGCCGATCATCGCCCTCCTCTTCGACCGCGGGAACTGGACGGATTACCACCTGAGCCACGCGGGCGACGCCCTTGGGCTTTACATCCTGGCCTTGCCCTTCTTCGCCATCGAGAACCCGATTCAGCAGTCGTTCTTCGCCATGCAGCGGATGTGGGCGCCCACGATCATCGGGTTCCTGGGCACCGGCTTCCATATCCTGTTCCTCTTCATCGGCATCGAGTGGCTGGGCTACGGCTACTTCATCGTCGTGGCCGTCGTCTACGGCGCCGCGCGTGCCTTCAAGAACATCATCCTCATCGCCGTCATGCGGATGCGCGTCCGCATCCTCCCCTGGCGACCGACCGTGATCTTCCTCGCGAAGGCCGCGATAGCCACCGCCGGCGTCTGGGCCGCCGCCGAGTTCACCTATCGCCCCTTGAAGAAACTCCTCCCCCTCGACCCCTACCGCCGCCGCGAGGTGATGATTGACACCTTCAACGTCGAACTCCGCGACTGGGAGGCCGACAACGTGGACGACTTTCAGATCGTGTCGCTCAGCGATCCATCGGTCGCAGAGGCGTTTCCATGGCTTGCGCGACCCGCCGGAACCCCGCTTCCCAGCCACCGAGAGGGCCAAAAGGCAATCATGGCGGAGTACCGCCGTTCGCCGCGCCGCTCTGCCGGGCTGCGACGCGACCTGGGTGACCTCGACCTCACGAAGGCCCCTGTGCTTCGCGCAGCGGTCGGCGTGACGGAGGCGACGGACCTGACCGTTGAACTTGTGACCAGCCAGGGCACTTCATATGCCAGCAAACCCGTCGGGTTCCTGCCCGGCGGGGTTCAGCGGGTATGGGTGAATTCCGAGGACTTCTGCTCCAGGAAGGCACTGGGCGATGTGGTGGCAGTCTGGCTCCGCGACACGACAGCCGTCCAACATGTCCAGCGCAAACCGACGGCTCTGCTGATAGGTTCCTTCCAAGTCTGTGATGTTGAGGACGCAGAGGGTATCGGCGAGCGTCTGGACGCCGGCCCCGGCGACTGGCGCTACTTCCAGAAGGGGGTGCGTGGCTCCGGCGTTCCCGCTCAGGTGGCGGACACGGGCGAGCGCCCGGGCGAGCCGGAGATGGCGCTTCACCTGCCCGCCTCGGAGAAGCGCCGCACCATCGCGGGCGGGCGCATCGAGTTCTTCCGCCTCGGCGCGTGCGACCGCCTCACGTTCAAGGCGCGGGCCGACAAGACCTGCCGCGTCGAGGTGAATCTGCTTGCCCCTGACCCGAAGAGCACGGACCCGGCCGACTGGGTGCAGATGACTACCCCAGTCGAGATCAAGGCCAGTGAACGGCGCAAGGCGTATCCGGTGCCCCTTTCTGCGTTCACGGTGCCCGGCGACCGCCAGTTCCGTAAGGGCGAGTTCGCCGCCATCGAGTTCGTCGTCCCCGACGGCGTGGACTTCTGGCTCGACAACGTGGCCTTCGTGCGGGAGGCGAAGGGGCCGAGGCTGGGGCGGGTGGCGCTGTTCTATGAGCTTGGGAAGCTCATCCACGTCGCCGTGCCGACGCTGGCGGCGTTTGTGGTGTTCGTCGTTCTCCTCTTCGTCCTCCGCGTCGAGGAGGCGCGCGAGGGGTGGGAGTGGGTGAAAGAGAAGGGGCTGAAGAAGGTCATCGGCAAGTTCCGGAGGAAGAGGGCATGACGCGTGACGCGTGACGCGTGACGCGTGAGAAGAGCAATCCAGGGCGTTTCTCCTGTCACGGGTCACGGGTCACGCGTCACGAGTCCGTGAATCCTGCCAGGCAACAAGGAAAACGAATGAAAGCGGTAATCGTTTCGATTGGCGACGAGGTGCTGACGGGCGAGGTGGCCGACACGAATGCGGCCTGGCTCGCCGAGCGGCTGCTGGAGCTGGGCGTCGAGGTCGCCTACCACACCTGCGTGGGCGACACGGAGGAGCATATCAAGCAGTCGCTCCGCTACGCCTCGCACCGCGTGAACCTGGTCGTGGCCACGGGCGGCCTGGGCCCGACGAATGACGACCTGACCCGCCACGCCGTGGCCAAGGCGGCCCAGGCCCCGCTCGAGCTGCACGAGGAGTCGCTCGCGGCCATCGAGGAGCGCTTCCGCCGCTTCGGGCGGCCCCTGCCCGCCCAGAACCGCATCCAGGCGATGATCCCCCAGGGCGCGACCGTGCTGCCCAACTCCGAGGGCACGGCGCCCGGGTTCGTGTGCCGCCTGAACGACGCCTACGTCGCCTTCCTGCCCGGCGTGCCGCGCGAGATGAAGGCGATGTTCGAGACGAGCCTCGCGCCCTTCATCACGGCCCTGCCCATCGAGCGGCGGGCCGTGCGGGTCGAGCGGCTCCACACGTTCGGCCTGCCCGAATCGGTGGTGAACGAGAAGCTGGGGCCGCTGATGCTGCGCGGCAGCAACCCGTTGCTCGGCCTGCGCGTGAGCGGCGGCGTCGTGTCCATCAAGCTCCTGGCCACGGGGGCGCGCGAGTCGGCGGCGGAGCGGCTGCTGGGCCCGACCGTCGAGACGGTGCGGCAGCGCTTGGGCGAGGCCATCTTCGGCTCGGGCGGCGACACGATGGAGCTGGCCGTCGCCCGGCTCCTCGAGTGCCACGGCACGACCCTGGCCGTGGCCGAATCGTGCACCGGCGGCCTCGTCGGCCACCTGCTCACCAATGTGCCCGGCATCTCCCGCTGCCTCCTCGAGGACCTCGTGACCTACAGCAACACGGCCAAGACCGAGCTGCTCGGCGTGCCGGCCGAGATGATTCAATCGGTCGGGGCCGTGAGCGAGGAGGCGGCCCGCGCGATGGCCGAGGGCGTGCGGCGGCGGGCGAAGGCGGACATCGGGCTCTCGACCACCGGCATCGCCGGCCCCACCGGCGGAAGCGACGCGAAGCCGGTCGGCCTCGTCTACATCGGCCTGGCCACGAAGGACGGCACCCGCGTCGAACGCGTCCAGCTCGTCGGCGGCCGCGAGGTGATCAAGGACCGTGCGGCGAAATACGCCCTCAACATCCTGAGGCTGCACCTCAGGAAAATGGGCGATTGGTCGAAATGCCAAGACGTGACGCGTGACGCGTGACCCGTGACAAGAGAAGAGCGGGCCAATCCTGTTCCTGGTCACGCGTCACGCGTCACGCGTCCTGCGCAGCCACTATGGACGCCAGAATGCCCAGGTATCGCCTCCTCGCCGTGGACATAGACGGCACGCTTCTCGACAGCAGCTCCCACCTCCGCCCCGCGGTGCGCGAGGCGCTCCGCCGCGCCGTGGCCAGCGGGCTGAGTGTGGTGCTGTGCACGGGCCGCCGCTACCGCACCGCCGTTCCTATCGCGGAGGAGCTGGGCCTCGCCCTGCCGCTCATCTGCCACAGCGGGGCACTCGTGAAGGACACGGCCTCGCACCGCACGCTCTTCGTCCAGGCGATGACGCCCGAGGTCCTGCGGCTGCTCCTCGACGCGCTGGGCGACGTGGGCCTCACGCCGATGGTCTACACCGACACGTTCCACACGCAGACCGATTTCTACGTCCAGCGCGGCGCCCCGCTCACGCCCTATCATGCCGACTACCTGATGAAGAACCACGGCTGGTATCGCCTCGTGAAGTCGCTCGACGGCGGCTTGCCGGCCCCCGCCGTCCAGGTCTGCACGTTCGGCGAGCTGGACGAGCTTCACCGGGTGCGTCCGCTGCTCCGCGAGCGGCTGGCGGGGCGCACGACCTGCCACCTCCTCAGCTCGGCCAAGTACCTCGGCAACTTCCTCGAGTTCCAGAACGGCGCGGCGTCCAAGTGGTCGGCTCTCCGCAGCCTGCTCGATGCCCGAGGCATCGCGCCCGAGGAGGTGGTGGCCATCGGCGACGACGAGAACGACATCTCGATGCTCCGTGCCGCCGGCCTCGGCATCGCCATGGGCAACGCCGCCTACGCCGTCAAGAGCGCCGCCCACCTCGTCGCCCCCTCCAACGACGACGACGGCGTGGCGCGTGTGATTGACAAGCTGTTGCGTGACGCGTGACCCGTGACGCGTGATCAGAGCGGCGGAGGCCCCAGACCGGTTCCCTTCTGGTCACGCGTCACGCGTCACGCATCTGTGTGCGCCGCCACAACAGCAGAGAGGAGTTCACAGATGAAGGTGTACCTGATGACCGACCTGGAGGGCGTCGCCGGCGTCTACACCTGGGAGAACCGCAAGGACGAGACGCTGGAGAACCACGAGCGGCGGATGCGCCAGCGCAAGTGGCTGGCCCGCGAGGTGAACGCGGCGGCCGACGGCTTCTTCGCCGCAGGGGCCACCGCCGTGCTCGTCAACGACGGCCACGGCGCGGGCTACACGATTGACCTCGACGAGATTGACCCCCGCGTCGAGGTCGTCCACGGCCACGAGCGCCCCTTCTGGCTCCCCCTCATCGAGACGTGCGACGTCACGGGCATCGTGGGCGCCCACGCCAAGGCCGGCACGCCGCTGGCCTGCCTGCGCCACTCGATGAGCGACAGCGTGCGCGGCTACTGGTTCAACGGCATCTCGGTCGGCGAGATGGGCATGCAGGCCGCCATCGCCGGGCACTACGGCATCCCCTTCGTGTTCGTGTCGGGCGACCACTGGGCGTGCCGCGAGATGCAGAAGCTGTGCAAGGGCTGCGTCGCCGTGCCCGTCAAGCGTGGCCTGAGCACCTTCTGCGCCAGAACGTTTGCCCCGAAGAAGGCCCAGGAGCTGATCCGCGCGGGCGCCGCGAAGGCCCTCGCCGCGGCGGCCAGGGTCAAGCCCTTCAAGCTCGCCTCACCCGTTCGCTTCCGCTGCGAGATGAAGGAGCCGGTCTACGACACCGAGAAGCCGCGGGACGGCTTCCGCGTCCTCGACAGCCACACGATCGAGACGAAGGCCGAGGACGTGATTGACCTGTTCCTCAAGCTCTACAAGTATCCGCCCGACTTCCAGCCGCGAAAGAAGCCATGATGCGTGACCCGTGACCAGAGGAGGAGAAACGCGCAGCTTCTGCTTCTCTTGTCACGCGTCACGCGTCACGGGTCACTCCCATCCCCTGTTCCGGAGACCACTCCAATGGAGCCCACTCACGACGAGGAGGGCAGGAGCTATCGCATCTTCTGGGGCCGCATCGAGAGCTTCAGGTACGCGGGGCAGGGCGTGGCCCACATGCTCCGCACCCAGCACAACGCCTGGATTCACGCCGCCATCAGCCTGGCCGTCGTTGGGGCCGGGCTGGCCTTCGGCGTGTCGCGCGACGAGTGGTGCTGGCTCATCCTGGCCATGGCCAGCGTGTGGACCGCCGAGTCGTTCAACACCGCCATCGAGATCATCGTGGACATTGCGTCGCCCGAGTGGCGCCCCGCGGCGGGCCGGGCGAAGGACGTCGCGGCGGGCGCCGTGCTGCTGTGCGCCGCGGGGGCCTCGGCCATCGGCCTCATCGTCTTCCTGCCGCACGGCCTGGCCCTCCTGCGCGGAGCATAGCCGGTTGTGCGCGAGCGAATGCCGCGCTATACTGCGGGGCAGCGGCGGACCCCGCAGGACCCCGCGAGGGAGCAGGATGAGAAGATACTCGGCGCTGCGCGCACCACTCCTGGCGTTCTACTCCAAGGCGCTCTACCGCGACGTGGCGCGCAACTGGCGGGGCAGCGGCGTGCTCTACCCGCTCATGCTCCTGGCCGTGTGCTGCGTGCCCGTGGTCGTGGTCGCGCAGCTTCGCGCGTTCACGCCCCTGGCCGCCAGGCTCGCACCCATCGCGGAACAGCTCCCCACCATCACCATCTCGCTCGGCGAGGTGTCCGTCGAAGCCACGCAGCCCTATGTCGTCAAGGATGCCCGGACGGGCAAGGCGGTGGTCATCCTCGACACGACGGGCCAAACCACGTCCCTGGCGGGCACGGAGGCCAAGTTCCTCCTGACGAAGACGAAGCTGTTCATCCGGCAGGGCGCCGACGACGTCGCGGCTCACGACGCGTCCGACCTGCCCTTCCGCCGCGTGGACCGCGAGGTGGCGGCCGGGTGGCTCTGGTGGCTCAAGGGGCCGCTCGCGCTCCTGCTGTACCCCGTCCTCCTGCTGCTGTCGTACGTCTACGTCCTCGCGCAGGACACCGTGTGCGGGGGCTTCGGGCTGCTGGTGGTGCGGAACCGGCGCTGGCAGTTCGACTACCAGACGGTCATGCGCCTGACCGGCGTGGCCGCCACGCCCGCCGTGGTGGCGGCGACGGTGGCCCTGGTGGCCGGCCTGAGCGCGCCTCTGCTCGTCTGGGTCATCGGCTGCTTCGCGCTCACGATGGCCTACCTGTGCTTCGCCATCCAGGCCACCACCGAACTGAGGGGATCGGACCTCGGGGCCTCCCCCGACGTCCCGTCGTTCTCGATCCGCTGACCACGTGGCTACGGGAGAACGGACATGGCACGAGAGCTGGACGCGGCCCCTGGCGGCGATGCGGCGGAGATTCTGCAACTGGCGGAGCTCGAGGCCCGCCGCATGGGAGCCAAGGAGGTCGAGGTGCGCCACCTGGCGCTCGCTCTGACCCAGCACCCGCGCTGGCGGGCCCCCTTCGCCGAACTGGGGCTGACGCCCAAACAGCTCCGCGCCGCGCTCTTCGAGACCCCCGCCAAGGACGCCGAGGCCATGCCACAGGCCCAGGAATTGGCCGAGGTGGTCAGGAGGGCCAGGAAGTTCCTCCCCTCGCAGGACGCCCCGTTCAGCGGCGGCCACCTGTTGCGTGCCATCCTCGAGGGCGAGGGCGCCGTGGCCCAGACCCTCTCGCGCGAGTCGGGCGTCAGCCTCTTCGACCTCCTGAACAAGCCCGAGCTGCTGCGGCTGCCTGTCAAGCTCAGTCGAATCGAGGGCATGGCCCAGCGCCTCAACGCGGGCCTGCGGCACCTGGGGCGATGGACCGTGCGCGCCTTCGCCTGGGCGGCCATCTGGGCGTTCGTGCTCTTCTACGTCGCGGGATGGGTGCTGGGCCGCGAGCGGGGCCACCGCTGGTTCCCGTGGCTCCTTTTGGCTGCCGGTGCCGGCTGTGCCCTGGGCCTGGCCATCGAGCGCGCCCTCAAAACGGTTCGGCGGCGCGAGCACGGAGCCCCCGCCTCCGCAGAGGCGAAGCCCAAATGATGCGCCCACCCAT
>DATKZY010000127.1:0-17303 GCA_035527715.1 Planctomycetota bacterium | reverse complement strand
AATGAACGGATTGCGTGCAGTGGTAGCGCTCGTTGTGGGCTGGCTGGTCCTGGGGCTTTGCGGGCCGGCGCGCGCACTCCCAGTCGCCGACAGCTCACTGGTCGGCTGGTACGATGCGAACGACATTGACGGAAACCCCCTCACCGCCAACCCGGCGAGCGGCACCGCGGTGGGGACGTGGGTGAACAAGGCCAACCCCGGGACCCACAACGGCGCGGCCACTGGCACGACCCCCACGCTCCAAAACAACCAGATGAACGGGCGGCCGGTGATCCGGTTCTCGGGCGCGAGTGGCACCGGCTACAACATTGGCACCTTCCGCACGACCGACGGCCCCTACCACTACTTCGGGGTCACGGCGGCCAGCAGCTCCCAGATCGGCGCCGCCTGGCAGAGGATCGTGTCCTCCTACGACGGCTCGGGGCCGCCCAATAACAACGACTGGATGGGGAGCAACTGGTGCAGGGAGCGGCCCCTCGCGAACTGGGCCACCAACGGGGCGGCCAACGCCTATCCTCCTCCCTATTCTAGCTTCGTGGCTCAGTCGACCGCTGCGAGCGGCAAGAAGATGCAGGGCATGCGCCTCGGGCGCGACGCGTACCAGTCCACCACCGTCAATTTCACCGGGGACATGTCCGAGGTCCTCCTCTACACCCGCCAGCTCAACGCCGCCGAGCGAATCATCACCGACAACTTCTTCCTGGCGAAGTACAACGGCACCAATGCCCAAACAGCTTCAACGACATCAGTCCCGACGCCGTCGGTGCTGCCGCCGGTCAACGACGTCTATTCCGGGGACGACCCGGCCCAGGGGAACTACGACTTCGACGTCTTTGGCGTCGGCCAGCAGGTGGGCGCGGCGAACCAGCTCCTCACCAGCGCGACCAGCACGAACCCCATCTTCGCCAACGCAGGGCTCATCCTCGAGGCCACCGGGGGCCTCGGCGATAACGAGTACCTCCTCGCAGGCCACAAGACCGCCGTCAACAGCGGCGTCACGACCGACCTGCCCGACGCCGTGCTCGAGCGCTGGGACCGGGTGTGGTATCTGGACTTCACGGGGGAGCTGGACGCCCGTGTGACCTTCGACTTCAGCGAAGGCGGCCTGACCTACTCGCCGCCGCCCGGGGGCACGGTCTTCGACCTGCTCTACAGCCCCACCAACGCCTTCGAGACCACCGAGAACCCCTTCACGAGGGTCGGCCTGCAGACCACAGTAACGGACGACCAGGTCAGCTTCCTCGTTCCCGGCGGCCGGCTGTCCGACGGCTACCTCACCCTCGCGGTTGCCCAGGTGATTCCCGAGCCGGCCAGCCTGACGCTGCTGGCCGCCGGCATGGTTGCCGCGGCCCTCCGGCGGCGGCGCGCAGGGACCAGGCGCGGGTGAGGTCCTGTCGTCTGCCTCGGCGACGGGCTGAACGGCGCGGACCGTTGGGGCGCTTTGAGCCTTCCTGCAGCCGGAACGCGTAGCGGCGCGCGCGGCACGGCGCACGGGGGATCTCATGCCGCTCCCCCTTCCGCGCAGAGCGCTCTCGCACCCTGTTCGTCACCCGCTTGCCTGGCCCGCCCCGGTCCCTTTCGGTCCTCCCAGCCGGAAGATTTCAGTCTTGTAAGACGCCTGTAACCGCCCCGCCAAGGTCACTCCTGTATACTTGTGCTTGAGATGCCGTCAGGCTGCTCTCCGTCAGGGCCGGGTTTCGTGACGGAAGCAGCCGCTCTGAATCATGTGGTGGCTGCTCCCTGCCCACGGAATGGAGCGCCTGTGGAAGTGTCGTGATCGCCGAATCGTCTATGTGTGTTCGCCACCCGTCGGCCGCCGACCATTGAGGGGAGACTAGCCTTGGCCATTCGGACCCGCTGGGTCTGCATCCCTCTTGGCTTCCTGTTTGCACTGACGGCCCGGGCAACGACCGCCGCCGAGCCGCTGCGCTTCTGTGTCACCGGCGATAACAAGGGCCACGACGGCTACGCCGATGTCCTGCGGCAGATCGCAAACCTGCCGGGCGGCGGCGGACAGTTCATGGTCCACGCGGGCGACACGCACCCGACCGCGAAGACCCGCGAACAACTCGACGCGGCCCTCGGCAAGGCGTTTCCCCTCTACGCGGCCGTCGGCAACCACGAACTCGGGGACAAAGGAACCGACCCCACCCACAACGACATGCTCGTTCTCAGCACCCTCTACGGCCGGGAGCTGGAAGGCAAGATCAACCCGGGCCCCGAGCGGACGAAGGAGACCACCTACTCGTTCGGCGCGGGGCACGCGCACGTTGTCGTCCTCAACCTGTACTGGAACGTACGAAGCCTTCCTCATCGTCACAACCGACGCCAAGACCCTGCGCTTCGATGCGCACAGGAACCTCAAGGAGCAGGGCCAATTCACCATTGCCGACACACTGACCCTTGAGGCCCCGAGCATTCCTCCTGCAAAGTGAACCATGCCGCGTTGGGAAACCTGTAGTTGCGCCACGTCGCGCGTCTCCCTATGATGAAGGTGTGACACTAGCCCTGACTGAGGATAACACTCGTGCCGAGGCGAACCGCTCGCAAGTTGGCCATCGCCCTCGCCGCCGTGGTGGCCGTGGGCGCTGCCACAATAGGTGTCTTCTACTATGTCAAGACTCTGTATCCAAGGAGGTTCGAAGAGGTCGTTCCGGGACGCCTCTACCGCGGCGGGCAGCCGACCCCCGCGCAACTCGAGCGGATCGCGCGGGAGAAGGGGCTCAAGACCCTTGTCAACCTCCGCCACGAAGACCGCTGGCTGAACGACCCCAAGTGCATCTTCGAGCGCGAGTTCGCCGAGAAGCACGGGCTGAAGTTCGTCGGCATCGCACTGACCCTGCCCCCGTCGGACGAGCAGGTTCGCCAGGCGCTCGACATTCTGGACGATGAGGAGAATTGGCCCGTGCTGGTCCATTGCTCGGCAGGGATCGAGCGCTCGGGGATGATCGTCGCCATCTACCGCATCGAGCGGCAGGGGTGGACCAGCCCGCGCGCGCTCGACGAGATGCTCTCCAAGGGCGTGCCCAGGACGACGGAGAGGTCAGGGGATCCGGTGAAGTACGTGGCGTATCTCCGCGCCTACGAGCCTCGATTTCCCAAGGCCCCGACTGCCTCGCCACAGCCGTCGCGCTGACCGCGACGAGGCTCCGCCTGCCATCATTCTTGACAGCGTTCCTGCCCCGCCTATACTGTCTGACATCAGGCGTCACGGGCCCCAACCCATTGCGCGAGGGACGCATGCCGCAGCCTTCCAGGAACTCCCAGGTGTCCGCGTCGTGGAGGAGTGCGTGGGCCGTCGTGGCGCTGTGCCTCGTGGTGCTGGCCGCGGCGGCGACGCTCCTCCCCTGCCCCGATGCGGCGACGCACGGCACGCGCCTCATCCTGTGCCTCCTGGCCGTGGAGGCGGCGGCCCTCGCGGTCGCAGTGCCCTTCCTGGCGGCCCGAGCCCTAGGCGCCCCGGGCCGGCGTGCGCGGCTCCTGAGGACCCTCCTCCCGGTCCTCGGAATAGAGGGCATCAGCCTTGCCATCTCCGCCGCTGCCGCGCGGGGCAGCGTGCAACTGACGACTCTTCTGTGGTCGCAACTCTTCTACCTGGCGTTCGCCGGGTTGCTGGCCGCGCTTACGAACGCTCTGGCGAGCTTGGGGCTGCGCGCGACGACGGCACAGGTGGTGGCGACTCTCGTCGCCATCGCGATGCTCGGGCAGGTGTTCTTCGCCAACTCTCTCGTCGAGGCGGCGACGGGCGAGCGGGCCAAGATGGCCGTGATTGATGCCATGCTCTGGACCAACCCCTGGCTCATCGTGGGCGGCTCGATCCTCCAGGCCGACCCGCTGCGGAGCGAGAACCTCTACGAATGGTCCGTCGTCATCTACTACGGCTTCCGATACCCTGGCTCCGCCATCGCCGCCGTGTGGGCCAGGGCGCTGTTCCTCAGCGGCCTCTACGCGGCCTGCGCGGCGGCCGTTCAGGCGCTCGCCTGGCTCATCGCTTCTCGACCCAGGCGGCCAGCCAACGTCCAGCAGGTGGACAGTTCCTGCCCACTCTGACGGTAGCCCCTCGTCCCTGGAATCAGGCTGGTTCCACAACCCCTTACCCTGCAATTCTTTGCGACTCCGGGTGCTCCACTTCGAGACTGGCACAGAACTTGCAGCGCAGCCACACGAAGGAGATCATACTCACGGAAACGCCTGCTTGAGGATCTCGAGAATGCGCAAGACGACCGCAGCACTGCTCGCCTGCATGGCCATCGTACTCGCGGGGTGCTCGACCGAGGGCGAGCCGCAGTCGAAGGCCGCCACACCGCCAGCCAAGACCCCGTCCGCCACCACAACAACTCAGGCCCCGGCCGCCGACATCCCCGCCTTGCTCAAGCGTGCTGACGCATGCATGTGCAAGGGGGCCGACTGGCTCCTGAGCCAGCAGAAGGACGACGCGACCTTCGGCGGGCCGGCCGAGGTGGGCAAGACAGCCCTCGTCCTCTCTGCACTTCTCGGCACCCCCGATGCGAAGAAGCTGCGCGACGACGCAAGGGTAAAGAAGGCAATCGGTTACGTCGCCTCGATGCAGCAGCCAGACGGCTCGATCAACACCCCCGGCGAGAAGGGCCTGGCCAACTACCAGACCAGCGCCGCCATCTCGGCACTCGTCGCTTACGGCGACCCTGCGCATACGCCTATCATCAACAAGGCTAAGGACTTCCTACTGAGCATCCAGAACAAACAGGGGGTTGACGCCGGAAGCTGGGGCTACAACGGCGACAAACGGGGCGATCTCTCCAACACCCAGTTCACGCTCGAAGCCCTGAAGGCAGCAGGACTTACGGAGGACTCCGAAGCCTTCAAGAACTGTCTCGCCTTCCTCCAGCGCTGCCAGAACCGCTCGGA
This sequence comes from Planctomycetota bacterium, assembly GCA_035527715.1. Classification (GTDB taxonomy): domain Bacteria; phylum Planctomycetota; class PUPC01; order DSUN01; family DSUN01; genus DSUN01. The sequence continues at coordinate 12,416 of DATKZY010000127.1, read as the reverse complement.
GTCGAACGACCAGCCCTGGGCCTCCAACGATGGCGGCGCCATCTACTACCCCGGCTCCAGCAAGGCCGGCATCTTCAAGCTGCCCGACGGGAAAGTCGTCTACAAGTCTTATGGCTCAATGACTTACGCCCTGCTCAGGGGCTACGTGCTCGTCGGCCTCAAGCCCGACGACCCACGCGTCCAGGCCGCCCAGAAGTGGCTCGCCGAGAACTACACCCTCGAGCAGAACCCCGGCATGGAGGGCGATCAGAAGCTCCAGGGCCTCCTCTATTGCTATCTCTCGATGGCGAAGGCACTCGCACTCCTCAAGTCGCCCTCACTCGACCTGCCCGACGGCACTAAGCGCTTGTGGGCCAACGACTTAGCCGAGAAGCTCGTCTCGCTCCAGGAGCCCGAGGGCTCCTGGGTGAACACGGCCATGCGGTGGATGGAGAACGACCGCATTCTCGCCTCGGCCTACGTCCTGTCCGCCCTCGCCGAGTGCCGCGCCCTTCTGGCCCAGTAGCCCGTCGCCTGGGACCCTACACATTACAGGCGGCCAATCCCCCCGCCTGGGGATTTGGCCACCTGTAATCTCCTTAAGCCGTTATCACACAGACACTTAGCCTCCCTCGTCCTCCTGGACAGGTGGCCAGCGCCTTCCTCCGTGCTTCGGATCGCCCTCCGTCGTAGTTCCGGCGTGGGGGTCCGCGCCCAACTGTTCCCTAGATTGCGGTTGACGACCCGCCGCGCCGCTGCTATGATGCACGGCACGGACCGCGAGGCACTGAGGGGGATCGCCGCGATGCCAGAGGTGTTCATCAGCTACCGACAACTCGACGACGAGCAGCGCCTGCGCGTCCGCGCCTTCGCCGAGCGCCTCGTCGCCTGCGGCATCGAGGTCATCCTCGATCAGTTCTACCTTGACGACCATCCCGAGGGTCCGCCCGAAGGCTGGCCGAAGTGGAGCAGCGACCGCGCTACCGAGACGCAGCGCGTGATCATCATCGGCACCGAGGCATGGTTCCGCTGCTTCGACGGCAAGCAACCGCCAGGCACCGGTTTGGGCGCAGCCTGCGAGGCCCAGGACCTTCGCCAACGCATCTATGACCATGCCGGCGTGAATGAGGACATCCGAGTCGTCCTCTTCGACGACGCCGACGCCGGCCATATCTCGTTCAAGCTGAAGGGCTGGCATTGGCTCCACGCCGAGCGCGATTTCGACAGCATCGTGAGATGGCTGGGCGGCACGGCGCCCGCTGCTCCTCCCGTCGCCACCCGCGACGACTTCGAGGCCATCAAGGAGCGCCTCGACCCCAAGACCCCCGGCCGCTACCCGGCCGACTGGGACGAGTGGGCCAAGGCCGCCCCCGACTTCCCCCACATCCTCTGCCTCGGGCGGCGCGAAAACGGCTTTTTCGGATGGCTCCGCGAGCTCATGGGCCTCGAGGGCCTCCTCTTCGCCTACCTTGAGCAGCCCGACCTCATCCACGAAATCTGCCGCTACCAGGTCACCTACCTCCAAACCCTCTACGAGCGCGCCCTGCGCGACGTCGAGTTCGACTTCGTTTTCATGTGGGAGGACATGGCCTTCAAGAACGGCCCGCTCATCAGCCCCGACTTCGTCCGCACCTTCATGCTCCCCTACTACCGCGAGATGATCGACTTCTACCGCCAGATGGGCGCGAAGCTGATCCTCCAGGACAGCGATGGCAACATGACGAAGCTCATTCCGCTCTTCATCGAGGCGGGTCTTGACGGCATGCTCCCCTTCGAGGTTGCGGCCGGGATGGACGTGGTGAAGACCCGCGAGGCCTTCCCCAAGCTTCGCATCCTGGGCGGGATTGACAAGCGCGCCCTCTACGGCACCAAGGCCGACATTGACCGCGAACTGAAGGCCAGGCTCCCCGCCATGTTCCGCTCGGGCGGCTACATTCCCACCCTCGACCACCACGCCCCGCCCGAGGTCTCCTACGGCAACTTCCGCTACTACCTCCGCCGCTGCCGCGAAATCTACGACACCACTCGCTGAGGGGGAAATAAGGTGGCATCGTCGTCCGCCTGTCTGTTCCTCGCTCTGGCGTGCGCCATGGCCGTAAGCGCCGCACAACCGAGTGGGCGCGAAGGGCGCAACTCGCTCGGCATGCGGATGATCCGCATCGAGCCCGGCTCGTTCACGATGGGGGAGACCAATCCCACGCCGGCGCGACTCGGCGGGCCACGTCACCTGGCCAACGGCGATTGGGATGAGCGCCCCGCCCACAAGGTCACAATCACCAAGCCCTCCTTCCTCGCCGAGACCGAGGTCACGGCCGAGCAGTTCCGCCAGTTCCAGCCCGACTACAAGGGCTCCGGCCGGGAAGGCTTCGCTGCCGGCGTGAGTTGGCACGATGCCGTGGCCTTCTGCGAGTGGCTGAGCAATAAGGAGGCCAAGCCCTACCGCCTCCCGACCGAGGCGGAATGGGAGTGTGCCTGCCGGGCGGGAACTACCACGTTCTTCTCCTCCGGCGATGACCCGCCCAAGCCCGGCGAGCCGAACGCCTGGGGCCTGAGGAACATGCACACGGGCGTGCTGGAGTGGTGCCTCGACTGGCACGGCGAGTATCCCGACGCCGACCAGGTTGATCCCGTCGGCCCCGAGGCAGGCATTGCGCGCGTCGTGCGCGGCGGCGGCATCCAGGACCCCAAGGCCGCCTACTACCGTCGCTCGGCGAACCGCGGCGGCATGATCCCTGGCTATCGCGGCGAGCACCCGATCGGCTTCCGCGTCGTCCAGGCCCCCCTGCCCACCACGAAGCCGCTCCGGGTCGAGCCCCCCTTCGTCCAGCAGTGCGTGCGGCAGAGCGCCGAGCACATCGCGAAGGGACCGGACCCGAAGAAACCCTACCTCCGCAAACGCCCCATCCTGCCCATCCCGCCGGAGAACGTCTCGGCGGATGCCATTCACGCGGCGGGCCTCCATCCCGCCTTCCTCGGCCACAACCACAGCCCCGCAATGGAGGTCTGCCCCAACGGCGATGTGTTAGCGGTCTATTACACGTCGGTCGGCGAGTACTCGCCCGACGTGGCGCTGATGGCCGTGCGCCTGCGCTTCGGCGCCGACGAGTGGGACATGCCGAGTCTCCTCCTCGATCTGCCGGACGTGAACGACCACGCACCACTGCTCTGGAACGACGGCGGCACGCTGCACCTGTTCTGGGGCGGCCCGGGCACGCCTGATGTGCCCCTCCGCTGGCGCTCGTCGAAGGACAGCGGCGCGACCTGGGACGAGGTGAAGTTCGCCGAGTTCGAGGGACGGGCCGGCTCCCACTCGCCCCAGCCGATCAACACGGCCTTCCGCGGCCCGGACCGCACGATGTACGTGGCGAGCGACGGGGCGGGCGGCTCCTCCGTCCTCTGGGCCAGCCGGAACGACGGCAAGACCTGGCTCGACACCGGCGGTCGCACCCACGGCCGCCACACGACCTTCGCACTCCTCAAGGATGGCCGCATCCTCGGAATGGGCGGGAAGAACACCGAGATTGACGGCTTCATGCCGAAGTCCATCTCCCGCGACTGGGGGAAGACCTGGGAGCGGAGCAAGACGCCCTTCCCCGCCCTCGGAGCGAACCAGCGGCCGAGCCTGCTGCGCCTCGCCAGCGGGCGGCTCTTCTTCGCGGGCGACTTCCAGCACTACAGCGGCCGTCAGCCCAAGGGTGTGACCGAGCGCGGGGCCTACGTCGCCCTCTCCGACGACGAGGGCGAGACGTGGCACATCAGGAAGCTCGCCGGCGCCCTGCCCCACGAGAGCCGTCGCCACGACGGCGCGACCGTCGGCTACTCCGTCGCTCGCCAGGCGCCCAACGGCGTCATCCACCTCATCACCTCGATGAACCACCCTTCCCTCCACTTCGAGTTGAACGAGGCCTGGATTCTGAGCAAGGAGGCAGGAGCCGACGCCGGGGCGAGCGATGGCCGTTACCTGCTAGAGGGCAAGCAGACCTGGGCCTACCCGAGCGGCCAGAAGCAGTGGGAGGTCACCTACCACCAGGGCCGCAAGCTGGGCGAGGAAACTCACTGGACGAGCGGCGGCACGACGGACTGGTCCTGGCAGCACCGCCCTTCGACAGGCTCAGGGCGTGGTGAGCCTGCCGAACCACGCGACGACGGCACGAGCGTGTGGACCCAGTGGTGGCCCGACGGCAAGAAGAAGGCGGAGTCCACCTGGCGCGACCACCGCTGCGAGGGGACGGCCACCCGATGGGACCGCTCGGGCAAGGTCGTGAGCCAGTGCGAATTCGCCGACGGCGCGCTCGCGAAGCAGTCTCCTGCCCTCAAGTGGTCCGTGCAGCGGAACCTGCGGGCCGGCGACCTCATGTACGGCGACCGCTCCTACGTCTTCAAGAGCATCCCTGACCATCTGGCGGGCTGCGAGTGGATTCGCCCGGCCAACGACAGCAGCGACACGAACTACAGCCCGACCGCGGTCTTCCAGGTGGCGGCGGAGGCCGATGTCTTCGTCCCGCACGACGACCGGGCGAAGCGGCCCGAATGGCTGAAGGGTTGGACCGAGACGAAGGACAAGCTGGTCGGCGCCGAGCCCTCCGACTGCCCCCACACCCTCTTCGTCCGGCGATTCAAGGCGGGCGAGGAGGCGTCGCTCGGCTGGAACGGCCAGATCGGTCGAGCAGGCATGTACATCGTCGTCGTCAAGCCCGTGAAGGCCATTGAAGGAGAATCGGCCATCCGCAATCTCAAGGTGTCCGATGGCAAGAACCTGCGACCCGTGACCGAGTGAAAGGGACTCCCCGTGCCCACCTGGATGCTTTGCCTGCTAGCCGTTGCCGTGGCTGTATCCGCGGCGGAGATGCCCAAGGAGAAGGAGTGGACGAATTCGCAGGGCATGCGGCTCGCCCGCATCGAGCCGGGCAGGTTCAGTATGGGCGTGGGCCAGACGCCTCTGCCGAAGGACCTCGCCGGCCCGCCCTGGCGCCAGAACGGCGACACCGACGAGCAGCCCGTTCACATGGTCACCGTCACAAAGCCCTTCTACATGGGCGTGACCGAGGTGACGAATGCGCAGTACGAGCAGTTCGACCCGAAGCACCGCGCGCTGCGCGGCAAGATGGGCTTCTCGAAGGAGGACGCCGAGGCGGTCGTCTTCGTGAGCTGGCACAACGCCGTGGCCTTCTGCAATTGGCTCTCGAAGAAGGAGGGCCTGCCCTATCGCCTGCCCACCGAGGCCGAATGGGAGTACGCCTGCCGCGCGGGCACGACCACGCACTTCCACACCGGCGACGCCCTGCCCAGGGAGCTCCACAAGAACGCCCGCGAGAGCTGGTATCCCGACCCGCGCCGCTCCGCCGAAGGCCAGGTCGTGCCGCTGGCCGTCGGCAAGACCCCGCCCAACGCCTGGGGCCTCTGCGACATGCACGGAAACGTCGAGGAATGGTGCCTCGACTGGTACGGGCCATACCTGAAGTACGAGCCGCATCTGCCCATCAGCATGATGACCCTCGAGGGCAAGAGCGTGCCGCTCGACCACCAGCACTGGAACGACCCGGTCGGCCACGCCGACGGCGATTTCAAGGTGACGAGGGGCGGGAGCCACTCGACCGAGCTGTACTTCCTGCGCTCGGCCAACCGCAGCGGCACGCTGCCCGAGGACCGGAGCTGGGTCATCGGCTTCCGCGTCGTCCTCGGCGAGATGCCGCAGGGCAAGCCCCTCCCCGCGCCCGACAGGCCGCGCCACCAGCAGAACGTGAAGCAGTCGGCGCCTGCCGAGCTCGCCAAAGGCCCCGACCCGGAGAAGCCGTATTTCAAGGGGCCGCGCGTCTACGTCAAGATCCCGCCCAATTCCTACGGCCCGATGTTCTCCACCCACAACCACGACCCGGCGATCACCGACTGCCCTAACGGCGATCTCCTGGCCATCTGGTACTCCTGCGTGCGCGAGCCGGGCCGCGAGCTGGCCATCCTGGCCAGCCGCCTCCGCCGCGGGGCCGACGAGTGGGAGCCGGCCTCGGTCTTCTGGGACGCCCCCGACCGCAACGACCACGCCCCCGCCCTCTGGTTCGACGGTAAGGACACGCTCTACCACTTCAACGGCCTGTCGGCCGCCGGCACGTGGGGCAACCTGGCCACGATCCTCCGCACGTCGAAGGACAGCGGGGCGACATGGTCGAAGGCCCGCATCATCCTGCCCGAACACAACATCCGCCAGATGCCCATCGAGTCGGTCTTCCGCACCCGCGAGGGCTGGATTCTGCTGCCCTGCGACGCGGTGAGCGTGGGCCAGGGTGGGACGGCCACCTACTTGAGCCGCGACAACGGCCAGACCTGGGAGGACCCCGGCGGGAAGGCGGCGGGCATCCATGCGGGCGTGGTGCAGTTGAGGGATGGCCGCCTGCTGGCCCTCGGCCGCGGCGACAACATCGAGGGCAAGATGCCCAAGAGCATCTCAGCCGATATGGGCAAGACGTGGGCCTACAGCGCCAGCCCCTTCCCGCCCATCTCCAGCGGCCAGCGCCTCGTGCTGCTCCGCCTGCGCGAGGGGCCGATCTTCTTCGCCTCGTTCGCCAAGAGCATCGAAGTCACCGACGCCTCGGGCAAGCGGCGGCCGGTCTCTGGCCTCTACACCGCGCTGTCGCTGGATGAGGGCGACACGTGGCAGGTGAAGCGCCTCGTGAGCGACGACGCGCCGGCCCACAAGGTCGAGGCATTCGACGGGCGGCCCGTCACGATGAGCCCCCGCAGCGCCGAGCCGAACGGCTACCTCTCCGTCTGCCAGGCCGCCGACGGCCTCATCCACCTCATCAGCAGCCGTCTCCACTACGCCTTCAACCTCAAGTGGCTCACGACCCCGCCCCCAGCGGCGGGGACACCGTAGGAGCAAAGGAGTGCCAACATGAAGACAGCCTGGTTCCCTGTTCTTGGCCTGCTCGTCGCCGCGGTGGTTCACGCGGGAGCGCTGGAGGTCAAGCCCGACAAGGAGAACGTCGTGGCGAGCCGCCTGTGCGGCAAGTGGGTCGTCGAGCCCAAGCTGAGCCAGAGGCTGACCGCCGGGGTGGTAGACCGCGAATCCCCGTCGGGGAAGATCGAGTTCGCCAGCGACCCGGCCGTGGCCGGCAAGCTGCCCGAGAAGTACCTGGAGTTCCTCAAGGACAAGCGCATCTACATGGCGGGCACGATGAAGTCGAGAGAGAAGGACTGCCCCTTCATCCTCATCGAGCACTGCGGGAACCCACACGTCGTCTGGTTCCGCGAGCGCGACGGGGACCCGATGGGCGATGCCGAGTCCTTCAACGTCATCCTCGCCGTGGCGAAGAACCCGATTGACGACCTGCTCTTCATCGGCGGCGACTTCAACAATCAGCCCTTCCGCGCCCTCGAGCGCGCGGAGCGCGCCGAGGCGAAGTGAGCGGCAGGGGCTCAGAGACCGGACACCTCGATCCAGTAGAGCAGCCCCACAACGGCGAGCACGACGGGGACGATCACTCGCCACGCCGGCACCCGGAAGAGTTGCGGGAACGTCAGGTCGCCGAAATCCCCCTTGCCGAGCACGCAGGCCCTCAGCCTCGGGTAGAGCGCGGCGAACAGTGCCGCGCCGATGAGTGCGCCCACCACGCCGCCGAACAGGGCGTCGAGCGCGCCCTGCCCCACCGCGCCCACCACCGTGCCCGGGCAGTAGCCCAGCGTGCCGAACCCGATGCCGAAGACCAGCGCCCCAGGGACAGTGGAACCGGCCGACCCGGGCTTGGGATGCAGCTTCGCCAGGCCAAGGCCCCGCAGCAGGTGGACCCCGACCATGCCCGTCACCATCGCGGAGAGCATCACCTTCAGGACAGTGAAGTCCTTGAACAGCAACTGGCGGACGATCACGTCGTAGGTAGTCACGCCGGCCTTCTGGAGCAGGAAGCCGAAGCCGAAACCCATCCCCAGGCCGAGAAGGAGCTGGGCGCCTTTGCGCGAGTGAAGCGTCGCGAGCATGACAGTCCCCTTCAGCCCAGGATGACCGCGAACAGCAGCACGGCCGCAACGATGCCGCCGACGAAGAAGCCGGCCACCGCGATCCAACTGCTCACGGCGAGCTGGAGCGTGCCGCTGATGCCGTGGCCGCTCGTGCAGCCGCCCGCCCAGCGCGCGCCGAACCCCAGGCAGATGCCGCCGAAGAGCGCCACGGCCCATCGCGCCGCGGGGTCCGCGCCCGCCCTGGCGGCCCAGAGCGGCGGCACCCAGTGCAACGCGAACTCGCCGGAGAGCCACGACGACGCGGCCGCGCCCAGCAACAGGCCGAGGACGAGCATCCACTCCCAGTCCACCACGGGCTTGAACTGCTGGTAGTATGGCTGCTCGTCCACCCGCGTCCCGCGGAACAGCCGCTCGATCATCCCCGCACTGCGGGCGAACGCGGTGGAACAACCGATCGTCTTGTCGGAAAGCAGGAACGCCAGGCAGCACAGCACGCCGATGCCGACGCCAGCAATGTAGGGGGACCAGCGGCGCATCGTGAACGGGTCGCCGCCCGAGGGCTCGGGAAGGACCCACTCTCCCAGCGGCTGCCCGTCAGGCCCGGGCGGTGGGGCGCCCTTCGCCAGCGCCGGCGATGCCCAGGACATGGACAACCCCAACGCAAGGGCAATTGCCAGCGTGCGCATGACGGCTCCTCCTGGATCACGGCTCTGGAACGCAGAGAGCTATTGGACGACCCGCGGCCCATGGGTGAGGGCGCACGTGGCGCACTCGGGTGCGAAGCCGGCGGCGACCCAGGCCGTCATGCCACCGGCCATGACCACAAGGTCGCGGAAGCCGTGCTGTTGGAGAATGCTGCCAGCCGTGCTGGCCCGCGCGCCGCTCTTGCACACGAGGGCGATCGTCGCCTCCTTGTCCAGCTCATCGAACCGCGTTCGCGTGGCCGGCAGAGGCATGTGGACGGCGCCCTCGATGTGGCTGACGTTCCACTCGCCCTGCGCGCGGACGTCCAGGATCACGACAGGGATCCGGTTGCTGCACATCTCCTGCGCCTCGTGGACCGTGATGGTGGGCATGCGGCCGACGGGCAGGCCGCTGTTGATCCAGGGGCCTATGCCGCCATCGAGGTAGCCCACCACCTGGTGGAGTCCGACGCGCCGGAGCATGGTGGCGATCCCCGGTGCCTCGTCGGCCGAACGAGTGACCAGGACGATCGGCTTGTCGGGCGGCAGGAGCCAGCCGCAGAAGGTGGAGAAGTTGTGGGCGGCGTCAATGTTCCAGGCGCCGGGAACGTGGGTGCCGCCGAAGCTGGCGTAGTCGCGGGTATCGAGCACGGTGTGCCCCTGGCCGGCGAAGGCCCGGACCTGGGCAGGCGACAGGGGGACCGGGGCGGGCAACCCCGCGAGGAGGGCCGGGCCGCGGCGATTGATGTCCGAGCACCGGGCGAAGTGGTCGGGCGCCTCGGGCATGCCGCTGAGGAGGGCATTGCTGAAATCCTCCAGGCTCTTGTGCTGGAGGGCGGGGTTGTGGGCGCGCTCGTAGCCGATGGTACTCACGCGCATGGCGCCCATCGCCTTGCCGCACAGCGACCCCGCGCCGTGGGCGGGGTAGACGAGGCAGGCGTCGGGCAGCTTCATCAGCTTCGTGTGCAGGTTCTCGAACAGGCTGGTGGCCAGTTCCTTGCCCTTGCCGGGGAAGAGGTCGGGCCGCCCGACGTCGCCGACGAACAGCGTGTCGCCGCTGAACACCGCCACGGGCTCCTCGCCCCGCGACCTGTCGGTCACCACGTAACAGATGCAGTCGGGCGTGTGGCCTGGGGTGTCGAGCACCTGGACGTGCATGTCCTCGATGTCGAAGCTGTCGCCCTGGGCGACGGCGACGTGGGTGTACTTGCAGCCGCCGGACTTGGGGGCGTAGATGCCCGCCCCCGTCCGCTTCGCCAGGTCCATGTGCCCGCTGACGAAGTCGGCGTGCAGGTGGGTCTCCAGGATGTGGGTGACTTTGAGCCCCATCGCCTTGGCGATGGCGAGGTACTCCTCGATGTCGCGGCGCGGGTCAATAATAGCGCACGAGTTCTTGCCGCCAAGGAGATAAGAAAGGTGGGCGATGCCTTCGACGTAGAACGGCTGGACAAACATGCTCGGCCCCTTTCCACCAGCGGCTCACGGAAACACAACGGGCGCAGACGCAGACGCGCCTGCGCCCGTGAGACAACCAGACAGGAATCCCCGCCCCTCCCTCAGGCCTTCCACAACCCGTGGAGGTTGCACCACTCGCGAGCCGAGACCTGGCCCGCGACGATGGGGAAGAGGGCCTCGGGCTTGTCGGTCGGGGTGAGGAACTGGCGATACACCTTGCCGTCGGCGATCAGCTCGATCCACTGGATGTAGTGAGCCGGCGTCATCGGGTGCGGGACGCTGCCGACCTTCACCTTGATGCCATCGGCCGTCTTCTCGATGACGGGCACGTGCTTTTCCTTCGCGGCGTCCACCGTGTTCTCTGTGAACAGTTTCATCGGCTCGCCGCAGCAAACCAGCTCGCCTGCTCCGCCCTCCAGCACCTCGATGATGTTACCGCAGATGTCGCACTTGTACACTTCGAGTCGTTCGGCCATTTCCCTGTCCTCCTTTCACTCCGTGGCTGATGAATGCCGCCCGTCTGCCGCTCCCATCGGCAATACCCCTATCCTAGTGTGGATCGCGTCTGGAGTCAACACCTGCCTTGACACTTCCCGAGGGATTTGGTACCGATGTAGCTTGGTTTCCGTTGCGAGCCCCAGGAGCATCGCGCCGTGACACCGCGAGAGAAAGCCATCGCCGCGTTCGAGCGCCGCACGTCCGAGGGGCTGGTGCCCCACGTCGAACTGGAGTTCCAGCTCAGCGAGGAACTGGTCGGCCGCAAGGCCCTGCGCCGTGACGACCTGAAGGACGCCTCGCCCGCCGAGCGCGACCGCCGGCTCCACGAGAACGTCGAGCATTGGCTCGAGGTGTGCGAGCGGCTGGACTACTGTATCCTCACCGGCCTCCACTGGCTCGGCGTCGAAGACCAGATCGAATCGTTCAAGATTGTCCGCGAGCGGGTGGGCGACCGCTACATGCTGTCGGCCTTCGTGGACGGCACAGCGGGCATCCCGAACGGCACGAACATGATGGAGCAGGCGTGGCGGATGGCCGACAAGCCCGACGAGGTGCTGGCCGAGCACGACCGCTGGGCGCGCGACGCCGCCGAGGTGGGCAAACGCCTCATCGGCGCGGGGGCCGAGGTGGTGTTCATGTGCGCCGATTACTGCTTCAACGACGGCCCCTGGCTCTCGCCGGCCATGTTCCGCCGCTTCGTCACGCCCTTCCTCGCCCGCAACATCGCCGAGTTCCGCAAGGCGGGCGCCTACCCTGTCAAGCACACCGACGGCGACATCATGCCCATCCTCGACCAGCTCGTCGAGTGCGAACCGGCCGCCATCCACTCCCTCGACCCGATGGCGGGGGTGGACATCCGCGAAGTGAGGCGGCTCTACGGCGACCGCGTCGCGCTGATGGGCAACGTCAACTGCGCGCTCGTCCAGGCGGGCACGCACGAGCAGATCGCCGAGAGCGCCCGCTACTGCCTCGAGCACGGCGGCGTGGCGACCGGCGGCTACTTCTTCACCACCAGCAACTGCATCTTCGCCGGCGTGCCGCTCGACAGCTACTTCGCCATGCTCGACGTCCGCCGCGAGCTCGGCAGGCAGCCCGCAAGCGCGTAGAGGCATGACCTGTGGGGAGGCCCGCTGAGCCCGACCCGCTATTGGCCTGGATTCCCTCGACGGCTTGACGCTATACGCTGACGACCTCGACGGAGAGGAGTTGCTTGACCTGGTGCTGGCCATCGAGCATGGCGTCAATGCTGTCGAGGGTACGGGCGTGGAAGTAGCGCTCGCCACACTCCTGGCACACCTCGGCTTTGACATTCTCGACGATGTAGAGCTTGCCCTTGTGCCAGTGCTGCTTCTTCACCCTCCGAATGGCCGTGTCGCCATCGCAGAATGCACACTTCATGGGAGTCACCTCTTCGCGTAAACGGTTATGATCAACAGGGTGCCAACCTCATGGAACCGGCATACGACGTGCATCAGCCGGCCGTCCCTGGCTGGCCCCTCAATTCGGTAGCGAGTGCCTCTCGGATCACGAGTCATCTTCCTCTGGACAAAGCCGTGCAGAATCGCATGCTCCACGTCCGGGCGCTCCAAACCGTCGTCCGCCATCTCGTCTTCGGCATGTGACGACAGATGGTATTCGCGCTCGCGGACGCTCCATCGGATTTCGTCAATCGCTGGCACAGCACCGTCCTCTGGCAACCACGGGGCCGCGTCAGTTTCCCTGACATTATAGCGCGCCGTGGCCGCGCTCGCATCCGCAAATGCGCCTGTTGAGCGAAGTTTGACAGCCCGACGCGGATGTGGTAACGATGGCAGAGGAAGCCGGCTACGCATGCAGGGGCTGCCTCTTGTC
>DATKZY010000126.1:0-20321 GCA_035527715.1 Planctomycetota bacterium | reverse complement strand
CGCCTCGTCCGCGAGGCGGGTGAGGGTGGGGCCTTCATGACGGCGCGGCGCCGGGGGCGGGGACGTAGCCTCCCGAAGGTATAGGGACCTTCGGGAGGGGGGTACGGGAGGGGGTGCATCATCGGTCGTTGCTTTGAGGAGCAAGGTCATGGAGCCAGAACAGATCATCTCGCAGTCGCAGGATGGGACTTACGTGGCGATGTGGGTGGACGATCTCTCGCAGGTCGCGCCAAGGGGGGTGGGCTGGCTGTGGCCGGGGCGGGTGCCGCTGGGCAAGGTGACGCTGCTCGTGGGCGACCCCGGACGCGGCAAGTCGTTGCTGGCGCTCGACATGGCCGCGCGGATCAGCCGCGGCGTCCCGTGGCCCGACGCCTCGGGCGGCTCGGCACCCCTCGGCAGGACGGTTCTGCTCAGCGCCGAGGACGATACGGCCGACACCATCCGCCCGCGCCTCGACGCCCTTGGGGGCGACCCCAGCCGCGTCCGCGTCGTGAGGGCCGTTGACTGGGAGGACGGGCACGGCGCCGAGGCCTTCTCGCTCTCGCGCGACCTGGTGGCCCTCGAGGCGGTCATTCGCCAGTGGAGCGACACCCGGCTGGTCATCCTCGACCCCGTGAGCGCCTATCTCGGCGGGGCCGAGAGCTACAACAACGCCGACATCCGCCGCGCCCTCGCACCCGTCCAGGACCTGGCCGAGCGGACGGGTGTGGCGGTCGTGGCGATCACCCACCTCACCAAGCGGGCGGGCGCGTCGGTCATCTACCGAGCGATGGGCAGCCTGGCCTTCGTCTCGGCGGCCCGAGCCGTGTGGGCCGCGGTGCCCGACCGCGATGTGCCAGGTCGGATGCTGCTCGTGCCCGTCAAGTGCAACCTGGCCGGCGGGGTCACGGGCATGGCCTACCGCATCGTGCCGCACCCCGACGACCCGGCCCTCCCGACCGTCGTCTGGGAGCCCGAGCCTGTGGCGATCACGGCGGACGAGGCGATGGCGGCCCTCCCGAAGCCCACCCCCCGCGAGGAGGCCGCCGAGTGGCTCAAGCAGGTGCTCTCCATGGGACCGCTCCCATCCGCCGAGGTCGAGCGTCAGGCGCGCGAGGCCGGCTTCGCCCTCATGACCCTGCGGCGGGCCAAGTGGGCGCTTGGTGTCATCCCATACCGGGAGGGGGCCGGGTGGATGTGCCGGCTGCCTTACACCCCGGGGGACGCGCCGGCGGTTCCGGTGGAACTGCGCGCCGAGCCCGCATAGGGGGCCAGCGTGGTCAAGGTGTTCAAGATGCTCACTGCGCAACACACGGGGTGAACATCTTGGAAGCGTCGCGGCGTATGCGGAGCGCCGAGCCATAAGAGCTGGCGTCACCAGCACATGTGGCTCGGCACCTCCCCCACCCAGGCCCACCAAAGCCCCGCCAAGATGTTCACCCACCCTCCGGGGACAGGAACCCGTGAAGGCCAGGGGAAGGGCATCTATTGCCGAGTCCACACGGGTGTGCTCAGCTGCTACTCGATCACAAGCTTGAACTCTCTTGCCTCGACATTGCCGACGGCCTTGATGGCGTATGAGAGTGCTGGGTCCTTCCTGCCGACAACGACAATGCCTCGGACGTTGTCCGTAGGGTGCGCCTCCATGACCCACCCCATGTACCTGAGAATCTGACCGACTACTCGATCTGTTCCCTGTGCCTTCTTCAGTTCGACGACAACGTAATTGTTGTTCGCGTCCCTACAAAGCAAATCCAGCCGGCCCGCCGGGGTGCTCAACTGCTTCCCTACAAGACGCAGCCCGGGTTCTATTGCCTCAAGTTGTTGAACCACGAAGTCTTCGAGGTTCGTTTCAGCGATCCCTTTCCCTGACCGCGGTGGCTGGGTGGTTCCTCTGGATTCGCCTGGAGGCAGAACGCGAACGTAGTTCTGCGGTGGCTTCTTGACCAACCCCCCGCTGTACTTCTCGAAGCGATACGTATCGTATGAGAAAGGATCGATCTGAGCTATGACGAGAGCTGTCATCCATGGATACGACCGAACCCCATTGAGGTTCTCTCTCCACTCCCTTCTCCAAGGTTCTGGTTTGACGCGCTCTGCCAATGGAGTGCCCTCGTAGTGCTCGCGGGAGAACGGAAGGATGTCATTGATCGTCACCCTGTATTCAACCTGTCCCCCGCTGATGTGGATAAACCCGAGCATGGGGAAAGAAAAATTGTCCCTGGCAATTCGGCCCCCCCTCTCCCAATAGAGCTCCTTGTGGTCAGCGAGATGCCCTATCGCATCGTCGATCGTAACCATGCTCGGCTTGGCGCTGAAGAGGATAGCATCCATCGCCTAGACCTCATCGGGACATGAGAGAGGTCACACAACCGCGCGGTCATCGTTAGAGACAGGAATGGCCGCAGGATCATGGCTTCACGCCTTCTGGTCAGCCTTGTCGCTGCCGGCCGCGACCGGCTCAGGCTCCTCGCGCAGGAGACGGCGCGCATGCTTCTTCTGGAATTGGCGGTAGTGTTCGACGAGAGCCTCCGGGTCGTGGCCGAAGCGCGCGGAGATGGCATGGCGCGCCGCCCGGACCTCGTCAATAAGAATATCGCGTTTCATTGTTTGACTCCTCCTCATCGCCCAGGAGCTCAACGGGGGTAGTCAGGATCGGACAGAAGAGGCCCAGTTCCGTGTTGACGTGACGGATGTGCTCGAACTTGTTGGCGTTTGCCAGATGCTCGCAGTTCCAGGTGAGCAAGAAATGGCAGTGGTAGTACGAGGCGAACGCGAGATGCAGGCCGTCTCCCGTCGGGTCCGCCGGCATGACGTGGCGGGCAATATACGTCCTCACAATCGGCCCGATGGCGCCGACCGCTGGCAGCCAACGGAGGCCAGCCATCAGGGCGAGGGCGTCCTCCTTGTTCGGATAGGTTCCGGATTGCAGTTCCTCGATCACCGCGGGGCTTGTGACGACCTCATAGTGCTGCCTCCGAGTGTCCCACCACTGCCGCGTCCAGCCCCGGCGCGCGACCATATCCGGCTCTCGTCGGGTTTCGACATAGAAGCTGGGGATCGTCGTCTCGATGTACACCCGCTTCTTCATGGCCGCGCTCCCTTGGGCAGCTGCCGCTGGCAAGCACGCCAGCCATCGGCATCTGCCCATCTCTGATACTAGCCCGCCGCCAGCAGTTTGTCAATCGCTTCCGCTGACAGCGGACCACTGGCCAGCAGTCTACCACAGCCGGGCGATTTGACAAAGCGCAGAGGCCCTGGCAAACTTATCCTGTTTCGGTTTGCGCAAGTGATTGACCTCTCGAGGAGAGCGATGGCTATGAGCACTAAGGTGACGAGGCGGGGATTCCTGGCCGGGCTGGGGGCGGGGATGGCCGCGCCGGTCGTGGTGGGGTCGCGAGTGCTGGCGGCTCCGCCGAGCGACCAGATTCGCATGGGCCACATCGGCATCGGCGGACAGGGCGGCGGCCACCTGGGCCGCTTCTGCAACAACGACCGCGAGCCGACCGTGGCCGTGTGCGACGTGGATAAGGGCCGCGCCGAAGGCGCCGCCAAACGCTGCAAGCGCGAGGTGGGCATCTACAACGACTTCCGCGAGCTGCTCGACCGCAAGGACGTGGATGCCGTGGTCGTGGCCTCGCCCGACCACTGGCACGGCCTGCACTCGATGCTCGCCTGCGAGGCGGGGAAGGACGTGTTTTGCGAGAAGCCGATGATGAAGACCATCGCCGAGGGGCAGGGGATGGTGCGGGCGGCGCGGCGCTTCGGCCGCGTGGTGCAGATCGGCACGCAGGCCCGCTCGACCTCGGCCGGCCGCTACGCCGCCCAATACGTGCGCAACGGCCACATCGGCAAGGTCAAGGAGGTGCGCACCTGGCACTACAACAACCCCGCGAGCGGCTGGGAGGCGCCTCAGCCCGTGCCCTCGGGACTCGATTGGGATATGTGGGTCGGGCCGGCCAAGTGGGTGCCGTATCATCCGAAGCGGTGCCACTTCAATTTCCGCTGGTTCCTCGACTTCGGCGGCGGGCAGATCCGCGACCGCGGCGCCCACATCTTCTCGAACATCTGCTGGGGCATGAACGTGGACGCGACGGGGCCGGTGAGCGTCGAGTGCCTGAGCGGCGCGGCGCCCAAGGGGATGTTCGACTGCCCGAACAACTTCACGGTGAGATACGAGTTCAAGAACCCCGACTGGAACCTGTTCTGGTGCCAGCCGGGCGAGAACTTCGGCGGGGCGGGGTTCGGCTTCAAGTACTTCGGCGACAAGGGCGAGCTGGTCGTCAACGGCGGCGACGGCAGCATCCAGTCGCCGAAAGAGGTCTACATCGAGCCTGCGGCGGGCGAGACGAAGCTCTACGTGAGCAACGACCACATGGGCGATTTCCTCAAGTGCGTCCGCTCGCGCGAGAAGCCCGTGATGGACGTGGCGATCGGGCATCGGGTGACGAGCCTGTGCATCCTGGGCAACATCGCGTTCCGCGTGGGCCGCAAGCTCGCCTGGGACCCCGCGAAGGAGGAGATCGTGGGCGACGAGGCGGCGAATCGGCTGCTCGCCCCGCCCATGCGGCCGCCGTGGCATCTGTAGGCTCGCCCGCCGTGGCGGCGGGGCCAGGCGCGGTTCCAGGAGGCAGCCCGTGAAACGGAGAGTGCTCTTCATCCCGCTCGAGGAGATCGAGGCGCACCTTGCGGAGAACTCGCGGCAGGACGTGAAGCTCGTCGTGTCCGAGATCATGACTGATGAGCTTGCCGCTCGACTCAAGGCGCGGGGGAAGGTGGTCAAGCAGGAGAGAGCCTTGGGGGAACCCTTCTGGAAGCACTCCGCCGCCACCGATCCGAACTTCGTCTGCGAGGCCAGGGACCTGGTTGACATCCTGCTCCCCCAATACGCCAATGGCCCCCTGACGGTGGCGTTGGCGAATGAGAGAGCCGAGCAAGACAGGCATTACCACGGCCGCCACTGGGAGCTGTACTTCTCAGAGCACCCAATCCACGCCCGATACAGGTTCCTGGGTGATTCTGAGGACCAGCCCCCGGCCGAACTCGACAAGGGTGGCCTGGCCCTGTTTGGCCCTGAGGTCATTCATGAGGTGAAGCTGGGTGGACTGACGCTCGTCATTGAGGTCCCCGCGGTTGCGCGGGACAGGTACAAGCCGTAGGGCGTGCATCCCTGCACGCGGAAGATTCAGCGAAGGAGCGATAGATGCGAATCTCGATGGTTCTCACCGTTGCCCTCGGTTGGGCGATGGCTGCCGGCGTGGTGGCGGGCGAGGCGGGCGAGGACCCGCTGCTGAAGGAGTTGCAGGGCCAGGGCGAGGGGGTGAAGCGGTCGGCCGCCGAATGGGAGGCGGCGCACGCCAAGGCGCTCGACGCGCTGCTGCCGAAACTGACGGGCGACAACCTCGAGGAGCGCGGGGAGGCGAACCGCGCATACGAGCGCATCTGCTGGCGGGCCAGCCGGCCGGGCGCCGAGGCCGAACGCGCCGTTGCGGCGAAGGCCATGCTTGCGCGCCTCAAGCCCGAGCTGCCTAAGCTCGGCACGATCGCCATCCTCGGGGGCCTCGAGCGCATCGGCACCGAGGACGCGGTGGCCCCGCTGGCGAAGCTGCTGGACGCGAAGGAGACGGAACTGCCCTCGGTGCGCGAGCACGCGCGCCGCGCGCTGGTCAAGAACCCGAGCCCGAAGGCCGTGGACGCCTTGCGCAAGGCCCTCGCGAGCGCCGAAGGCTCCGAGTGGCGCGTGGGCCTCATCAACGCCCTCGGCGAGCGGCGCGACAAGGCGGCCGTGCCCGCCCTGATCAAGCTCGTCGGCGACGACGACCAGACCGTGAAGCTCGCCGCGGTCGAGGCCCTGGCCCGCATCGGCGACAAGACCGCCGCCGGCCTCATCGCCGGCGCCAGCAAGGGCGCGCCGCCCCGCGTCTGGCGCATCGCCATCGTGAGCTATCTCCTCCTGGCCGACCGCCTGGTCGAGCAGAACGACAAGGCGGGCGCCCTGAAGCTCTACCAGAACCTCCTCGAGGCCGAGGACTACGTGAAATGCGGCGCGCTGATCGGCGTCGGGCGGGCCGGCGGGGCCGCCGAGATGTCGGTCATCTTCGAGTCACTGGCGGACAAGGACGTGGCGATTCGCGCGGCGGCGACGATGGCCCTCGAGATGATGCCGGCCGAGGCTGTGACGAGCGCCGTGACCGAGAAGATGAAGACGGCGGCGCCTGAGCTGAAGGTCGTCCTCCTCAAGCTCCTGGCCGCCAAGGGCGAAAGGGCGATGCTCCCCGTCCTCGCCGCATCGGTGTCCGATGCCGATGAGAGCGTCCGCATCGCCGCCTATGAGGGCATCTCGAAGATCGGCGACGCCAGCGTCGTGCCTGCCCTCGTCGGCAGGCTCGGCAAGGCCCAGGGTAAGGAACAGGACGCGGTCCGCAACGCCATCGCCCGCATCCCTGACCCGGCCGCCACGGTCAGTGTGGTGCGCGAGATGGAGCGGGCGGAGGCCCCGGCCCGCGCCGAGCTTGTTCGCTCCCTTGCCGCACGCAAAGATGACCTCGCGGTGCCCGCTCTCCTCAAGGCCGCCGAGGACAAGGACGCCGCGGTGCGCTCCGAGGCCCTCAAGGCCCTCGGCGCCTACGCCGGCGATGATGCCCTGGCCGGCCTGGTCGTGCTGCTTGTGAAGGCCGACGACAAGGACCGCGCGGCGGCGGAGAAGGCCCTGAGTTCCGTGTGCGCCCGCGTCGAGGACGAAACGCGGCGCACCGCGCCCATCCTCGCGGCGCTGCCGAAGGCCGAGGGGCCGGCCCGCGGCGCCCTGCTGCGCGCGCTCGGAAAGCTCGGCGGCACGAAGGCACTCGAGGCGGTGCGGGCCGCGCTCAAGGACGCCAACGCCGACGTGAAGGACGCGGCGATCCGCGCCCTGGCCGACTGGCCCGACGCCAGCGTGGCCGCCGACCTGCTCGACGTGGCGAAGGGCACCGACAACCTGGCGCATCACGTGCTGGCGCTTCGCGGTTGCCTGCGCGTGCTCGGCCTGCCCGGCGAGCGCTCGACGGGCGACAAGCTCAAGCTCCTCGCCGACGCGATGAAGGCGGCTCGCCGCCCCGAGGAGAAGAAGGAGATTCTCGGCGCGATGGGCAATGTGCCCAGCCCCGAGGCCCTCAAGCTGGTCGAGCCGTTCCTGGCCGACGAGGCGCTCAAGGCCGAAGCCGCAGTGGCCGCGGTCAAGGTCGCCAGCTCCCTTATCGGCTCGCAGCCCGACGCGGCCAAGGCCGCGCTCGAGAAGCTGCTCGACGCCGCGCCCACCGACGACGTGAAGAAGCAGGCCCAGGACGCCCTGAACCTGCTCGACAAGTTCGAGGACTACGTCACCGCCTGGGAGGTCGCCGGCCCCTACACCAAGAGCGGCAAGGACGGAGCGGGCCTGCACGATGTCGTTTTCCCGCCCGAGGAGGCGCTTGTGGGCGGGGCCTCTGTGCCCCGCGACAAGGTTGCCTGGGAGGTCATGCCGCCCGGCGGCGGCGAGAAGCAGTTCCTCCCCTTCCACATGGACTTGGACAAGAAGTACGCGGGGAAGCTGAACGCGGCGGCCTACCTTCGCACGAACGTCTGGTCGCCCGAGGACCAGAAGGCGCGGCTCGAGTTCGGCAGCGACGACGGGGCGAAGGTGTGGCTCAACGGCGCCCTCGCCCTCAACGCCCCGCAGCCCCGCAGCTTCGAGGTGGGGAAGGACAAGGTCGAGGTCGCCCTCAAGAAGGGCTGGAACGCGGTGCTCGTGAAGGTGTGGAACGGCACCGGCGATTGGGGCGCCGCCGCCCGCCTCCGCAGGCCCGACGGCTCGCAGCTCCCCGGCCTCCGCGCCGCGATCAAGCCGGAGTAGGGGAGCCTGCGTCGTAGAAGGAGTGGCAGCGATGCGGGAATGGGCCAGTGCTTCCGCCCTCGCGCTGATCTGCCTCGCTCTTGCCCTGCCGGCCGGCGCGGCGGAGTACTTCGTCGCCAACAAGCCCGGGTCGGGCGCGGGCACGGCCTCCGAGCCGTTCGGCATCGCCGACCTGCCCGACCCGACGAGCGAGAAGCTCAAGAGCAAGGCCATCGAGGCACTTCAGCCCGGCGACACGCTGACCTTCCGCGCGGGCGACTACGCGCTGAAGACCCTCGAGGGCAAGTACTACTGGCTCGGCTACCTGCGAGCCGCGCGGCCGGGCACGGCCGAGAAACGCATCACCCTCCGCGCCCAGCCCGGCGAGGCCGTGCGCCTCATCCACTCGGGCGGCGGACAGCCGATGCTCGCCGGCGGGCAGTTCGTCACCTACCAGGGCTTCACCATCGAGACGGGGCCGCCCGCCGCCGGGCGAATCGGCGGCACGGGCGTCGAGGTGGCCTACTGCCACATCAAGGGCATCCACGTGGACACCTCGGACAACCACGACGGCCTCCGCCTCGAGGGCGCCAGCGAGTGCCGAGTCCACCACTGCATCATCGAGGGCGTGACCGGCCGCAGCCAGAACAGCGCCGGCATCAAGCTCTATCGCACCACCAAGATGGTCATCGAGGACAACTACATCCACTCGAACATCGCCGGCATCTTCGACAAGGACTCGGGCATCGAGAACACCTATCGCCGCAACCTCCTCACCGGCAACCGCGTGCAGTTCTACGGCAACAACCAGGGCAAGATCGCCCGCTACTTCCTCCACGACAACGTGGTGGACGGCCAGATCAGCCTCCACTCCGCCTGCGACGGCTGCGAGGTCCACGACAACCTCGTCCGCGCCGACACCCTCGCCGGCGCCTGGGCCGGCGGCATCTGGCACAACCGCCTCTGGAACAACATCGTGCTCTCCGGCGGCAAGCCCATCCTCGCCTTCTACGAGAAGAGGAGCCCCCTGGTCACGGAGGGCGACAAGCCGCACCTGGCCCTGATGGACTTCAATTTCTACGACGCCGCGCCCCGCTACGACTTCGGCGAGTATGCAGCCAAACGTGACAAGCTCACCCTCGACGACATGCGGGCCAAGGGCTTCGAGAAGCACTCCGAGACCGTCGCCGCCGCGGACCTCTTCGTGGACCAGAAGACCTGGCAGCTCAAGCCCGAGTGGGCGAAGAAGGGCAAGGACGGCGACGCCCCCGGCCCCGACGACATCGCGGCCATCCTCGACCTCACCCGCTACGGCCCCGCCGCGGCCCCGAGGGACGCACGATGAGGCCGAGGGCCGGCCGCACCGCGTTGGCACACACGGCGAAGCGTGCTATACTATGAACGGTTGGCCTGTTGGTGTCTTCCCAGAGACGCGATGAAGAAGAGGGTCGGACGATGATCAGCCGCCACACGATCCGCGAAATGGCTGACCGCATCAGGGAGCGCTTCCGTCCAGAGAAGATTGTCCTCTTCGGGAGCTATGCGCGGGGCGATGCGACCGAGGCGAGCGACGTGGACCTGCTCGTGATCCTGCGCACCGACCTCGCCAAGCCGAAGCGCAGCGCGCCGATGTACTCCCTTCTGAGAGATTACCCATGCGGCAAGGACATCGTCGTCTATCGCCCGGATGAGGTTGCCGAATACCAGCACCTGCCGACCAGTCTGATCCACCGCGCCCTGGCCGAGGGGGTTGTGCTGCATGAAGGATCAAGCCGAGTATATCCGGGACTGGTTCCCCAAGGCTCCGCCCCACTCTTGGAGGTGCACTCATGAAAGTGCCATGGCTCGGCATGCTTCCTCTCCTGCTACTGGGCGCTGCCATCCTTGTTGATTCGGCCTTGCGAAGGGGGAAGCTGGACTTTGTGTGGGCGCTCATCTCAGTGATCTGGGCAGGCTTCGTGGTGACCCAGTTCGTCACAGACGAGGTGGAAAGGAAGAACCCTGCATATGCGGTTGGATGCTGCATGGCAGCATGCCTCGGCGCGTTCGTGCTCTATCGAATCGTGACCCACCGGCAATCAGTGAAACGGGGCAGCGAGTGCCGAAGTTGCGGAGCCAAACTGGGGTTGTTCAACCGTTGCCTCAACGAACCCAACTTGTGCAAGTCGTGCGCGCGGCCGACAAGCGTGATAGTGAAGTGTCCGCAGTGCGGCGCGACCTTTGGCAGAGCGACCAAGGAAATGATCGGTACGACCGGGGAGTGCGGGAAGTGCGGCGCAGAGTTCGACGTAGACGCGGATGGCATTAAGCCGCGGCAGAGAGAGCCGGGTTCGGAGGCGTAGGCCCGCAGAGCGAGGGTTCGCTGGCGAAGACGCCTCAAGCCGAAGCATGTCCCTGGGCGCTGGAGGAGTTCGCTATGGGTTCGATGAAGCGAGTTCTCGTCGCGGCGTTTGCGCATGAGACGAACACGTTTCATCCCGTGAAGACGACGGGGTTTCGGTTCACGGAGGCGAGCAGCCGGCCGCTGCCGGTGTGGGAGGGGGCGGGCATCGAGGTGGTGCCCGGCGTCTCGGCGCGGCCGATGGGCGGCGGGACGCTCGACGGCCAGGCCTGCCGCGCGGCGATGAACCGCGTGCTCGATTCGCTCCGCGCCGCGCTGCCCGTGGACGCGGTGTTCCTGCGGCTCCACGGGGCGATGTATGCCGAGGGGATCGGCCCGGCCGAGGCCGTGCTCGTGGGCGAGGCCCGAGCGATCGTCGGGCCAAGGGTGCCCATCGCCTGCACGTTCGATCTGCACGGCAACATCCCCGCGCGAATCGCCGAGTTCGGCGATATCCTGGTGGGGCTGAAGACCGCGCCGCACACCGACGGCGCCGAGACGGCCGAACTGGCCGGCCGCATCCTGCTCGACACGCTGCGCGGCACGGTGCGGCCCGTGTCGTGCGTCCTGCCCATCCCGATCATCCTGCCCGGCGAGAAGGCGATGACGACGGCGGAGCCCTTCGGCTCACTCGTCGCGGAGGCGCGGCGGATCGAGCGCGAGGGCATCGCGGGCCACGGCGAGCGAATCCTGGCCGCGACGCTGTTCGTCGGCTGCGCCTGGACCGATTCGCCCGACACGGGAATGGCCGTGATGATCACGGCCGACGGCTCGCGCGCCGCGGCCCGCGCCGCTGCCATCCACCTCGCCCGCAAGGTCTGGGAGGCCCGGCACGACTTCGCCTTCGGCTGCGAGACGGCTGACCTCGAGGAGGGCGTGACGCGGGCGTTGGCCGCGAAGGAGCCGACGGTGTTCCTCACCGACAGCGGCGACAACGTCACGGCCAGCGCGCCGGGCGACCTGCCGCTCGTGCTGCGCCACCTCGTCGAGCGCAAGGTCGCCCGCGCCATCGTCGCCGGCATCAGCGACCGGCCCGCGGTCGCGAAGTGCTTCGAGGCGGGGGAGGGGAGGGCGCTGCGCCTCTCGATCGGCGCGACGGCTGAAACGCGGTTCGGCCCGCCGCTCGAGGCCGACGCCCAGGTGGTGCGCCTGGTGCCCAGCCACCGATGGGCCGTCGTGCGCACCGGCGGCGTCGAGGCGGTGCTCGCCGAGGGACCGACGGCGTTCACCGACCCCAGCCACTTCGAGGTGTGCAGCATCGCCCCGCTGAAGTACAAGCTCGTGGTCGTGAAGGAGGGCTACCTCTTCCCCTGCTTGACGCGCATCGCGCCGCGGTACATCATGCTCCTCACGCCCGGCTCGGGCGACATGCGGATCGAGCGCCTTGCCTACGTCCGCCGCCAGCGGCCCGCCTTCCCGTTCGAGCCCGACACGGCGTTCGACGCGCCCGCCCCGCCGCGGCCAGCTTGACTCGATGGCCCACAAGCGCCATAATCCATGGCGTCATCTTTCCATACACGCGACGTGGAGCGGGGGTGTACCATGCAAGACCGTGTCTCGCGCCGGGGCTTCTTGGGTATCCTTGGCACAGGGGCCGTTGCGCCCTACATGCTGACCAGCCAGGCCCTCGGCGGGCCGGAGAAGGAGGCGGCGAGCGACCGCCTCGCCGTCGGCCACATCGGCGTCGGCGGCATGGGCAGCGGACAGCTTCGCGGCACGATGAACAACCGCGCCGCCACGTCCGTCGCCGTGTGCGACGTGGACAAGGAGCGCCTCTCCCGCGCCGAATCAACGACGGGCGGCAAGGCGAAGCCATACCACGACTTCCGCCAACTCCTGGAGCGGCAGGACATTGATGCGGTCGTCATCGCTTCGCCCGACCACTGGCACGCACTCCACACTATCCATGCCTGCTGCGCGGGGAAGGACGCCTACGTACAGAAGCCGATGTGCGTGACGGTTCGCGAGGGCCAGGCGATGGTGGCCGCGGCGCGCCGCTACCATCGCGTCGTGCAGATGGGCAGCCAGGGGCGCTCGCAGCTCGCCGGCCGCTACTCGGCCCAATACGTCCGCAACGGCTACTGCGGCAACGTCCGCGAGGTCCGCTGCTGGCACTATCCGAACCCCAGCCGCCCGCCGGCGCCGCCCGAGCCCGTGCCGCCGCAGCTCGACTACGATTTCTGGCTCGGGCCGCTCGCGTACTTCCCCTATCATCCCGCGCACACCCACGGCAGCTTCCGCTGGCTCATGTGCAGCGGCGGCGGCAACATCCGCGACCGCGGCGCGCACATCTTCGGCATCGTGTGCTGGGCGATGAACGTGGACGCCACCGGCCCCGTCTCCATCGAGGCCACGGGCGACATCCCCGACGGCCTCTACGACATTCCCACCACGATGAGCGTCGTCTACGAGTTCAAGGACCCCGACTGGACCCTGCACTGGGACCAGCCGGGCGAGCCGCAGGGCTTCGCCGGCGAGGCGCGGCCATTCCCCTACGGCGTCGTCTTCATCGGCGACAAGGACCGGCTGGTCGTCGGCCACTGCGACGGCGTGCGGGGCGACAAAAAGGTCTTCTTCGAGCCGGGGGCGAACCAGGTCGAGCTGTACAAGAGCAACGACCACCTCGCGAACTTCTTCGACTGTGTGAAGACCCGGCGGCGCTGCATCGTGGATGTCGCGATCGGCCACCGCATCACCAGCCTGTGCGTCTTGGGCAACCTCGCCTATCGCATCGGCCGCAAGCTCCGCTACGACCCCGTCAAGGAGGAGTTCCCAGGCGACGACGAGGCGAACCGCATGCTCCACAGCCCCTATCGCGAGCCGTGGGCGCTCCTCTGATTGCCGATTTGCGATTGCCGATTGCCGATTTCAGAGAATGGTAGGGCGTGCATACTTGCACGCGGAATCTTGTGAAGCACCCATCCTTGGAGGTCACGTATCGCAAAGGCAAGCCGTTTGCTGCCTACCTGCATCTAGGCGACGGGCGGCCGCAGCAGAGCTGCCGCACCGAGGAAATCCGCCCCGGTGTGCTCGCGGATATTGTGCAAACAGGAGAGCTTCTTGGCATCGAGTTCCTTTCACCCGGCTCCGTCACGGCTGAGGACCTCCAAGGCATCATCTGCCGTCTGCCCGGTGCTCAGCTTTGCTCTGTTGATTTGATGCCCATTATGCGCCGCTGAACGTAGTCCGATGTGCCAAAGGAGGATGAGACCATGTCCGCATCAGTGAGTGGTCCCAGGTTCCGAGGAGCGCAGGTGATATGGCACCAGACGGATTCTGACGCCATGGGTGGGACTCTCGTTCTCGATGCACCCAGACTGGAATTCCTCGAGCAATTTGACTTGGGAGAGTTGGGAAGCTTCATTGGAGCGCGCCCCACTGGGCAAACTGCAAGAGTGACTCGGTGCTCGGTGGCGGCTATCCCCACCGGCCCAAGCCAGCAGTACGCTTACACCTGGCAGACTGAGGATCCAGGCCCCTTCGCCCAAACTTCGCTGCCCCGCAAGTGCGTTTGCCTCCCCGAAAGCATGTCGCCTCCGCCGCAGTTTGCTGGAGTCCATTTCCGGTCTCGGCAGTTCGGCGGCGCCGTTTTTTCGGAACCCGTGCCTGAGTGTCAGGTTCCGCGGGAGGTGGACCTTGCCTTGCTTGCAAGCCACTTCTGCTGCGCTGGACTCAGTGGAACGGCAAGGGTAATATCGTGTGGCTGTGACCTTGACGCCTTTGGTCAGGGCACGATCGGCTACCGGTATTACTGGTACAAGCTCTGACTGCTCATAGGTAGGCCACTCCCGGCAGCCGCGGCCATGCTCTTCTGATACGGTGATGCGGCACGCGGGACGGAATCAAGCCGAGGGAAGACCGATGAACGAGGGAATGCCCCGCCGTCAAGTACTCGCGGCCACGCTGGCCGCGCCCTACTTCCTGACCAGCGGCGCGCTGGGGGCCGAGGGGAAGGCGCCCGCCAGCGACCGTATTGCCGTCGGCCACATCGGCGTCGGCGGACGAGGCGGCGGCCTCCTCGGCTATATCGTCAACACCCCCGTTGCGACGCCCGTGGCCGTGTGCGACATTGACCAGGCCCGCTGCGACAACGCCTACAGCCGCACGGGCGGCACGGCGAAGAAGTTCCACGACTTCCGCGACCTGCTCGACCAGAAGGACATTGACGCCGTGGTCATCGCCTCGCCCGACCACTGGCACCCGCTCCACACGATCCACGCCTGCCGCGCGGGGAAGGACGTGTATTGCGAGAAGCCGCTGTCGGTGACGATTCGCGAGGGGCAGGCGGTGGTGGCCGCGGCACGCCGCTACGACCGCGTGGTGCAGTTGGGCACCCAGTGGCGCTCGATGGCCGGCCGCTACGTGGCCCAGTACATCCGCAACGGCTACTGCGGCACGGTGCGCGAGGTGCGCTGCTGGCACTACCCGAACCCCACCCATCCGCCGGCCCCGCCGCCGCCCGTGCCGAAGGGGCTGGACTACGATGCCTGGCTCGGGCCGCTCCCCTGGATGCCCTATCACCCGGCGCGAACGCACGGCAACTTCCGCTGGCTCATGTGCAGCGGCGGCGGCAACATCCGCGACCGCGGCGCCCACATCTTCGGCATCGTGTCGTGGGCGATGAACGTGGACCACACCGGCCCCGTCTCCATCGAGGCCACGGGCGACCGCCCCGACGGCCTGTTCGACAACCCCGTCCGCATGAGCGTCACCTACGAGTTCAAGAACCCCGACTGGACCCTTCACTGGGACCAGCCCGGCGAGCCCAAGGGCGGGCAATACGGCGCCTTCTACGTTGGCGACAAGGACACGCTCTCGTCCTGGGACAACTTCGACACCGAGCCGAAAGCGAAGTTCGAGGCCAAGCCGGGCGAAATCGCCCTCTACCGCAGCACCGACCACATGGGCAACTTCCTGGAGTGCGTCCGCACGCGGCGGCGGCCCATCATGGACGTCGCGATTGGCCATCGGGCCACCAGCCTGTGCAACCTGGGCAACGTCGCCTACCTGCTCGGCCGCAAGCTCGCCTGGGACCCCGTGAAGGAGGAATTCGTCGCTGACGACGAGGCGAATCGCATGCTCCACTACCCGTATCGGGAGCCGTGGAGATTGTCATAGACCCGTAATCCGTAACTGGAAAAGAGGAACCAGTTGGCTTCCGCTTCTCTTCTGGTCACGGATTACGGATTACGCATTACGGATTCCCTGGGAAAAGAGAGGAGACCGAAATGAGGGCGTTCACGCCGTTGTGTTTGGCACTTGCGATGGTGGCCGCCGCCTTTGCAGGCGAAGCAAATGTGGATGAGCTGGTCAAGCAGCTCGAGGGGCCGAACCCGCCCGAGAATCTCGATGCGGCCTACAGCCAGGTGCTCGACGCGTGGCTGCCCAAGATGAGCAGCGACAATATGGGCGACCGCCAGGGGCCCGAGCAGGCGTTTCAGAACCTCTGCTGGAGCGCCGGCGCGCCCGGCGCCGAGGCCCGCCGCCTCGCCGTGTGCAAGGCCATGGTCGCCCGCCTCGCCAAGCCCGAGCTCCCGAAGTGGCCCCGCGTCTGGTTCCTCAAGCAGCTTCAGCACATCGGCAAGGCCGAATCGGTGGAGTGCATGGCCGCGCTCCTGGCCGACAAGGATGAGCTGGTGCGCGAGAGCGCCCGCCGCGCCCTCCAGAAGAGCCCCACCCCCGAGGCGACGGCGAAGCTCCTCGCAGCCCTCGATGGGGCCACGGACGCACAGTGGCGGGTCGGCCTCATCAACGCCCTCGGCGACCGCGGCGACGCCGCCGCCCTCAAGACGCTGCTGAAGCTCGCCGCCGACGGCGACGACGATGTCCGCTCCGCCGCCGTCCTCGCCCTCGCCAAGATCGGCGACAAGGCCGCCGCCGATCCCATCGCCGCCGCGATGGCCAAAGGCTCCGACCACGCCAAGGTCACGGCCACCGACTCCTATCTCCGCCTGGCCGAGAAGCTGGTCGCCAAGGGCGACAAGGCGGCCGCCTTGCCCATCTACCGCAAGCTGCTCGAAGCCCCGGGCCACGTGCGCTGCGCCGCCGTCATCGGACTCGGCCGCGCCGGCGGCACGGCGGAACTGGACGCCATCTTCGCCACGATGGCCGACAAGGATGAGAAGTTGCGCGGCGCCGCCCTCTACGCTCTCGGCCAGCTCCCGGGCCGCGAGGTCTCGGCCGCCATCGTCGCCAAGATGAAGACCGCCGAACCCGCGCTCAAGGTCGTCCTGCTCCAGGCCCTCGCCCTCGGCGGCGACAAGGAGGCCCTCCCCGCCTTCCTGGCCGCGGCCGCCGACGCCGACGAATCGGTCCGCATCGCCGCCTACGAGGGAATGGCCGCCCTCGGCAACGAGGCCGCCGCCCCCGCACTCATCGCCGCACTCGTGTCGAAGGCCGACCGCGAGCTCGAGGCCGCCCGCCTCGCCGTCAACCAGATCCCCGGCGACGCGGTGACCGCCGCCCTCATCAAGGCCTTCGACACCGCTCCCCCCGCCGGCAAGGTGCAGCTCATCGGCTGCCTCGCCGCGCGCCGCACGCCCTCCGTCGCCCCCGCCCTCCTGAAGGCCGCGACGGATGCCGACGCCGCCGTCCGCACCGAGGCATTCAAGGCCCTGGCCGACGTGGCCGACGCCTCGGCACTCCCCGCGATCGTCAAGCTCCTCGTCGGCGCCAAGGACGACGGCGAGCGTGCCGCCGCCGAGCGCACCATCACCTCGATCGCCCGCCGCATGGACACCGAGGATCAGCGCACCGAGGCCGTCCTCGCCGCACTCCCGGGCGCCGGCGTGCCGGCCCGCGTCTCGCTCCTCCGCATCGCCGCCAACCTCGGCGGCGCGAAGGCCCTCGCCGCCGTCCGCGCCGCCATGAAGGACCCGGCCCCCGAGGTCCAGGAGGCCGCCTTCCGCGCCCTGCCCAACTGGGCCGACCCCTCGGTGGCGCGGGACCTGCTCGACATTGCGAAGAGCGATGCCCCGCTCGCGCGCCGCGTGCTGGCCATCCGCGGCGCCGTGGACGTCGCCTCCAAGACCGGCGGCCTCGCGCCCGACGAGATGCAGAAGATCTTCGAGTCCGCCATGGCCGCCGCCCCGCGCCCCGAGGACAAGAAGATGGTGCTCGGCGCCATGGCCAACGTGGCCAACCTCGGCGTCCTCGACCTCGCCCTGAAGTACCTCACCGACCCCGCCCTCAAGGCCGAGGCCGAGATTGCCGCCGTCCGCGTCGCACGAGCCGTCAGCGGCTCCTACCAGGCCAAGGCCAGAGAGGTCCTCAAGAACCTCGCCGAGCTGTCCGACAACGACCAGGTGAAGAAGGAGGCCAGCGAGGCCATCGCCCTCCTGGACCGCTTCGAGGACTACATCACCTCCTGGCTCGTCTCCGGCCCTTACCGGCAGGGCGACAAGGACGGTCCCGGCCTCTTCGACTTCGCCTTCCCGCCCGAGAAGCCTGGCGACACCACGGCGAAATGGGCCGCCATGCCCATCGGCACCGACAAGGGGCGCCCCTGGCTCATCGAGTTCGACAAGACCCCCGGCATCGCAGGCCAGAACGCCGTCGTCTACCTCCGCACCCGAGTCCAGTCGCCCGCGAAGCAGGAGGCCCGCATCGAGGCCGGCAGCGACGACGGGATCAAGGTCTGGCTCAACGGCAAAGTCGTCCACGCCAACAACGCCACCCGCCCCTGCTCCCCGGGCAGCGACAAGGCGAAGGTCACCCTCAACGAGGGCTGGAACGACCTGCTCGTCAAGGTCACCCAGGGCGGCGGCGAGTGGAGCGTGTGCCTCCGCTTCCGCGGCCCCAACGGCGAGCGCCTCGTCGGCCTCGTCGGCGACCCGAATGGAAAGTGACCCCGTTCGTAGAGTAGAATGGTAGGGCGTGCACACCTGCACGCGGAATCTGCGTTCGGAGTCCCGCCTTCAGGCGGCCTTGTCTGCCTCTTTGGTTTGGAAAGGAGAATGCGGTGAATGGTTGGCGGAAAGCAGGTGTCCTCGTGTGCGGCTTGTGCCTGGCCGCGTCCCTCGCCCTCGCCGGCGAGGAGGCCAAGGCCGAGGAAGGCGTGACGGTGCTCTTCGACGGCAAGGGCCTCGACGCCTGGACCCAGAAGGCCCAGGGCGGCTGGACCGTGGACGACGAGGGCTGCCTCGCCTGGCAGAAGGGCTGCGGCTATATCTGGACGAAGGAGCAGTTCGGCAACTTCGTCCTCGACCTCGACTTCAAGGTCAGCCCCGGCTGCAACAGCGGCATCTTCATCCGCACCGCCAAGACCGGCGACCCCGTGCAGACCGGCATCGAGATCCAGGTCCTCGACTCTCACACCCGAGAGAAGCCGGGCAAGAACGACTGCTGCTCGGTCTACGACTGCCTCGCCCCCTCGAAGAACGCCGAGAAGAAGCCCGGCGAGTGGAACCACGTCGCCATCACCTGCAACGACAACAAGATCGAGATCGTCCTCAACGGCGAAAAAGTGATCGACATGGACCTCGATCAGTGGACCGAGGCGCGAAAGAACCCCGACGGCTCGGGAAACAAGTTCAAGACCGCCTACAAGGACATGCCGCGCAAGGGCCACATCGGCTTCCAGGACCACGGCAAGGCCGTCTGGTACCGAAACATCAAGATCAAGGAATTGCCCGAGAAGAAGAGCCTCTGAGACGTGATGCGTGATGCGTGACGCGTGAGAAGAGGGACAGGCCCGGTGGGTCTTCTCCTATCACGCGTCACGCGTCACGCGTCCTGACCGAGGAGACCTGTAATGCTGCGAGGAGCCTTTGCCCGCCGCGACCTCCTCAAGGGCGCCACCGCGGCCCCCTTCTTTGCCATCATCGGCCGCTCCGCCCTCGGCGGCCCCGGCCAGAAAGCCCCCAGCGACACCCTGGCCCGCGGCGTCGTCGGCACTGGCGGCCGCGGCCAGGCATTCCTTGGCCCACGCGACCGCCGTGTCATCGCCGTGTGCGACGTGGACAAGTCCCACGTCGAGGCTGCCGCCAAACGCGTCGGCTCCGGCTGCACCCCCTACGCCGACTTCCGACAGCTCCTCGAAGTCCAGGCCATTGACGAGGTCTGCATCGCCACCCCGCCCCACTGGCACGCCCTCGTTTCCATCCACGCCGCACAGGCCGGCAAGGATGTGCTCTGCGAGAAGCCGATGACCAAGTTCATCCGCGAGGGCCAGGCCGTCGCCGACGCCATCCGCCGCTACGGCCGCGTGTTCCAGATCGGCACCTACGGCCGCTTCGGCATGGGCCGACTCCGCAAGCTCATCCAGAGCGGACGCCTGGGCAAACCCCTCCTCGTCCGAGCCGGCCGCGCCCAGGGCTACAACTGGAACATCAAATGGTTCACGGGCCTCCACCACCTTCCGCCCCAACCCGTCCCGCCGCAGCTCGACTACAATCTCTGGCTCGGCCCCGCGCCCTACAAGCCCTATCATCCGCACCGCGTCCACTTCATGTTCCGCTGCTACTGGGACTACGACGGCGGCGGCCTCGCCGACCAGGGCCAGCACCACCTCGACCCCATCCAGTACATGCTCGACAAGGACGACACCGGCCCCTGCGAGGTCGAGGCCGTGGCCCCCTGGCCCGCCCACCCCGACGCCTGCGGCCCCTGGCACAGCGTCACCATCCGCTACGCGGACGACGTGGCCATCCTCATCGAGGGCGGCGAGTGGGGACCCGCCCCCGAGCCTGCCCCCTTCCTCGAAGGCCCGAACGGCAAGGTCTGGCGCAGCGGCCAGTGCGAGCCGGCCGGCCTGATGGACGGCACTGACTCCCTGCCCGACACCAAGCCGCTGATCAGCTTCGAGCAGGCCGAGAAGACGCGCAAGCCCTCGGGCGGCGGCGCCGACAGCTCGCACCGTGCCAACACCCTCTTCCAGCTCGGCAACATCGCCATCCGCCTGGGCCGCAAGATCCGCTGGGACCCCGTCAAGCAGCAGGCCATCGGCGACGACGAGGCCAATCGCCTCGTTGATGTGCCCATGCGAGCGCCTTGGCATTTGCCGGAGGCGTGAGGCGTGACGCGTGGGAAGGGTCAGCGGCAGGGCGTGCAAACCTGCACGCGGATTCCTAACGTTGGCCGGTCAGATGCCCCACCAGTTTGTAGGCTTCCGTG